>NZ_JBHSNF010000001.1:0-1062382 GCF_042657065.1 Rhodanobacter ginsengisoli
CATCCGATCACACGGAACCACCAAAATGGCCTCGTCGAACAACGCGATTCGACTGCCGCCGTTTTGGCCGTCTATCCGTTCGCGAAAAGGACTTTTTCTACAGCCTCAACGCTGGAGTTAAGCGGCGCGCGTCAGCGCGTCCGCCTTGAACGAGATGTTAGGCCTCGACGAATGTGCCGCCCGTAGCGAAGTGGCGAACAAGTGACATGGCAAGAAAACCATAAACTGTCTCGGGTGGAGAGTCGTTGGGCACGTAGCGAATGTGTGTGGCGGAGTACGAAGTGCCGAGCTCTTGGTTGACTGCTGCAAGCCCTTCAAGAACGGCCACTAAAACCTTGTTGAGATCGAGAGTCTCGTGGTTGAAGGAGCGGCGACCAGGCAAACACTCCACGACTGGAGATGCTGCGGCGCCAGTGCTGAGGCGCAGCTGCAGCAGATTGTCGTGCGAGCCTGTGATGCGAGCCACGCTGAGAAGATCACCTTTGCGTACAAACTGCATATGAGGCCTAACGCTGGAGTTAAGCGGCGCGCGGCTTTTCGCGCGTCCGCTTGGACGAGATGTTAGACGGTTGCGACGCTGCACGCTCGGGCGACAACAACGAGCCGACGAGCGAAAAGCATGAGCAACCGACTACCCCAAAACAACCAGCTCTGAAAGCTGCCGGCTTGCCGCGATGCTACGGAAAAAAGCTGCTGAAGCGAAACACTGCACGTTGCCGCGAGGCTGGACGAAGAACACCAAACAAAAGACCTACACGGCTACCGACTAACGCTGGAGTTAAGCGGCGCGCGGTACGCGCGTCCGCTTGGACGAGTAGTTAGGCAACAGGGTCACCTAGGGACAAGTGTACGTTCTGATCGGCCGCCTCGTGACCTAACGAGTTGATGACATCTAGAGCTTCAGCGGATACACCTTCGCAACAACTCACAAAGATGCGAACCTGACCTTTGCCGTACTGGTCGATGAAGTCGCTGCCGGTGATGGCGCTGAGGTAGCCACGAACCTTTCTGGCGAGGCGTGAAAGAGTTTCCGCGGAATTGTCGAGAGGTCCGCTGCATGCAACGACAGTATCGATGCCTCCATCCTTGCGGACACCGATGATATCGAACAGGTCGATGTCTGCGATTGGCGATTCGGGAAGACTCATGCAGTGCCTAACGCTGGAGTTAAGCGGCGCCGGTACGGCGTCCGCCTTGAACGAGTAGTTAGGTGTGCTAGCGAGCGACGGAATACGCCAGACAGGCCACCAACCCGATAAGTAGCGCAGCTAAGACTACGGCAATTTTGTTACCCACGGGGCTGCCCGCCACGTATGACTCTGGCCTCTCGTATAGCTGCCGCCACTGAGCGTAAAGCTCAATGCCGAGAGCGATGAACAAGGGCAGCGAAGCCAGCACAAGCAAGAATTTGAATGCACCAGAATCCGAGTCTGAAGGGGCTAGCCATAACGCAATTGGCCAGGTAACCAAGGTCAGTGCCGCGACTTTCCATTTCACCGCAACATTCACGAGACACCCAACGCTTAGTAGACCCCAAAAGTGGGGTGTTGCGCCGAGTATGCGCAGGCTGTGAATGGCCGCGCAAGGCTCAGGTCTTCCAGCTTGATCAACGACTTGTGCAGCCGCTGGAGTATTTTCGACGTATCGGGGTAGCTGCGTTATGCGGCAATTGTTGGGGTGTATGAGTTACGCAGGCAGAAGTGGGGGTGTAACAGCCCCCGAAATGCTGTCTGAGCGGGATTCGGGTGTGTGATCAAAGTTCCGCATACCCAGTCCACTCAAACAACTTCATCCCCTGACTTCCGCGCCTTTGCTGCCTGGGTGACGCGCCGTCTCGTCTGCTCGGCGAACGCTCCTCATCCCGGCGCCGCGCTGTGGAAGTGCCGCTTGAACGACACCTCGCCCGTCACCGGCTCTTCCAGTTCCCGCGCATAGCGATGCCCCGCGTATACCGCATGCGCGATCAGGCCGGGCGCTTCGGCGTCGCCGATGCAGCGCAGGGTGCGGATGCCGGCGTCGGGCCAGCTGGCTTCTCGCAGCAGCAGGTCCTGGTACAGCGCGTCGTGCGGCAGGCGGGCGGTGATGGTGACGATCGCGTCGCAGCCAAGCTCGCGCCGGTGGCCGCTCCATACGTCTTCCAGGGTCAGCGTGGTGCCGGTGAAGCCGACGATGTCGTGCGACACGATCGGTTCGATCCCGAGTTCGGCCAGGCGCATGCGGATGTGCCGGTAGTCGAGCGTGTGCTGGCTCCACGGGGCGATGTTGTCGTCGGCGGTGAGGTAGGTCACGTCGCAATCGTGCTGGCGCAACGTCTCGGCGATCACGCTGGCGAGATAGAAGCCGTCGTCGTCGAGGACGACGACGCGGCCTTCGGGCAAACGGCCGTCCATGATGTCGTCGGGGGTGAACACGCGGGGGTTGCCGGCAAAGCCGGCGATGCCCAGGCCGTTGCTGCGGCCGTAGCCGTCGCGGCGCCAGTGGCAGCCGGTGGCGAGCACCACGTGTTCGGCGGCGAAGTCGAGCACGTCCTGCGCGCTCATCATCGACTCGCGGTAGATCGCCACGTTGCCCATCTTGTTGATCTGGCCCGTGCGCCAGTCGCGTACACGCGCCCATTCGGCCAGGCCCGGCAGGCGCGCTTCGCGGGTGACGCGGCCACCGAGCTCGCGGCGCGCCTCGGCCAGGCTCACTTCGTAGCCGCGCTGGCCCAGCGCGCGGGCGGCCTCGAGTCCGGCCGGGCCGCCGCCGACCACCAGCACGCGGCTGGCCGAGCGCTTCGGCGCGATCCGTTCGGGATGCCAGCCCTTGCGCCATTCCTCGCCCATGGTCGGGTTCTGCGTGCAGCGGATCGGCGAGATCGTCATGTCGCCGGAGACGCAGATGTTGCAGCCGATGCATTCGCGGATGTCGTCGATGCGACCTTCCTCGATCTTCCTCGGCAGGAACGGGTCGGCGATCGACGGGCGCGCGGCGCCGATCATGTCCAGCACGCCGCGCTTGAGCTGCGCCACCATCGTGTCCGGCGAGGTGAAGCGGCCCACGCCGACCACCGGCTTGCTGGTGGTCTTCTTGACGAAGGCGATGAACGGCTCCTGCGCGCCCTCGGGGGCGAAGCGCGAGGGCACCGAGTCGTTGTACCAGGCGGCGACGTTGACGTCCCACAGGTCGGGCAGTTCGGCCAGCATCCCGACGATGTCGTGCGCTTCGGCCAGCTCCACGCCGCCGGGCCCCAGCAGCTCCTCGGTGGCGAAACGCAGGGCCACGCCGCAGGTGTCGCCGACCGCGTCCTTCGTGTCCTCGAGCACCTCGCGCAGCAGGCGCACGCGGTTCTCCAGCGAGCCGCCGTATTCGTCGCTGCGCTGGTTGCGCCGGCGCTGCAGGAAGTGCATCGCCAGCGACAGGTCATGCGCGGCATACACGTAGATGATGTCCATGCCGGCCCGCTTGCCGCGGATCGCCGCCTCGCGGTGCCAGCGCCGGTATTCGCGGATGTCGTGCTTCGTCATCGCCCGCGCCTGCGAGGGATAACCGTATTTGGACGGCTGGTGCGAAGGCGCCAGCAACACCTCGCGCGAGTACAGGTTCGACGCGGTCGGGCCGTTGTGCGACAGCTCCAGCGCGGCCAGCGCGCCATGCGCGTGCACCTTGTCGCACATCAGCGCCAGCGCGGGGATGTCGCGGTCGTCCCACAGCCGCGCCTCGACGTAAGGCGTGAGGTCGCCGCTGGGATGGATCTCGCATTCCTCGGTGGAGATCACCGCCCAGCCGCCCTCGGCCTTGATCTCGCGCATCGCCGCATGGGCCAGCGGCATCGCGTGGCCCATGCCGTTGCAGTGCGGCACCTGGAAGAAGCGGTTCTTCGCCGTCACCGGACCGATCGCGACCGGGGTGAACAGAATGTCGTAACGCGGGTCGCGCATCGTGGTCAGACCTTGGCGGTGAGTGTGGCCCGGCGGCGCAACCGCATGAACGCATAAAGCGGCAGGCCGGCCGCGCCCAACGCCAGAGCGTACAGGAACGGTTCGCGCCCGATGCCGATGAAGGCGAAGATCACATACAGCGAGGCGATGCCCGCCACGAGCAGCACGTTGCGCCCCACGCCGGTCACCACGCCGCGCCGCCACAGCACGGCCAGTCCGATCGCGCAGCACAGGTACAGCGGCAGGTTCGCCGCGGTGACGACGCGGGTGAGGAAGGTGAACGCGGCCACCAGCGACTGGCTGTAGCTCATCCAGATCATCACCGAGGCCAGCGCGCCGGTGACCAGCAACGCCACCGCCGGAGCGCCGTGCCGGTTGTTGCGCGAGAACACCGCCGGCAGCACGCCGTTGCTTGCCATCGTGCGGGTCAGCTCGCCGACCAGCAGGGTCCAGCCGTTCAGCGCACCCAGCCCGCTGATCACCACGAACAGCGCCAGCCAGCGGCCGAAGCCGACGCTGCCGAAGCGATCCATCAGCAGCGAGAACGGGGCGCTCGCGTCGGCCAGTTCGTGCTGGTTGATCAGCAGCAGCGGCACGGTGGAGACGATGATGTAGATGATCGCGGTCAGCACCGTGCCGGCCATGGTGGCGCGCGGAATCGTGCGGCCGGGGTCGTCCACCCGCGCCGCCGGCACGCTGGCCGATTCGATGCCCAGCATCGCGAACAGCGCGATGGTCGACGCCGCCATCACCGCACTCAGGGTGATCGGCGTGCTGGGCGGCTGGGCGACATAGCTGGCGGGCGAGGTGACCAGCACCCAGCCGCCGAGCAGGGCGATCGCCAGCATCGGCAGCAGTTTCAGCGCGGTGGTCACGATCTGCACGCCGCCGCCGGTGCGCACACCGAACAGGTTGACGATCACCAGCGACCACAGCAGCCCGCCGGCGAACAGCGCCGGCTGGATCGCGCCCAGCGCCGGAAACACCACCGTGATGTAGCCGACCACGCCGGTCGCCAGCGCGGCATTGGTCAGCCACAGCGAGACCCAGTACGCCCACAGCGCCATGTAGGCGGGCAGCTCGCCCAGGGTCTCGCGGATGTAGCCGTACGGGCCCTCGGCATCCGGCAGGGTCTGTGCCAGATGTGCGAACACCCGGGCCAGGGTGAGGCAGCCGAACAGGGTGATGCTCCAGCCGATCAGCGCGTTGAATCCGTACGGCGCCAGCGACGCGGGCAGCAGGAAGATGCCCATCCCGATCACGTTGCCCACCACCAGCGCGGTGCAGGTCCAGAAGCCGATCTTCTTGTTGTCGCTCGTGGCGGTCGTCATCGGCTCAGGGCTCCAGTGAAACGGGCTGGCCGATCTTCATCACGCCGCGCACCTGGCGCAGGCAGGCGATGTCCTTCAGCGGGTTGCAGGCGACCGCCAGCATGTCGGCGGACTTGCCCGGCGCGATCGAGCCCAGCTCGTTTTCCTTGCCCAGCAGCTGTGCCGCGTTGATCGTGGCCGAGCGGATCGCCTGCAGCGGGGTCATGCCGTAGCGCACCATGTAGGCGAACTGCCTGGCGTTGTCGCCGTGCGGGTAGACCCCGGCGTCGGTGCCGAAGGCCATGTGCACGCCGGCCTTGACTGCCTTGCGGAAGCCTTCGCGTTGCGCCTCGGTGGTCTCCTCGTTCTTGCGCAGGATCTCCGCCGACCAGCCGTCGCGGCGACCGACGGCCTCGATGTAGTCGCCGTCGTAGATGTCGGCCACCAGCCAGGTGCCGTGCTGCTTCATCAGCGCGATGCCCTCGTCGTCGATCAGCGAGCCGTGCTCGATCGAGCGCACGCCGGCGCGCACCGCACGCTTGATGCCTTCGGCGCCGTGCGCATGGGCGGCGACGAACTTGCCGCGCCGGGCGGCTTCGGTCACGGCGGCGCGAATCTCGGCCTCGCTGTACTCGGGTTTGCCCGGCTCGGTGCCGGCGGTGAGTACGGCGCCGGTGGCGATCAGCTTGATCAGGTCGGCGCCGTGGTCGAGGATCAGGTCGACGTGCCTGCGCACATCGTCCGGCCCCTTCGACACGCCGCGGCGGAACTCCGGTGGCACCCCGGTGCCGGGCGGCAGGCCGGTGATCTCGCCGCCGCCGCCAGGCACGGTGATGTAAGCCCCCGCGACGAACATCCGCGGGCCGGGAATCTCGCCGGCGTCGATCGCATCGCGCAGTGCGATGTCGGCGAAGCCGCGGTAGACGCCGACGTCGCGCACCGTGGTGAAGCCGGCCTGCAGCGTCTTGCGCGCGTTCATCGCGCCGATGAACGCCTGCTGCGCCGGGCTGATCTTCAGCGGCGCGCCGACGTCGGCGGTTTCCGCTTCCTCGGAGATGTGGGTGTGCATGTCCATCAACCCCGGCACCACCGTGTACGCGGACCAGTCGAGCTGGCGCGCGGTACCCGCGGCGGCCGCGCTCCACGGCGCGATCGAGCGGATGCGGCCGTCCTCGATCCGCACGGCCTGGTCGCTGAGCATGCGACCGCTGTCGACGTCGAGCAGGTGACCGGCGTGCACGACCAGCGATTCGCCCGCGAGGACGGCCGGGCTGGCGCCGAGCAGGGCCAGGCACAGGACAGGCGCCACAAGCATTGGCAACAGGGCGGAAGCAGGGGATTTCATGGCGTGACTCCGTGGTCGGTGGATGCCGTGCACAACAGTTGAGGGGAATGTCGAAAACCGATGTCGTGCCGGTCGCCACGACGGCCGGCACGGCCACCGTAGCGGATTAGACTGGCAGCACCATCGGCCACGGTTCCGGAGTATCCATGTCCCGCTTCCCGCTCGCGTTCGTGCTGTGTCTGTTGTGGGGCGTTGCCACGGCCAGTGAACCCCGTGCACGCGATCTCGGCGTGCCGTTCGATGGTACGCCGGGACCGCTCGACGCGATCACCGATGTCGCCGGCGTCACGGTCGGCCAGGTCACCCTGATCCAGGACCTGCCCAACGGCCACAAGGTGCGCACCGGGGTCACCGCGATCCTGCCGCGCGGACACGACACGTACGACATCCCGGTGTTCGGCGCCTGGTTCGCGCTCAACGGCAACGGCGAGATGACCGGCACCGCCTGGCTGCAGGAATCCGGCCAGCTGGAAGGTCCGGTGATGCTGACCAATACCCACAGCGTGGGCGTGGTGCGCGATGCGGTGATCGCCGAACGGGTGCGCGCCGGCGGCGCGGATTCGTCCGGCTACTGGTGGTCGCTGCCGGTGGTGGCCGAAACCTGGGACGGCGAGCTCAACGACATCAACGGCTTCCACGTGCACGCCGCGGATGCGGCCAGGGCCCTGCACGAGGCGAAGGGTGGCCCGGTCGCGGAAGGCAACGTCGGCGGCGGCACCGGCATGATCTGCCACGAGTTCAAGTGCGGCATCGGCACGTCCTCGCGCCGGGTGAGCATCGACGGGCACGACTACACCATCGGTGCACTGGTGCAGGCCAATTACGGTTTGCGCGACAGCCTGCGCATCGCCGGCGTGCCGGTCGGCCAGTACCAGCGCAACGACCGCATCTACAGCGACACCAACCCCCATGCCGCCGACACCGGCTCGATCATCATCGTCGTCGCCACCGATGCGCCGCTGCGGCCGGACCAGTTGAAGCGCATCGCCAAACGCGCCGGCATGGGCCTGGCGCGGATGGGCAGCTACGCCGGCAATGGCTCCGGCGACATCTTCCTGGCGTTCTCGACCGCCAACGCCCAGGCGCTGCACGACAAGCCCGTGCAGCAGATGAGCTTCATCGGCAACGACCATATCGACCCGCTGTTCGAGGCGACCGCGCAGGCGGCCGAGGAATCGATCGTCAACGCGATGATCGCCGCGCGCGACATGCAGGGCGACGACGGGCACTACGCCAGGGCGATCTCGCACCCGGCGCTGATCAAGCTGCTGAAGCGCTTCAAGCGCTACCAGCCGCCGCACTGAGGTCGACCGCCTCACCGGGCCGGTTCGACCGGTTCGAGGAAACGGGTGTACCAGTCCAGGTTGCGCTGCATCCGGTCGCGCACGTAGCTCGGCAGCGTCGGTTCGTGGTGCTGGCCGGGATAGACCACCAGCTGCGTCGGCACGTCGAGCGAACGCAGCGCCTGGTACATCTGCTCGGCGCCGATGCAGGGCACGTTGAAGTCGCGTTCGCCGCACTGGAACAGGGTCGGCGTGGTGATCCGGTCGGCATGCAGGAACGGATAGCTGGCCCGGTCCCAGGCAGCGCGATTCGCCCACGGCGTGCCCAGTTCCAGTTCGTACTCGCGGGCGTATTCGTCGTCGCCGTACATGCCGTACATGTTGCCGGTGCCGGCGCCGCTGATCGCGGCCTTGAAGCGAGTATCGCGGGCGATGATCTCGTCGGTGAGGATCGCGCCGTAACTCCAGCCGCCGATGGCCAGCCGGGCGGGATCGGCGATCCCCATCGCCACCACGTGGTCGACGCCGGCGAGCACGTCCTGCGTGTCCTTGTTGCCCCAGTCGGCATAGATCGCCCGGGCGAAATCGAAGCCGCGACCGGAGCTGCCGCGCGGATTCACCGCCAGCACGGCGAAGCCCCTGGCGGCGTAGACCTGCCAGTCGGGCATGAACTCGTGGCTGAACTGGTACACCGGGCCGCCGTGCACGCGCACGATGGTCGGGTAGCGCTTGCCGGGCACGTAGTCCAGCGGCCTGACCAGCAACGCGTCCAGCGCGGTGCCGTCCGGGCCCTTGAAATGCAGGGTCTCGCTGGGCGCCAGCCGCATGCCGCGCAGCCAGGCATTCTGGTCATCCAGCGGGCGCAGCCGACCGTGGTCCAGCGCCGCCAGGTCGTAGGGATGGGTGTCGTCGCCGCCGAGCAGCACGATGCGGCCGTTGGCCGACACATCGAGATCGACGTCGAAGCGGTCGCCATGGGTCAGCTCGGTGAGCTCGCCGCTCGGCAGGTCGATGCGCGCCAGGTGGGTCACCTCCGGCTGCTCGATCAGCGCAAGGATGCTCTTGCCATCGGGCGACCAGTGCACCTTGGTGACGCAGCGGTCGATCGGCGCCGGCAGCGTGGCCTTGCCGCTGGCCACGTCGATCACCGCCAGCTGCCACGGCGCGTAGTAGATCCACTTGTCCTCGCCGCTCTGCAGATAGGCGATGCGCCGGCTGTCGGGACTCCACGCGGGGCGGGTGCCCCAGTACGGATCGAGATCGGAGCCGGGAAAGGTGGTGAGCTGGCGTTCCTTCGCGCCGGCGTGCGGCGCGACCACGTAGATGTCGTAGTCCAGCGTGCGGTCGGGATCGGCGCCGCGCTTGGTGACGTAGGCGATCAGCTTGCCGTCGGGCGACCAGGCCGGCAGTTGCTCGTCGTGCTTGCCCGTGGTGAGCTGGACCGCCTTGCCGCTGGCGACGTCGACGAGATACAGATGCTGGTGCCGGCTGCCGAGCCAGCCGCTGTCGTCGTCCTTGAACTGGAAGCGGTCGGTGACGATCGGCGGCGGGTTCTTCGGCTTGCTCGCGCCCGGCGGAAATTCCGGATCGAAGGCGATCACCGCCAGCTGCTTGCCGTCCGGCGACCACACGAAATCCCTGACGCCGCTGGGAAGATTCGTGACCGGCCGCGCCTCGCCACCGTCGGCGGGCATCAGCCAGACCTGGGTGGTCGCCGCGTCGTCGCCCGCGTCGGCCTCGCGCTTGCGGTCGGACAGGAACGCGATGAACTTGCCATCGGCCGACCATTGCGGCAGCGACTCGTCGCTGTCCGGCGTGTGGGTCAGCCGGGCGCGTTCGCTGCCGTCGTAACGCACGCGCCACAGGTCCGATTGCGGCTGGTCGCGCGCGAGGTTGGCGCTGCTGACGGTGTAGACGACGGAGGTCCCGTCGCGCGACAGCGCCGGTTCGCTGACATCGGCCAGGCGGTTCATGTCGGCGACGGAGAAGCGCGTTTCGGCGGCGTGGGCCAGTGCCGTGCCGGAAAGCAGCACCAGCAGCGGCAGCCACCGTGTCGGGCCGGTGGACGGCCGGTAGAGTCGCTTCATCGGGCACCTCGTGGCAGTGCGGGCGCGGCGCCGCTGGCCAGCGCCAGGTACGCGTCACGCGCCTGGTTGAGATAGTCGAGCGTGGCGCGTTTCTCCTCGGCGGTGTTGTAGTCGTCGCGCGCCGAGGCGGCCTCGATCACCCGCTTCATCCACAGCGCGAACCACGCCGCATCGTCGCGCGCGCCGGGCGCCAGCACATGGTCGCCGAGCCAGACCGGGTTGGTGGTGGCGTAGGGATACAGATCGAGCAGCAGCGGGTCGGCGCCGTCGTTCCAGGCGCGCAGAAGCACCCAGCCGCCGGCGAGGTCGATGTCGCCCTCACCGTCGAAGCGGTGGCGGTCGCCGCTCAGCGTGAAGCGCTTGACCACCTTGCCGTTCTGCACCAGTTCCAGATGATCGACCGCCACCGGCGAGCGCAGCGCCACGCGGTAGTGATGCCTGCCGGGTGCGGCGAGGGTGTCGCCGGGCTTGGCACCGTCGAGCAGCAACCCGAGCAGCGGACCGTTGCTGGCGAAGCCATGACCGGCCTTGAGCGCCGTCAGCGCAGCGGCCTGGTCGAGCTGGCCGCCGGTATCGAGGAACACGCGATTGAGGCCGACCGGGCCGCGCAGCGAGGCGTAGTTCGCCATCGCATCGGTGCCGGCGCCGGTGGGCAGGTGGAAGCCCAGATTCAGCAGGCGGTACCACACCTGCGCGGTGGCCTTGTGGTCGGAGAAACCCATCACCTCGATGTAGTCGACCTTGCCGTGGATCACGTCCGCCGGCAGCTCGTCGGTGAGCACGGCGTCGTGCACCGGATCGGGCAGTGTGTCGAACGGATGCACGTAGCCGACCACGCCGCCCTCGGCGTGGGCCAGGTCGGCGATCACGCCATTGGTCGGATACGGGCTCGCCATCGCGGTGTGCCGGTACGAGGCAAAGCCAGGCATCAGCAGGTGGTCGTCGAGGCCGAGCAGGCCCAGGTGGCCCCACAGGCTGGTGTGGTATTCCTGCCCGTGCAGCACCAGGGTGCGCGCGGTGCTGGCCGGGTCAGGATCGGTGCGGAAGCTGGCGATGTCGGGGAAGCGCTCCTCCTTGTTGACGACGAGGTCCCACGCCAGGTCGAGGTCCTCGGCGCGCGCCTGCTGCGCGAGGTGGGCCGGGGTGTTGTGGTAGTGGCCGCCATAGTTCATGTGGATATGCAGGTCGGCGCTGATCCAGTCGCCGAACGCCGCCGGCAGCCGCTGCGGCTGCAGCTGCGCGCGCAAATGCGCTGCGCTGCCTGCCGCGGCGGTCACCGTCTGCTGCCACGGCGCATAGGCGAAGCCGTGCTGCACCAGGATGCGGGTGGGGCCCGCGGGCACATCCAGCGCGCACGGCGGCGCGCAGTCGAAGTAATGCGTTTCAGTTTTCTGCACGGCGCGATCGAAACTGTCGTCGGCCTGCATCCACGCCGTGCGCGGCGCATGGGCGCGACCGTCGCTGGCCAGCACGGCGACCCGTGCCGGCGTGCGTGCGCCGTGCTCGTCGACGATGTCGAGCACGAGATGCGCCTGCGGCTGCCGATAGCTGCGCTTCGTCGCCGCCACGGTACGGGTGGCACCGCCCAGCGCCTCGACCACGCGCAGCGCGGTGTTGCCGTCGCGGTTGTCGATGTAGGCGATGCGCTTGCCGTCGGGCGACCAGCGCGCGTTGCGGCGATCGAAGTCGCCGAAGCTCAGCGGCAACGGTGGCGCGCCCTCGGGCGTGGTCAGCCACAGCTGCTGCCACTGGCGTCCGTGGTAGCTGGAATACAGCAGTCGCTTGCCGTCCGGCGAGAGTTCCGGCTGCGCGCTCCAGCTGGTTTCCTCGCTGAGGATGCGGCGGCGATGGCTCGGGTCGTCGAGCGGCACCGACCACAGGTCGCCGGTGCCCAGGGTGATCTCGGGATTGCTGACGTAGTAGAGCGTCTTGCCGTCCGGCGACCACGACGGATTGATCGCGTGATCGAAGGCCGAGTAGTAGTAGCGATCGGTCGTGCTCTTGCGTTCGCCGAGCAGCATGTGCGCGTGGTGCAGGCCGGCCGCGTCGAGGTCGGCGACGAACAGGTTGAAGTGGCCGGTACCCCGGGTCGACACCCATGCGATCCGCTTGCCGTCCGGCGACAGCCGCGGCTCCACGTTGACCGCGCCGCCCGAGGTCAGCGCCTGTTCGTGCCCGCTGGCCAGGTCCAGCTGCCACAGCTCGACCGCGTTGCCGTCGTAGCGGGCGAACACCACGCTGCGGCCGTCGCGGGCGGCATCGGGCTGGTAGTCGTAGGCGCGCGCGGGATGGGTCAGCTCGGTGGCGCTGTCGCCGTCGATGCGCTGGCGCCACAGCGAACCGGCCATGCTGTAGACCAGCGTGTCGCCGTCGGGGAGGAAGCTCGCCGACGACGGCCCGGTGGTCAGCTGGGGCAGGTACAGCTCGCGCCAGTAGTAGCTGTGCGGCAGGTCGACCTGCTTCAGCACGGGTTCGCGCGCGGCCTGCGCCGCGCCGGCGCACAACAACAGGGTGAACAGGACGGGCAGGCGACGGCGCATGGCTTCAGCCCCCGGCCAGTGCCTGGTCGAGACTGAGCCGCAGCAGCGCGACCGCCTCGTCGATCTGCGCCACGCTGACATTCAGCGGCGGCATGAAGCGCACCGTGCTGGTGCCGCAGGACAACAGCAGCAGGCCATTGTGGAAGGCCCGGGTGATCACCGCATCGCACAGCGTACGCGCCGGCGTGCGCGCGGCGTCGTCCTCGACCAGTTCCATGCCGATCATCAGGCCCTTGCCGCGCACCTCGCCGATGCACGGGTGGTCGGCCGCCAGCTCGTGCAGGCGCGACATGAAGTGCGTGCCGACCTGCGCCGCGTTGTCGGCGAAGACGCTGGAGACCAGGTCGATGGTGGCGTTCGCCGCGGCGCAGGCGATCGGGTTGCCGCCGTAGGTGTTGCCGTGCGCGCCGCGCTTCCACTGCGACATCAGCGACTTCTTCGCCACGATCGCACCGATCGGCAGGCCCGAGCCCAGCCCCTTGGCCAGGGTCATGATGTCCGGTGCCACGCCCCAGTGTTCGCAGGCGAACATCTTGCCGGTGCGGCCGGTGCCCGATTGCACCTCGTCGAAGATCAGCAGGATGCCGTGCTGGTCGCACAGGGCGCGCAGGCCGGCGAGGAAGCCGTCCGGCGGCACGATGTAGCCGCCCTCGCCCTGGATCGGTTCGACCAGGATCGCCGCGACCTCGGACGCGGGCACGCTGCGCTCGAACAGCATGCGGATGTAGTCGAGCACCGCCTTGCCCTGGTCGGCGCCGGCGAACAGCGGCCGGTACGGATTCGGATACGGCACGTGGGTGACGCCCGGCATGGTCGGCGCGTAGCCGATCTGCTGGGTGTACTTGCTCGAGGTGAACGACAGCGAGCCCATCGTGCGACCGTGGAAGCCGCCCAGAAAGCCGATGAAGCGCTGCCGTCCGGTGACGTAGCGGGCCAGCTTGAGCGCGCCTTCCACCGCCTCGGTGCCGGACTGGCACAGGAAGCTCATCGCCGGGCCGCCCATCGGGGCGACCTTTGCCAGGCGTTCGCCCAGGCCGACCATCTCCTCGTGCCAGTAATCGCTGGAGATGTGCAGGAACTGATCGGCCGCTGCCTTCACCGCCGCCACCACCCGCGGATGGGCATGACCGGTCGAGCACACCGCGATGCCGGCCGCGAAATCGAGGAAACGGTTGCCGTCCACGTCCCAGACCTCGGTGCCTCGGCCGTGCGACATCACGAACGGGTAGTCGCGCGGGTACGACGGCGAGATCACCTCGGCGTCGCGGGCGATCATCGCCTGGGCCTTCGGGCCGGGCAGGGCGGTCTTGATGTGGGCGGCATTCGGCATGGTATTCACGGCAGTCCTTCGGTCTGGAGCGGGATGTGCACGGGACGCGCATGCGCCTCGCGGGTGCGCGCGTTGAGCGCGCGCAGGGTGTCGAGTTCGTGGGCGCTGGGCGCAGCGATGGTGTCCAGCCGATCGGCCACCCGCAGCGGCCAGCCGATCGCGTCGCGCGCCTCCTCCACGCTGGCGTCGGCGAACAGCGCGGCGAGTTGCAGTTCCTCGCTTTGCGGGTGCGGCGTCAGCATGCCGAAGTCGGTGATCACGGCGCGCGGCCCGCCACCGGTGGCGCCGCTGCGTGCGCGGGCGCCGTGACCGTCGAGGTAACCGGCGCTGCTGCAGAAGTCGAGGCGCTCGACGAAGCTGCGTCTGGAGGCGCGCAGCATCACGAACACCTGTTTCGCGTGCAGCGCGATCTCCGGTGCGCCGCCGGCGCCGGGCAGGCGCGTGGTCGGTGCGTCGTACGGGCCGATCACGGTGCTGTTGAGGTTGCCGTGGCGATCGATCTGGGCCGCGCCGAGAAAGCCGACATCGATGCGTCCGGCCTGCAGGTAGTAGCTGAAGATCTCCGGCAGCGGCACCACGCAGGCCGCGGTTTCGGCCAGCTCGCTGTCGCCGATCGACAGCGGCAGCACGTCCGGGCGCGTGCCGATCGTGCCGGACTCGTAGATCAGCACGATCGCGGGCGCATGGGTGAGCCGGGCGAGATTGCACGCGGCGCTGGGCAGGCCGATGCCGACGAAGCAGACGTCGCGGTCATGCAGCAGGCGCGCGGCGGCGATCGTCATCCACTCGTCGCGGGTGCACGCGCTCATGCGGCCACCCGCGGCAGGCTGGCGAGGAACGCGCGGTGATCGCTGGTGCCCAGCACGTGCTCTTCCATCCAGGCGAGGAAGCTGCTGCGCTGCTGCGCGATGCTGTCCCAGTGCCGGTAGAACGCGTTGTCGCGTGCGTAGCAGCCCTGCGCATAGGACGGATAGGCGCCGCCGCGGCAGTGCACCACCGCGCTGACGATCCAGTGCGGCAGCACGACGGCGTTCATCGCCGGCGCCAGTTCGTCGACGATCTCCTCGACCGTGACGATCAGCGTTTTCGCCGCCAGCGCGGCCTCGCGCGCCGCGCCGACGATGCCGTGGATGGCGACGTTGCCTGCGCGATCGGCGCGCTGCGCATGCAGGATGGTCACGTCCGGATTGAGCGCGGGCACGGCGGCGAGCATCTCGCCGGTGAACGGGCAGGCCACGCGGCGGATGTTCGGGTTGTGCGCCGGCAGGTCGGTGCCGACGTAGCCGCGCAGCGTGCCGAACGGCAGCCGCGCGGCGCCGGCGCAGAACGCCGCGGCCATGCCGGCGTGGCTGTGCTCGTCCAGCTCCAGCGGCTGTGGCCAGCGGTGTTCGACTGCGTCGCGCAGCCGATGCAGCGAACCGACCCCGGGATTGCCACCCCAGGAAAAGGTCAGCTTGCGCGCGCAGCCCATGCCGATCATCTGGTCGTAGATCAGGTCCGGCGTCATCCGGATCAGGTGCAGGCCGCGGCGGCGCTGGCGGATGATCTCGTGGCCGGCGGCGAACGGGATCAGGTGGGTGAAGCCTTCGAGCGCGATGCTGGTGCCATCGCTGACGTAGCGCTCGATCGCGTCGCCGAGCGAGAGGATCATCGGTTCACTCCACCACCGTGCGCGATTGCTCGCGCAGGTACTGGGCCAGGTAGTAGAACGAGGCGATCGCCTTGCCGGTGGAGCCGGAACCTTTCCAGCCACCGAACGGCTGGTAGCCGGGCCAGGCGCCGGTGGTGGCGCCCTGCGGCCGGTTGGCGTAGGTGACGCCGGCCTCGATGTGCTCGTGGAACCAGCTCACCTCGTCCGCGCCGCCGTAGAAGCCGGCGGTCAGTCCCATCGGGGTGTCGTTGGCCAGCCGCATCGCCTCGGCGCGATCGCCGTAGCGGTGCAGCATCAGGATCGGCAGGAACATTTCCTGTTGCCACAGCGGGTGGGCCAGCGGCACCTCGGCCAGCACCGGTTCGACGTAGTGGCCATGCCCGAACGCCGGGTCGCCGGCGCGGCCTTCGCTGCCCAGCAGGGTCGCGCCGCCGCCACGCAGGGCGTCGACGTAGCGCAGGTAGTTGTCGTACGCGGCGGCGTTGACGACCGGGCCGAGCCAGTACTCGCGCCGGCGCGGGTCGCCGATGCGGATCGCCGCGAGCTGCGCCTGCAGGCGTTCGATCAGCGCGTCGGCGACGCTCTCGTGCACGTACAGCCGCGACAGCGCCGAACATTTCTGCCCGCCCATGCCGTAGGCCGAACGCACGATGCCGGCGGCGGCATGGTCGAGGTTGGCGTGCTCGGTGACGATGCACGGATTCTTGCCACCCATCTCGGCGATGCACGGCCGCGGGTACGCTCCGCTGGCCATCTGCCGCATCAGATGCCGACCCACCGGCACCGAGCCGGTGAAGGTGATGCCGGCGGTCAGCGGGTGCTGCACCAGCGCCTCGCCGATCTCGCGCCCGGACCCGGACAGGTAGTTGAATACGCCGGCCGGCAGCCCCGCATCGCGGACGCAGTCGGCCAGCAGGCGACCGGCCCAGGGCGTGTCGCTGGCGCCCTTGACCACCACGGTGTTGCCGGTCACCAGCGCGGCGGCGGTCGGACCGCCGGCCAGCGCCAGCGGGAAATTGAACGGCGCGATCACCACCCACACCCCGTAGGGCAGCATCACGCTGGCGTTGTGCGAGGCGATGCCCTTGATCGGATCGTCCGGCAGCGCGTGCCGGTAGCCGGCATGGCTCTCGAAGTCGTCCGCGTAATGGCGGAAGAAATCCACGGTTTCCTGCGCTTCGCCCAGCGCCTCCATGCGGTTCTTGCCGACTTCCAGGGTCAGCGCGGCGGCGATCTGGTAGACGCGTTGCTCCATGATCTCGCCGACCCGCCGCACCAGCCGCGCCCGTTCCGCCAGCGGGGTGGCGCGCCAGGCGGGAAACGCAGCGCGTGCCGCCGCCATGGCGGCCTCGACGTCGGCCGGATCGGCCAGCGCGAAGTCGCCCAGATGCAGGCCGGTGTCGATCGGGCTGCGGCGATGGGCATGCTGGCGGGCGTCGCGATCGGCACCGTCGATGAACAGCGGATGGCGCGCACCCAGCGTGGACTCGACCTGGGTCATGGCCAGCTCGAAACGTTCGTGCATCGTCTCGGGCGGGTTGTACATGGTGGCGTAGGTGAGACGGAAACTCATCGGGAATGCCTCAGTGGTCGGCAGGAAAGAAGCGCGTCAGCAGGCGATCGAGCAGGGCCAGCGCATCGGCCAGGGCATGCCCTTCGATCACCAGCGGCGGCGCCAGCAGCAGCAGGTTGCCGCGGCAGGCGAACGACACGCCTTCGGCCATCGCCGCGTCGACCAGGGCATTCAGTGCGGCAGCCGTCTGCGGCCACGGCGCCAGCGGTTCGCGGGTGGCACGGTCGGCGACCAGTTCGAGCACCGCGAACAGGCCATGCCCGCCGCGCACGTCGCCGATCACCGCATGGCGCGTCTGCAGCGCCTGCAGCTCGGCATACATCCAGCCGCCCAGGGTGCGCGAGCGCGCGATCAGGCCCTCGTTCTCGTAGGCACGCAGCGCCGCCAGGCCGGCGGCGCAGGCCAGCGGATGGCCGCAGTAGGTCAGCCCGGTGTAGAGCATCTGGTGCTGCAGGCGCGCGGCGACCTCCGCCGACAGCAGCACCGCACCCAGCGGCAGGTGGGCGCCGGTGAGTCCCTTGGCCAGGGTCATCAGGTCGGGCTTGCCGGCCTCGCCGTAACGCTGCCAGGCGAACCACTCGCCGCAGCGGCCGAAGCCGCTCATGACCTCGTCGGCAATCAGCCAGACATCGCGCGCCCGGGTCGCCTCGCGCAGCCCGGGCCAGTAGCTGTCGGGTGCGACGATGCCGTTGGTGCCGGCGTTCGGTTCCATCAGCACCGCCGCCACCGTGGCCGCGCCGTGGCGGTCGATCGTCTCGGCCACGGCGGCCACCGCGCGCTCGCCGCAGGTGGCCGGATCGTCGCTGCCGAACGGGCAGCGATAGGCGTACGGCGGCGGCACCTGCAGCACGCCGAAGGCCTCGGGATCGACCTGGCTGCGGGTGCGCGCATCGCCGGACAGCGCCATGCAGGCGTAGCTGGCGCCATGGTAGGAGCGGTCGCGCGTGACGATGTGGCCGCGCGGCTTGCCGCCGGCCTGACGGGCGAACTTCACCGCGTTCTCGTTGGCGTCGGCGCCGGCCAGGGTGAAGAACACCCGGCCGCCGTCGAAACCGGCCTTCGCCAGCAGCGCCTCGGCCAGCTCGGCGCGTGGCTGCGCGCCCCACGCCGAGGTGACGAAGCACAGTTGCTGCGCCTGCCGGCGGATCGCCTCGACCACGCCCGGATGCTGATGGCCGAGGTTGCTGCATTCGGCCAGGCTGCTCATGTCCAGGATGCGGCGGCCGTCCTCCAGCTCGAGGTACGCGCCGCGGCCGCCGACCACGGTCGGCGGCCGCCATTCCGACTGCACGCACCAGCTGTGCAGGACGCTGTCACCCTCGCTTGCCACACGCTCACCCCGTATCCGTTATGTTCGGTAATCGAACAACAATTCGTATTGCGAACTCATTTGAAACCTCCTACGCTCGCCCTGTCAATCGAATTCCATGGCGTCATGACCTCGAAACCCTTTGAAGAGAGCGCGGACTACGTGCAGTCGCTGGCGCGCGGTTTGCGGGTGCTGCGCGCCTTCGATCGCGAGCTGGCCAGTCCGAGCCTGTCCGAAATCGCCGAACGCGTCGGGCTGTCGCGTGCGGTGGTGCGCCGCTCGCTGCTGACCCTGCAGCACCTCGGCTATGTCGGCAGCCGCGGCCGCAGCTTCTTCCTGACCCCGCGCGTGCTGGAACTGGGTTACAGCTACCTCTCCTCGCTGGATCTCACCGAGCTGGCGCAGCAGTGCCTGGAGCAGTTGTCGCAGCGCGTCGGCGAATCCTGCTCGATGGCGGTGCTGGACGGCAGCGACATCGTCTACGTGCTGCGCGTGCCGGTGCGCCGGGTGATGAGCGTGGCGCTGGGCGTGGGGGCGCGGCTGCCGGCGTTCGCCGCCTCGATGGGTCGGGTGATGCTGGCGGATCTGCCCGACGACGCACTGGATGCGTGGCTGGGGGAGCAGAAATTCCGCGCCTACACGCCGCAGACGATCCGCACCGCCGGCGCGCTGAAGGCCGAGCTGTTGCGCGTGCGCAAGCAGGGTTATGCGCTGGTCGCGCGCGAGCTCGAGCCCGGGCTGTGTTCGCTCGCGGTACCGGTTCGCGCCGGCGACGGCCGCGTCATCGCCGGGCTGAACATCGGCATGCCGTATAGCGAGGAGGTGCTTCGCCGCGCGGTGAAGCAGATGTTGCCGGCCCTGCAGGAGTCGCGGCAGGCGATCGAGCAGGCGATCCAGCGTGGCGGCTGGTTGCCGCACATGGCGATGAAGCACGCTTATGAATGACGTCTACCTGGTCGACGCCACGCGTACCCCGTTCGGCCGCCACGGCGGCGCGCTGGCGGGCGTGCGCGCCGACGACCTGGCGGCGCTGCCGATCGCGGCGCTGATCGCGCGCCAGCCGACGCTGGACTGGGCGATGCTGGACGAGGTGATCCTGGGCTGCGCCAACCAGTCCGGCGAGGACAACCGCAACGTGGCGCGCATGGCGTCGCTGCTGGCCGGTCTGCCGGACAGCGTTCCCGCGGTGACCGTCAATCGCCTGTGCGCGTCCGGCCTGGAGGCGATCGGCCAGGGCGCGCGCGCGATTGCCTGCGGCGAGGCGGAGCTGGTCGTCGCCGGCGGCGTCGAGAGCATGACCCGCGCGCCCTACGTGATGGCCAAGGCCGCCGATGCCTGGGCCCGCGAGCAGAAGCTCGAGGACACCACCCTGGGCTGGCGCCTGATCAACCCGCGGATGCGTACGGCGTACGGCGTCGACTCGATGACCCAGACCGCCGAGAACCTCGCCCGCGAGCACGGCATCGGGCGCGACAGCCAGGACGCCTATGCGCTGCGCAGCCAGCAACGTGCCGCGCACGCGCAGCGACAGGGCTGGCTGGCGGAGGAAATCACCGCGGTGCAGGCGCCTCAAGGCGGCGACTCTACCGATGTGCGGGTGGACGAACACCCGCGACCCGACACCAGCGCCGCCCGGCTGGCTGCGCTCCAGCCATTGCTCGGCGCCGGCACCAGCATCACCGCCGGCAACGCGGCGGGCCTCAATGACGGCGCCGCCGCCGTGCTGCTGGCGTCGCCCGCGGCACTCCAGCGGCATCGCCTGCAGCCGTTGGCGCGCATCGTGGGGATGGCGTCGGCCGGCGTCGCGCCGCGGGTGATGGGCATCGGCCCGGTACCGGCGATCCACAAGCTGCTGGCGCGCCACGGGCTGGGCCTGGCCGACTTCGACCGGATCGAGATCAACGAGGCGTTCGCTGCCCAGGTGCTCGCCTGCACCCGCGCGCTCGGCCTGCCCGACGATGCCGATCACGTCAATGCCAACGGCGGCGCGATCGCATTGGGTCATCCCCTCGGCGCCAGCGGTGCGCGACTGGTGATCACGGCCGCGCTGGCGCTGCGCCGGCATCGGCAACAACGTGCCCTGGTCAGCCTGTGTGTGGGCGTCGGCCAGGGCCTGGCCATGGTCCTGGAGCAAGCATGAATCGTGCACCGATCGTCCGAACCCTTGCCGCGCTGGCGTTGCTGCTGTCGCTGGGCGCGCATGCCGCCGACACGGTGCGCGGCGGCGAACACGTGCTCGCCCACGATCTGCTTGCGCAGATGATCGGCACCGACACCACCTCGGAGCATGGCAGCACCACCGGCCTGGCCGAGCAGCTGGCCCGACGATTCCTCGAGGCCGGCTTTCCGAAGGCGGACGTGCAGGTGGTCGGCGACGATCCGAAGCGGCGCAACCTGGTGGTCCGCCTGCGCGGGCGCGGCGAGCGCCAGCCGATCCTGCTGCTGGCGCATCTGGACGTGGTCGAGGCGCGCCGCGAAGACTGGCACGTCGACCCGTTCAAGCTGACCGCGCGGGATGGCTACTACTACGGCCGCGGCACCATGGACATCAAGGGCGCCGGCGCCGGCCTGATCGCCACGCTGTTGCGCTTTCACCAGGAGGGCCTGAAGCCGAAAGGCGACTACATCCTGGCGCTGACCGCGGGCGAGGAGGACGGCGTCTCCAACGGTGTCCAGTGGCTGCTGGCGCACCGCCCGGAGCTGATCCGCTCCGAGTTCTCCATCAACGTCGACGGCGGCGGGCCGGAAATCCGCAACGGCCGACCCGAGGTGGTCGCGGTGGAGACCGCCGAGAAGATCTATGCGAGCTACACGCTGACCGTGCACAACCCCGGCGGGCACAGCTCGCTGCCGACCCCGGACAATGCGATCTACCGGCTGGCGAATGGACTGGTGCGGTTGTCCGCGCTGAAGTTTCCGCTGCACACCAACGCGACCACGCGTGGCTACTACGCCCGGCTCGCCACGCTTTACACCGGCGCGCTGGCCGCCGACATGCGCGCGGTGGCGCACGATCCCTCCGACCCGGCCGCGGTGAAGCGGCTGGCGGCGACCACGCCGTACAACGACGCCCACCTGCGCACCACCTGCGTGCCGACCCTGCTGGCCGGTGGCGATGCCGAGAATGCGTTGCCGCAGATGGCCCGCGCCACCGTCAACTGCCGCATCATGCCGGACGAGCAGCCGGGCCACATCGAGGCCATGATCAAGCAGGCGCTGGCCGATCCGCAGATCGAGGTCGCGCCCGTGGCGCCGGCGCCGACCAGCCCGCCCAGTCCGATCAACCAGGCCTTGTTCGCGCACATCGGTGAGGCGGCCATGGCGACATGGGGCCAACGCATGCCGGTATCGCCCTACATGTCGGCGGGCGCCTCCGACAGCGTGTTCCTGCGCGCGGCCGGCATACCGTCCTACGTCTTCAACGGCATCGCCTATGACGTCAACGATGACCGCTCCCACGGTCAGGACGAACGCATTCTGATCAATTCCTACTATCAGTCATTGGAATTCAACTATAAATTGCTGAAAGACCTGTAAGGAGCCGTGCCCCCATGCCTTGCGTCAAGACCCCGCCAGAGCGTCTGGTTCCGTGTCCGTTCCGGGGCGTACCGTGACCGATACGGGCGCCACCGGCACGCTGGAACAGGCGCTGGCCCACGCCACCCGCCTGCTGGACAGCGATCCGGTGCTGGCCGGCGAACAGGCGGGCGAGATCCTGCGGGTCGCCGACGGCCACCCGGCCGCGCTGCGCCTGCTGGCGGCGGCCAGGGCCGCACAGGGCGACTTGCCGGGCGCGCTCGACATCCTGTTGCCGCTGGCCCGCGCCCAGCCGAACTGGGCCGCCGCCCAGCTGGATCTGGGCGTGGTGCTGGCCCGCAGCGGACGCGGCCAGCAGGCGATCGAGGCGCTGCGCAAGGCGGTGGCGCTGAAACCCGACCTGCCGCAGGCCTGGCGCGAGCTCGGCGACCAGCTGATGGCGGCCGGCGAATTCGACGCCGCCGATGCCGCCTATGCGCTGCACGTGCGTCACTCCACCCGCGACCCGCGCCTGCTCGAGGCGGCCACCGCGCTGGTCGAGAACCGCATCCCGGTGGCCGAGGCGCTGCTGCGCGAACACCTGAAGCAGGCACCGACCGACGTGGCCGCGATCCGCATGTTCGCCGAAGTCGCCGCGCGCGTCGGCCGCAACGAAGAGGCCCTGCATCTGCTGGCGCGCTGCCTGGAACTGGCACCGAGCTTCCACGCGGCACGCCAGAACTACGCCCTGGTCCTGCATCGCAGCAACCAGCCCGGGCAGGCACTGGCCCAGATCGAGCAACTGCTGGCGGCGGAGCCGGACCATCCCGGTTACCGCAACCTCAAGGCCGTGGTGCTGTGCCGGACCGGCGACTACGCGACGGCCATCGATATCTACGCCGACCTGCTGCGGCGCTATCCGGGCAATCCGAAGGTGTGGATGAGCTACGGCCACGCGCTGAAGACCGCCGGGCAGGGCGAGCGCGCGATCAGCGCCTACCGCAGCAGCCTCGAGCTGGAGCCGTCCTTCGGCGAAGTCTGGTGGAGCCTGGCCAATCTCAAGACGTTCCGCTTCAGCGCCGACGAGCTTGCCTCGATGCGCCGACAGCTGGCGCGTACCGACCTGTCCGACGAGGATCGCCTGCACCTGGAGTTCGCGGTGGGCAAGGCGCTGGAGGACGAGGGCGAGTTCGAGCCGTCGTTCCGGCACTATGCGCAGGGCAATGCGATCCGCCGCGCCCAGCTGCATTACCGCGCCGACGACACCAGCGCCCGCGTGCGTCACATCCGCGAGCACTACACCGCCGACTTCTTCGCCGCCCGCCGCGGCGCCGGCAGTCCCGCGCGCGACCCGATCTTCATCGTCGGCCTGCCGCGCTCGGGCTCCACCCTGATCGAGCAGATCCTGTCCAGCCACAGCCAGGTCGAAGGCACCATGGAGTTGCCCGAGGTCACCTCGATCACGCGCATGCTGCGCGGGCAGGGCGACGAGGACAGCGCGATGCCGTACCACGAGGCGCTTGCCGGGCTGGACACCGACGCCCTGCGCGCCCTCGGCGAACGCTACCTCGCGCACACCCGCATCCAGCGCAAGACCGCGGCACCCCTGTTCATCGACAAGATGCCGAACAACTTCATGCACATCGGGCTGATCCACCTGATGTTGCCGAACGCGACCATCATCGACGCCCGGCGGCACCCACTGGCCTGCTGCTTCTCCGGGTTCAAGCAGCACTTTGCCCGCGGGCAGAGCTTCAGCTACAGCCTGGAGGACATGGGTCGTTACTACCGCGACTATGTCGCGCTGATGGCGCACTTCGACCAGGTGTTGCCCGGACGCGTCCATCGCGTCGTCTACGAGCGTATGGTCGAGGACACCGAAGGCGAGGTGCGTCGGCTGCTCGATCATTGCGGCCTGCCATTCGAGGACACCTGCCTGCGCTTCTTCGAGAATGAACGGCCGGTGCGCACGGCCAGTTCCGAACAGGTGCGTAAACCGATCTACCGGGAAGGGGTGGATCACTGGAAGCACTACGCACCATGGCTGGTGCCGTTGGAGTCGGCGCTCGGGGTGGTACTGGAACAGTACCCCGAGGTGCCGGAATTTGAGCCGATAGTCACCGCCGATTGATCGTCATTATCAGAGAGGGGAAACACATGCACGGGACTAGCTCCAGAAAAGCGGGAAGAATTCAGCGGGTGCGATTGAACCGGTTGCCGCTGGCCGTGGCGATCTGCTTCGCGATGGCCTCGCCGGCGATCGCACAGGATGCAGGGCAGAGCCAGCCGCCGGCCACGACAGCGACGGGCAAGCAGCCCAAGCCGAAGGTCGCCACGCTGTCCACGGTGACGGTGACGGCGCAGAAACGCACCGAAAACCTGCAGAAGGTGCCGATCAGCATCCAGGTGCTGGGCACCGAAAAGCTTGAGCAGCTCCACGTCAACAACTTCGACGACTACGTGAAGTACCTGCCCAGCGTGTCCTACCAGACGTTCGGACCGGGTTTCGCGCTGATCTACATGCGTGGCGTGGCCAGCGGCGGCGACGGCAACCATTCCGGCTCGTCACCCAGCGTCGGCGTGTACCTGGACGAGCAGCCGGTCACCACGATCACCGGCCCGCTCGACATCCACATGTACGACATCGCCCGGGTCGAGGCCCTGGCCGGTCCGCAGGGCACCCTGTACGGCGCCAGCGCGGAAGCCGGTGCGTTGCGCATCATCACCAACAAGCCCGATACCAGCGGTTTCGCGGCCAATTACACCGTCGGTACCGACTCGGTCTCCCACGGCGGCGTCGGCTACGTGGCCGAAGGCATGGTCAACATCCCGCTCAGCAAGGCCGCGGCGATCCGGCTGGTCGGCTGGCATGAGCATGACGCCGGCTATATCGACAACAAGACCGGCACGCGGACCTACCCGACGTCCGGCATCACCGTCAGCAATGCCAAGGACTGCACGTCGACCAGCCTGCTGGTCTGCAAGCACACCGCCAAGAGCCACTACAACGACGTCGACATCGACGGTGCCCGCGCGGCGCTGAAGGTCGATCTCAACGACGACTGGTCGATCAACGGCACGTTGATGGGACAAAACACCAAGGCCCACGGCAACATCGCCTCGGATCCGGTGGTCGGCGATCTGGCGCTCACCCACTTCTATCCCGAGAACACGTCCGATCGCTTCTGGCAGGCGGCGCTGACGCTGGAAGGCAAGATCGGCAATTTCGACCTGACCTACTCGTATGCGCATCTGAACCGCAACCAGGAAGAGCACAACGACTACAGCGACTACTCGTTCTGGTACGACCAGTACCCGTATGCCTACGGCAGCTACATCTACGACAACAGCGGCGCCCTGATCAATCCGTCGCAGTACATCGTCGGCAAAGACCACTATTCGATGGACAGCCACGAACTGCGCATCGCCTCGCCGAGCGAGGACCGCCTGCGGCTGGTGGCCGGCGTGTTCTGGCAGCGGCAGCTGCATGACATCGAGCAGCGCTACAAGATCGACGGCCTGGCCGATTCGCTGTCGGTCACCGGCTGGCCGGACACCATCTGGCTGACCGAGCAGGTTCGCATCGATCGTGACGAGGCGGTGTTCGGCGAGCTGTCCTACGACATCATCCCCGACACCCTCACCGCCACGGTCGGCGGGCGCTACTTCCGCAGCAACAACAGCCTGGGCGGGTTCTACGGTTTCAGCAGCGGTTTCTCGCCCAGTTCCAGTTATGGCGAGGCCGGCTGCATCTCGCCCCAGTCCTACCGTGGCGCACCGTGCCTGGACTTCAACAAGTCGGTGAAGGAAACCGGCTCGCTCGGCAAGGTCAACCTGACCTGGAACATCACGCCGACCAAGCTGGTCTACCTGACCCGGTCCGAGGGCTACCGCCCGGGCGGCATCAACCGGCGCGGTTCGTTGCCACCATACAAGTCGGATTACCTGACCAACTACGAGTTCGGCTGGAAGACCAGCTGGATCAACAACCGGCTGTCGTTCAACGGCTCGGTGTTCCAGCAGGACTGGAAGGATTTCCAGTTCAGCATCCTGGGCGCCAACGGCCTGACCGAGATCAAGAACGCGAACCAGGCCCGCATCAAGGGGCTGGAGTCGGAGCTGAACTGGGCGGCGACCTACAACCTCGAGCTCAGCGCCGGCGTGGCCTTCTACAACGCCAAGCTGACCGCGAACTATTGCGGCATCACCGATGCGAACGGCACGCCGATCACCAACTGCCCCGGTGCGGAACAGGCACGCAGCGGCAGCCAGTTGCCGGTGACGCCGCGCTTCAAGGGCAACCTCGTCGCCCGTTACACCTTCGACGTGGGCGAGAACGAAGCCTTCGTGCAGGCCGGACTGGTGCATGTCGGCCAGCGTCGGTCGGATCTGCGCACGGTCGAGAACAGCCTGGTCGGCAATCTGGCCGCCTACAACACCGTCGACATCTCCGCCGGTTACAGCAAGAACAGCTGGTCGATCGATCTCTACGTCAACAACCTGTTCGACAAGCGCGCCCAGCTGTACAAGTACGCCGAATGCGCCGAAGCGGTCTGCGCCGCCCACTACGACCCGGTGACCGGGGCGGGCTCGCCGCTGTACCCCAACGGTCAGGTCTATACCGTCACCAACCCGCCACGCACCATCGGCATCCGCTTCAAGCAGGACTTCTAACGGGGCGCTCGACCGTCAGAGACCCGAAGGCCCCGGTGCGAACCGGGGCCTTCGCATGTGGCGAGGCCGGACCCGGAAATGGCCTGCCGGCCGGCCGATTCATGACTGCTCACTAAAGACGGGGCGCCCACCCGGGGTCGGACAGGCCCCGCGCCGCGCCGGGCGGCGTAAACTTTTTCCGGAGAGTGCTTTTCATCAGCTTCATGCCGGGTTGGGCGTCGTCGGACTTGCTTGCCGCGGACTCATGAACAGAACGCATCCCATGGTTGATCGTCACGGCCTACCTGTCGCGCACAGGATGCTGCTGTTGATCGCGCTCGGCTGGCTGGTCGGCGGTTCGGCCCAAGCCGCCGACAGCTGGCACGTGGCGCTCGGCGGCGAATACGGCGTGCCCGATGGCTGGGTGCAGGTGCGCGAAAACGCGATCCAGGGCACGCGACTGGATATTCACCACGGGCTCGGCGTGCAGCACATGCAGACGCTGAGGCTGCAGGCCTGGCGGCCGCTTTCGGACGTCAGCGAGCTGCACTTCGGCTTCGCCACCAGCAACCTCGACGGACACGCGACGACCGGCGCGCCGGTGTACTTCAACGGCACCACGGTGGCACCGGGGCGGCTGGCCGCGGTCACCCATTTCCAGGACTTCATTGCCTTCGATGCCTCCTGGTGGCGGCACTTGTGCGACTTCGGCGACGGCGGCAGCCTGTGGGGCAGCGTCGGCGCGACCTACGTGATGCTGAACTTCCGGGTGGCCGGCACGGTTGCCGCCGACAGCGTCGGGCGCGAGCTCAAGGAGGACTTCTATGTCCAGGAACTACCGGTACCGACGCTCGGCCTGCATCTGCGCTATCCGCTGACGACGGCCCTGAAACTCACCGCAGACATCTCCGCGGGACGTCTGCCGTGGGTCGACAGCCTGCGCACCGAGGGCGGTCAAGTGCGCCTGGCGCAGACCGATGAAGAGGAAACGTTGGGACTCGAGTACCAGCTGAGCCAGCACTGGCAGATGACGGCCTACGCCTTCCACCGCTATTTCGGCCAGGATGAGCGCAGCCGCGAGGACGGCAATGTCATCCGCCTCGCCTCGCACGGCGTCGGCGTGGCTGTCGACTACCAGTTCTGAAACTGGCCGGGGCGGACCAGGCTGCCCTGGGTGGTGCGCACCACGCGTGGGAAGGTTTCAAGGCCTGCCGTCGTGACTGCGCCTTCCAGCGCCAAAGGCGACTGCGCGATCTCACCTGGCGTGTCTGCGGCGTCTCGCCAGGTGGGGCCACATGGCGACAGGCTCCTCACCTGCAACCTGCAGGGATCCGGGCGACACCATTCTTCATGCGCCTGCTGTGCGACGACACGTGAATCCGCATCCATGGTCATGCGCGTGCTTCCCTGAAGTCCGCGACATCGATATTTCCGTCGCGCGGCAACCCCTGCCTTGGGCGGGCTTCAACAGTGGAGTCGGGCGGCAGGGTGTCTTCATCTCGGGGCAGTTCCTCTTCCTGGAGCTGTCCGTGTTGACGGGCTGGAACCCGGAAGCGCTCGATCTGGTCAACGAGGCGGACCGCGCCTTGGCCGGGGGGGCCGGCAGGCAAGCATGTCACACCGGCAGCGGTTGGCTCGTCCAGGTACGGAGGACGCCCGCTCCTCCGGGATCCCGTGCTTTTCGACTCGACCCATTGCCTCCATCATCCGACTCAACCCGGCGACAAACCATGAACAGGAATATTGATCCAGCCCGCTCCAGGTCAGTTCCGGTACGTTTGCCGCAAGTCGGTGCCCGAGGCTATGCGGTGGTGATCGGGCCCAACGAAGGGTTGAACGAGGATAGGAGCGGTTCGATCGACATTTCCTGCGCCATGGGAGTCTCTTCGGCCATGCCTTTCTGGCGCCAACGCTGGACGACCTGGGCCTATTTGTCGAGTTTCATGCATTGCATTCGCGGAGCTGAGACGCCGCTGTCGTGGCAATGGCGGTTGCGCTGAAGAACGATGGTTGCGCAGGTCATTCGCTTGCAGACGGCGGAACTGGATGCCTGGATGAATGATCGGTGCGGCAGACCATGTCAATTCACATCCACTTCCGGGTTGGACGATTTTCAGATGCTGGTGAGCGGAATTTTCCCATGATCGGTTCTCCTGGAAGTGTTCGCTTCAAACTGGGGAGAACCCCGCGAGCGCATGCATGCGCCGACGTCATCAGGCCGGCTCGCCCGCGGTTCTTCGGCCCACCCGTTTTGTTCGGAGAATCCAATGTTCGATCTCAAGCCGATTGGTCATGTTCGCTCACCTCTTCAGGATCGTGAGCACGCTCCAAAACAGGGAAGTGAAGGATCACCGGAGGCCTGCCTCGTGTTTCAGCCGGAGTTCCAGGAAGGGCTGCGCGATTTGCGCGCCGGAGATGAGGTCCTGGTTTTCACCTGGCTCGATCGCGGCAATAGAGAAATCCTGAGCGTGCATCCTCGGGGTGATACGAGGGCCCCGCGTCGCGGTGTCTTCAGTACCCGCTCGCCGGATCGGCCAAACCCGCTGGGGCTTCATCGGGTAAAGATCGTCCAGATCGTCAGTCCTGTTCAGTTCAAGGTTCTCGACCTGGAGGCTTTTGACGGCACGCCAATTATCGACGTCAAGCCGGTACTGGACCAGGCAAGGGAATCCTGAGTGCGAGGCAGGTGAGCAACCCGGCAACTTCGAGCGGGCGCCCGCGCAGCGCGCTCGGTGGCTGAGCGATTCACGGGGCGGCAGCGGCCAACGGGGTCGGGCAAGCCCGCGCCTGTCCGAAGTGTCCGCGTCAACAAGGTGGAATCCCGGCATCGCCCGACAGTCGAGAACCGCACCTGTCACGGGCGAAGCCTGCCATATGAAAAAGTCTGACCAAGATCAGAGGACCTTGCGCCAGATGCGGTCGTCATCGACCCGATCGCCAAGTTTGAATGTGCATTTGCCGACCTCCTGGAATCCGTGGCGGGCATAAAAGCGTTTGGCGCGCTCGTTATGCTCGAGTACGGTCAGGTACAGCTCATGCGCGCCCAGCGCGCGGGCCAACTCCACCGCCCATTTCATGAGTTCTTCGGCGATCCCTTTTCCGTGCCAATCGGAGAGCACGTATATCTGCTGGAGCTCAAGCGCGCCTTCCCGCGCGTTCCGGGCGGGTGCCCGCAGCGGCGTCATTTTTGCGTATCCGATGGGCTGGCCTTCCTCGGTAGCGACGCGCCAGTTGATCGTCGGATCGGCAAGATCTCCTGCTATGGGTCCATCTTCCGACCAGGTTTGATCGCAAAAGGTGCGGAAGGCATCTTCTTCGTACAGGTGGGAAAAGGTCTCGCTGAAGATCCGGCGCGCGACAGCCAACAAGCGTGCCTTGTCCACTGCGTGTTGCGATCCAAACAGAACCTCTGAGGTGTGGAATGTCATGTGCAGCCTCGATGGTGACCGGTCTGAAACCTGACGAGCGACAGGTGAGCGTTCAAGGGGGGGCGACCGTCGTGAAATACGCCTGGGCCAAGCCGGGACCGATGCGTGAATCGTAGTCGGAGGGAACGTTCGTGGCAGCAATCGGTCAGTCCGAGTCGGACGGCGGCGCCACCCCCGGGATATTCCCGCGTTCCTCTCGCTTGCGGGAACCACGGGGATCTAGTGCAGGTGCTTCAGCTTGTCGGGATTCCTCATGACATAGATGGCGGCGATCCCGCCGTCCTCGATCTCGAGCGCGGTCGTCTGCAATTCACCGTCGGCCTCGCGGGTGATGAATCCGGGCAAGCCGTTGATGAGACCGATCCGAATGAGCGTCGACGGGTTTTCGACGATCAGCGTCGCCAGATATTTCAGCGCCTCCATCACGGCGTCGAAACCCAGGATGGCATCCGTCACGGCTGGCCGCTTGCCGCCGCCGTCGGCGTGGAAGCTGACATCGATCCTCAGGATGTCACCCAGTCTTTGCATGTCGCCGCTGCGGGAGGCGACGAAAAACGCTTCGGCGATCTGCAGGCCACGCTGCTTGTCGATCTTGAACCGCGGCCTTGCCTCGCGGACATGCGTGCGGGCACGGGCGGCGAGCTGGCGACAGGCCGCCGGGTCGCGCTCGATGGTTGCCGCCACCTCCTCGAACGCGACGCCGAACACGTCGTGCAGCAGGAAGGCCGCCCGCTCGAGTGGCGACAGGCGTTCGAGCGCAAGCATCAGCGGCAGGGTCACATCCTCCTGGTCATCTTCGTTCACCAGTGGTTCGGGAAGCCAGGTACCTACATAGCTCTCCCGCTGGTATCTGGCGGATTTGAGGTGATCCAGGCACAGCCGGGTGACCGTGCGATGCAGGTAGGCTTCCGGCTCGCGCACGTCGCTTCGGTCGGCCTTCATCCAGCGAATGAAGGCCTCCTGCACGACATCCTCGGCATCGAACACGGAGCCAAGCATCCGATAGGCCACGCGCATGAGCTTCGGCCGTATCCGGCTGTATTCCGTTACCGCGTCCTCCAGCTCGGCGTTTGCCATCAGGCCATCGCCTTCACAGCGGCCTTTATCGCAGCCGGATCGGCCCACAAGCCGAAGCCGACCGTGATCCGATTCCAGTCGTTGATGATATTGATCAGCATGGTGAGCTTGACCCGCTCTTCCTCCGTGAACTGGGTCTTCAGGGCTTCGTAGGCGCTCGCATGCCCACGTCCTTCGGACAGCCGAGTCATCGCTTCGGTCCAGCCCAGCGCGGCGCGTTCGCGTTCGGTGTAGCACGGTGCCTCCCGCCAGGCCGGCAGAAGGTCGATACGCTGTTGTGCCTCGCCATGCTCACGTGCTTCGGTGGCATGAAGATTGATGCAGTTGGCGCAACCGTTGATCTGGGAGGCACGGATCTTTACCAGCTCGACAAGGCGCGGCTCGAGGCTGGCGGCCTGGGAGAGGGCGATCGAGGCCTGCTGCCAGCTCTTCATCAGGGCAGGGGCGGCGGCGAAAAGGTCGAGTCTTTCAGTCATGAGGAGCTTCCTCCGGTGGATACACAAGTCATGACGAGGCAACTTCCGCCAGCGTGACATCGGCGATGGCGCTCCATTCATGCATCGCCCGAATCGCGGGGCGATCGGCAGGCCTGGCCGTCCCGCGCCGGAGTGGACTCGCCGGCTGCACCGGAGCCCGACTCGCCTCACGGAAAGTCGACCACGGCGCTGGCCGCAGGCATGTCCTCGCGCCGGACGCGCACGCTGCCCACGGGCAATGCCCGCCACGGCCTGCCGGCATCGAAATCGTCGAGATCCGGGTAAGCGCCGAGCGCCTCGTAGCGGTCGATGACGAATGGCAGCCCTTCGCCGGCCGGCGGTGTGGCGCCGTCGCTGACGTGGAAATGCAGGTGCGGACCGGTGGAATCGCCGCTGAAACCGAGCGCGGCGATGACCTGGCCGCGGCGCACGCGTTCTCCGGGATGCACCCGGACGCTGCCGGGTCGGAGATGCTCGTAGTGCGCATAGCGGCCATCGCCGAGGGCGAGCGAGACGAAGTCGCCGCTGGCCTCGCTCAGCGGATGCCTGGGGTTCTTCAACGTGCGGCTCTCCGGATAGTCGTTCCGGGTGCCGACTACGATGCCATCGGCCACCGCCAGCACGGCCTCGCCGTAACCGAGCCAGTTCGCCACCTCCTGTTCGTCGCCGCGTGCGTGATGCCCGCGCGCATCCAGTCGGAACCAGTCGATCGCGAAACGTGCAGGAATCCTTGCCCTTCCATCGAGCGCGAACAGCACGCGCCGATGTCCCCGCGGCACGGACGCATCGTAGATCGCGACCCATGGTCCACCGCGCAGCGGCGGCGCAAGGGTCACCGGCGCACGCCGCTCGACCGCTACGTCGCCGCCCGACACCTCGCCCGGTTGGCGCGTGTGCGCAAAGACCAGCCGATGGGTCAGCCGGCGTGGCATCCGGGCGCCCGCGGGCAGCGCCACTTCGACATAGATCACCGCCTGCATGCCGGTGACCAGGCCGTTCACGCCCGGCGACCGGTCGGTACCGGCGATCGCCATGCGCGCCAGCAGCGTGGGGCCCGCCCACGACACCAGCGGCGTCCCCATCGCATCCGCGTCGAACACCTCAAGCTTCGTGGGCACCAGGTCGACGTCGGCATAGTTCGTGGCCTGCAGCTCGTAGACCAGCTGTCGCTGCCCGCCGACCGTCACCGGCGTCGGCGCCTGGGGCACCCGAAGATCGAACGACTGACGCAAGGCCGACGCACTTGCGGGAACCGACAAGCACACGAGCAGCAGTGTCAGAAAGGACCGGATCATCGTTGTACCTCGTGCAGGAAAGATGCCCCGCTGCGGTCTTCGGCGCCCGCGACGAGGCTGTTCACTATGCCGCGTGAAATCCGTCGGGCCACCTGCCATCCGTCACCTCGACCCCGGCATCCCCGAAGGCCATCATCCGGCCGGACCGGTAGGAACGCCGTCGCAGGCGCCCCATCCCTGCCGGATAAAACCATACAGCTGGTAGCCGGCAACCATGCCCACGACGAACTGCATGACGCCGCTGGCCTCGAACAGCACATCGTTGGGGAGCTCGTAGGCCGGTGGTGGGAACAACCGGGTCATAAGCATCGGCGAGGCGTCCGCGAAATACAGTGCGTTCTTCAGGACGTGGTTGTAGCCGCCTTCGAAGAAGCCGATCCCGATCACGGGAATGAGAGCATCGACAAGGCAGAACGCCACCGTTGCGATGGCGCTTGCGAGCCCTTCGGGACGATTCCGAGCCACGAAAACCGCGCTCCAGAGCATCAGCGCCGTCAGCGCGGCCACCAGGGCGACGTGAAGGCGCCAGGGGGTGTGATAGATGCAGGCGCCGTAGGCGTGATGCACGCTTGTCAGCAGCAGGATCGCCAGGGCCGCCCGGAACGCGCGCGACAGTGGCAGACGGAACGCATCGGAGGTCGGGTTACCCATTGACCCTGCCTCCCTTCGGCGCCGCTACGTCCGCAGCGTGGATCGCCAATGGGTCGGCGTCCTCCCAGTCCCTTGCCCAGGAATGCTCGAGAATCTCGTCGACGGACCAGTGGTCGTCCGCGTGCATGCCGTACTTGCATGCCCGCACCTCGCCATCGGGGCCGATAAGGAAGTCCGCCGGCAAGCCCAGCGCCGACTCGCCCGCTTCGCGCCCCGCCCCGAACGTGGCAAGCCCACGCGCAATGGATACCCAGGCGCGCGGATCGAGCACCGAGCGCAGGGATGCCTCTACCCCGAACTGCCGATACAACCGCCCCTCCGGATCGGCCACCACGGGAAATGGCAGCGCCTGATCGTGACGGCGCATGGTCTCGATCGACGAATGGAACACCGCGACCTCCAGGATGTCGGCCTTCGCCAGCTCGTCGTGACGCTGGGCGACCGATCGCAGATGGAGCTTGCAGACAGGACAACCCGCGAAACGGCGGAACTGCAGGTGCACCATGCGATGTGCATCGGGTATGCGGATGCGTCGCCCCCGGATCGTCACCAGCTCACGCGGCGGCAGGTGATCGCCTGCCCGGATGCGCGTGCCGACGCCGGGCGCGCGCGCTGTAATCATGTTGGACATGTTCGGCTGCCTCGGATATGGAACATGATGTTCGTTATCGAAGATGTTTTCAGTACGGGCATGATGTCCGCGCCCCACCATGCGGGCCAGCACAAACGGGCAGGATGTGTTCCAAGCCGAACACCGCATGGCACGTTGTTCGCCGACCGGAGGCAGGCGACGGCTGCGCGCGAAGCATGCCTTGGATGGGGCCGACTGCCTTCAGGTCCCTGTCAGCCAACCGGTCCGGCCACTCGCCGTTGTTGATTCCAGATCAGCACCGCCAGGACGAGAACGGCCATGGGCACGGCTACCCCGAGCTCGTCGATCATGTACGGCGTGATCCGGCCCATCGATCCCGTCAGCGGCGTGAAGAACGCCTGAATGAAGAGGTTGTGGCTTGCATGGAGGATCGCGCAAGGCCACACGCTGCCGGACCGCAGGCGGATCCACGTGAGGATCACGCTCAGCGCCACCGCCATCACCGCAAAGCAGGGCAAGCCGAACCGCCACGGTGTCGCACCGTGGTAATCGGCGAAAAGCAGGATCGGTACGTGCCACGCCGTCCAGATGATGCCGGTGACGATGGCGCCAGCCGTGAAACCCATGCGCCCGACGAGCGCGGGTGCCAGAAAGCCTCGCCAGCCGATCTCTTCCCCGAGCGCGTGGGCGATCGCCGGGATGATTCCCGTCGTGGCGATCGGCACGAAATACAGCGGGACGAAACCTGCCGCGCCGAGAGGCCGCCAGCCGAGCCGCGCGGACAGCCGGGTCATCGCTGCTGGATCGGGGAAAAACCCCAGCCCCGGCGCCCACACCGGACCGTAGGCCACCGAGGCGTAGAACAGCGGCAAGCCGTACGCGAGAAGCATGGATTTCCCGCCGCTCGATGACAGACCGAGCGAGCGGGTGTCGCCGCGGCGAAGCCGGAGGGCGAAAAACGCCGCCACGGCTGGCGCCCACATGAGGCCGACGACGTAATGGCCGCCGCCAGCCCCCGGATGCCCCGCCTCGATCATCAAGACCCAGAAGATGCCGCTGATCAGCACGGAGAGGACCAGGAACCACGCTATCGACCCGCGGTCGCCAGGCGTTGATGCCGGCGCCGCATGCTTTCCCGCGGCGATCAAGGCCGGCTTGGCTACCTCGTTCTTGGCCGGGCCCTCGAGGTCTAGTGCAGCCGAATGCCCGGATACCAGCCGCTCCTGGCCAGGAACGCCCTGGCGTCGGTCATTTCCAGAATGTCGCGGAGCGCCTGGCGCTTGTCCCTGGCATGCTGGTAATACGCCTTGGTGATGCGATAGCCGACCCAATATCCCAGGTCGCCCGGCTTGGTCAACGTGCCGTTGTACAGCCAGCTGGAAAGATCGGTCTTGTCCTCGTCGGCGACGAAGGCGGTTTCGATGGCCATTTCATGCCCCCGCGCGCGCGCCTCGAGATCGGTGTTGGCGACACCGCCGGAGATCAACTCGCCGGTGAATTCGGCCGCCCCTTCGATCAGCGATTCCTTGAGCACCGTGGGCTTCGGATCGTCGTAGAACGCCGGCGCCTTTATGGCCTGCTGGACGTGGGCGTATTCGTGTGCGAGCACATGCACGAAACGGTCCTCTACGTTTGGTTCGAAGTAGTTGATCGCGCAGAGAGCCTCGAGGCCAATCATGACACCGGACGCATCCGTGACGCCGACGGGCTTTCCCCGGCCGACGGCGATGGTCACCGGAGCGAATTCGGCGGGTGGGTAGAGTTGCCGCAGCTTGACGAGCGCGGCATCCAGTCGCCGACGCACGGAAGGTAGAACGGCCATGCAGCGCTTGGCATCCGAGTAGAGCGCTGGATGTCCTGCCAGGGTCTTTGCGATCGAAGCGCCCGTGACATTGCGCAGCTCGGCAAGACGATGCAACCCTTCCGAACCTGGATCCATATATTCATGCTGAAGTTGCTGGGCCGTGGGGTGCCCGCCGGCGGCATCGTAAACCGTGTAGAAGAGGTAGACATCCTCGGTATGGATCACGGGCGCGGACGATTCCGACGACACACCCGACGACGCCTGCGCCGCGGCAGTACATGTCAACGCGAAGGCCACCAATGCAACACAGCTCCATCTCATCACTCACCTCACAAATGCAGGGATATCCGCCGAAAACTACGCTTTCGAGTGGGGGCCATCAACTCAAGAAAGTTTGAAACGGATGTCCGCGGCCGAAATCCAGTCATTCCGCAAGAGACTTCCAGTTGACGCCGAGCGCCTGGCACTGCTGCCCTGAGCTTTCGAGCCGATGCTGCTCATCATGTTGTCCTCTTTTCGACGTCGTGCGTGTCAGGGCTGCGCGGTGCTGGACGATGCCCACAGCTTCCGTGCGCGCTTGTTGGCGATCGGCGCCGGCACTTTGCCGAAGCGCATCCGGCCATCCAGCTGGCGGGTCCGGATCTGCCCGGGCATGGCCTTCCACGCCGACCGTGTTGGCTTGCTGCAGGCTCTTGCGCGCACCCAGGATCGTCAACAGCTCGCGGGATGGCTGGCGATCGCCTGCCCGGACACGCGCGCCGCCGTCAGGTGGGCGCGAGGCATTCACATTCGAGATGTTCGGTGGCTCGGGAAATGAAACATTGTGTTCGTTATCGAATATATGTCTCATTGAAGGCATGATGTCCGCGACCCACCAGGCGGGCCAGTACAAGCGGGCCGGATGTGTTCCGAACCGAACACGGCACGGCACATTGTTCGCAAACCGGAGGCAGGCGATGACCAGAAGCGAAGACCGGAGGATCCAGCGTACGCAGCAACTCCTGCGCACCTCGCTGCTGGAGCTGGTCAAGGAAAAGGGATTCGAGGCCTTGTCGGTGCAGGAGATCATCGACCGCGCCAACGTCGGCCGCACGACGTTCTACGCACACTTCAGCAACAAGGAAGAACTCCTGATGTGCGGCTTCGACGAACTGCGCGTGCTGCTCAAGCAACGCCAGCGCGAGGCGCGTACCCGGCAGGACGAACGGCTGTTCGCCTTCAGCCGCGAGATGTTCGAGCACGTCAGCGAGCATCGCGACGTGTTCCGGGCCATGGTCGGCAAGCGCAGCGGCGCCGCCGTGCAACGCCGCCTCCAGGAGTTGCTGATCGAGCTCGTGCGCGAGGACGTGAAACTTGCCTTGCCCGCATTGCGGGCCATGCCGGCGCAGCGCGAGCCGGTCGTCCGGTTCGTCGCCGGTGCGTTCTTCGGCCTGCTCGGCTGGTGGCTGGACGACAAGCCGCATCTGACAGCCGCGGAGATCGACCGACGGTTCAGACAGCTCGCCGTGCCCGCGACGAATGCGGCGGCGCAGGCAGCCTGAGCAACCCTTTCGATGCATCGGTCACGCATGCCTTCGTTCGTCAGTCGCTGAATCGGCGGTAGTCCACACCGATGGCCACCCGGGGAGCCGTGTGGCTCGCGACAGTCGATCTCCACCAAGGCGAGCGACGATATCTTTTCGCTGTGGCGACCGTGTCGTTGATCGCCACGGTTCGGCGCGGGCTTTACGGGGCGTACCGGTCATGCGTGGGCTGACGTTCGCCAAACTTGAGAACCGGTCGGAGATTCCGGAGAACTTTTCCCGCTCTTCCGAGTCGATGAAAACTCACGCCGGGCAGCTCGCCGAGTTGCGGCTCATCGAGGGGATGACCTTGAAACTGAAACGATTGAAGGCGGGTTGTGCAGTTTTGTGGATGGTGCTGGTCGGTGGCGTACATGCCCGTGGAGCGGCGGACATCGCCGTTCCACGGCACATTCCAGATCGCTACGCGCAGCCGGGAGTGCTCATCACGATAGCGCCTGGCCGCAAGTTGAATCTTCGCTGCGAGGGCAGTGGTGCGCAGACAGTGCTGCTGGAGGCCGGCTCACATGCCGACACCACCACCTGGTTCAAGCTGCAGCCGCTGTTGGCGGCATCGAGCAAAGTGTGCTCATACGATCGGGCGGGTTATGGTTTCAGCGATGAGGGCCCCTTGCCGCGAAATCTCGCCGCCGATGTTGCGGATCTGCATGCACTGATCCATCACGCAGGTCTGAAGACTCCGCTGGTGCTGGTGGGCCATTCAAGGGGGAGCAACATCGTCAGGCAATATGCACAGCGCTACCCCATCGATGTCAGCGGCATGGTGCTGATTGATCCTCCCGCGCAGGATGTCGCCGCAGTCGCTCCAGACTGGGCCAGGCAGGAGGAACAGATGAGCAATCAGCGGTTTGCCTTCATTCGCCAATGCGAAGCCGGTGCAGAGAGACATCAACTGGCGTCACCTCCACCTGCGCTCGAGCATTGCGTGGCCGGTGCCAATCCGCTTGCCAGTGCCAGGGTGAACGCCGCGATTGCCGCCTACAAGTACAAACCGGCGTTCTGGCGCACGCTGATGTCGGAGCTCAAGGACAATGTGGCGGTGTACCGCCAGCCGGTATCGTCGAAGGAGTCCCATGGCTCGACACCCATGATCGTGCTGGCTGCTACCGACACCTATGCGGATGCCCCCGCCGATCTTCGCAAGAAGCTGGATGCGGCCAGGGACAAGACCCAGGCACAGATCCTGGCCACGACGACGCGCGGCGAACGAATCGTGGTCAGCCATGCGTCACATGACATCCAGCTGGATCAGCCCGAGGCAGTGGCGAATTCCGTTTTCGCCTTGCTGAAGCAGACGGCGGCGCCAGCGCACTAGGGCGCCTTGGCCAGTCAGCGCCGGGGTCTGACGGATTCGGCCGATTCCATGCAGCCCTGGCGCTGGCCGGCCGGAGTGCATGCGTCGCTCAATATGTGAGGTCGGGCAGAAGGTGCGCGGCGCTCGAGGAGTCAGCTCCCGGCAACCGGTACTTGAAGGGAACAAGCCGGAAGCGAACCCGATGTCAGCGTCCCGAATGTCCGAATTGCTTGCATGCAGCCGATGCGTGCGACTCGGCCCCTTCTGTGCATCCAGCCGACAGCACCGCGTCGCGCGCGGCGCGGAACTCGTCGTTGGCGTACCAGTTCGGCCAGCTCGTTCCATTGGCGAGCTGCGCGCCGATACCAAAATAGAGGGTGAGATCCTGCACGGCGCCCGACCAGTCCCAGTGGGGATCGTAGGTGTCCGAAGGTTGATGGTAGTGATGATCCAGATAGTCCGCGAGCTTCGCTTCTCCCCAGCCGGGCGGTTTGCCGATCACGTCGATTCCGTTTCCGAGGACAACCACCGGCAAGCCGGCGCGTGAGAAGCTCAAGGTGTCGGAGCGATAGCGCATGCCTGCTTCCGGTGAGGAGTCGGGCGTCACCACCCGACCCTGGGCGGCGGCGACGTGGCGGACGACCGCGGCCAGCTCGGTTTGATCGGCGATGAGCGAGATGTCCCGTGTTCGTCCAAGCATGTAGCTGAGCGGGTCCATGTCGATGTCCGCCACCGTCTTTGCCAGCGGATAGATCGGGTGGGTCGCATAGTATTCGGAACCCAGGAGGCCGTATTCCTCTCCGGTCGTCGCCATGAAGAGGATCGATCGGCTGGTCGCCTTTGCGTGCCTGAAGGCGCGTGCCAGTTCGAGCAGGCCGGCCACGCCCGACGCGTTGTCGACGGCACCGTTGCAGATGTCGTCGCCGCTCTGGTCGGGCGGGCAGTGGCCGAGATGGTCCCAGTGCGCGGTATACAGCACGTACTCGTCGGGATGCCGCTCGCCGGGCAGGAAGCCCAGGACGTTCCTGGAGACGCCATGCCGCGATTTCACCTTGAAGGTGAAGTTCGCGGCGATGCCGAGCGGGCGAGCCTTGAAGCCGGGCCGGGCGGCCGCCTTTTCCAGCTCGAGGAGGTTCTGGCCGGCCAAGCCGACCAGCCGTTCGGCTGCCGAATGCGTCATCCATGCCTCTACAGCCAGAAGCCCGGCACCGCCGTCCGCCCGGTCGAGCGAATCCCGCGCGCCACTGAGGCTCGAGGTCAGCACCGAGAAGGGATAGCCGGCCGAAGCATCGCTGTGGACGATAATCGCGGCTGCAGCCCCCTGGCGCGCGGCCTCCTCGTATTTGTACATCCAACGCCCGTAATAGGTCATCGCGGCGCCGCCAAACGGCCCCTTGCCCAGCGGATTTCGCCAGTCCGGGTCGTTGACCAGGATGAGCACGGTCTTGCCGCGGACATCCGTTCCGTCGTAGTCGTTCCAATGGCGCTCGGGTGCATCGACGCCATAGCCGACGAAGATCACTTCCGATCCTTTCAGGCTGATCTCCGAGGTGTCTCGACGCGTGTTGAGCGTGATGTCCTGCCCATAGGCGAAATCCAGGCTGCCGGACGCGCCGACGACCTGGAGACGTGGCGCGGGGTTCATCAGGGTCTCCGTCTGGAGCAGCGGGACGGGTTGGAGATAACTGCCGTGAACGCCCGCTTTGAGCCCGGCCTTTTTCATCGCCGCAGTGATGTACGCGACGGACTTGTCTTCTCCTGCGCTCAGCGGTCCGCGACCTTCGAACGCATCGCTGCTCAGGACCCGGGTGTCGTGCTTCAGGTTCTCGGCGGAGAGCGCAGGCGGCGCCTCAGCGGCATTCGCCACGCCGAGCACGGCCAGCGACATGGCAATCATCGCTGCCAAACCTGCCTTCCATGGGCGCGCGCTGGATGCGAACGGATGCTGATATCTGCTCATCGATGGTCTCCGGGAATGTTTCGACCTGGGGGTGTGAAGGCGAGCACGGACAGCACCTGCCGTTGGGACAGGCCGCTCGTACAGCGGGTTGAATCGCTACCACTGTTCATGATTTGTCACCGGGATAACTCGAACGACGAAAGCGACCGACCGGTCGATAACACCAGGGCGGCGGAGATGCCACCTTCCACGCCAAGACGAGTCAGCCGCCACGGGTGTGACATGCCTGTCGCAGGGCGCTCCATCGTCGTTGCGGGTCTGCGGTCGGTCGAAGCGTCGGCCTCCGCCGGAACACGGAGTCATGGGGGAACCGGGATCCGCCAGGCGAAGCAACTGACGGGGCGCCACGGGGAGCAATACGACCCATCCCTGCCGCCGGCAGCAGGGATGGCGATTGGCGCCCCCAGGGCACGGTGACGTCAACGGGCAGAAGGGCGCGCCCGCAGGCCAGCGACCGCTACTCCTTTGCACCCGTTTGGTGGAAGCGGTTTCGGTAGGCGACGGGGCTGGTCTGCAGCCGCGACCGAAAGTGATGGCGAAGAGTGATGGCGCTGCCGAATCCGCTGCGCTCGGCGACAAGGTCGATCGGCAGCGTGGTCCGTTCCAGGAGTCCACGGGCGTGTTGCACGCGTACCTCAGTAAGCCAGTCTCCGGGCGATGTGCCCGTTGTTGCCTTGAACCGACGCAAGAACGTCCGCTCCGTCATCCCGACGCTCGCGGCCAGCTGGTCACGTGCGATGGGCTGGGGAACATATTGCGCCTGGCCGCCCTCCCGATGAGGGGGAATGACGAGGCGCCGGGCGACCATATTTGCCTTGGCGCTTCCGAAGTCGCGACGAATGAGGTGCAGGCAAAGATCGAGACCAGCGGCGCTGCCTGCCGACGTCAGCACGCTCCCGTTGTCGACGTAAAGGACATTCGGATCCACGTCGATCAGAGGATATTGCTCGTGCAAGGAAGCCGCATAACGCCAGTGAGTGGTCGCTCGCTGGTGATCCAGCAGCCCGGTAGCGGCCAGGACAAAGACTCCGGAGCAAATGGACATCAGGCGGGCGCCGCGGGCGTGGGCCGTCCTGAGCGTCTTGATCACTCTGTCGGGAACCGCCACATCCTGCCCCGACCAGCCCGGCACGATGATCGTGCCCGCGGTCTGGAGTTTGCGCAGGCCGCCATTTGGCGTCATCTGGCCACCGAACTGGGTCGCCACGGGGCCACCATCGATGGAAGCGGTCTCGAATCGATACCAGTCCGGGCCGGCCTCCGGGCGCATGAGTCCGAACACCTCCGCAGCGCTGGAAAACTCGAACATGCAGAGCCCGTCGTAGACCAGTACGGCTACGCGGCGGTTGATTGGCGAAATATGATCGCTAAATGACATTTACGCCAATTTTTCCACGCGATACCGCCAAATACAATGGCCTCACCCTTTGGTTGGAGGTCGTGCCGTGTCGAACAACGTTACCGAAGTCGCAGCCGCGGAATCGCGCATCGCGCTCGAGCATTTCCAGAAGCAGCTCGCCTTTGAGACCGACTGCTGGGATACCCACGACGCGCTGCAGAAGGATGAGCCCGGATTCGTGCTCCTGGACGTGCGCAGCCCGGATCTCTACGCGAAAGGTCATGTGGCAGGCGCGATCAGCTTGCCGCACCGAAAGATCATCGAGTCCAAGATGGCGCAATGGCCGCGGGGCACGCTGTTCGTCACCTATTGCGCGGGTCCTCACTGCAACGGCGCAGTCCGTGCCGCCGTCCGCCTGGCGCGGCTCGGCCGCCCGGTGAAGATCATGACGGGAGGCATTACCGGATGGCTGGATGAAGGCTTCATGCTGGAAGAAGGCATCGCAGGCGCCCCATGAGTCTGCTCACGGAGGGAGCGTCGCTAGCCGACGCCTATCTGCAGGGTCGAGCGGGTCGACCCGTGAACTCGACGCGTGGACTCGACGAGTTCGAGCGCTGGCTCGGGAAGCTCGATCTGCATGCCGGCACGGATCCACTGAGGTTGGCTCGCGATACGCTGGAATGGATGGCCTCGTGCGGTGTCCATAGCGACCATCCGCGGTACTTCGGCCTGTTCAACCCTCCGGCGCTCGTCGAGGGCGTTCTGGGTGACTTGATCGTGGGCGTGGTCAATCCTCAGCTTGCCGTGGTCGAACATGCGCCAGTCGCCGCCGCCATCGAGAAACGACTGATCAACGAGTTTGGGGCGCTCATCGGCTGGACGAGGACGGTTGGGCATTTCACCAGTGGCGGTAGCGAGGCCAATCACACCGCACTGTTGGCGGCATTGGTGCGCCGCTACCCGCAGTGGGCCGAAGCAGGCGTACCTCGATACGACCGGCGCCCCGGCATCTATGCATCGGAACACGCGCACCTGGCCTGGATCAAGCTGGCCAGGATGGCTGGATTGGGGGCCGATGCGGTGCGCTTGATTCCTGCAGCGAACGACTTGCGCATGCGCGCGGCCGATCTGCGGCGCGCCCTTAATCAGGAAGCGGCCCTCGATCCGGTGCTGATCGTGGGGACGGCAGGCACCACAGCTCACGGTGCGATTGACGACCTGTCAGAGCTGGCGGACGTGGCACGGGATGTGGGCGCCCATTTTCATGTCGACGCGGCGTGGGCGGGCGCGGGTCTTATTGTTCCCGAACTGATATCGCGATATGCGGGAATCGACCGCGCGGACAGTGTCACCATCGATGCTCACAAATGGTTGGCCGTCCCCATGGGAGCAGGCATGTACCTGGCTCAGGACGAAGCCGCTCTGGCGCGAGCGTTCGCCGTTACCACGGACTACATGCCGCCATCCTCAACGACCCTTCAGCCTTACGTGGCCTCCATCCAATGGTCGCGGCGATTCATCGGCTTGAAGCTCTTCCTCGCTCTGGGCAGCCGTGGGCTCGATGGCTACGCGATCACGATCAGGCGCCAGGTCGCCATGGGAGATATGTTGCGCGCCGCACTGGTAGCCGACGGCTGGAAAATCTGCAACCACACATGGTTACCTCTCATTTGTTTTTGCGGCACGTCCGCGGACTCGCAGTCGATTGCGGATGACGTGGTGCAGTCCGGGGAAGCCTGGATCTCTACGGTGGCCCTTCGAGGACGCCCGGTGCTGCGTGCCTGTATCACGAGTCCGGACACGGGTGAGAGCGAAATCGAGCGCCTGGTCACGGCGCTGTCCAAGGCGCGCGAACGGGCACAGAGGTAGAAGACGCGATGGCGCTTGAAATTCGGAAGGCCAAACGAAGCGACCTGCACGCCATGCTGGAAATGATGCATGAGCATGCACGATTCGAACGATCAGAACCGCCAAACGCCGACGAATCGCGCCTGGTCGAGGCGATCTTCAGGACGCCCCGCCTCCTTTGCGCATGGATAGCTCTTGTTGACGATAAAAGTGTGGGCTATATGACCGCCACGCGAGAGTTCTCGACGTGGCGAGCGGCCGCCTTCATGCACATGGACTGTCTGTACGTGCGGGCTGACTATCGGGGGATGGGGATCGGCGTTCGCTTGATAGCGGCCCTGCGCGACTTTTGCGCAGGCGAAGGTATCGATCAGGTCCAGTGGCAGACGCCCGGGTGGAACCGCGATGCAGCCCGCTTCTATCGGCGTCTTGGGGCAAAGCAGTGCACAAAACGCCGTTTCACCTGGCAGATTGATCCCAGGCAAGTGATCCGGACCCTTGACGAGAAGCCTGGCTAGGTGGGCTTGCCGCTGAATGCGGCCGCATGCCTTTGCAAGAATTCGATGAAACTCGTTGGTCGAACGCCAAACATCCGATGCGTCGCTGCAAGCACTTTTGCGACGGGGTTCTTCAGGCGCTCCTCCGTCTGTTCGTCGAGCGCGTCGACAAAGTACGCCGGCAAGCCTCTGGCAAGCAGCTCCCGGCGTCGCTCGTCCGGGGTGATGCGGACATAGGCTACGGTCGTACCTATGGCTGTCGAGATGTGACCCGCGATGTCATCCATCGTCAGGGCTTCGGGGCCGGTCATCTCGAGACTCTCGCCTTCGTGTCCGCCGTCGCGGAGCAAAAGGTACGCCACCCTGGCTATGTCCGCAGCATCGACGGGTGACAACGCGATGTCTTCGAATGGAAGGCGGAGCGTGCCGGTAGTCGCAATGTCGTGGGCCTCCCGGAGATAGACCTGCATGAATTGACTTGGACGCAGATGGGTCCAGGCAAGTCCGGACCCCTCGAGGTAGTCTTCAATTTCTTCGTGCATCCGCGTGAACCGGAACCTGGTTGGGTCGGATCCCGGCTCACTGCCGGAAAACTTGATGATGTGGCGCACGCCGGCGGCCTTGCACGCATCGATGAAGGTGCACTGCGTTTCCGCCATGTCGGGAGCGGCTCCCGAAATCATGAGTACCCGCTCAACTCCAGCGAGTGCCGCGCCAAGTGTGGCAGCACGGCGCATGTCCGCTTCGACGAGTTCTATGCCTGCCAGCCGGTCGAGCCCTGCCGCCCTGGCTTTGGCGCAGTCACGGACAAGTGCCCTTGCCGGAGACCCATTTCTGGCGAATTCACGAACGGCAAGTTGCCCATTCAGTCCTGTTGCGCCGGTTACGAGCAGCATCGCTTCTCCTCTCAGTTTCAGGGCTCTGTACTCGGTGCGGCTCGGTTACGCCACGCCATTCACCCTGTTGAGACGATCCGGCGATCGCAAAGGATGCGGATGAGGCCACGGTTTGCGCCAGGTCGGAGCCGACAGTCGGTCACGCACGGGAAGGGAACCAGGCCACGGCACCTGGATCAGGAACCGGTCGTGTCGGCGGCAGCTCCCAAAGAGGGGTCGACCGACGCTCCTCAGGCATCCACTTCCGGTTGGCATTGCGACGAGCCTGCCGGGGTGTAGCGATCGACGACGATGCCGCAGTCGTAGGATTTCGAGCCGAGCAGTTTCAATCGGCGGAAGCCGGTTTGCGCGAAGAGCCGTTGACCGCTGCCGAGTGCTGCCGGATTGATGAAGAACTGGTATTCATCGACGAGATCCGCAGCGATCAGCGCGGAGGCAAAGCCGACACCGCCGAAGACCGCGATGTTGCCGCCGCTGCCGCGCTTGATTACATCGACCTCGCGCGGGAGATCGCCGCGGCCCACTGTCGTCCTCTCCCAGCGGGAGTTTTCGAGCTTGCTGCTCAGCACGACCTTCTGGACCTGGGTGATCTTCTGCGCAAAGGCATAGAACCTGTCTTCGGGAAACCGCTTCGCGGCGCCCGCCCAGTGGTTCAGATATCCCTCTTCGGCCATCTTGCGACTCAGGAGGATCGTGTCGATGGTCTGGAAAAACACATTGAAGTCACGCTTCAGGTCCGCGTCCCACGGGCAATCGCTGCCCCAGTCCCAGACCTGCCAGTCGTGCGGTACATCGCCTCCGACAAAGCCGTCGACCGACATCTGCATCTGAAGAACGAGTCTTTTCATCGTGCCTCTCGCTCGGATGGGACGGCATCCTCGCCACTGGAGGTGAATTGCAGGCGGAGAATTTGACACGCAGGAAAAATGGTTGCAATAGTAAAGTGATGTACAAACGGAACCGAACATGTCGACCAAGCAAAGATCCGGCTGCCCGATCAACCTGTCCCTGGAGCTGCTGGGAGACCGCTGGACACTCCTGATCATTCGTGACCTGGCTTTCGGTGGAAAGAAGCACTTCAGGGAGTTTCTTCAGTCGGACGAGGGGATTTCGTCGCGGACACTGGCGGAGCGCTTGCAGACCCTGCAGGACGAGGGGATCGTCTCGCGCCATGATGATCCCGCGCACAGGTTGAAGGTGGTCTATCGGCTGACCGAAGCGGGAATGGATGTGTTGCCGTTGCTGATCGAACTCGGTGTCTGGGGCAGTGAACATCGCCGCGCCGACGACGATCTCGCCCGGTTCGCCAAGCGGTTGAAGGCGGGAGGTAGCAAGGCCATCGAGCGCAGGAAGAACGCGTTGCGGGCCGAGCAGGCTTGAGCGGGAGGTCGTCGCACCGGCTGGAGTGACGATCCAACTCAGAGCGAATCCTTTCACTCGTGTCGTACGTCTTCCTATACAGGAGGGCATGCATCCTTCCTGACCGATGGGCGCCATGATGCTGTCGGGAGGCGACAGCCCCATGAGGTCTCACGTGTTGCAAAGAGGACGGACGATGAAACAGGTGCTTGTGACCTACGCGACAAAACCCGAGTGCGCGGAAGAGAATGCGCGCCTTGTCGGCGAGGTTTTCGCCGAACTGCATGCCCGCGCGCCCCGAGGGCTTCACTATGTGGTTCTCCGCCGCGGCGATGGCACTTTCATGCACTTCGTCCAACAGGACGACGGGGCGACGGGCCTTTCGGATCTCGAATCGTTCCGTGCCTTTCAGCAGGCCGTCAGCGAGCGCTGGCGCGAAAGGCCAGTGGTCGCCGACGTCGAGGTCGTGGGCTCGTATGGCATGGCGCCAAAAACGGATTGATATGGTTCTTCAGATGACGTATCCGATCCCCCGGCACGACGAAGAGCACCGGGCCATCAACGAGACGCTCGGTCTTCTGCGCCCGAAGCTTCACCGCTATTGCGCTCGGATGGCGGGTTCGGCGATCGACGGCGAGGACCTCATGCAGGATGTGCTTGTCAAGGCGCTCGAGGTCCTTCCAGGCAAGCAAATCGACAGCGTTGAAAACTGGCTTTTCCACGTTGCGCACAACATCACCATTGACTTCCTGCGGCGCCGGCGGCGTCGGTACGACCTGCAATCGGAGGAAGATCCGGACATGATCGCCGACAGCGCAGCCTCCGAAGCGGACCCGTTTGTCGCTGCCGCGGGACTCAGAACGTTCATGTATTTGCCCGCCGCGCAGCGCGCGTGCACGATTCTCAAGGACATCCTCGACTACTCCCTCCAGGAAATCGCCGACATCACAGAGTCGAGCATCCCTGCGGTCAAGTCCAGTTTGCATCGCGGCAGGAACAGGATTCACGAGCTTGCCGGGGCACCGAATGAGAGCGTCCCACGGCTGAGTGAGGAAGAGTTGAGCAGGCTTGCCCGATATGTCCGGCATTTCAACGACCGCGACTTTGATGCCGTTCGGGACATGCTGGCAGACGACGTCAGACTCGAATTGGTCGCCAAGACACGGATGGCAGGCCGGCGTCAGGTCTCCCGCTATTTCCACAACTACAGCGGGGTAGACGACTGGCGTTTGGCTCCAGGCCTGGTCGATGGCCGGCCAGCGCTACTGGTGTTCGATCCGAACGATGCCGCGGTAACGCCGTCCTACTTCGTCTTGCTGGAATGGGGCAAGGATCAAATCCGGTCTATCCGCGATTTCCGGCATGCGAAATATGTTGCGGATTCAGCCGAGATGATTCCGTTCGGTCCATCCGGCGGCTCATCATGATCGCCGTCGATCACCGGGACGAGAGCGGGATAACCTGTTGTGAAGGGACCTTGGAGAGGGAGAAATCGGTGTCAGTTCCAAATGCAATCGAAGTCGTGACATTGTTTGTCGACGACATCACGCAGGCAAAGACCTTTTACGAAAGCGTCTTCGAGCCCGAGGTGGTTTATGAGGATGAGGTTTCCTGCGTCCTGGATTTCGAGGGGACAGCGGTCAACTTGCTCCAGATCTCGCAGGCGCCAGAACTGGTCGTGCCCGTACCCGTGGCTCCGGCGGCCGCGGGTGCTCGTGTTTTGCTCACGATCAAGGTCGCCGATGTGGACGCTACATGCGCCGTTCTCCGGGACCGTGGCGTAAGGTTGTTGAACGGCCCTATCGACCGGCCTTGGGGACGCCGTACAGCAGCCTTCGCGGACCCGTCCGGCCATGTTTGGGAAGTCGCACAGGAGCTCGGCTAGGGTGGGGATCTGGGCACTGGAGTGACAGACGCCGCGCTCGAATGTGTTCGCAAGCCGCGTGGAAGATGTCTCTGCGGTGCTGTTCATTATGTCGTGTACTGCTGCACCAGTTGCGTCGGCTGCTGCTAGTACATCGTTCCCGTAACCGAAGGCATCGACGACAAGATCGGGGTCGCCATCTGTCATGTGGCCGCTGTCATCTACTTTGACGAAGTCGACGGCGAAATCGTTACGAGCAGAGTTTTCCGTGGAGTACAGGCTGCCGATCGTCAGCAGGACGAGACAGGAGGCGGAGGTTGTGCGCAGGTGAGCCGGGGCATGGACTCCACGGAATGGATTCGGGTGATGAAACGTGCTGGGCTGAATGCGAGCTTGCAGATCGAGCGTAGCGACGCGCATCCGTTCACACGCCCGCCTGGATCGATATTCGGGCGACTTCAGCGGCACAGATGGGCACCAACCCTTTAGTTGGTCATCCGCAAGGGGGGTTCTACCCCATCTTTGCAGTTGGCCGTTTGGGTTCCGGTGCCCGAGTCAGGTTCTAGCACCATGCCCCCGGTATGGGCGCGGACAAGAACGATGGTCTCAAGAAGAAACTGGTGCTGTGGGTTTGGGTTGAAGAGTTGCCCGATGCGCCCGTGGACGAAAACGTGGCGCAGGGTGCTGCTAACTCACAGGCAGCGCCTGAGCCGGCACATTGCCTCGTCCAATGCGGACGCGTCCACCCCGCCGAAGCCCATGATCAGGCCACCCCGCAATGGCGGCTCGAAGTAGCACGGCGACAGGGGCCGCGCCGACACGCCCTCTCGTGCGGCTCGCCGCGACAACGCCACGTCATCCACGCCCGGTGGCAGCAATGCCGTGAGTTGCATGCCGGCCTCGGCGCCGACCGGTTCCAGCGTGCCGGGAAGGTACCGGGCGACGGCCTTGAGCAGGGCTATTCGTCGCTCCGCGTACAGCATGCGCGTGCGGCGAATGTGCCGCGCGAAGTGTCCCTCGCGGATGAAGTCATCCAGGGCCAGCTGGGTCAGCGTGGCGGTGCAGGTGTCCAGCGCGTCACGGCAAGCGCGGAAGGCGGGCACCAGGTCTCGGGGCACCACCAAATAGCCCAGGCGCAGGGCAGGGAACATCACTTTGCTGAAGGTGCCCACGTAGATTACCCGCGCGTCCGTATCCAGCCCCTGCAGTGATGTGATCGGGTGGCTGTCATAGCGGTACTCGCTGTCGTAGTCATCCTCCACAATCCACGCGCCCTGGTGGGCGGCCCACTGCAGCAATTGCATGCGCCGTGTTGCGCTCATGGTCATGCCCAGCGGGAACTGGTGCGAGGGCGAGATGTAGGCCAGTCGCGCCTCCGGCGCACGAATGATTCCCTCGGCGACGTCCAGTCCCTCGGTGTCCACCGGCACCGGTATCGCCCGAGCGCCGACGGCGGCCAGCGCCTGCCCTGCGCCGGGGTAGCCGGGGTCTTCCACCCATGCCTTGTCGCCGACATCCAGCAAGGCATGCGCGCACAACTGCACGCCATGCTGCGCGCCAGTGGTGATCAGCACCTGCGAGGCATCGGCGCGTACCGCACGCACGGCGCCCAGGTAGTCGGCGATGGCCTCGCGCAGTGGCAGCCAGCCTTGGGTGTCGCCGTAGGTCAGTGTCGCCACATCCGGCGAGCGTGCATGGCGTGCCAGCAGCTTCGCCCACAAGGCATGAGGGAAGTGCTCCAGCGCCGGCAGGCCCACGCGAAATGCGCCTTGGCTGTCCAGCCAGGTCTGCTCCGGCGCGCGCATCGCCGCTGCTCGCTGCGCTACGCGGCGCAGGGCGCTGCCGTTGGGCGTGATGCGAAGCACGGCCTGGGTCTTCGGTCGCGCGGATCTCGCCGCCTCCTGTGGGATGGTCGCCGCCACTCGGGTGCCCGCGCCAATGAAACTCTGCAGGTAGCCCTCGGCCAGCAATTGTTCGTAGGCGCTCAGCACCGGCAGGCGCGACACACGCAATTCGCCGGCCAGGCTGCGTGTGGACGGCACGCGCTGTCCCGGTCGCAGCTGGCCGCCGGCGATGGCGCGCCGGAACCAGTCGGAGATCTGCTGGTAGATCGGCACCCCGCTGTCCGGTTTCAGCGCAATGGGCGGCAGGAACGAAGCGGACGCACGGGGCATGGCGGAAGACTCCAAGTGGTCATGCCAGATCATAGCGAAGTGGCTATTCGCAGCGACCACCTGGCTGCCTACTCTGTTCGTCTGACATGGTGCCGATCCGGTGGAGGCGTGGCTTGAGCAGGATTGACAACGCAAAAGGCGCGGCATGCTGGCTGTGCCATGGGGCATGGCTGCTGGCGCTGGTGGCGCCGCTGGCCATGGCGCAGGACGTCACCACGGCCGCACTGCAGCGCCAATCGCGCGACGACGCCTGGTGGACTGGACCCATGCTGGCCAATTCCGCTGAAACCCTCCCCCCCGGGCACATACTGGTGGAGCCCTACGTCTATGACGCGATGTCCCACAAGGTGGATGCCTTCGGCTCACGCGCCTACGTACTCTATGGCGTCACCGACGACTTCACCGTCGGCTTCATCCCGATCATCGGCTACAACCGCGTCAGCGGCGGGCCCAACAGCTCGGGTATTCGATTGGGCGACCAGATCCTGCAGGCGCAGTACCGCCTGATCCGCTACCACGAGGGCAGCTGGGTGCCCACCGTGTCGCTGATGCTTCAGCAGGCGCTGCCCACTGGCCGCTATGACCGCCTGGGTTCGCGGCCCGCCAACGGCATGGGCCGCGGCGCCTACGCCACCACCCTGGGTGTGAACGCGCAGAGCTATTTCTGGATGCCCAACGGACGCATCCTGCGCATGCGTCTCAACGTCTCGGGCACGGTGGCAGGCCATGCCGACGTGGACGGCGTGAGCGTGTACGGCACTGGCCCGTCCTTCCGCGGCCGCGCGCATCCGGGCAACAACTTCTACGTCGACACATCCTTGGAATACAGCCTCACCACGCGGTGGGTGCTGGCCATGGACCTGCTCTACAGCCATAACGACAGCACCCACGTGACTGGCATCGACGACTCGCTCGACCCGGCCACATTGCCGCTGCCCGTGAGAGTGGACTCCGGCTCCAGCGACACCGTGGGCTTCGCCCCTGCAGTGGAATACAGCTGGACGCCCAACATCGGCGTGCTGCTGGGTGTGCGCGTACTGGCCGGGGGCCACAACACGCGCCGATCAGTGACGCCGGCCATCGCCATCAACTACGTGCACTGAGCAGACAGTCCGGATTGCCCATCGACCCCTGCCTTCCTCCGAGGCCGCCATGTCAGCAGCGCGGACCGCCGACGGTCATTGCGCTGACAATGCGGTGGCCGAGGGTTTCTTCGGCATGATCAAACGCGAACGGGTCCATCGCCGCCGCTACCTGACGCTGGCCGAGGCGCGGTCCGATGTCTTTGCTTACATCGAGCGCTTCCACAATCCCCGAATGCAACGCAGAATCGAAATTCGGGATCGGGCCTTAACTCAACTGTCCGCGAAAACGGGGTAGAACCCGTTATTACAATGTCTGCTTAGGGTCGGGAGCGGTCTCTCGACCTGATGATCCAGCGACGGTACGTTGCCAGTGCAGTGCACTGTGCAGTAGATCGACCCCAGGAGGGGCGGCCCGGAAGGCGAAAATGGGGGCCGCGAGCCGATACGCTCGTCTGAACAGCTAGATTAGAGCCGTCTGCGAGAAAAACGTGTTCCGTGAACACCGTATTTGCACAAACGCGCAAACTCTTGCCTGGCTCGCTGCAGCCAATTACCAGCGAAAAGTGTCAGTCGGATTACCAGCGAAAAGTGTCAAAACTGACAGTAATCGCTGGGATGACCAAAACGCGCAATGACGTGCGAGCGTATGTGGTGGGCCCGCCAGGACTCGAACCTGGAACCAAGGGATTCGCTTGTCCCGGAGGTTTCCTTCCGGAGCGGACTATCTCTTCACCCTTCGCCGATGCGCAAGACGCATGGGCGGGTGGGGTGCGGGACGCTCGAGCCTGTGATCAAGGGCACTGCAGCCCTCAGGTAGTCTCTGCACCTTCCGGCGGTGTACCGCCGGCTTGGCTCAGGGTTGCCACCGTCCGCGCATCGCGCGCCGCTGAGGTTTCCCTGAATTCATCCCGTTCCCGTCCACGCATTCCTGCGTGGCGGCACCTTTCGATGAGTCCCCTGCTCTAACCATTGAGCTACAGGCCCGTGCCGCTATGGTAACCGAGCCGGCCGCCATCGGGCGGCTCGTCGCCCGATATCTTCACCTGCCGATCAGCCGAGCGGCTCCAGCTCGGGGGTGTTCGCGGCGGCCTGTCGGCGGCGCCGATGCTGGGCATGCAGCGCGTCGATGCTGACCAGCAGCAGCGCCGCCCAGATCATCGCGAAGCCGATCCAGCGCGATGGCGACATCGGTTCGTGCGCGATGACCACGGCAATCACGAATTGCAGACTGGGGCCGATGTACTGCAGCAGGCCCAGGGTTCTCAGCGGCAGCCGCCGTGCCGCCGCGGCGAAGGTGATCAGCGGCAGCGTGGTGGCGACACCGGTGGACATCAGCCACAGCGCCGAGCGGGTGCCGTGCACGGTGAAGTGGGTCTGGCCGCGGGAGCCCAGCCAGGCCAGCGCGAGCAGGGCCAGCGGCGCCAGCACCAGCGTTTCCACGGTCAGGCTGGGGATCGGCGCGATGCTGCGGCCGGCCTGCTTCTTGCTCAGCCCGTAGAAGCCGAAACTGACCGCCAGTGCCAGCGCCAGCCAGGGCGGACCTCCCTGGCCGACGGCGATCACCACGATCGCCACCAGGGCGATGCCGACGCCGAGCCATTGCGCCGGGCGCAGGCGCTCGCGCAGCACCAGCACACCGAGCATCACGGTCAGCAGCGGGTTGATGAAGTAGCCCAGCGAGGCCTGCAGTATCTGGCCGCTGGTGGCGGCATAGACGTAGACCAGCCAGTTGCAGGCAATCAGCGCGGCCGCCAGCGCGAGCGCGCCGAACTGGCGCGGCGCGCGCAGCACGGCGACGAATTCGGGCAGCCGCCGCGTCACCGCCAGCAGGCCCAGGCACAGCAGCAGCGACCAGAGAATCCGGTGGGCGACGATTTCCAGCGCCGAGGCGAATTCCAGCTGCACCACGTAGAGCGGAAACAGGCCCCACACCGTGTAGCAGGTGACGCCGAAGATCAGCCCGGCGCGGGAGGCCCTGGCATGGGCGGGTTGCTGACTCACGAAGTGCACTCACGGACCGGGATCGCCACGGGCAGTCCCGTGGCAATCATGGAAAAAACAACGCCCGCTGAGGCGGGCGTTGTCCGGGGTCGCTGACGATCGGCCGGCCTACTCGACGTCGAGGAACGAACGCAGCTGTTCGGAGCGGCTGGGGTGACGCAGCTTGCGCAGTGCCTTGGCCTCGATCTGGCGGATCCGCTCGCGGGTGACGTCGAACTGCTTGCCGACTTCCTCCAGCGTGTGATCGGTGTTCATGTCGATGCCGAAGCGCATGCGCAGCACCTTGGCCTCGCGCGGGGTCAGCCCGGCAAGCACGTCGCGCACGGTTTCCATCAGGCCGGTCTCGGTGGCCGAGTCGACCGGCGAGCTGGCGTTGCCGTCCTCGATGAAGTCGCCCAGATGGGAATCCTCGTCGTCGCCGATCGGGGTTTCCATCGAGATCGGCTCCTTGGCGATCTTCAGCACCTTGCGGATCTTGTCCTCGGGCATCTCCATTTCCTTGGCCAGCTCCTCCGGCGTGGCCTCGCGGCCGAACTGCTGGAGCATCTGGCGGGAAATGCGGTTGAGCTTGTTGATCGTCTCGATCATGTGCACCGGGATGCGGATGGTGCGGGCCTGATCGGCGATCGAGCGGGTGATCGCCTGGCGGATCCACCAGGTGGCATAGGTCGAGAACTTGTAGCCGCGGCGGTACTCGAACTTGTCCACCGCCTTCATCAGGCCGATGTTGCCTTCCTGGATCAGGTCGAGGAACTGCAGGCCGCGGTTGGTGTACTTCTTGGCGATCGAGATCACCAGGCGCAGGTTCGCCTCGACCATTTCCTTCTTGGCGCGACGGGCCTTGGCCTCACCGCTGGCCATGGCGCGGTTGATGTCCTTGATGTCGATCAGCGGCAGGAACAGCTTGCGCTCGATCGCGGCGAGCTTCTCCTGCTCGGCGTCGATCGCCTCGCGGTGGGTCTTGATGTTCGGCGACCATTTCTGGCGCTTGCGGCTGAGCTCGGCCACCCACTCGAGGTTGCCCTCGTTGCTGGGGAAGGTCTTGATGAACTCGGCCTTGGGCATCTTCACCTGCTTGACGAAGATGTCCAGCAGCACGCGCTCGTGATGGCGGATGTCGCCTACCACTTCACGCAGCTTGCGCACGAAGCCGTCGATCAGCGCGGATGGCAGCTTGAGCTTGAGGAACTCCTCGGCCATCTGGTCGCGCAGCTTGACGATCTTCTTGTCGGTGATGCTGGCGGCCTTCGGTGCGGCCTTCTGGAACTTGCCGTAGTAGTCGCGCAGCAGTTCCATGCGGCGCTTGACCTCTTCCGGGTCCGGACCGGTCGGGCCAGCCTCTTCCTCTTCCGCATCGTCGTCGTCGTCGTCGCCGTCTGCGTCGTCACCGGGCTCGGGTTCGGGCGCCAGCAGGGCGGCGGCCTCCTTCTCCTTGCGGGCGATGTCGGCGGCTTCCTCCAGATCGAGGAAGCCGGCGAGGATTTCGCTGAGACGGCGCTTGCCGTCCAGATGCTGGTCGTACTCTTCCAGCAGCAATTCGATGGTCAGCGGGAAGCTGGCCAGCGCGGTCTGGACCTGGCCGAGGCCTTCCTCGATGCGCTTGGCGATGGCGATTTCGCCCTCGCGGGTGAGCAGTTCGACCGTGCCCATCTCGCGCATGTACATGCGCACCGGATCGGTGGTGCGACCGACTTCGGCGTCGACCGCGGACAGCAGCGCCACCGCTTCCTCGGCGGCGGAATCGTCATCGCCCGAGCTGCTGCCGGGTGCGGCGCCATCGGCGATGGTGTCGGTGTCGGGGGCAGCGTCGTGCACTTCGATGCCGACGCCCTTGAGCACCGCCATGATGTCTTCGATCTGCTCCGGATCGACGATGTCGTCGGGCAGGTGGTCATTGATCTCGGCATACGTCAGGTAGCCCTGCTCCAGACCCTTGGAGATGAGCGCCTTGATTTCCGACTGTTGCTCGTGGGGAGCTTTGCTGTTCATTAATTAACCGACCGCCGAGGGGTGCAAGAACCGGACATTATAGCGATGTGCTGCTTTTTTGGCCAGTTTTCAAGTGGAAAGAACTTATGCTGTGACAGGCAAAAATCGCGCCAAATCACGGTATTGGCGTACCTGGAGGGCTGCAAGGCCGTTTGCTGCACAGGCTTCGCCATTCAGCCGGTCTCGAGCCAGAAAGTCACCGGGCCGTCATTCACCAGCTGGACCAACATATGGGCACCGAAGCGGCCGGTTTCCACCCCTCCCGAATGGGTCTCGCGGGCGAGTTTCAGCAGCCGTTCGAACCAGTGCCGGCCGTGTTCCGGTGTTGCGGCATGGCTGAAGCCGGGGCGCATGCCGGAACGGGTATCGGCGGCCAGGGTGAACTGGCTGACCAGCAGCAGGCCGCCGCCGGTATCGGCGAGCGAGCGGTTCATCTTGCCGGCGTCGTCGGCGAACACGCGGTAGCCGAGCAGGCGTTCGAGCATGCGCCGTGTCTGCGCCTCGCCGTCGTCCGGCTGCACGGCCACCAGCGCCAGCAGGCCGGGGCCGATCGAGCCGACCGTCTCGTCACCGACGCGGACGCTGGCGGACAGGACGCGCTGAATCAGGGCAATCATTCGGGGCCGCTACCGGTGGAAGAGTCGGGAGTCGGCAGAGCATAGCGAAGTCCGGTTGGCGTCGCAGGCCGGTCGAGAACCTGCACGCCCGCCTCGATCGGCAGGGCGGCGCCCGGCGGAGGGCGCGCTCGTCTACACTTTCGGAGATGCGTGTCGACATTTATCTGATCTATCTGCTCCTGCGCCTGCTGGCGTTGCTGCCCTTGCGGGTCCTGCACGGCATGGGTAGCACCCTGGGCCGGCTGGTGCTGTGGCGGCGTGGCCGCACGGCGCACAACACCGCGGTCAATTTGCGCATCGTGCGGCCGCAACTGGATGACGCCGCCCAGGCCGCCTTGCTGCGCCAGGTGATGACCGAAAGCGGCAAGTCGATCAGCGAGATCGTCAAGGTCTGGGGCGGCGGTGCCGAACATGCCCTGGAGCTGGTGCGCGAAGTGCGCGGCGAGGCGCTGCTCGATGCCGCGCTGGCGGCGGGCAAGGGGGTGATCATCGCGGCGCCGCACCTGGGCTGCTGGGAGCTGCTGAATTACTGGCTGTGCCGCAAGACGCCGATGGCGATCCTGTACCGGCCACCGCGGATCGCCGCGATCGAGGGTCTGCTGCGCAAGGTGCGCGGCGCGCTGGCGCCGGAGCAGATCCGCGCCGACGGCGCCGGCGTGCGCAGCCTGTACAAGCGCCTGGCCGCCGGTGGCAGCGTCGGTATCCTCCCGGATCAGAAGCCGCGTTCGGGCGAGGGTCGTCTCGCGCCGTTCTTCGGCCGCCCGGCGCTGACCATGGTGCTGTTGCCGCGGCTGGCCGCGCGCACCGGCGCGACCGTGCTGTTCGCGTTCGCCGAACGGTTGCCGGCGGGTGCCGGTTACCGCATCCATCTGCTGCCGGCACCCGCGGGGTTGGCCGATGCGGATCCGGACGTGGCTTGCGCGGCGTTGAACCGTGGCGTGCAGGACTGCGTCGAGCTGGCGTTTGCCCAGTACCAGTGGCAGTACAAGCGCTATTCGGCCGATGGCCTGGTCAGTCCGTACGATCGCGAGCAGGGGTAGCCGCGCGCGCCGCGACTTACGGCGAGTTTTTTTCCAGGCGGCGCAGGAACACCTGCATTTCCTTCCCGGCCTGCTGATCGCCGCGCTGGGCGGCGGCGGCGATGCCGTGGCGCCAGGCGTCCGCGGCGGCCTGCGGCTGGCCGGCGTCGAGACAGGCCTTGCCCAGCAGCTTCCATGCCGCCGAATAGGCGGGGTCGAACACGGTGGCACGGCGCAGCTCGTCGATCGCCTCGTCGACCGCACCCTCGGCCAGCAGCGCATTGCCCAGCGAAAACCGCAGCAGCGCGCCGTCGCGTGGGCCGCCGCACTGCCGGCGCAGGTTGGCGATCAGTCCGGCGTTCATGGCTGCGCGTGGTAGCGCCAGTCGTCCACCGGATAGACCAGGGTGGGCTGCGCCGGCTCCGGCGGGGTTCGCCCGGCGCGCAGGTCGGCCAGCGAGGCGGCAGGCCAGATCACCAGCCAGGATGAACGGAACGGCTGGACCAGCAAGGCGTAACGCAGGTCGGCCGGTTCGAGCTGTCCTGGGTGCGTGACGATCAGGCCGTCCGGATGCGCGTGCGCATAATCCTGTATCGCCTTGTCGCCGAAGAGTTCCTGGATCGGACGGGTCAGCCGGCCCTCGAAATGGAACTCGCCTTCGTAATTGCCCAGGTAGGCGAGCGGGTGATTCGCCTGCTCGGCCGCGCCGAGCAGATGCGCCGCCGGGCGCAGGTCCCAGCGCGACCACAGGGTCAGCGTGAACAGGGTATTCAGGGCAAGCACGCCGACCAGCCCGGCCACCGCCAGACGGCGCAATTCGCCGCGCCCGCGCAACAGCAGCAGGCCACCGAGCAGCAGGAACACCACGGCGAAATAGCGGCTGTACGGCGCAGCCGCCTCGGCCCAGTCGGCTTGCAGGACATGGCCGGCCACCAGCATGGGCAGCACGAACAGCGCCAGCGCAAACAGCATGCCGCCCACTCCCAGCGGCCAGGTGCCGAGCCAGTCATGCTCGGCCAGGACGGGCCGGCGCTCGCGCAGCACGGCGATCGCACCGGCCATCAGCAATGCCATGCCGGCCAGTTCCGGCAACGGGTAATACAGCTGCTTGCCGCTGATCAGCGAGAACACGATGAAACAGGGCAGCAGCCAGCACAGCGCGAAGCGCAGGCCCGATTCCAGCGGGCGTCGCAGTCCGGCCAGGGCAACCCACATCCGCGGCCAGCCGCTGAACGGAAACAGCAGGACCGGCAGCCACAGCAGATAGAACCAGAACGGCTCGGAGTGGTTCTGCAGATCCTTGCCGTGCGCCAAGCTGTCGACCACCCGGCCGGCGGTCTGGGTGAAGAACAGCCGCTGTCGATACGCCTCGCCACCGGCAAACCCGGCCGGCAACGCCCACGCCAGCAGCATGGCGCCGCCCAGCAGCAGCGCCAGCAGGCCGCGTCCGTACCAGCGCCCGCGATGCTGGCGTGCCCAGTCGTTCCACAGCGGGCCGAGCAGCCACGGGAAGATGACATGCAGCAACATCACCGGACCCTTGGTCAGCAGGCCCAGCCCGATGCACAGTCCGAACAGCAGCCAGCGCGGTTCGGCGCGGCGCGCTTTCGGGGTCAGGCACAGCAGGGCGGCCAGCACCCACAGCGCCAGCAGCACGTCGTACATGATCTGCAGGCCGAACAGGAACGCGTAGCCGAATGCCAGCAGCATCCAGGGCGTGGCCCTGGCCATCCACGGCCGGCTCGGAAACAGTCGTCGCGCCAGCATCGACACCAGCACCAGTTGCGCGCCGCCGATCAGCACTTCCAGCACTCGTGGCCAGATGTCGCTGACACCGAACACGAACCAGCCGCACTGGATCAGCCAGAACAGCAAGGGGGCCTTCTCGCTGTAGGGCTGGCCGTTGATGTGCGGTACCAGCCAGTGGCCGTGGCTCCACATGTCCCACGCCACCGCGAGGGTGCGGGTGGAATACAGCGGCATCGGGCCGTGCGAGAAGATGGCCAGCAGGGCCACGAGCGTCCACAGCGGAAGCCAGGGCCAGACGGTGCGCAGTTGTTCGGAACGGCTGTAACGGCTGGCTGACACGGGCGGACTCTTGGCGGGCGTGAACAGATTCTAGCTTGCGCCGGGCGTCTGCAAGTCGACCGTGGGCACGATCCGGTGCGTGGTCAGGCCGGTCCCCAGTAGCCGATGCGCCGGCGCAGCTTCAGCTTGCGCCACAGATTCAGCGGCTTGCGTCGCCGGTTGCGCGCGCCGGCGGCGAGGAAGGTATCGATCGCCTGCAGCACCCGTTCGCTGGAGCGGCCATCGCGGTATGGGTGGATCGCATTGGCGTAGTCGCGGATCGCCGTCATCAGTTCCGGCGGTCGCGCCAGCGCCCGTTCGATCGCCGGCTCGAACTGCGCCGGGTCGTCGATGTCGATCAGCTGCGGACCGGGCCGGCGGTTCTTGTAGGTCACCACCGGCTTGCCGGTGAGCAGGAATTCGTTGAGCGCGGAGGAGGTGTCCGAGCACATCAGGTCGACCTGCGGGAACAGCTCGAGGATGTTGTCGTTCTCTGCGAAACGCAGGTGCTCGTTCTGCAGCGCCTTGAACTTCGCCACGGTGTCCGGATTCATCTTCGGATGGAAGGTGATGATCCAGCGCCAGCGGCCGTCGCGCGACAGCCGCTTGACCTCCTCGTACAGCGTCTCGGCGGCGCTCCAGGAGGGCGAGAAGGTGGAGTGGTAGAGGATCACCGGCGGCTGGCGCACCGGCGGCAACGGGCCGGCGATCTCGCGCATGAACGGATCGAGCTTGGGCCAGCCGGTCTCGGCCACGCTGAAGTGGCCCAGCTTGTCGGCCAGCGCCTGGAACTGCGCGGTATCGCGAGGGCCGGTGGTGCAGTACAGGTCGAAAAAGCCGCGGATATAGATGTGCCGGGGCTTGCCGGCATCGAAGCCGTGGAACACCTCGACCTTCGCACCGGGGAAGAAGTGCGGCAGGTGGTTGCCGGGCGTGAGTACCGCCAGCGGCTTCCAGTGGCGGACTTCCTGCACCGTCAGCAGGCGCTCGTCTGCGGTCAGGTCCTCGGCACCCGGGCCGTCGAAGAACCACGCCGCCTCGTCGCCGCGCGCGCGGATCGCCACCTGCAGCGGGCGCAGGATCGCCAGCGCGTAGCGTTCGGAGCCGTACAGCAGGTAATGCTTCGCGGCGGACCTGGCCGGGGCGGGCGGGTTGCTCATCAGCGATCGATGCCATGGTGGGTGAGGATATGGGCGGCGCGGGCCACCGACTCGGGGTTGTGGCGCATCTCGTAGTAGCGCAGACGCTTGTAGGCCGCGTAGCTGGCCGCGGTGTGCGCGATGATGAAGCCGCGCCAGCCGTCGAGGCAGGCCAGCCGGAACAGGTAATCCTTGAGGAACGCCAGCGCGTACACGAACGGGGTCTGCCACATCCGCACCGGTTTGCCGCGTTCCAGCCAGTCGCGACACTTCAGCTCGCTATAGCGCAACACCTTCAGCTGCTTGTGCACCAGGGTCGGGTTGTTGACATGGTTGAACGGCGCGCGCAGCGTCGGCGCGATGCCGTCGAAACGCAGCGACTCGTGCACCCGAGCGTCGGTCCAGCGAGCGCGTTCGCGGTGGTACAGCCGCGCCAGCCGTTCGCCCACCGCCGGCCGATACCAGCGCATCGGCGCACCCATGTAGATCGTGCTGCGGCGCAGCCAGGCGGCCGGGGCGTCGCTGGCCATCAGTTGCGGCAGGCGCTGCTGCAGCTCCGCGGCCAGTTCCGGGGTGAGGTATTCGTCGGCATCCAGCACCAGGATCCAGTCATGGCTGCACTGGGTGGTGGCGAAGTTGCGCTGCGCACCGAAGCCGAGCCAGTCCTGCTGCACCACGCGCGCACCATGGGCCTGCGCGATCGCGACCGTGGCGTCGTCGCTGCCCGAATCGACCACCAGCTTTTCGGCCGCGAACGGCACGCTGTCCAGGCAACGCGCAATGTTGTCGGCCTCGTTGTGGGTGATGACGGCGAGGCTCAGCGGCAGGGTAGGCATGGACATGGGCGGATTCTAGCCGATCGGTCCGGCCACTCCAGCGGCCTGTGCGAGCAGCGACGCTGCCCGGTTGGTTATGATGCACGCATGCGCTCGCATCCAGCATGCCTGCAGCCGTCGTCTGGCGTCCATTGCCGCAATCCTGCCCAGCGCAGAGGGGGAGATCGTGCAAACAAGCGATACCGTGAGCGGCGACGCCGTCCTCGAGAAGCCATCCGTGACGCGGGTCACCGGATCGGCTGGCGAAGGTGCCGGCGCGCGGCCCCCTGCCACCAGCCTTGCCGTGGTCATCACCAGCTACAACTATCGCGATTTCGTGATCGAGGCGGTTGAGAGCGCATTGGCGCAAAGCCGCCGGGCGGCCCAGGTGATCGTGGTCGACGATGGCTCTACCGATGGATCGGAAGCCCTGCTGCGCGAGCGCTTTGGTGACGATGAGCGGGTCACCCTGCTGACCGGCAGCAACGGTGGGCAGCTCAGTGCGTTCCAGCGAGGCGTGGACGAAGTGCGTGCGGAGGTGGTCTGTTTCCTCGACTCCGACGATCGCTGGGAACCGGACTATCTGGCTCGCCTCGGTGAGCTGTATGACGCGCGCAAGGACATCGACTTCGTGTTTTCCGACCTGCAGCTGTTCGACCAGCAGGATCGGGTGATGAAGTTCCACGATCGTGCGGTCGATCTGGGCTATACCGCGATCAGCACCTACGTGCTGACCCAGTGGTACGGCGCGCCGACCTCGGCATTGTCGATGCGCGCCTCCTGGGCGCGGCAGGCACTGGATCTGCCGGAGGCGTTCCAGCGGACCTGGCGGCTGTCGGCCGACAATTGCCTGGTGTTCGGCTGCAGCGTGCTGGGGGCGCACAAGTACTACCTGCCGACGGGGTGTGTCGGCTACCGCATCCACGGCAAGAACGGCTGGTGGTCGAATCAGTCGCCGCGCATCGAATACGTCAACAAGATGACTTCCAGCGCCTTGATCCGGCATTACGCCGATCGGGTCGGGATGGGACCGGAGTGCATCGAGTTCAGCAAGCTGGAATTCATGACCAAGCCGCATCCGACCTGGAGCGAGACCAAGCGCTACGTGAGGCTGGTGATGATGCGGCGAGTCTCGCCATGGCGGAAGTGGGAGCGCGCGCTGACCATTTTCCTGCGCGGCTGGAAGCTGCGCGGATGAGGCCGCTGGCGCGCGCATCCCGCATGGGGTATTGACCGTGCGGATCAGTGTGGCCGTGATTACCTATAACTGGCCGGAGGCACTCGAGCGGGTGCTGACGGCGCTTGCCGCACAGAGCGAGCTGCCGTACGAGGTCATCGTCACCGACGACGGTTCGCAGCCGGCGACGCGCGCCGTGCTCGAGCGCATGGCGCTGGATTACCCGGTGCGCCTGGTGCATCTGTGGCAGCCCGACGATGGCGCGCGCATGAGCCGGGCGCGCAATCGCGCGATCGCCGCGGCCCAGGGCGACTATGTGATCCTGCTCGATGGCGACATGGTGGCGGAGCGCCATTTCATTGCGGATCACCGCGCGTTCGCGCGTCGCGGCTGCTTCGTGCAGGGCTCACGCGTGCTGACCGATGCCCGGCTGACCCGGCGCATGCTGGAAAATATCCGGCTGATGCCGGGCTTCTTCAGTCGCGGCATCGAGCGTCGCCGGCATACCCTGCGCCTGCCGGTGCTGGCGCGCTGGTATGCCCGGCCCGGTACCAAACGGCGCGGGATCAAGAGCTGCAACATGGCGTTCTGGCGCGATGACCTGCTGGTCCTCAACGGTTTCAACGAGGCGATGACCGGTTGGGGGCGCGAGGACACCGAACTGGCGGCTCGTGCCTTCCATCTGGGCCTGCTGAGGCGCGACCTGCGTTTCAGTGCGTTGGCGACGCATCTGTACCATCGCACCCGCAAGCACGTGGTCGACAATCCGAACGATCGCATCGTGGACGACACCCGGGCCCGCCGGCTGATTCGCTGCGAGTTGGGGGTGGAACGGCACCTCGCCGAATTTGCCCGCCCGGCGGTCGACCTTCGCGCAGTCGTGCGCGCTGCCGCGGTGACTCAGGGCAGCTGACGCAAGGCGGCGTCCAGTCGTTCGGCGAAGGACGCCTCGTTCGTGTCGAACCACGCCCGTGCCTGCTCGCCGAGCGCCGTGTACTCGCGCTCGGGCATGCCGCTCAGGCGCGTGATGGTGGTCTCCAGCGCGGCCTCGTCGAACCGGTGCAGGGTAGCCAGATTGAAGGGGCCCGCCTCGCTGGCCTTCACCAGGATGCCTCGCGCCGGAGTGACCAGCTCATTCATCGGCGGCGCATCGCAGGTGATCACCACCGCCTTGCAGCTCATCGCTTCGGCGATGTAATGGCCCCAGCCCTCGGTTTCGGAGAGGCACAGATGGAAGATGTGCGAGTTCTGCAGGCGGCGGAGTTCAGCGATGTCATCCAGGTAGCCGACCCGATGCTCGATATTGGCCGGCGCCGGATCGGGCTGCGCGATCGCCGTGCGAGGTGACTGCAGTACCAGCAGCTTCGGCCATTCCGGATGCCTCTGCCACAGGGCCAGCAGGCGCTGGGTGCCCTTCATCCGGCTGGCGCCGGCCAGGTGCAGGAAGGTGGCCTTGCGTGGGATCTCCGGTACAAGGCAATCGGTACTGCGAAAGCCGATGTGCAAGGCACGGCAGCCGCGCGCGTTGAACAGGTCGACGGCGTAGCGGGTCTTGCACAGGATGGCGTCGAAGCGCCGCAGGTAGCGCTGACTGCGCGGCGACAGCCATTCCGGGTTCGGTACCAGCAGGTTCAGCCGGGCCAGTCCGAACCAGGTGGGGCGAACATGTTCCAGCGCGATGTTGATGTCGTACGGGGTGGCATGTCGATCGCCGCTGCGCAGCCGCTGCCACCACATGCGCAGATGCAGCCGCCGGCTTTGCCAGCAGCCATCCCGCCGATGCGAACCGAGCCGGGTCACGTGGACCTCGTGGCCGAGCGTGACCAGGGCTCCGGACAGCAGCCGGATGTCGTGGCTGAGTCCGCGCTGGTTGTCCCACGCGAGCAGATTGATACGGGCCATGCTATTTCTGGGTCAGCGGATGGGAGCGTTGCGCAGCTGTTGACCGATGCTGACGGCCAGGCCCAACACGAGGAAAAGGTAGAGCGATTGCGGCATGGCCCGATAAAACACATTGTCGCTGAACCCACAGAGAGCGTACATGCCGATCACCATCAGCCCGGCGGCGGCAGCGGCGGCGACCGATTCATCCGCGTGCTTCAGCTGGCGCGCGAAGAATCCCAGCGGCACGGCGAGAAACAGCAGCAAAACCAGCAGGGCAGGCAAGCCGCCAGCGACCATTGATTCGAAATACTCGCTATGCGGATGCACGTATTTGGCGATCGCCGGGCTGGCGTTGCCGAGCGCGACCTGTTCGCGGACATAGACGCCGAACTGATCGAGGCCGATGCCGGCCAGCGGATGTTCGGTGAAGGCTTGCCATGCCATGTGCCACATCTCCATTCGTTCGCGCACCGCGCCGGTGGTGTCGTCCGCACTGTAGCTGGCCATCTCGGCGGGGACATCGGCAAGCCGATCGACCATCTCCCGGTGCAGGGTGGCGGTGACCGCCAGCATGCCCGCGACGGTGATCGCGAACAGCGTGAGCATCCGGCGCCAGTGCCGCGAACGCAAGCCATACCAAAGCATGAGACCGAGGTAGATCGGAGCAAACGCCAGCAACGGTCCGCGGCTCTGGGTCAGCACGGCGCCATACAGCCCGATCGCCACTGCCATCGCGTGCAGCCATCGATCGGGACGCGAGGTGCCCGGACGCAGCGCCTGCAACATCGACAGCAGGACCAGCACGAGCAGGTACATGGCGAACTCGACCGCGGCCCAGTCGCCGCCGTTCAGCCCGTACGGGCGATCGACACCTTGCACGTAGCGCTGGAACAGGCACGTCGCGCCGAGCAGCACCGTGGTCAGGCTGAAGCCGATCGCGATCACACGCTGCTTCAGCGGCAAGGTGAATGCGGCGGCGATGGCCAGGAACAACAACGTCTGTGCCGGCAGGTCGAGTGTCGACCACGCCAGGCGATGGCCCAGGAAATTGCCGATGTCGTACAGCAGCCGCAGCAGGCAGACCGCGGCGACAGGCCAGGCCACGCGCCAGGCGAGCCGGGTTTCCCTGCGGGTGATCAAGGCCGCGATGCCGATCAGGAAAGCCACTGCCATCGGTGCGGTCTTGAGACGCATGGATAGCGCAAAACACAGCGGCATCATTGCCAGCAGCAGCGAAACCACCCAGATTTGCCGTGAAACCGGAAAAGCGCGCACATCATGTACCTGTCTAACCAGCATGGATTCCCTTCTTGCAATGCTATCCGGCCAGTGTCCTCCGCGTGGCGCGCGCGCGAAACATCGTAACACCGAGGTTCATCCTTCTTGTGGCCGACACCGGTGCGAACGCAAATTGTTGCGCTTGCAGGGGAGGCACGGCCCCATGCTAAGGCGTGTCGTCCTCGTCCGTGCCCGCTCCGGGGGTACAGCCGGGGATTACCGCATCGGCCCTGAACATCCACCATTCCCGCCGATTGGCGTGGCCGACATGGATGGCATGGTGGCGATCCACGCATGAACCCATCGCCTCGTCGAGGCTGAAGATCCAGCGCTGCGCGGGAGCCTGCCGCAACCAGGTGATGGCGTCGGCATATTGCTGCGGCCACGGTTTGAGGAAGCCGAATTCGGCGACCGGCCCCTGTGCCATCAGCAGGTTCTGTTCCTTCCAGGCGAGCAGGCCGATCGTGGCGTCCGGTCCGGCGATGCCGCGGGCCTTTGCCATCACGTCGTATGCCGAACGATCGCCGTTGAGCATCGGATAACCCCACAGGCCGTAAAGCCCCCACAGCACGCCGGCAAACAGCAGCCAGCCCAGTGGCGCGCGGCGCACCCGGGTGGACGCGACGATCAACAGCCCGGCCACACCCACGCTCAGCAGCAGCCACCAGATCTGCGGATCCAGGCTTTGCTCGATGCGGCCGGCCCAGGCGGGATGTCGATGGAGTGCCAGTGCGGCGGCGAGAGTCAGGGCGCCGGACAGCAGCGCGGTCAAGCCGAATACCGTCGCGCGCACGTCGCGTCGGCGCAGCAGGCCCGGCAGCAGAGGCGCCAGGGCCAGCGCCATCATCGGCAGGGCCGGCAGAATGTAGACGTCGCGCTTGCCTGGACTGAACGAGAAGAACAGCACGATCAGCACGATCCAGCCCAGTGGCAACAGGAACCGCGCATCGTGTCGCTTCAGACGCCGCCACCAGGCAGGCAGGGCCCACGGCAGCAGCAGGGACAGCGGCAACCAGTCGGCTGCGATGATGCCGAGGAAATAGAACGGCGAATGGAAGTGCCCGCTTGGCGTGGCGTAGCGATGGACGGTCTGCCCGAACAGGATGTTCTGCACGTAGGCGGCGTGTTGCGGGTCACCGTCGGCGCGAGCGGTCAGCAGCATCGGCAGCAGCCAGCCCAGGATCGGCACGAGGAACAGCGCCAGTCCGCCGGCCCAGCGCCATCCGCCGACGGGCAGTGCGAGCCGATGCCAGCCGCGCCGCCGCGCGAACAGATACGGAATCAGCATCAGCAACGCCAGCACGCCGACGCCCTTGGTCGCCACGCCGACGCCGGCGAAGAAGCAGCCGACCGCAAACCAGCGCCACGCCGGCCCCAGCAGCAGATGGCGCAGCAGGCCGTAATTGGCCAGGGTGATCCAGCCCAGCAACAGCGGGTCGATCTGCGCATTGCGCATCTGGTAGGTGAAGTGGATGGTGAGCAGCAGCGCGGTGGCGGCCAGCAGCGCGCTGCGGTGATTCCACAGCCGTCGCGCCAGGTCATAGACCAGCGCCAGAGCCACCAGCCCGGCCGCCAGCGACGGCAGCAGGAATGCCACCCGCCAGTTGCCCACCACGAGATAGGCCAGAGCCTGCAGCCACATGAATATCGGTGGCTTGTCCGGATACAGCTCGTGGCCACGATGCGGGAACAGCCACTGGCCGTGTTCGACCATGAGCCGCGCGACCAGCGCAAAGCGCGGCTCGTCGGACGGCCAGGGATCGCGCAGGCCGATGCCCAGACCGAGCAGCAGCAGGGCGAACACGCCGAACAGCAGCAGCTCCCAGCGGGCGTCGCGCAACCACAGCGGGCGTGCGCGGGAGAGGGGTAAACAAGGCTTCACGGGCGGTCGTTCCGTCGGCGGCGTTCAATGCTGCCAAGCATAGCCGGGCTGGCCGGCATCATCAGCGCCGGCATGTACTGTCGGCGCCGGGTTCAGCGCAGTTTCTGCAACACCGCGTAATACATGCCGTCCAGGTCATCGTCCCCGGGCAGGATCTGCCACCCGGTCGCGGCGGCCCGGCCTGCCGGCAGGCTGAACGCCACGGCCTGGGCGTCGGGCTGGGCTGCCAGCAGTTCGTCGACGATGGCCTCGTTCTCTGCGCGCAGCACCGAGCAGGTGATGTAGACCAGCCGCCCCCCCGGCGCCAGCAGTGGCCACAGCGCGGACAGGATGCGCCGCTGCTGCAGGTGCATGGCGCCGATATCGCGTTCGCGCCGATGCAGCCGCACATCCGGCCGTCGCCGCAATACGCCGGTGGCCGAGCAGGGCGCGTCGATCAGGATGCGATCGAACGGTTGGCCCTTCCACCAGCCTTTGGGCGCTCCGGCGTCGCCGATCACCAGTTTCGCATTCAGGCGCAGCCGCATCAGGTTCTGCCGGATGCGTTCCGCGCGAGCGGCATCCATCTCCAGCGCGGTCAGGTCGATGTCAGCGCGTTCCAGCAGGTGGCAGGCCTTGCCGCCCGGCGCGGCGCAGGCATCGAGCACGCGCAGGCCGTCGCGGAGATCGGCCAGGTCGGCAGCGACCTGGGCTGCGCCGTCCTGCACGGCAAACAGGCCGTCCTCGAAGCCGGGCATGCGGGTGACGTCGGTGCTGTGCGGCAGCACCAGCGCGTCGCTCAGCCACGGATGCGCGAGGGCCGCATAACCGGCGGCCTGCAACTGTTCGATCAACGCCGCGCGCTCGCTGCGCTGGCGATTCACCCGCAGCATCAGCGAGGGTTCGCGGTTGTCGGCGGCCATCACGGCGTCGGCCTGCGCCGGCCAGTCACGCTGCAGCGCCGCGGCCAGCCATGCCGGATGCGCGTGGCGGGTCTGCGGCCTGGCATCGAGCCGGGCCAGCAGGGTCTCGCGTTCACGCTGCCAGCGGCGCAACACGGCATTGACCAGCCCGGCCAGCTGCGGCCGTTTCAACGCGCGCACCGCTTCGACCGTGGCGGCCACGGCGGCGTAGTCCTGCAGTTCGAGGATCTCCAGTTGCACCAGGCCCAGCACCAGCAGCGCGTGCACGGCAGGATCCTTGTGGCGCAGGGACTTCTCCAGCAGGCCGTCGACCGCGGCATCGAAGCGCAGCCACCAGCGCGCACCCTCGCTGAGCAAGGCCATCAGCAGGGCGCGGTCCCTCGGGTCGGCCAGCCGGGGGGCGGAGCGTTCCATCACGTCGCGCAGCGAGGCGCCGCGCAGCGCGATCTCCGCCAGTCCCCTGGCAGCCAGGGCGCGGGTGTCGACCTTCATCGGAAGAAGCCCATCGGGTCAGCCCTCATCCGGCGCGGCGCAAGTCGGGTCGGGCATTGAGATAGTCCGCGGCGCTGATGCGTTTGCCACCGGCGCGCTGCAGCGCGGTGATGCGCAGTACGCCGGTGCCGCAGGCGAGTTCGATACCGTCGCGCCCGGCTTTCAGCAGGCTGCCGGGCGCGGCGTGGTGATCGAGCGCGAGCGCCTGCGCGGCCCAGATCCGCAACGGCTCCCCGGCGATCTCGCCTTCGGCCACCGGCCACGGGTCGAACGCGCGCACCTGGCGTTCCAGCTCGATCGCCGGACGGCTGAAATCGAGCTTCGCCTCGGCCTTGTCCAGCTTGTGCGCGTAGGTGACGCCTTCGTCCGGCTGAGCGGTGGCGGTCAGCGTTTCACCGGCCAGCGTGCGTCGCAGGCCCTCGGCCAGCAGCTCGGCGCCCAGGGCGGACAGGCGGTCATGCAGCGAGCCGCCGGTTTCGACGGAGGCAATCGGCGTGCGCCGTTGCAGCAATACCGGGCCGGTATCCAGGCCGGCCTCCATCTGCATCAGGTCGACGCCGCTTTCGGCATCGCCGGCGAGGATGGCGCGCTGCACCGGCGCCGCACCGCGCCAGCGCGGCAGCAGGCTGGCGTGCACGTTCCAGCAGCCGAGTCGCGGGATCGCCAGCACCTTGCGCGGCAGGATCAGTCCGTAGGCGACCACGACCAGCAGGTCCGGCCGGTACGCGGCCAGCGTCTGTTGCGCCTCGGCGGACTTCAGCGACTCGGGCTGCTCGACCGCGATACCGGCGGCCAGGGCGGCCTGCTTGACCGGGCTCGGGGTCAGCTTGCGTCCGCGGCCGGCGGGGCGGTCGGGCTGGGTATAGACGGCGACGACCTCGGCGCCGCTGGCGCGGCAGGCCTCGAGGCAGGGCACGGCGAACTCGGGAGTGCCGGCGAATACCAGCCGCAACGGGCGGTTGTTCAAACCGCTGCCGCCTGCTTGCGCTGCTTGTCCAGTCGCTTCAACAGCAGTGCGCGTTTCAGCGACGACAGGTAGTCGACGAACACCTTGCCTTCCAGATGATCCATCTCGTGCTGGATGCACACCGCCAGCGGGCCCTCGGCCTCGACGATGACCTCCTTGCCATCGACGTCCTGCGCTTTCACCCTGACCTTCAGTGCACGGGTGACATCGGCGTACAGGCCCGGAAACGACAGGCAGCCCTCCTGATAGACCTGCGAGCCTTCCTTTTCGAGGATCTGCGCGTTGATCAGCGCCAGTGGCTGCTTGCGGTCGTCACTCATGTCGGCGACCAGCACGCGCCGGTGCACGTTGACCTGGGTCGCGGCGAGGCCGACACCATTGGCGGCATACATGGTTTCGAACAGGTCGGCGACGAACTGCTTGAGTTCGGCGTCGAACACACGCACCGGTTCGGCGCGGGTGCGCAGGCGGGGGTCGGGAAATTCGAGTATGGAAAGGACGGACATGGATTTCACCTCGGCGCCGGAATTGCGGGCGATTTGGTAAAAAGCCACCCCGGTGCGATCTAGAATGTGCATCATTGTACGTCGGCAAGCACGCGAGTGCAGACGATTTTTGCCAACTCGCGCCTGTTGCGCGGGTTAACCATTCGGTTACACTCGACCGAGCATCTGGGGAAGGGGGATTCCCGCCAATGATCAGAAAAATTATCGTGTTGCTGGCCGGCATGCTGGTCACCGTCGCTGTCTATGCAGCTGGCGCGCAACTGCGGGCAGATCACCCTGACAGCTACACCGTGCGTCGGGGCGACACCTTGTGGGATATCTCCGCCAAATTCCTGTCCAAGCCCTGGCTGTGGCCGGAAATCTGGCAGGCCAATCCGCAGGTTCGCAACCCGCACCTGATTTACCCCGGGGACGTGCTCAACCTGTCCTTCATCAATGGACCGAGCCTGCGATTGCAGCCGCAGGTGCATCCCGAAGGCGAGGCGGTGCCGGCGATTCCGCTGTCAGAGCTGAAGATGTTCCTCAAGGACATGCGGGTGATGGACTCCAACGCGGTCAGTTCCGCACCGTATGTGGTGGGTCTGGAAGAGGCCCGCCTGCGTGGCGCCGTCGGCCAGAACATCTATGTGCGTGGCCTTCAGGGCGAGCCGGGACAGCGCTGGGCGATCGTGCGTCCGACCCATGTATTCCGTGGTTTCGATCAGGGCGATGCAAGCGGCGCCGATCTGGTCAGTCACGGTCTGGACAGCAATGCGGCGATGGTCAATGCGCCGTGGCGCGAGGATTCGCGCAACGACGGCCACTATGGCAAAGGTGACGACCTCGGTGTCGAGGTCAGCGTGATCGGCACGGCGGAGACCTTGCGCATGGGCGATCCGTCGACCCTGCTGCTGCTCGGTTCGACCATGGAAATCCGCAGCGGCGATCGCATCATGCCGATCGACGACACACCGTACGACCCCTTCTATTACCCGCATGCACCGAAATCGGTACCTGCCGGCGCCAAGGTGATCGGCTTCGCCGATGCCCTGGACGCGGCGGGTTCGCGCCAGGTGGTGATGCTGTCGATCGGCGCCAGGGATGGGGTCGACAATGGCCAGACCTTCACCGTCTACGAGCCGGGCGAGACGATCCACGACGACGTGGCCAGCAACAGCTGGCACCGCGATATCGGCAAGCGTGTCACCCTGCCGGACGAATACGTCGGTCACGTGATGGTGTTCCGCACCTTCAACCGGGTCAGCTATGGCCTGATCATGGACAGCCTGCGACCGGTGCATATCGGCGGCCGTCTGCGCGCGCCGGAATAACCTCCGGGCACCGGCATCGGTATCTGCCTACAAGACGGCGCGGCGATCACCGCGCCGTTTCTGTTTGTGTGAGCTCCGTAAACTGCAACGTATGCACATGGACGACATGGATGAACTGCGCGCATGGCTGATCGCCCTGCGTACACCGGGCCTGGGCCCCGGCGGGCTGCGCGAGCGGCTCGATGCCGCCGAGGGCGACATCGGCCGGACGCTGACCCAGCTGCGGCGCCACGCTGCGCAGCTCGGCGAGTCGGCGCAGGCATGGCTGGCGCAACCCGATGAGGCGTTGCTGGCTACCGATCTGGCCTGGCTGGCGGAGCCGGGGCATCGACTGCTGCGTTGCACCGAGGCGGACTTTCCGCCGCAGCTGGAAAACATCCCGCAACCACCCGCGGTGCTGTTCGTCGTCGGCGATGCCAGCCAGTTGCTGTATCCGCAGGTCGCGATTGTCGGCGCCCGCGGCGCCAGCGCGGGCGGGCTGGCGCATGCGCGCGCGTTTGCCCGAAGCCTGGTCGGCGCCGGTTTCGTGATCACCAGCGGCATGGCCGACGGCATTGACGGTGCGGCTCACGCTGCCACGATGGACGCCGGTGCGGCCACGCTGGCGGTGATCGGTACCGGACCGGATCGCGTGTATCCGCGCAAGCACCACGCGTTGGCTACGCGGATCGCCGCACGGGGCGCCCTGATCAGTGAGTTTCCGCCCGGCACGGCCGCTCGCGCCGACCATTTTCCGCGCCGCAACCGGATCATTTCCGGCCTCTCGCTGGGCACCCTGGTGATCGAAGCAGGCCTGCGCTCGGGCTCGTTGATCACCGCGCGCCTTGCCGCCGAGCAGGGGCGGGAGGTGTTCGCCTTGCCCGGTTCCATCCACAATCCGCTGGCCCGCGGTTGCCATCGCCTGATTCGTGACGGCGCACGCCTGGTGGAGAGCGCGGCGGAAATTATCGAGACATTGGCACCGGCAGCGCGCATGCTTGGCGCCGAGCTGAATGCCCGACTGCAGCTGGATACCGATGGCGCGAAGGCGCTGCAGGGGGTTGGCGATGGTGTGGCGAATGGCTCGTGCAGCACCTCCGCCTGGTGCCCGGATCCTGAGTATCGGCGACTTTTGGCTGAACTTGGCCACGAACCGGCGACAATGGACGAACTTGTCCGACGTACCGGCTTGTCTGCGGCGGCCTTGTCCTCGATGCTGCTGATGCTGGAGCTGGAGGCACGGGTCGAGAGTCTGCCCGGCAACCGTTACCAGCAATTGCCGGGTGGCAGCATGAATGGCTGATCCGGTGCATCCATCCCCGGCGGAGCGTCGCCGGCCGCCGCGGCGCTTGACAGCCGCTGGCGCGGCATGGTTTCAACTATATATATGTCCGGCACGGAAGCGCCGGTGGTTCACTTGCGGAAATCCAGCTTCATGGCAAAAAACCTGCTCATCGTCGAATCACCGGCCAAGGCCAAGACGATCAACAAATACCTCGGCAAGGACTTCCAGGTCCTGGCCTCCTACGGTCACGTTCGTGACCTGAAGCCGAAGGAGGGCGCGGTCGATACCGAGCACGGCTTCACCATGGCCTACGAGGTGATCGAGCGCAATCAGAAGCATGTCGACGCGATCGCCAAGGCCGCCAAGCTGGCTGACGACATCTATCTCGCGACCGATCTGGATCGCGAGGGCGAGGCGATCAGCTGGCATATCAGCGAGATCCTGAAGGAGCGCGGCCTGGTCGAGGGCAAGCGCATGCATCGGGTGGTGTTCTCCGAGATCACGCCGAAGGCGATCAAGGCCGCCGTGGCCGCGCCGCGCGAGCTGTCGCACGATCTGGTCGACGCGCAGCAGGCCCGCCGCGCGCTGGATTACCTGGTCGGCTTCAACCTCTCGCCGGTGCTCTGGCGCAAGGTGCAGCGCGGCCTGTCCGCCGGCCGGGTGCAGTCGCCGGCGCTGCGCATGATCGTCGAGCGCGAGGAAGAGATCGAGGCGTTCAACGCGCGTGAGTACTGGAGCATCGAGGCGCAACTCAAGCACGCCGAAGGCGACTTCACGGCCCGCCTGAGCCGGCTCAACGGCAAGAAGTTCGAGCAGTTCGATCTGACCAACGAGGCCGATGCACAGGCTGCGCGCGATGCGTTGAAACAGGCCGCGCACGGCCAGCTCACCGTCAGCGATGTCGGCTCGAAGGAGCGCAAGCGCCGCCCGGCCGCACCGTTCACCACCTCGACCCTGCAGCAGGAAGCCGCGCGCAAGCTGGGCTTCACCACCAGTCGCACGATGAAGGTCGCGCAGGGCCTGTACGAAGGCGTGGCGCTCGGCGACGAGGGCAACGTCGGCCTGATCACCTACATGCGTACCGACTCCACCATGCTTGGCGACGATGCGCTGGCCGAGCTGCGCCAGCTGATCGCCCGCGACTTCGGCACGCAGGCGCTGCCGGATGCGCCGCAGATGTACAAGACCAAGTCGAAGAACGCGCAGGAAGCGCATGAGGCGATCCGCCCCACTTCGGCGATGTACACGCCAAAATCGATCGGGGCGTTCCTCAACGATGATCAGCGCAAGCTGTACGAGCTGATCTGGAAGCGCACGGTGGCCTGCCAGATGATTCACGCCACACTGAACACCGTGTCGGTGGAGTTCGCCCTGCGCGATGTCGCCGGTGGCGACGCGTCGTTCCGCGCCAGCGGCACCACCGTGATCGATCCCGGCTTCCTCGCCGTCTATGAGGAAGGCAGCGACCAGAAGAAGGCCGACGATGACGACGAGGGCCGCCGCCTGCCGCGGCTGACGGTGGGCGAGCAGGTGCCGCTGCACGAGATCGCCGCCGACCAGCACTTCACCGAGCCACCGCCGCGCTATTCCGAGGCCAGCCTGGTCAAGGCGCTGGAAGAGCACGGCATCGGCCGGCCGTCCACCTACGCCAGCATCATCCAGGTGCTGCAGAACCGCGAATACGTCTTTCTCGACAGCCGTCGCTTCAAGCCCAGCGACGTCGGTCGTGCGGTCAGCAAGTTCCTCACCGCGCACTTCACCCGCTACGTCGATTACGACTTCACCGCGAAGATGGAAGACGAGCTCGATGCGGTCAGTCGCGGCGAGGAGGCCTGGGTGCCGCTGATGGAGCGGTTCTGGCTGCCGTTCAAGCAGCAGGTCGACGAGAAGACCGAGTCGGTCGATCGCAGCGAAGCCACCGGCGCGCGCGAACTCGGCAGCGATCCGAAAACCGGCAAGCCGGTCTCGGTGCGGCTGGGACGGTTCGGACCGTATGCCGCCATCGGCACCAAGGATGACGAGGAGAAGCCCACCTTCGCCAGCCTGCGTCCCGGCCAGAGCATGCATACCATCACGCTGGCCGAGGCGCTGGAGTTGTTCAAGCTGCCGCGCCAGCTCGGCCAGGCGGAGAACGGCGACGAAGTGATGGTGGGCGTCGGTCGTTTCGGCCCGTTCGTGAAACAGGGCAGCACCTACGCCTCGCTGAAACCGGAGGACGATCCGTACACGATCGAATTGCCGCGTGCGCTGCAGATCGTGGCCGAGAAGCTGGAGATGCTGGCGAACCGGCTGATCCTCGATTTCGGCAACGGCGTGCAGGTGCTGAATGGTCGCTACGGCGCCTACATCACCGATGGCGAGAAGAATGCCCGCATCCCGAAGGAGCAGGAGCCGAAGGAGTTGACCGAGGCGCAGTGCCTCGAGCTGCTGGCGGCGGCGCCGGTACGCAAGGGGCGCTTCGGCAAGAAGACCGCGACCAAGAAGGCTGCCGCGAAGAAGGCGGCGCCGGCGAAAAAGACCGCCGTCAAGAAAGCCGCCAGCAAGAAGACCGCAACAAAGAAAACCGCCGCCAGGAAGGCCGCGACAAAGAAGACCGCCGCCAAGAAGACCGCGACCAGGAAGGTTGCTGCGGAAAAGGCGACAGTCGAAAAAGTCGCCGTCGGCAAAGCCGAGGTCTGAGTGCTTCAACGTTTCGGCCTCGACGAGCTGACTGCCGCCGCCGCGCTGTTGCGCGCCGGCGGCGTGCTGGCCTATCCGACCGAGGCGGTATTCGGCCTCGGCTGCGATCCGCACGACCGCATCGCGTTTGAACGGTTGTTCGCGCTCAAGCAGCGACCGCCGGCACAGGGTGTGTTGCTGATTGCGGCGGAGTTCGCGCAGGTCGAGCGCTATATCGAGCTGGCTGCCGTGCCGGCAGAGATCCTGCAACAGGTCCGGGCGAGCTGGCCGGGGCCGCACACCTGGGTGTTCCCCCGCTCGGCGCAGGTGCCTGCGTGGATCGCCGGCGAACATGCCGGTGTCGCGTTGCGGGTCACCGCGCACGCGCCGGCGGCGGCGCTGTGCCGGGCGTTCGGCGGTGCCCTGGTATCCACCAGCGCGAACCCGCATGGTGTACCGCCGGCGCGCACGGCGCAGATGGTCAGCGAATATTTTGGTGATGCCCTGGATGGCCTGCTGGACGCGCCACTGGGCGGCCAGGACCGTCCCACGGTGATTCGTGATGCGTTGACGGGGGCTATCATTCGCGCCTGAGCGGCAAGGGGCAGGCGTCGCCGGGGATCCGGCAACCGGCGCCGCGAAGCGATACGGGGAAGCGGCTTCGCCATTCACATCCACGTGAATCGGCCGGGGCCATGCTCAGCCGGTAGCGAAAATATAGAAATATAGGGAGATTACGGCTTGGCCATTGTTTACGACACCTACCGGCGTGAGGCGCCCCGGCGGCTGCCGCTGTTGCATGCGGCGGATCCTGCGCGGGTGCTTGCCCGACGCCACGGCACAGCGGTAACGGCCGCCCAGTTCCTGGCCCAGGTGCATGCCGTGGCTGCCGGTCTGCCGACCGCCACCGCGGCGGTGAACCTGTGCGAGGATCGCTATGCCTTCCTGGTGGCGTTCTGCGCCATCGTGCTGCGTGGCCAGGTCAATCTGCTGCCGTCCTCGCGTGCACCGCAGGCGATCGACGAGGTGATGGCGGCGCATCCGGGTTGCTATGCCGTGGGTGAATCGGCCCTCGATCCGGCGCCACCGGGCTATCGGCAACTGCCATCGCTGGATGTCACGCTGCCGGTTGCGCTCGACACGGTCTGGCCGCTGATTTCGGCCGATCAGGTCGTGGCAATTGGCTATACCTCCGGTTCCACCGGCACGCCCAGCGCGAATGTGAAGACCTGGGGCAGTTTTCACGCCAGCAACGGCGGCAATCTGGCGATGCTGCGTGCGGCGCTCGGCCGACGGGCGGAGATCGTCGCCACGGTGCCGCCGCAGCACATGTACGGCATGGAGATGTCGGTGTTGCTGCCGCTGCTGGGCGAGTACGGCGTGCATACCGGGCGGCCGTTCTTTCCTGCCGATGTGGCCGCCGCCTTGGCCGAGGTGCCGTCGCCGCGGCTGCTGGTGACCACGCCGGTGCATCTGCGTGCGCTGGTCGAATCGGGTATTGCGTTGCCGCGTATTGCCGCGATCGTATCGGCCACCGCGCCGTTGCCGCTCGAGTTGGCGCGCGTCGCCGAGCAGCGATTTGGCGGGCCGGTGCTGGAAGTGTTCGGTTCCACCGAGACTTGTGTGTTTGCCAGTCGCCGCCCGGCGGTGGATGAGGACTGGTTGCTGTACGACGGCGTCATCCTGCACCCGCAACCGGACGGCACCGCGGTCGAGGCGCCGCAGTTGAATGGAACCACCATCCTGGCCGATATCGTCAGCCTGTCCGACGGCGGCCGCCGCTTCCGCCTGTGCGGTCGCCATGCCGACATGCTGGAGATTGCCGGCAAGCGAGCGTCGCTGGGGGATCTCAGTCGCCGCCTGCTGGCGATTCCCGGCGTGAAGGACGGCGTGGTGTTCCAGCTGGATGGCGGCGATGCGCTGGGTGTGCACCGTATCGCCGCCCTCGTGGTGGCGCCGGGGCTGGACGAGCACGTCATCCTCGATGCCTTGCGCCAGGCGATCGATCCGCTGTTCCTGCCGCGCCCGCTGCGTCTGGTGGATGCGCTGCCCCGCAACGAGACCGGCAAGTTGCCGCGCGCGGCCCTGCTCGAGCTGCTGCACCGGCACGACTGAGCGCCACCGCCGTGCGCGGCGCGGTCATGGCACCCGGTACAATGGCCGTTTGCGCTGCATGCGCCCTGGGCTCGGGAGTTGGACATGAAGGTTCTGGTCATCGGCGGTGGCGGTCGCGAACACGCGCTGGCCTGGAAGCTGGTGCAATCGGCACGGGTCGACGAGGTGATCGTGGCTCCCGGCAACGCAGGCACCGCGCATGAGCCGGGCGTGCGCAATGCCGACGTGGCGGCGCATGATCTGGACGGACTGCTGGAGCTGGCCCGGCGCGAGAAGGTGGGTCTGACCGTGGTCGGTCCCGAAGTGCCGCTGGTGGCCGGTGTGGTCGATCGTTTCCGCGCCGCCGGTCTGCGCATCTTCGGGCCACGCGCCATCGCCGCGCAGCTGGAGGGTTCCAAGGCCTTCGCCAAGGACTTCCTGCAGCGGCACAATATTCCCAGCGCGCGCTATGCCGTATTCACCGAGTTGAACCGGGCACTGGCTTACGTGCGCGAGCACGGCGCGCCCATCGTGATCAAGGCCGATGGACTGGCTGCCGGCAAGGGCGTGGTGGTCGCGCTGAGCCTGGCCGACGCCGAGCTGGCGCTGCATGACATGCTTGGTGCGCACAGTTTCGGCGAGGCTTCGTCGCGGGTGGTGATCGAGGAATTTCTCGAAGGCGAGGAAGCCAGCTACATCGTGATGAGCGACGGCAGCCACGCGTTGCCGATGGCCAGCAGCCAGGATCACAAACGTCGCGACGACGGCGATCTCGGCCCCAATACCGGCGGCATGGGCGCGTATTCGCCGGCACCGGTGGTCACGCCCGAAGTCGAGCAGCGCATCCTCAGGGAAGTGATCGAGCCGACCCTGCGCGGGATGGCGGCCGAGGGGGCGCCGTTCATCGGTTTTCTGTACGCCGGCCTGATGATCGACTCCAGCGGTACGCCCAGGGTGATCGAGTTCAATGTGCGCTTTGGTGATCCGGAAACCCAGCCGATCATGATGCGGTTGAAATCCGATCTGGTCGAATTGATCGATGCCGCCCTCGACGGTCGTCTCGAGCACACCCGGGCGCGCTGGGACGCACGCCCGGCAATCGGCGTGGTGATGGCGGCCGGCGGTTACCCGGGGCGGGTGCGCAGTGGGGACCCGATCGACGGACTCGACGTGTCGGTCGAAGCCGATCGGAATGCCGGCGTGAAGGTGTTCCACGCCGGCACCCGGCTCGACGAGCAGGGTCGTGCGGTCACCGCGGGCGGCCGCGTGTTGACCGTGTGCGCGCTGGGTCGGGACATCGCCGCGGCACGCGAGCATGCTTATGCGGCGGTCAGCCGGATCCACTACGACGGCGCGTTCTGGCGCCGGGACATCGCGTATCGGGCGTTGCGGCGCCACTGACCGCGTTGCGTCGGCGTACGCCTGCGCATGGTAGGCCATTGGATGGATTGACTTTTCCGCGCCGCAATTTTTCCGCTATGCTTGGGGCTTCCCCCGCGTAGAGTCATGGCGCAGCAGCGTCTGAACGACCACGTGCTTGTATTCACGTTGATGAGGTTTTTCCCATGCGCAAGACGGTTTTGTCGCTGATGTCGCTCGCGGCGCTGGCTCTTTCAGCTTGCAGTGCCCCCAATTCGCCGCAGCAAACCGGCGCGGGTGCGCCTGCCCCGGCGGATACGGTGGGTATGGCCAGCAAGATTCCCAACGAGGTGAGCGGCACGATCTCCTTGCGCGCAGGCACCCCGCAGCCGTCCGCGACAGCCACCCTGGTGCTGAACCTGGTCGACGTGTCATCGACGGCCGTCGGCTCCGCGCCGCTGGCCAGCAAGACGTCCCCGGCGGGTACGTTCCCGCAGCCGTTCCAGCTCACCTTCAATCCGGCCGAGGTGAAGCCGAACGACCTGTACGTCATCCAGGCGATCCTGACCGACGGCGATCGTCATTATTCGATGCCGATCCAGGCGCCGGTGCTGGCAAAGGGCAGCAAGAATGACGGCGTGGCGATCGAGCTGGTCGCCGAGCAGACGCCGGGCGAAAAGGTTCTGGCCGACTTCACCGCCGAACAGAAGCAGCTCGGTGGCATGAAGGTCAGTCATGGCACCAAGCTCGAAAAGGACGTCTCGCGTGGTTGGCAGTTGTTCCGCGAGGCGGGCCAGGTCAAATTCATCCGCGAGCTGGTCGATTACGGCGCCAAGGGTTTCAGCAGCACCGATTACGCCTACAAGGACGGCAAGCCGTGGGCGATCGTGCAGCAGACCAAGCCCAGCCGCGACGGCAAGCCGAGCGCGATCGATCGTGCCGGCTGGAGCGACGATGGCTCGCTGGTGCTGAAGCAGCATCAGGTCGGTGACGACGTCCAGCCACTGGACGCCGACACCGCCGCGACGTTGAAGAAGCAGGCGATGGAAATCCTCAGCCTGGCGACTGGCGGCAAGAACAAGTAAGCCGTCCAGGCATTCGCATCGGCAACAAAAAGGCCGTCCGCTGATGCGGACGGCCTTTTTGTTGTTGCGTTGTACCTATGGGCCAATGGCCACGAGTGGCAGTTCAGAGCGCGATCTTGAATCCCATATTTACGCTGTTGTAACGCTGGCTGCTGTCGCTGAAGCGGCCGCTATAGCCGATCCAGCTGGACACCGTGGGGGTGAGCTGGGTAGACAGGCCCAGGCTGGCCATGCCCCAGGTCTTGTCCGGTACATAACCGGTCAGGGTGAACGAGCCGCCCATGCTGGTAAGTCCAGCCGTGACCTCCCTCGGGTCAGCCTTGCTGTCGTGGTTCCACGACAGTTCGGCGTAAGGCTTCAAGACGGCGTTCGAAATCTGGAACTCGCCTTGCACTCGCCAGCCGAGGGTGCTGATGAGTGCCTTGCGTTCCTGGTTGGCGAACCACATTGCGGTGCTGTCACCACTGCTTTCGTGGTAGCCGCTGACGCCGAAGTCATGCCACTCGACGTTGGCGAAAGGGCCGTACTGCAGCTTGTTCTGGCCGAACCACCAGCCGCCAGTGAAGCCCAGACCACCGTGCGAGCCACCGGTATTGCCGCTCTCCGTGCGAGTCATCGGGCCGATCTGGATGATGCGATTCACGTCGGTGAAGTGCGAGTGTCCCGCTTCGCCATAAGCCCCCAGGTAGGCGCCGCCGGAGTGATAAGTGACATAGGCCAGCACCGAGACATCCTGCATCTTGTAGCCGCCAGTACCCCCTGAAACCCCCGTGTTGTTGTGACCCAGGCCCAGCGCAGCGCCCATCGACACATTGTCGCTGTATTTCAGATCGCCGCCGAGGGTCAGGTCGAAGTTGTTGCTGTTGGCTCTTGGCGACGTGTCGGAGCCATCGAATCTCTGCTGAGCGTAGTTGGCATGTGCAAAGAAGCGGGTGCCACCGCCAGATCCGTCGTTGAGCATTTCGCCGCGAACGGTCTGCGTCTGCGTGGTAACGGCCGTCAGCGGAGCCTGGCTGAGCAGGGAAGTCTGGCCTGGCGCGGCAATTTCGGAGAGCACGACCTGCGACAGCAGGCGATCAGCTGCCTGTGTCGGGTGAACGCCATCGGCGAACAGGTAAGTGTTCTCGGTGCCCGGAGCGTACGTCACCGGTGCCCCCGAACCCTGCGGACCACATTGAAGCGAGCTGCCGCTTCCGCCTGTGCAAGCCGGTGCGGTGACATTGGTGAAGCCATAGTTTGACGGATTGGCAATGACTTCATTGACCAGCGCGAAGGCATTGACCGGGATGATATTCATGCCATTGGAGCTGAGCTGGCCGAGGCCAATGTTCAGCTGGTTGTTGTAAAGCGCCGACAGCTGGGTTGCACCGGCGGACGCCGCCGCGCCTCCGGCCATGCCGGCCGGCGTCTTGCCGATGTCGGGCAGGTTGTAGACCACCGCATACCTGGCGCCCGCCGTCTGCAGGCTGCCGATCAGGCCGAGTTCGGTCTGGGCAGCGGTCAGCGTGCCCGCACCCAGTACATTGGGATCGGTCGACGTGGCGGTCAGATAGAAGATGTCATTGGCGCCGCCCCACACCTGATAAAGCGCATGCGGGTCAGCCGCGCCACCACTGGCAGCCAGATACATCTGCAGCTGTTGCGGCAGCGTCGGGATCGGGCCTGCACTGGAGTTGTTCACCAGGCCCGCACCGCCGAAGGCATAGTCGGTGCCACCCAGCAGCGAAGCGGTGACAGGCAGGCCGAGCCCGCTGGCGACCATTTCCGGGGCGGTGAATCCGGGGTTGGTGGTGAATCGTGACGGCGTGGGCGAGCCCAGGGCCAGCGACAGATTGCCAGCGTCGCTGAGGCTATCGCCGATGATGACAACCTTGCTGAATTGAGCGGCGCTGGCAGCCATGCTGACCAACAACGAGGCTGCGATGGCGCCGGCGAGAACGCGGGTACGGTGCATGTCATCAAACTCCAGGGTGGGTAGATCACGTTATATTTCGGTTACGGTAATCTACTCCATACCGGAGCGCATGCTGCGCTGCACCGTGACGCTGCATGCGCTCGCTCGAGCGGGTTACTCAGCGTTGCTTGGCGCGCAGCAAGGCTTCGGCGAAGGCGTTGTTCGCCGGTGCCGCGGCGGGTTTCGGGGGTCCGCCAGCGTGTCGCGGGCCGCCGCCACGACGCGGCTCGGCCGCGCCGGCAATGGGTCGAGAGCGGCCTTGCCCCGGTTCGTCGTCGAGTCGCATCGACAGGCCGATGCGCTGGCGCGGCAGGTCGATCTCCATCACCTTGACCTTGACGATGTCGCCGGCCTTCACCGCGTCGCGCGGATCCTTGACGAAGCCGTGGGAAAGCGCCGACACGTGGACCAGGCCATCCTGGTGCACGCCGATGTCGACGAAGGCGCCGAACGCGGCGACATTGGTGACGCGACCTTCGAGGATCATGCCGGGCTTGAGGTCCTTCACGTCCTCGACGCCCTCGGCAAAGGTAGGCGCCACGAATTCCGGGCGTGGATCGCGGCCGGGCTTTTCCAGTTCCCTGAGGATGTCGCGCACGGTCGGCACACCGAACTTGTCATCGGTGAACTGCTCGGGCTGGAGCCCGCGCAGGAAACTGCTGTCGCCGATGATGTTGCGCACCTCTCGACCGCACTGCGCGATGATCCGCTCGACCACCGGGTACGCTTCCGGGTGCACCGAACTGGCATCCAGCGGGTTGTCGCCGTTGGACACGCGCAGGAAGCCGGCGCATTGCTCGAACGCCTTGTCGCCCAGCCGCGGCACTTTCAGCAGCGCCTTGCGGTTGGCGAACGGGCCGTTTGCGTCGCGGTGCTTGATCACGTTCTCGGCGACGCTGGCGCTCAGGCCGGCGACACGCGACAGCAGCGCCGCGGAGGCGGTGTTCACGTCGACCCCGACCGCGTTGACGCAGTCCTCCACGCGCGCGTCCAGCGCGCGCGCCAGCTTGATCTGGTTGACGTCGTGCTGGTACTGGCCCACGCCGATCGCCTTCGGCTCGATCTTCACCAGTTCGGCCAGCGGGTCCTGCAGCCGGCGGGCGATCGAGATCGCGCCGCGCAAGGTCACGTCGAGCTCGGGGAATTCCTTCGCGGCCAGTTCCGAGGCCGAGTAGATCGACGCGCCGGCTTCGCTGACCACCACTTTGGACAGCTTCAGGTCGGCGTGCTTCTTGATCAGTTCGCCGGCCAGCTTGTCGGTCTCGCGCGAGGCCGTGCCATTGCCGATCGCGATCAGGTCGACGCCATGCTGTTTGCTCAGCCGGGCGAGCTGGGCGATCGATTCGTTCCACTGCTTGCGCGGTTCGTGCGGATAGATCACGTCGGTGGCCAGCAGTTTGCCGGTCGCATCGACCACGGCCACCTTGACCCCGGTGCGGATGCCCGGATCCAGTCCCATCACCGTCTTGGCGCCGGCCGGCGCGGCCAGCATCAGGTCCTTGAGGTTGTCGCCGAACACGCGGATCGCCTCGTCCTCGGCGCCTTCGCGCACGCGGCCGAACAGATCCAGGGTCAGGTGCAGATGCAGTTTCACCCGCCAGGTCAGGCGCACCGTCTCGCGCAGCCATGCATCGGCGGCACGGCCACGGTTGTGGATGTCGGCGTGCGCGGCGACGCGGCCTTCGCCTTCGGCGTGGCCCTGCTCGGGATCGGCGGTGGGCGCCAGCTCGAGTTCGATCACGCCTTCGTTGCGGGCGCGCATCAGCGCCAGCAGCCGGTGCGAGGGAATCTTGCCGATCGGCTCGACGTGGTCGAAGTAGTCGCGGAATTTCGCGCCGGCCTGTTCCTTGCCCTCGACCAGCTTCGCGCGGATCTGGCCCTGCGCCCACAGCCAGTCGCGCAGCTCGCCGACCAGATGGGCGTCTTCGGCGATCGATTCCATCAGGATCGCGCGCGCGCCGTCCAGCGCGGCGCGGACGTCGGCAATGCCCTTGTCGGCGTCGACGAACGCTTCGGCGAAGGCTTCCGGTGACCGCGTGGGATCTTCGCGCAGACCCAGGGCCAGCGGCTCCAGCCCGGCTTCGCGCGCGATCTGCGCCTTGGTGCGGCGCTTGGGCTTGAACGGCAGGTACAGATCCTCCAGTCGCGCCTTGGTGTCGGCGGCGAGCAGCTCGCCCTTCAATGTCTCGCTGAGCTTGCCCTGTTCCTCCACGCTGGCGAGGATCGCCGCGCGGCGGTCTTCCAGCTCGCGCAGGTAGCGCAGGCGTTCTTCCAGCAGGCGCAGCTGGGTATCGTCGAGGCCACCGGTGACCTCCTTGCGATAGCGTGCGATGAACGGCACGGTGGCGCCGCCGTCGAGAAGATCCACGGCCGCCTGCACCTGGTCGGGGCGGGCGGCGATGTCATGGGCGATGCGTTGTTCGATGCTTGGCATGGATGTCACGATTCCTTGCGGCAGGCTCACGCCTGATGGAACCGTGAATGATATCAAGTCGCCTGCATGCAGCGGCCGACCGGCAGCCGTACGGCCGTCGGCCCTGCGCCGGTCGGCAGGTCGCGATGAATCCGTCCCGGATTCCGGCATGAACGATCGAGTAACGCTGGCCGCGCGCGCACGAAGTGACGGATCAGCTCGTCCTGCGGCGGTCCGATGGGTTCGCCCGGCCCAGGCTCGACTGACGCCGATCGAAGAATATGTTGTCGGCAACCGCGCACAGCGTGGCGTTGTGGATGCCGGTGGTGTCCATGAACGCGGACATCGGCACCGACAAGGTCCGCAGCGAGGGCGGAGCGGCCCTGCGCGACACCTGACCGATGAAGCGGTAGCCCAGGCTGTGCACCGTGGCGATGTAGCGCGGACGGGTGGGCGAATCGCCCAGCGCATGGCGCAGTTGCGAGATCACCCGGCTCAGTACGCCGGGAGTCACATTGCGATGACCCCAGGCGGTGTCCAGCAGCGTGTTCTTGTCGAGCATCGTGCCGGGCTGCTCCATCAGTGCCACCAGCACGACATATGCCTTGGGCTCGACCGGAACAGGTTGTCCGGCGCGATCCAGCCGGTGCGAGCGGGGTTCGACGACGATGTCGTCGCACTGATAGATCCAGCAATTCGCGGGTTGGGACAGCGTGCTCATCCTGCCCATGATCATGCCTCGTCGTGATGGCCTCCAGCGCCTCCGAGCGTACGCCGGCACGTCGGCGAATTCACCATGACAAACGACAGGGTGCGATCGAGGAGCGAGACGGCCACGCATGGCACGTGCCGCGAAGGGCTCCCGAAGGGCGACGGTCCGGACATCATTGGCGAGCGAGTTCGCGCGAAATCCTCACGACTTCATCGAGGTTTCCCGCGAATTCCTCATGCCTGTTCCGCCACGGCGGCCTATGGTGACCACGGGTCATTTCCGCCTGCCGGGAGAACCACCATGAAACGTCTGATCATTGCAGCAAGTGTCGCCCTGGGCGTGGCGTGCGCCAGCAGCGCCAGCGCCGCACGACTGGAGACGTACGCCATCAACCTGCACTTCGGCTATGGCTTGATCGCCTTTGTCGGCAACTCGCCCGCCGAGTATGCGCGAGCCAAGCAGGCCGCCGACAACTGGGAGGGCCGCCGGCATCTCGGGCTGGGTCCATTGACGGTGGCTGCCGTGGCGATCGACAACTCGGCCGGCGTGGCCGGGGAAATCCGGGTGATCGGCCCGGACAAGGCGGTCGCCGTGGTGAAGCTGCGTTGACCGATCGACAGCGATCCGGCCTGCGCAGATTGCGCCGAAGTCCATCGGATGCATCCGGCGGGATGCGACGGGAAAATTTCGGGTGCTTCTTGCGGGTCCCGGATCCGCTTCCCGCGGACGCCCGCGCCCGATCGAACCGGGATCGGGCCCTCGCGATGGGCGGCCGCGGGCCGACCGGGATTTCGGTGTGTCGAGCTCGTGCGGAAACGGCCAGGGTCCGATCTCAGCAGACCCTGGCGATGCCATGCGATCAGGCGCTGAAAGAGCTGCCGCTGGCGGCCGGGCGCGAGGCGTCGTTGAACTCGCTGGCGCGGCCGTTCAGTACCAGGGTGCCCACGATCATGTCGTGCAGTCCCTGCTTGCGCTGGGTCCAGGCGACCATGAGAAAGCCGATGCCCAGGATGAGGCCGCTGAGGATCTTGGCTGGATAACGGCCCAGCGCCCGCGGGAAGCTGATCCGATGGCCCTGCAGGTCGGTGACCCGGATGCCCAGTGCCAGCTTGCCCAGCGTCGCCTGCCACGCCGAACTTTCGCACAGGGCGAAATACAGCCAGCCGAGCACCAGGCCGAGCAGCATGGCCGGCCAGATCGCGGCGTAAAACTGCTGCTGGGCAGTCATCACCAACTGCATGTCGCCGCCCGCATTGAGCACGGCCTGCTGCAGCGTTTCCTTGGCGGCATCGACGCCGAAGGCCTTCTGGATCAACAGCTGCGGGATGTACAGGATGATCGCGTCGAGGATGTAGGCACCCACGCGCTTCCAGAACCCGGCATGGTCCTCCAGCGCTGCCGTGGTGACCTGCGGCAGCAACGGGGCGGTGGGGGCGGCGTAGGGGTTGCTGGCATCGAGGGGCGGCGGTGTCGCCTTCGCCTCATCGGGGAACAACACCGACAGCGGCTGCCAGTCGGCGAGGCCTTCGTACCAGGCCAGATCCTTCGGGCTGACCTGGCCACTGCGCAGCCACTGGCGTACGTCGTCTTCCTTGTAAGGGCCATGTCGTTCGCCGTCGCGGCCGATCCATACTTCCATTGCGCGTCCCCCTGCTGGTCAGAATCGGCATGATGCCATGACTGGCCCGGGGAACGGGCCGGCCCGGGTCGCACGCCGGCGCGGTGCGAGCGACGTCAGGCCGCGTCGCGACGCTTCAGATGCACCAGCAGCAACGAGATGGCCGCGGGAGTGACTCCGCTGACGCGGGCCGCCTGACCGAGCGTCGCCGGCAGCGTGCGCTTCAGTTTGAGCAGCACCTCGGCGGACAGGCCACGCACCTTGTCATAGTCGAACCCGGCGGGAATCGTCGTGTGTTCGTGCCGCTGCTGGCGCTCGATTTCCTCGCGCTGGCGTTCGAGGTAACCCGCGTATTTTATCTGTACCTCGACCTGCGCCGCGACATCGTCGCGCGCCACCGGCGGTCCGAGTCCGTCCACGCTGGTGAGCTGCGCATAATCGAGTTCCGGCCGACGCAGCAGGTCCGTCGCCGGGGTCTCGCGACTGACCGCGATGCCGAGCTGGCGCTCGACGGCGGCGCCCAGCGCATTGGCCGGGGTCACCCATACACCGGCCAGGCGTTGCAGTTCGCGTTCCACCGCTTCGCGCTTGGCGCGCAGCGCGTCGTAGCGTGCCTGCGGCACCACGCCCAGCGCATGACCGGTTTCGGTGAGGCGCAGGTCGGCATTGTCCTCGCGCAGGTGCAGCCGGTATTCGGCGCGCGAGGTGAACATCCGATACGGTTCGATCGTGCCATTGCTGGTCAGGTCGTCGATCAGCACGCCGATGTAGGCCTCGTCGCGGCGCGGATACCACGGCGCCTTGCCCTGCACGGCCAGCGCGGCGTTGAGCCCCGCGATCAGGCCCTGTGCGGCGGCTTCCTCGTAACCGGTGGTGCCGTTGATCTGGCCGGCGAAATACAGGCCGGGAATCGCCTTGGTCTCGAGCCACGGATTGAGCCCGCGCGGATCGAAGTAGTCGTACTCGATCGCGTAGCCGGGGCGGGTGATGTGGGCGTTCTCGAAGCCCCTGATCGAGCGCACCAGCGCCAGCTGCACGTCGTACGGCAGCGAGGTGGAGATGCCGTTCGGGTAGATCTCGAAGGTGTCCAGCCCCTCCGGCTCGATGAAGATCTGATGCGAGGTCTTCTCCGCGAAACGCACCACCTTGTCCTCGATCGAGGGGCAATAGCGCGGGCCGATGCCTTCGATCTGGCCGGTGTACAGCGGTGAGCGATCCAGCGCGCCGCGAATCAGTTCGTGCGTGTGCTCGGACGTATGGGTGATCCAGCAGCTGACCTGGCGCGGGTGCTCGTCACGCGTGCCCAGATAGGAGAACACCGGTGCGGGCGCGTCGCCGGGCTGTTCCTGCAGCCCGCTGAAGTCGATGCTGCGCAGGTCGATGCGCGGCGGCGTGCCGGTCTTCAGGCGATCCGCCGCGACCGGCAGTTCCCGCAGCTTCGCCGCCAGCGTGCTGGCCGGCGGATCGCCGGCGCGACCGCCGGCGTATTGGGCCGGGCCGATGTGGATCTTGCCGGCGAGAAAAGTGCCCGCGGTCAGCACGACCGCGTTCGCGCCGAACGACAGGCCCATCTGGGTCACCACGCCGCGGACGCGACCGTTCTCGATGATCAGGTCGTCCACCGCCTGCTGGAACAATTGCAGGTTCGGCTCGGTTTCCACGATATGCCGGATCGCCGCCTTGTACAGCGCACGATCGGCCTGGCAACGGGTCGCGCGCACGGCCGGGCCTTTGGAGGCATTGAGCGTGCGCCACTGGATGCCGGCACGATCCGCCGCGTGAGCCATCGCTCCGCCCAACGCGTCGATTTCCTTGACCAGATGCCCCTTGCCGATACCGCCGATCGCCGGGTTGCAACTCATCTGGCCGATCGTCTCGATGTTGTGGCTGAGCAGCAGCGTACGCGCTCCCGCACGCGCGGCCGCCAATGCCGCCTCGGTACCGGCATGGCCGCCGCCGATCACGATGACGTCGTAGTGGGTCGGGTGGTACATCGAATTGCCCTGACGGTACAAAAAGTGACAAAATTGGACGCTATGTTAGCGCCATCAACACGTTGCTGGCCGGACTGCATAACTGGCATGTTTCCTGCTTGCAACATCTTTGCACTTTCACGGGCAGACGCTGCGCGACCACGCGCGCCGAGATCGAACTGACAGGGGTTCGATTGCGTACCGGGAAAGGAAGCAAGACGGCACCCCTCGGGGTGCCGTCGTCCTTTGTGGCCTCACAAAATCCCGGAAAGGCACAAAACACAAGGCCCCGCGGCTTGATGGCTACGGGGCCTTGGCTTGATAGATCTGGCGCCCGGCGGTCTCAGGAACAGGGGGAATCCAGGATGACCGTATTGCCGAGCGCCAGAAACCGAAAATGCATGGGCTCCAACAGCGTGCCGCAGTCGCGGAACGTGAGCTGATATTCGCCGCAGACGCGTGAACGAGGGGTGACTGAAACGGAAAATTGTGTCCTGCCACGGCAACAGCTGACGTGTGGCGTCAGTCTCGCGAGTTTCACCTCAAATGGATCGTGACGGACATCACATATTGGCATGCCCATTGCATCTTCCTCCTCACCAACCAAGAGGGATTTGCCATGGACATGAATTTCGATTTTCAGCCGGTATATCCGCGTCATGACCTGCTGGTCGAGATCGGCCAGGTCGAAATGGCGATTGATGGTTTGAGCGAGCGCGAAGATGTCGAGCGCGGTGCGCTGCAGCCGGATCTGGAGTCGCGCATGGAGAGCCTGCTCGAAGCACTCGACCATCTGGCCGTCTGAATGAAACATGCCGCCTGTGTGCGTGGTGTTTCCACCACGCACACCACGGCGAGGCCGCATCGATACCCGGTGGCATCCCGCGGCTGATCAATGGTTGAGTACGTTGCCGATGATTTCGGCCAGGTTGCGTGAAAGCCCGACGTGCCCCGCCAGTTCGGCAATCGCGAGCCGCGCCGCCTCCCGTCGTTTCGGTTCAAGCCGCTGCCACCCGTTGAAGGCCGTGGCCAATCGTGCCGCCACCTGCGGATTCAACGAATCGAGAGTGATCAGACGTTCGATGAGCAACCGATAGCCGGCACCGTCGACCCGATGGAACCCGCTTGGATTGCCGCGCACGAACGCACCCAGCAGCGACTGCACCCGATTCGGGTTCTTCGGCGTGAATGCGGCGTCCTTTTCCAGTGCCAGCACCCGCTCCAGCGCCGGTTCGCCCGGCATCTGCGCCTGCACCGAAAACCATTTGTCCAACGCCAACGTGTTGTCGGCATAGCGCTGGCGATAGTCGAGCAGCGCGCCGGCGGCGGCGTCGGCATGACCGCGCACCAGCACAGCGAGTGCGGCCAGCCGGTCGGTCATGCCCGGCGCATCACGATACTGGGCCGCGGCCAGCAGGCACGCGCCTTCGGCGTCGAGCAGATGCAGCAGTTCGAGTACGCGCCGCTTGAGTCGGCGACGGGCCTGACTCGGGGCATCGAGCTCGATCGTGGTGTGTCCGGCCAGGGCCTGGTAGCGTCGATACAGTGCATCGGCACCCAGCCGCTCGGCGAGGTGTCGTTGCAGATCCTGGCGCAGGCCATGGATGTGCTGGGGATCGATCGCCGTCTCGCGTTCGGCCAGCTCGATCTCACCCGGAGGCGTCAGCAGGTCGGCCAGCAGCGCGTCGTCGATGGCCTCGCTATCGAACAGCCGCGCCAGCGCGTCGCACCAGGCATGCAGGGCATGTGTCGCGTCGCCATCGCGCAGGTCTTCGTAGGCACGCGTGGCGAGTTGCTGGCCGGCCTCCCAGCGATTGAAGCCGTCGACATCGTGGCCCAGCAGCAGTGCCAGTTCGGCCGGCGTGTAATCGCATTCCAGGATCACCGGCGCGGAAAACCCCCGCAGCAGCGACGGTACCGGCTCGCTCGCGACGTCCGTGAAAACCAGGCTCTGTTCGGTCCGGGTCAACACCACGACGCGTTCGTGCAGGTTTCCGGATGCCGCGCCCTGCAGATGCAGCGGCAGCATCGTGCCGTCGCGCGCGAACAGGGCCAGCTTGACCGGGATCGGCAGCGGCGGTCGGGGCTCTTTTCCCGCGACGCCCGGCGCATGCTGGGCCAGGGTCAGGGTGTATTCGCGCCGCGCCGGATCGTAATGACCCCGTGCCTTCAGCCGCGGGGTGCCGGCCTGGCCGTACCAGGCCAGGTAGGGCATCAGGTCGGTGTCGTTGGCCTCGCCCAGGGCGCCCAGGAAATCTTCCAGCGTGGCGGCGCGGCCGTCATTTCGTTCGAAGTAGCGATCCATGCCGCGACGGAACCCATCCCGACCCAGGCGACCGGCCAGCATGCGCACCAGTTCCGAACCCTTCTCGTACACCGTGGCGGTATAGAAATTGTTGATCTCGCTGTATTGAGCAGGCCGCACCGGATGCGCCAGCGGGCCGGCGTCCTCGGGGAACTGCGCCCGCCGCAGCAGGGCGACATCCTCGATGCGCTTGAGCGGCGCGGAGTTCATGTCGGCCGAGAAGCTCTGTTCGCGGAAGACGGTCAGGCCCTCCTTCAGCGACAGCTGGAACCAGTCGCGGCAGGTCACCCGGTTGCCGCTCCAGTTGTGGAAATACTCGTGCGCGACCACGGCCTCGACGTGACGGTATTCCTCGTCGGTGCTGCTGTCCGGGTCGGCCAGCAGGTACTTCGCGTTGAAGATGTTGAGGCCCTTGTTCTCCATCGCGCCCATGTTGAAATCATTGGTAGCGACGACGTGGAACACGTCCAGGTCGTAATTGCGCCCGTAGGTCTGCTCGTCCCAGCGCATCGAGCGTTCCAGCGCGTCCATGGCGTAGTGGCAGCGATCGATCACGTCGGCCTCGGCCCAGATCTTCAGCTGTACCGGACGGCCGTCGGCGGTGACGTAGTCGCGCTCGAGCTTCTCCAGCCGACCGGCGACCAGGGCGAACAGGTAGCTCGGCTTGGGATGCGGATCGACGAAGCGCGCCCAGTGCCGGCCACCCTCCAGTTCGCCCGCGCCGTCCGGGTTGCCACCGGCCAGCAGCACCGGGAAACGTTCGCGGTCGGCGCGCAGGGTGACGCTGTAGCGCGCTTGCACGTCGGGCCGGTCGGGGAAGAACGTGATATGCCGGAAGCCTTCCGCCTCGCACTGGGTCAGCAGGAAGCCCGACTCGCGCGAACCGGAGAGATAGAGGCCTTCCAGCGCGGTGTTCGCCGCCGGGCGCAGGCGTACCCGGGTTTCCAGCACGCTGCCATCATGCGCGCCGTCGACTTCCAGCACGTTGTCGGCGTAGCGATACGCCGTGGCCGGCAGTTGCAGGCCATCGAGCGAGATCGACAGCAGCTGCAGGTCCTCGCCGTCCAGCCGCAACGGTGCGTCCTGCGCGGGGTCGCGACGCAGCAGCAGGCGCGCGCAAAGCTCGCTGGCATCGATGCCGAGGTCGAAATCCAGCGCGACCGTTTCGACCCGCCAGGCAGGCGCGCGGTAGTCGCTGAGGCGGATCAGTGCAGGGGCTTGCTCTGAGAGAGTTTGCATGGAAACAGCGCGGGAATGGGGACCGATAAGGGTAACATGGGGCGTTTCAGTCGCAGGAGAACCCGGTGGCGGCATTCAATACGACGCGTTACGGCGCGGAACGGGCGGAACTGGGCGACCAGGAAATCGTGGTGCTGAATGACCGCGGCGGCCACCGGCGCCTGCGCATCGCGCGGCATGGCGCGGCCCTGCTTGGGTTCGAGGTTCCATTCGGCGGCGGCGCGCGCGATCTCGCCGCGGGCTACCGCGATGCGGCCGAGGTGCTCGGCCGGCCCGGTTCGCGCTTTGCGATCATGGCGCCGTTCGCCGGCCGCATTGCCGATGCGCGCTACCACTTCGATGGTCGATCGCAGGATCTGCAGCCGGGCGTGGTCGGTGCCGAGCGGGCCAGCCGGCATGGCTTCGTGCGCGACGTGGAATTCGAAATCGATGCACTGACGGCGGACGACGACGCTGCGCAGGTGCAGTTGAGCACCTGCGCGATCCGCCCGCAGCCGGGTTATCCGTATGCGATCGATCTGCGCCTGAGCTACACCCTGGATGCCGCCGGCCTCACCCTGGAGGCACGCATGCGCAACGTCGGCAAGCAGGCCGCGCCGTGCTTCTTCGGCTGGCATCCGTATTTCCGCCTCGCCGACGACAGCCTCGTCGACGACTGGCAATTGCAGATCCCGGCGCAGACGCTGATACGCACGGACGCCCAGCTGATCGCGCTGTCCGGCGCCGCCGCCTACGTGGCGCTGGACGACGCGCCGGCACTGGATTTCCGCGAGCCGCGCCGGATCGGCGACAGCATCATCGACCAGGGCTACACCGATCTGGAAGCCGACGACGACGGTCGCATACGCACCCGCCTGCGCGATCCGGCCAGCGGGCTGGGCATCGCGGTATGGCAGGAGCGCGGCGTGATGCATGCGTTCACTGCCGACACGGTGAGCCGCGATGTCCGCCGGGCGATCGCGCTGGAGCCGATGGAGTGCATGGCCAATGCGTTCAACCGTCCCGAGTGCGCCGCGGCGATCCGGCTGGAAGCGGGCGCCGAACGAAGTTTCCGCTGTGGCGTGGAGGTCGAGTACGCATGAGTGAAGTAATGGATGGCCTGCCGGACATCGAGCAGATCCGCACGGCCGCGACCCGGATCGCGCCGCATGCGCGGGTCACCCCGGTGCTGCGCAGCGCGACGCTGGATGCACTGAGCGGTGCCGAGCTGTACTTCAAGTGCGAGCACCTGCAGCGCGGCGGCGCGTTCAAGTTCCGCGGTGCCTGCAACGCGGTGTGGGCGTTGAGCGATGCGCAGGCCGCGCATGGCGTGGTCACCCATTCCTCCGGCAACCACGGCAACGCGCTGGCGCTGGCCGCGGCGACCCGCGGCATCGCGGCCCACGTGGTGGTGCCGGAAGGCGCGGTGCGCGCCAAGGTCGAGGCGATCGAACGCGCCGGCGCGATCCTGCATCGCTGCGCGCCGACCCAGGCGGCCCGCGAGGCGATGGCCGCCGAAGTGCAGGGCCGAACCGGCGCGGTGATGGTGCATCCGTACGCCGACACCCGGGTGATGGCGGGGCAGGGCACGCTGGCGCTGGAGCTGCTGCAGCAGGCCGCCGGGCTGGATGCGTTGATCACGCCGGTCGGCGGCGGCGGACTGGCCAGTGGCGTGGCGATCGCCGCGCACGCGATCGACGCCGGGCTGGCACTGTTCGGCGCCGAGCCGCAGGGCGCCGACGATGCGGCCCGATCGCTGGCGCAGGGCCGGCGGGTGACCACGATCGTACCGGACACCATCTGCGACGGCCTGCGCGCGCTGATCGGCGAGTCCAACCTGGAGGCGCTGCGCATTCACCGGGTGGAGCTGATCACGGTCAGCGATGCGGAGACGGTCGCGGCGATGCAGCTGATCTGGTCGGAACTGAAGCAGGTGGTGGAGGTGTCCAGCGCCACCGTGCTGGCGGCGATCCTCCAGCAGCGCGAACGCTTCGCCGGGCGCCGCGTCGGCGTGGTGATCACCGGCGGCAACGTGGATCTGCAGGCCCTGCCCTGGTAGGGACGCGCGCCGCTCAGCCGATGGCGCCTTCCACCGCCGCATCGCCGCTGGCCGGTGCCGGCGGCGGCGTGAAGCCCGCGGTCGGCAGCGCATGGGCAAGCGCATGCAGATCCAGCTGGCTGACCGGAATCGGCCGGTAGTCCTCGCCGAACGCCACCTCGCCCGGCTTCCAGCCGGCCGGTCGGCGCACCGCGCCCCAGAAGCGCTTCAGCGCGACCCAGTGCAGCCCGATCAGGCCGTAGTCGTTGTCGGCATCGACGACCGGATCGCCGACCCCGGTCGGCCGTGGCGCCAGGCCGTACAGCGCGGTACCGAACAGCACGTCCCAGATCGACAGGACCTGGCCGTAGTTGCAGATATGCAGCGTCGGCCGCTCCGGGTCGACCAGCATGTGATGCAGGCGGTGGAACTTCGGGTCCACGAAGACGCGCTCGAACACCCGGCCGAAGCCGATGCGCGCGTTGGTGTGCGAGAAGTTCTGCATCAGTTCGCCGATCAGCATCAGCCAGGCGAACTCGTCCGGATCGACGCCGATCGCGAGCCCCACCGTGGCCAGGATCATCGACTGGATGAAACCGTCGACCAGGCTGCCGCGGTCGTTCGTCCAGCAACTCATCTGGCGCTGGCTGTGATGCATGCTGTGCAGCGCCCACCACCACGGGATCGCGTGCTGGGTGCGGTGCATCCAGTAGTACACGAAGTCGTAGACCACGTAGTAGACCGCGAACAGCACATACGGATGCAGGTTGAACCACGGCACCCAATGCGTCAGTGCCAGCGGCGAGCCGGTACTCGAGCTGGCGCTGTCGGCGCCGCCGAACAGATGGCTGAACGGGGTCAGCACCAGGTAGGTGAACAGCGGGAAGATGCCCAGCAGCATCAGCAACGTGTAGTTGCGATCGACCAGGGTCAGCTTGCGGTCGGTCCATTGCTCGGCCGGAAACCAGGTCTCCAGCGGGCGGAAGATCAGCCCGATGATGCCCACCTGCAGCGCCGCGATCAGCAGCGAGGCCGCGATATCGTCGGGGTTGCCGGACAATCCGCTCAGGTGCAGCGCATCGAGCAGTGGCACCACCGCGTGAACGCTGAGCCAGTTGACCAGGAAGGCCCACCATGACGACAGATCAGACATCGCTGCTTCTTCGCAATCCGTGAGCGCATAGCATATCGCCGACTGAAATCACGCGGGCTGAACCGGCGCCCGGGCGCGCCGCCGCGTGCCGATGCCGCTGACCGCCAGCAGGCCCAGCAGCACGAACACGATGCCCAGTGCCTCCATCGGCGATGGTCGTTCGTGCAGGATCAGCCAGGCCAGCAGCACGCTGACGATCGGCACGCCCAGGCTGGACACGCTGGCCACCGTGGTGGGCAGCCGCTGCAACACGATCGACCACAGCCACCAGGCCACGCTGGACGCCAGCACCGCGCTGTAGGCCAGCCCGGCGATGAACGGCCAGTCCCAGGCGATCGGCCGCTGCGGCACGGCCAGCGCCACGAGGCCCAGCGCCGCGCCGCCGACCAGCATCTGCCACGCAGTGAGGTTGAGCACGGACGGCGCATGGCGGCGGAACATGCGCTTGCTCAGCACCGTGCCGGCCGCCCAGGCCAGCCCGCCGGCAATCGCCAGCGTGGTGCTCAGCACGCTGCCCAGCGCATGCCAGGGCTCGATGATGCACAGCAGGCCGGTCGCGGCCAGCGCCAGGCCCAGCCAATGCCGCGCGGTGGGTCGGTCGCCCAGCAGCAGCCAGGCCAGCAGCACCGCCCAGAACGGCATCGTGTAGGCGAGCAGGGCGACGTGACCGGCGCCCCCGTCGATCAGGGCCCATTGCTCCAGCCCCTGGAACGCCGCGGTCTGGCACAGCCCGATCAGGATCGTCGGCAACAACGGCGGCGGGCGCAGCGAACGGCGCGACAGCAGCAGCGTGGCGAACAGCACGGCCGCGCCGATCAGGTAGCGCAGCGCGGCGAAATCGAACGGGCCGGCATGCGCCAGTACCTGCTTCATCACGACCCAGCTGTAGGCCCAGATCGCAATGGTGGCAAGCAAGGCGAGCACGGCGCCGCGCAGCGGTGACGAGGAGGGCGACATGAGCAGGCGTGCCGGGAGAGGGGCGACAAGTCTAGCGGTGTCGGCTACGGTGTGCGCCACCGAACGGCTACCCTTCCGCCATGACCAAGACCGCCGAGCCGACCCGTTGCCACTGGGCCACCAGCGACGCCCTGTTGCGCGATTATCACGACACCGAATGGGGCGTGCCGCTGCACGACGACCGCCGCCTGTTCGAGTTCCTTGTGCTGGAAGGCGCGCAGGCCGGGCTTTCCTGGCGCACCGTGCTGGCCAAGCGCGAGCGCTACCGCGAGGTGTTCCATCAGTTCGAGATCGCCCGCGTGGCCGCGATGACCGATCGCGAACTCGACAAGCTGCTGCTCGATCCGGGCATCATCCGCAACCGCCTGAAGGTGTCCTCGACCCGCGACAACGCGATCGTCGCGCTGGCGGTGATCGAGGAGTTCGGCAGCCTCGACGCGTATCTGTGGTCGTTCGTCGACGGCAAGCCCTTGCGCAACCGCTGGCGCGGCATGGGCGAGGTGCCGGCCAGCACCGAGCTGTCCGACCGCATGAGCAAGACGCTGAAGAAACGCGGTTTCCGTTTCGTCGGCAGCACCATCTGCTATTCGCTGCTGCAGGCCACCGGCATGGTCAACGACCATCTGGTCGGCTGCTTCCGGCACAAGGCCTGCGCCGCCGAAGTGTAAGCGCTGCTCAATGCCCGGCGAATTCCGGCGCGGCGCGGATGGTGTCGATCAGCAGCTGGCGGAACCAGGCATGGGCGCGGTCGTGGTCGCGGGACTGGTGCCAGTAGGCGAGGATTGGAATGGGCTTCAGCTTGATCGGCAGTGCCTGCGTGGCCAGCGGCAACAGGCGCGAAAAGCCGGCGGCGTACGAGCTGGGCATGGTCAGCAGCAGGTCGGTGGTGGCGACCACCTGGCAGGCGGAGAAATAGTGCTGGCAGACCAGCTGGATCCGGCGCGGGCGGCCGTCCTGGGTCAGCAGCACATCAAGCGGCACCGCCTCGCCCAGTTGCGACACGGCGACGTGGCGGGCGGCGAGGTAGTCGGCCTTGCGCAGGTTGCCGCCGGCCAGCGGATGCTTGCGTCGCATCACCACCACCAACGACTCGTCCAGCAGGTGTTCGCTGGACAGTCGCGGGCTGCTGGCCAGGCGGCGGTCGATCACCAGGTCGATGCCACCGGCGGTGAGTTCGCGCTCGACCTCGCTGGCGGCAATGCGCCGGCTGAGCAGGCGCACACCGGGCGCGAGATGAGCGAGCCGTGCCAGCAGCGGCGGAAACGCGATCGACTCCAGTACGTCGCGAAAGCCCACGCTGAACTCCTGCTCCAGCGCCGCGGCGCGAAACGCCGGCTGCATCCGCGTGGTGGCCTGCAAGCCCTTCAGGTGCAGTTGCACCTCGGCCATCACCGCGCGGGTCTTGTCGGTGGGAATCACCCGGTTGCCCTGGCGCACGAACAGCGGGTCGCCGAACAGCTCGCGCAACCGGTTCAGCGAGTGGGTGATCGCCGGCTGGGTCAGGTGCAGCGAACGCGCCGCGGCGCTGATCCCGCCCTGGGTGTGGATTGCCTCCAGCACCCGGAACAGGTTCAGATCCATGCGCAGATCGGGGCGGCTCATCGGTGGCGGCTCGGCGGGAATGACGGTGCATGCATATTAGCGTCGTTGATGGCTGGACATAAAACCTATGCATTAGGCCGATGGATGACTATCGGCGTAGGCTGACCGCTTCGCCGGCGCGCTTGTCACGGGACCTACCGATGGATTTCGCCCACTCCGCACGCAGCCAGTCGCTGATCGAGCGCCTGCAGCGCTTCATGCACGAAGAGATCGCCCCGGCCGAGGCCGTCTATGCGAGCGAGCTCAGCGGCAGCGCCGACTGGCGCCAGTGGCGCCAGCCAGCGGTGATGGAGGCGCTGAAGGCGAAGGCGCGCGCGGCCGGGCTGTGGAACCTGTTCCTGCCCGAACCCGGGCATGGCGCCGGGCTCAGCAACGTGGATTACGCGCCGCTGGCCGAGCTGATGGGCCACTCGTTCATCGCGCCGGAAGTGTTCAACTGCAACGCGCCGGACAGCGGCAACATGGAGGTGCTGGCGCGCTACGGTTCGCCGGCGCAGCAGGCGCGCTGGCTGGCGCCGTTGCTGGCCGGCGAGAGCCGTTCGGCGTTCTGCATGACCGAGCCGGGCGTGGCGTCGTCCGACGCCACCAACATGCAGGCCACCGCCACGATCGAAGGCGACGAGGTGGTGCTCAACGGGCGCAAGTGGTGGTCCACCGGCATCGGCCATCCGCACTGCCGCTTCGTGATCTTCATGGGCGTCAGCAACCCCGACGCGCCGCCGCACCAGCGTCACGCGATGGTGCTCTGTCCGCTGGATGCGCCCGGCGTGACCGTCGAGCGGATGCTGCACGTATTCCATGACCTGGACGAACCGGCCGGGCACGGCGAGGTGAGTTTCAGCGACGTGCGCCTGCCGGCGGAAAACATCATCCTCGGCCCCGGCCGCGGCTTCGAGATCGCCCAGGGTCGGCTCGGCCCCGGCCGCATCCATCACTGCATGCGCGCGATCGGCGCGGCCGAGCGCGCACTGGCGCTGCTGTGCACCCGCGCCACCACGCGCACCGCGTTCGGCCAGCCGCTGATCAAGCTCGGCGGCAACGCCGACATCGTCGCCGACCTGCGCATGGCGATCGAGCAGGCGCGGCTGCTGACGCTCAAGGCCGCCTGGCTGATCGACACCCAAGGCGTGAAGGCGGCGATGAGCGAGATCTCGCAGATCAAGGTGATCGCGCCGAGGGTGGCGCAGCGCGCCGCCGATGCGGCGATGCAGATCCACGGCGGCGCCGGGCTGTCGGACGATTTCCCGCTGGCTTCGCTGTATGCGTACGCCCGCGTGCTGCGGTTGGCCGATGGCCCGGACGAAGTGCATCGCGGCCTGATCGCCAAACTCGAACTGCGCGCCCAGCTGAAGGCCATGGAGGCGGGCGCATGAACGCCGCGCTCGACGACACGCGCGAGATGCGCGAGGAAGACCGTCTCGATGTCGCCGCCGTCGATGCCTTCCTCAAGCAGCACGTCGCCGACCTGCACGGCGAGCCGGTGATCCGCCAGTTCCCCGGCGGGGCCTCCAACCTCACCTACCTGATCCGCTACGGCGAACGCGAGCTGGTGCTGCGCCGCCCGCCGGCCGGGGTCAAGGCGAAATCCGCCCACGACATGCTGCGTGAGGCGCAGGTGATGGCGGCGCTGAAAACCGCCTATCCACATGTGCCGCGGATCCTCGCCCGCTGCGATGATCCGGCCGTGCTGGGCACCGACTTCTACGTGATGGAACGCCTGCGCGGGATCATCCTGCGGCGCGAGCTGCCGCCCGCCCTCGGCCTCGACGAAGCTGGCATGCGCCAGCTGTGCCACGGTTTCATCGACCGGCTGGTCGAGCTGCACCGGGTCGATGCCACGCCGCCGGCGCTGGCCGCGCTGGGCAGGGGCGAGGGTTACATCGCGCGCCAGGTCGGCGGCTGGAGCGAGCGCTGGCGCAAGGCGCTGACCGACGACTCCGACCCGTGCGAGGACGTGCTGGCCTGGCTGGCGCAGGAGCAGCCCGTGGGCGAAACCGCGATCTGCGTGATCCACAACGACTACCGCTTCGACAACGTGGTGCTCGACCCGGCCAACCCGCTCGACATCATCGGCGTGCTCGACTGGGAGATGGCCACCCTGGGCGACCCGCTGATGGATCTGGGCGGCTCGCTGGCCTACTGGGTCCAGGCCGACGACGACGCGGTATTCCAGTCGTTCCGCCGCCAGCCCACCCACGTCCCGGGCATGCTGACCCGGCGCGAGGTGGTCGATTACTACGGCGAGCGCAGCGGCTGGCGCGTGGACCGGTTCGATTTCTACGAGATCTTCGGCCTGTTCCGCCTGATGGTGATCATCCAGCAGATCCATCGCCGCTTCGTGCTGGGCCAGACCAGCAACCCGCAGTTCGCCGGTTTCGGCCAGGCGGCGGCCTACATGGGTCAGCGCTGCCGGCGGCTGATCGCCCGCTCGGAGCGGTGAGCATGGGCAGCGCATTGCTGATCCGTCACGGCCAGGCCAGCTTCGGCGCCGAGGATTACGACAAGCTGTCCGCGGTCGGCGAGCAGCAATCGCGCCGGCTCGGCCAGTGGCTGAAGCAGACCGGGCAGCAGCCCGACCTGATCGTGATCGGTTCCATGCAGCGACACATCCGCACCGCCGAGCTGTGCATCGAGGCGGCCGGCGTGGCGGCGCCGCAGCTGACCTTGGCGCAGCTGGACGAACTCGATCACGTCGAGATCATGGCGCGGCATCGCCCCGACCTCACCTCGTTCGACGACATGCGCGCCGAGCTGGGCGCCAGCGCCGATCCGCAACGCGCGTTCCAGCAGCTGTTCGTCGCCGCCGTCGCACGCTGGACCGGCGGCCGCCACGACAGCGAGTACGCGCGCAGCTGGCCCGCCTTCCGCGAGCGCGTGCTGCACGGTCTGCAGATGCTGGCCGCACACGAGGCGCGCACGATCTGGGCGTTCACTTCCGGCGGCCCGATCGCGGTGATCGCCAACGCGCTGGTCGGCGCACCGGCGGACAACCCGTTCGCGCTGGGCTGGCCGCTGGTCAACACCTCGCTGACCCGCGTGGCGCTCGGCGGCGACCGCCACAGCCTGATCAGCTACAACGGCTGGCCGCATCTTGAACTGGCCGGCGACCCCGGCCTCGTCACCCATCGCTGAATCCCTTTCGCCGTACCGAAGAAGGACACCTCCCCATGAGCGCACCCGACCTGTTCGACCTCAGCGGCAAGATCGCCCTCGTCACCGGCGCCAGCCGCGGCATCGGCGCCGAGATCGCCAGACTGCTGGCGGCGCACGGCGCGCACACCATCGTCTCCAGCCGCAAGCAGGCCGACTGCCAGCGGGTGGTCGACGAGATCGCCGCCGCCGGCGGTTCGGCCGAGGCGCTGGCCTGCCACATCGGCGAGATGGAGCAGATCGAGGCGCTGTTCGCCGGCATCACGCAAACGCATGGCCGTCTGGACGTCCTCGTCAACAACGCCGCCACCAACCCGTACTTCGGCCCGATCACCGAGACCGATCCCGCGATCTTCCAGAAGACGGTGGACGTGAACATTCGGGGCTACTTCTACATGTCCAGCCACGGCGCGAAGCTGATGGCGAAGAACGGCGGCGGCGCCATCGTCAACGTGGCCTCGGTGAATGGCGTGGTGCCCGGCTTCCAGCAGGGCATCTACTCGATCACCAAGGCCGCGGTGATCTCGATGACCAAGGCGTTCGCGGTCGAGTGCGCCGCGGCCGGCGTGCGCTGCAACGCGCTGCTGCCCGGGCTCACCGATACCAAGTTCGCCTCGGTGCTGGTCAACACCCCGGCGATCCTCAAGCAGGCGCTGGCGCATGTGCCGATGCGCCGCGTGGCGCAGCCGTCCGAGATGGCCGGCGCGGTGCTGTACCTGGCCTCGCCCGCGTCGTCGTACACCACCGGCGCCGTGCTCAACGTCGACGGCGGCTACCTGTCCGTCTGACGACTGGACCCCCTCTCCTCCGAACGGCTCCACCGTTCGGGGGAGAGGGCTGGGGTGAGGGGTGCTCCTGGCGCCGTCGATCCATACCCGCTTAAAAAAATCATGCGACATCAGGAGATACCCGATGACTGAAGTTTCCGCCCACCGCGTCGCCGGCAAGAAGGCGTTCATCACCGGCGCCGCCGGCGGCCTCGGTGCCGCCATCGCGCGCATGCTGGCCCGCCACGGCGCGCTGGTGTTCCTCACCGACATCGACGAAGCCGGCGTGCGCGCGGTGGGTGAAGCGATCAATGCCGAACACGGCCGCACCGTGGCGTGGACGGCACAGCAGAACGTGCGCGACGAGGAACGCTGGCAGAGCGTGCTGGCCGAGGCCGACGCCGCCATGGGCGGCCTCTCGGTGCTGGTCAACAACGCCGGCATCGGCGCGCTCGGCGGCGTCGAGAGCCTCACGCCGAAGGAGTGGGCGCGGGTGATGGGCGTCAACGTCGACGCCGTGTACCTGGGCTGCAAGTACGCGCTGCCGCTGCTGAAGCAGCACCAACCCGCGTCGATCATCAACATCTCCTCGCTGGCGGCGTTCAAGGTCTTTCCCGACTACACCGTCTACAACGCATCCAAGGCCGCGGTGGCCTCGCTGACCAAGTCGGTCGCGGTCGACTGCGCCAGCCAGCAGGTCGACGTGCGCTGCAACTCGATCCACCCCGCCTTCATCCGCACCGGCATCGTCGAGCCGTTCTTCGAGCAGCTGGGCGAGCAGGAGGCCGTGCGCAAACTCACCCGCGGCATCCCCTTGAAGCGCCTGGGCGAGGTGGACGACGTGGCGTACGCTGCGCTCTACCTCGCCTCCGACGAGAGCCGCTACATCACCGCCGCCGAGCTGCGCGTCGACGGCGGCGCTTCGGCCGTCTGAGCCATGATCGCCAACGACCACCACCCCCGTCATCCCAGCGAACGCTGGGACCCAGCGCCCCTGGGTCCACATCAAGGCACTGGCGTCCAGTTTTCGCTGGACTGACGAATTCATTCCGTTCCCCGTTCCCGGAGAAGCACCATGTCCCTGATCAACCGCCAGCTGCGCCTCAAGACCCGCCCCGAAGGCCTGGTCCAGCGCGACAACTTCGACCTGGTCGAGCAAGCCGTGCCCGAGCTGAAGGAGGGCGAGGTGCTGGTGCGCACGCTGTATATCTCGATGGACCCGACCAATCGCGTGTGGATGCGCGACATCCCGCAATACCTGCCGCCGGTGGCGATCGGCGAGGTGATGCGCGCGCTGGGCCTGGGCCGCGTGGTGGCCTCGCGCTCGTCGAAGTACGACGAGGGCGATCTGGTGCAGGGCGTCACCGGCTGGCAGGATTATCTGGTTCTGCATGAGGACGCCAAGGGCTACGTGCGCCTGCCCGCCGATCCCGGCATCCCGTTGCCGACCCTGCTCGGCGCCTGCGGCATGAGCGGCGTCACCGCCTACTACGGGTTGACCGACATCGCCCCGGTGCAAGCCGGCGAAACCCTGGTGATCTCCGCCGCCGCCGGCTCGGTCGGCTCCATCGCCGGCCAGATCGGCAAGATCCGCGGCGCCCGCGTGGTTGGCATCTGCCGCGGTGCCGACAAATGCCGTCACCTCGTCGACGAGCTGGGCTTCGATGCCGCGGTCGACTACAAGTCGGGGGACTTCAAGCAGCAACTCAAGGCGGCCACGCCGGACGGAGTGCATGTGAATTTCGAGAACGTGGGCGGCGAGGTGATGCGCACGGTGCTGTCGCGCATGGTGATCGGCGGGCGCATCGCGCTGTGCGGGCTGATCTCCGGCTACAACAGCGGCGAAAGGCCGAGCGACGACTTCAGCCCATTCATCATGAAGCGGCTCAGCATGCGCGGGTTTCTGGTGCTCGATTACACCAAGACGAAGGAGGCGGTGGGGGCCATCGCGGGGTGGATTCGGGAGGGGAAGCTGAAGGCGGAGGAGACGGTGGAGGAGGGATTGGAGAATGCACCGGTGGTGCTCAATCGGTTGTTTGATGGGAGTCATCGGGGGAAGCTGGTGTTGCGGGTAGACCCGCAGGCGTAGTCTTGCCTTTCCGCAGCGCATGCTTCCGACTTGCCGGTCGCTCGAAATCTGGTTCTTCAGCTATCCAGTGATCGCATGCCGAAAATATGGAGAGGAGCTAAGGATGGGAGTGCCTAAGAATCTGTTGTTGCTCCACAGGGGCGAAGAAGAAGTTCGCCAGAAGAACATTTCGGTCGTAACCGCCGATCCAGATTTGGTCGCCCATCTCGATCTAACGGAGCGGGCGATGGACTTGATTGATGTCTTCGTCCGCCAGCAAGTTGAACTCGATGACGATGGCCGCGCGATCCAACACTTGGGCATTCGTGTGTTCAATGGACTGGCGACAGCTTGGAAACTAATGGCGTCCGGTTACTACCAGAAAGCCGGGCTGATCCAGCGGGATCTCATCGAAACCATTTATCTGATCAACTATTTTCATATCAACCCTGAGACCCTTCCTGTTTGGCGTGTTGCTGATCGCAAGCAGCTTCAACGCGAATTTGGTCCAGTGGCCATTCGTAAAGCACTTGATACTCATGATGGACGAGGCAAGTCCGCGCGTGAGGGGATTTACTACAAGTTCTGCAACCTTGCAGGTCACCCCACCAGGGCGGGCTTTGACATGCTGCGCCCCAAGGGTGGGGCCGCAATTATCGGCCCGTTTCCCGACAATGCGGCGCTTCGGGCCCTGCTTGAGGAGCAAGGATCACTCGCGGTTCAAGCCGGTTTTGCTCTATCCGTGTGGCTTGAATTGGAGGCTCCGATGGCTAGCTCTACCGCGCATCGATTCCTCACCGGGGCGATGGACTATTCCGGCCGATTTCTAGGCAAGGTTTACTCACCAGAAGATAGGGCAGATGTGGATCGTCTCTATTGCCGGTAGCGAAGTCCGGACAGTGAGGTAAGCGTCAAAGCGCACTTCAAATGCGCCTGCATCCGGAAGGAGCTGCGCAGCTCCTTCAGTCTTTCGTGGACTGTGTTGAATCGAGAGCTTTCGTGCGCCTGCGGCGCCCGAGTTACTTATCTCTTGCATGGCCAAGAGATAAGTAACCAACAGAGAAGGCCACCCCACTTGGCGCTTGCCGGGCATCCCTGCCCGGCAAGTCCGTGAGCTGGGGCCGGGCTTTTCGACAGGGCATCCTGCCCTGGCGAAAAGGAATCGACATCCGTGTCGACTCCCCTGCGGGCCTGTCGTCCCCAGCTCACCGCCGCACAGGGGCCCCGGGTAGAGCAGCGGGCCATCCTGGCCCGCACTCGGTGCGCCGCCGCTGCGCGGCGGCAAGAGCGGCGGAGCAGAAGCAGCGGAGCAGAAGCAGCGGCGGAAGGGCTGGGGAGTGGAAATTGACGGCGCAGTCGCGGGCGCTTAATGAAGCCGCGGCGCGGCGGCTTAGCTACGACGCACTCTCGCTGTTGCCATCATGATGGAATGAATATCGCATCCGGTACGGCGCTGGCGAAGCCAGCGTCGCACCTTCGTTCAAGCATCCGGCTTCGGCCTTCTCAGACGTCCTGCCACTGCGCGGCCGCCGCTTTTGCAAAATCGCGGTACGAGCGTGGTGCATGACCCAGCAGCGTCTGCAGACGCTGGATCTCCTCCGGCGTGGCTGCCGCACCGTCCGACTGGTAGCGTGCAAGCATCATGCGCAGATCCATGGCGTGCCAGGAGGGCATCATGGTTTTCATGCGACTTTCCAGCGCTGCCAGCTCATTGCCGCCATAGCGGACGGGACGTCCAAGCACTTCGCTCCAGATGTTCGCGATCCCGTCACCCGTCAGCCAATCCGGCCCCACCAGTTCGTAGGTTGTGCGCGGTAGCGGTGCCGGAGCGCGTTCACGGCGCAGCAGTTCGAGGGCGGCCGCTTCACCGATGTCGCGGATATCGACCATGGAGACGCCCTTGTCGCCGATGGGCATGCCATATGTACCGGCGGCCAACAACGGATCCTTCTGCCGCAGGTCGTTCTGCATGAAATAGGCGGGCCGCAGCACCGAGGCCGGCAGGTCGAGCGCGTCGATCATGCGCTCAGCCGTGTACTTGCCCGCAAAGTGCGGGACGTCGACATAGGCCTCGCCCTTGTACACGGACAGATAGACGATGCCCTTGACGCCAGCCTCGCGAGCCAGGGTCAAGGCCTGCAGTGCCTGGGTCACTTCGTCGGCGACATTCGGCACCAGCAGGAACAGGGTGCTGACGCCTTCGAGCGCGGCCCGGAAGGAATCGGGATCCGCCAGCTCACCGGCGACGGCCGTAACGCCTTCCGGGAGGTGTGCGTTCTCGGGTGAGCGGGTCAATGCGCGCACCGGAACATTGGCGCCGCGAAGATGATAAAGGACCTGGGTGCCGATCGTGCCGGTGGCTCCGGTAACAAGAATGCTCATGGGAAACTCCTCGTCGTGTGACGACATTCGTTGGGGTGGAAACACGTTAGGTCGTTTCATCCATGCTGCGAAGATGCCAATATCAAGACTTGTCGTCTCAAATGTGGAACATGCCCATGGACCTGCAGGCGCTTACGGATTTCGCACTTGTCGCCACGCATGGCGGCTTCGGCCGGGCCAGCCGGATGTCAGGACGCTCCAAGGCGACGCTGTCGCGGCGCGTGGCCGAGCTGGAGCGAAGTCTGGGCGTGCGGTTGATCGAACGCGGCGGCCAGAGCCTGCGGTTGACCGACGAAGGTCGCGCGCTTCACGAGCGCACGCGCGGCCCGCTTGCCGACATAGCTGAAGCGGGCGAGGTCGTGACGCTGGGGGCTTCTGTCCCGCGAGGCAGGTTGAGGGTAAGCGCGCCATTGGTACTGGCGCATGTCGCCCTGGCTCGCGTCGGTGCGCGCTTCGCACTGTCCTGTCCCGAGGTGCAACTGGAGATCGTCGCCGAGGACCGCAAGGTCGATCCTGTCGATGACGGTTTTGATCTGGTGATCCGGGTTGATCCCTCGCGCGACGAACGACTGGTGGGGCGACGCGTCCTCGATGATCAGCGCGTGGTCGTCGCGCATCCTGAATTTGCCATGCCGGCGCCGCGCTTCAAAGACGCAGACGTGCCCGAGGTGAAGGCCGTCCTGCCGAGCCGGACCGCCCCTGACCTTGTATGGCGATATCGCACGCAGCAGGGTGGAGCAGAAGCGGCGGCACGACCGGTGCCGGCTTTGCGGTTGTCCTCCCTCCTGATGGTACGGGAGGCTGTGCTGATGGGAGTGGGCGCCGCGTTGCTACCCAGATTGCTGGTGGCCGACGACCTGGAGGCGGGACGTCTGGCACTTTGGGGCGTGGACACCCGACCCGCCGTGGAGATATGGGCATTGCGGAACTCGCGCAGGTTGGTTGGCGCCAAAGTGCGGGCGTTTCTCGATGCGCTGGAAGAAGCCTTCCCTCATCGAGTCTTTGCAAACGCTACGGCGAAGCCCGACTAGGGAGGGTCGCTTGCAGGACATTCTTGTTTTTGCAGAGGTGCTATCCGGGATTGTCGGTAGGGCTCCGGCAACTGTTCCTGCGTTGCTCTGACTCCGGCATCCATGCCCTCGCTTGTCCGGGCGCAAGGGAGTCGGCATCCGTGTTGACTCTGCGGGCCTGCCTTTCTTCCTCGCCGCCGCACAAGAGCCCGGGGTAGAGCAGCGGGCCATTGTGGCCCGGGCCTGGCGGGGACGAATGTGCGCACGAGCGAGTGCGCCGGCGCGCCCGGGCGATTAATCTGCAGGGCCCATACCCTGCTGGAGTCATGCCATGAAATACGTGAAGCTTGGCCACACCGGCCTGGACGTGTCGCGCCTGTGCCTGGGGTGCATGACCTATGGCGTGTCCGAGCGCGGCGCCCACGCCTGGACGCTGGACGAGGAGGCCAGCCGGCCGCTGATCCGGCGTGCGCTGGAGCTGGGCATCAATTTTCTGGATACCGCGAATGTCTATTCGGACGGCACCTCGGAGGAGTTCGTCGGTCGCGTGCTGAAGGAGCACGGCCAGCGCGACGCCATCGTGCTGGCGACCAAGGTGCATGGGCGCATGCATGCGGGGCCCAACGGCATGGGGCTGTCGCGCAAGGCGATCCTGAGCGAGGTCGATCACAGTCTGCGTCGCCTCGGTACGGACTATGTCGACCTGTACCAGATCCACCGCTGGGACCATCGCACGCCGATCGAGGAAACCATGGAGGCGCTGCACGACGTGGTGAAGGCCGGCAAGGTGCGCTACATCGGCGCCTCGTCGATGTACGCCTGGCAGTTCGCCAAGGCGCAGCACGTGGCGGAGCGCAACGGTTGGACCCGCTTCGTCAGCATGCAGAACCACTACAACCTGCTCTACCGCGAGGAGGAGCGCGAGATGATGCCGCTGTGCCAGGACATGGGCGTCGCGGTGATTCCCTGGAGCCCGCTGGCTCGCGGCCGGCTCACCCGTGCCTGGGATGAGGGCAGCGAACGCCTGCAGACCGACAAGTACGGCAAGACGCTGTACGTGACGCCCGATGCCGACCGCCGCGTGGTCGATGCGGTGGCGAGCGTGGCCGCCGCGCGCGGCGTGCCGAAGGCGCAGGTGGCGCTGGCCTGGGTGTTGAGCAAACCGTGGGTCACCGCGCCGATCGTGGGCGCCTCGAAAGCGCAGCACCTGGACGATGCGATGGCGGCGCTCGCGTTGTCGTTGACGCCCGAGGAAATCGGCGTGCTGGAGGAACACTACGTGCCGCACGCGGTGTCCGGGCACGCGTGAGGGCATCCTCGCGGGCAAGATCCGAAACCATCGAGCGCATGGCGTGGCGCCGCCGAAACACGTATCGTCCGCGCACCCCATCCGCAGGCGTCCCATGGCCATCCCGAAGCCCTTTGCCCACGCCGGCTTCCTCAGCTACCTCGAGACGCTCGACGACACGGCGGCGCCCCGCCCCGCGGGTGCTGCACTGTCGCCGCTGCTGGCCAGGCTGCTGTGGCCGGGGGATGGCGCTGCCCGCTCCGGTGAAGTCGTCGGCGACCTGATCCGCTTGCTGCAGGCGCGCCGGACGATGCTGCAGGTGGCGTTCGAGACGGAGCAGGTGGCCGACGAGCTGCGCCGCTATCAGAAGTTCGCCAAGCCGGGCCAGCCCTCGCCGCATATCGTCCAGCTGCGCCGCCAGCAGGCGACGACCCGGCTGGCCTGCAGCCAGTCGCGGCAGGCGTTCGTGCAGGCCTGCGCCGCGTTCGTGCGCGACGCCGGCATCGAGGTGCCGCCGCGGGTGGCGCTGGAAGTGTTCGTGGGTCGCTGGATCGAGATCAACCTGCCCGGCGACGTCGCCCCCGCCGATGGGCTGGCGGGGCGGGTCGATCCGCAGGCCTGAGCCTGCGTCCGGCAGTTACAGCGCGATCGGCTTGCCGCCGGCGGCCTTGAGCTTGTCGTTGAGCTGCCGCTTCAGCTGCGTCCATGCGTCGAGCGTGGCGCCCAGCGTGCCGTTGAGGCTGGCATAGGAAGCCCGTGCGTCGGCGCCGGGATCGGCGTCGGCGCCATCGACGGCTTGAGCCAGCCTGGCCAGGTTCATCGACAACGCGCGCAGGCTGTCGGTGCGCCTGGGCGGGCTGCCCATGGAGTTGCGCGGATCCGGATGCAGCACCACGCCGGACAGGTCCTGCGCCGTGGTCAGCAACGCCACGATCTGCGCGTGCAGTGCGCCTCGGACCTGGGGCAACCGGGCATCCAGTGCCTTGAGCAACTTGTCGGCCTCGGTGCTCGCGGCGGCGGCGCGGAGCTGGGCCTGCTCGACCTGGCGTGCCAGCGCGAACTCACGCTGCATCGCGGCGATGGACACCTTCACCCGCGGATCGGGTGACAGCTGCAGCGGCTGCCGATAGGTCTTGCCGTCCACCTGCAGCACGATGCGGTAGGACCCCAGTGGCGCCCACACGCCTTCCGCGGGCCCGCGCTCGGACTCGACGCCGGCCGGTGGCGTGTAGTGCAGGTCCCACACGAAACGATGCATGCCGGCGGCGGTCGACAGGCGCAGCGGCTGCGGCACCCATTCGGGTGCGTAGGCGAGCCTGGCCGGATCCAGCATCGGTGGCTTGTCCGCGCTGCTGTAGCTGCGCACGGTGTGTCCCTGCGCGTCGAGCACGGTCAGGGTCAACGGTCCCTTCACGCCGGCCGGCAAGGCGTAGTCGATGATCGCGCCGTCGGGCGGATTCGCCGCGGTCGGCTCGTCCTTGGGCAGCGGCGTGCCGGTGAAGCTGGGCGTGCGCACGCGGATCGCCTCGGCGGGCTTGAACAGGGTGACCGCCCCGGCAGGCACGCCGGCGACCTGACGCAGTGCGCTGGCGTCGTCCATGATCCAGAAGCCGCGGCCGTGGGTGGCCAGCACCAGGTCGTCGCCGTGGATGTCGATGTCGCGCACCGAGGTCATCGGCAGGTTCTGCTGCAGCGATTGCCACCGCGCCCCGTCGTCGAACGACACATACATGCCCCTCTCGGTGCCGGCGTAGAGCAGGCCCTTGCGCTGCGGATCGGCGCGCACCACGTTGACGAAGCTGTCGCGTGGAATGCCGCCGTCGATGCGCTGCCAGCTGCTGCCGCCATCGCCGGTGCGGTAGATGTACGGCGTGTCGTCGTCGAGGCGGTGGCGATCCACCGCCAGGTACGCCACGTTGGCGTCGAACGGCGACAGCTCGATGCCGGCGATCTTCGACCACGGTGTCAGCGCGTTCGGCGTCACCTGGCGCCAGTGCGTGCCGTCGTCGTCCGTGCGCCAGACCAGGCCGTCGTCGGTGCCGACCCACAGCGCATGGCCGTTCAGGGGCGAGGGCGCGATGGTGTAGATCACCCCGCGCCGCTGGTCGACGTGGTTGTCGTCGGCCGCCGTGGTGGGGTCGAGCGTGGCCGGCGTGCCGGCATCCTCGCGGGTGAGGTCGGGGCTGATCGGTGCCCAGTGGTCGCCGCCGTCGGTGGTGCGGAACAAGCGCTGGTTGGCGAAGTACAGCGTCTTCGTGCCGCGCCTGGAGAACGTCAGCGGCAGCGTCCACGCGCCGCGGTAGTGCGCCGCCGGGTAGGCCAGGGTGGGGTCGATGTTGCGGGTCTGGTTGGTGCGCGTGTCGAGCTTGTCGACCTTGTCGCCGTAGACGATGTCGTGGTCGTCCGGGTCCGGCGCGATCATGCCGCTCTCGCCGCCCGCGGTGACCTCGTGGAACTGTTCCATGGTGATGCCGTCGTGGCTCTGGCCGCGGCTGGGCAGCGCCACCGCGCCGGAATCCTGCTGCGCGCCATAGACCCAGTAGGGGAACTGGTTGTCGGTGCTGACATGGTAGATCTGCGCGGTCGGCTGGTTCAGCCAGCTCGACCAGGTCTTGCCGCCGTTGAGGGTGATCACGGTGCCCTGGTCGATGCCGAGGATCTGCCGGTCCGGATTCGTCGGATCGATCCACATCTGGTGGAAATCGTCGCCGGTGGGATCGCCCTTCAGCGCGATGAACTGCTTGCCGCCGTCGTCCGAGCGCAACACGATGGTGTTCATCACGTAGACGCGGTCGGCGTTTTTCGGATCCACCGTGAGCCGGCAGAAATACCAGCCGCGCTTCCAGATGCGCTGGTCGGCGGTGACATGCTCCCAGTGCGCGCCGCCGTCGTCGGACCGGTACAGGCCGCCTTCGCCATCGGCGGCATCGACCAGCGCGTACACGCGGTTCGGCTGGCTCGGCGCCAGCGCGATGCCGATGCGGCCCGGATGCGCGGGAAAGCCGTTGCCCTGCACCGGGCTCCAGTGGCTGCCGCCGTCATGCGAGACGTACAGGCCGCTGCCCGGCCCGTTCGACGGCGGGTACACGCTCCATGGCGGACGGCGGGTCTGCCACAACGCCGCGTAGATCGTGTTCGGATCGCCGGGCTTGAATGCCAGGTCGATCGCGCCGGTGTCGTTGTCCTTGAACAGCACCTTGCTCCAGTGCGCGCCGCCGTCGGTGGAGCGGAACACGCCGCGCTCGGCGTTCGGGCCGTAGGCATGGCCCAGCGCCGCCACGAACACCACGTCCGGGTTGCGCGGATCGACCAGCACGCTGGCGATCTGGCGGCTGTCCTCCAGTCCGATGTGCTTCCAGTGCGCGCCGGCGTCGGTGCTCTTGTACATGCCGTTGCCGTGCGCGATGTCCGAGCGCATGTCGGCTTCGCCGCTGCCCACGTAGATCGTCTTCGGGTCCGACGGCGCCAGCGCCAGCGCGCCGATCGAGCCGACGTTCCCGTCGTCGAAGATCGGCTGCCAGGTGCGCCCCGCATCCGCCGTGGCCCACACGCCGCCGTCGACCGAACCGAAATAGAAATGCCGGCTGTCGCCGGGAATCCCCGCCACCGTCAGCACGCGGCCGCCGCGGAACGGCCCGACCAGTCGCCAGCTCAGTCCCTGGTACAGCGAGGGGTCGACCGTGGCATGCGCGGCGAACGTGGTGGCGAGGCCAAGGGCAAACACGGTGAGGCAGCGACGCAGGCGCATGGACAATCCCCCGGGGACGGGCAAGCTCAAAGCCGTGAGTGTAGGGCGCTTCGGCAGGTGACGCTTATGGGCCGAAAGTCACGGGAGCGGCTGGGCGGGTTGCTTGCGACCGCCGATTCATCCGATCGATGCCGCAGATCGCCGATGGCGTCCGGTGGCCGCTCCGATTACGTGTCGGTGACGTCGACGGGGGGACGGGAGCCTTTGCCGGCCGCGGCTCCGCGTCCCGGTCGGCTGATGGCCCTGACCTTTCCGCCGTATCCCCCGCCGCAGAAAAACCGCCCCCCGCCGTCGGAGTCGAGCCCCGACACGCCGATGCCCGCGGGCAAGTCGAGTTGTTCCAGCACCGCTCCCGTGCGCGGATCGATATGCCGCAACTCGCTCGCATCATTCTCCCAGGTTCCGTGCCAGAGCTCGCCGTCGACCCAGGTCACCCCGGTGACGAAGCGGTTGGACTGGATGGAGCGAAGCACCGTCCCCGTGCGGGGATCGACCTGATGGATTTTCCGCTCCCGATATTCCCCCACCCACAGCGTGCCCTCGGCCCACGCCAGCCCCGAGTCGCCGCCGCCACCGGGCGCCGGGATGGTGTCGAGCACGCGGCCGCTGGCCGGGTCGATTCGCTGGATCCGATCCTCGGCGATCTGGTACAGATGCTGGCCATCGAAGGCGGTGCCCGCATGCGCCGCGACGTCGAGCGAGCGCAGGGTTTCGCCGCTGGCCGGATCGAGCGCGTTCAGGCGGTCGCCGGACGCGAACCAGACGCGCTCGCCGTCATAGGCCACCCCGCCCACGCGGTCGACCCCCGGAAAGGGACCGTATTCCTGCACGATGTCGGCGGCTGATCGCTTCATGGTTCCATCCGGGTCATTCGATGGTGGAATCCTAGTCGCCCGCGAGCGGCGCGGGGAGTAACAAGGTCGTCGTGAATCCGGGCAGGGGCGGGGTCATCCAGCGACGCGCCCGCCCGAGACCGAACGACTGCACCTTGCCCGCCGTCGCGAGCGCGTCCAGCGCGCGTTGCACCGTGCGCTGACTGCTTCCCAGAGCGAGCGCCAGCGCCGAGCTCGACCACGCCTCGCCGTCGGCTAGCAGGGCGAGCACGGCCGCATGCGGCTCTTCGATCGGCCAGGCCAGCACGACGACCGGGCGCGCGCCATGCGGTACCAGGGCGAATCCGCGCTTCGTCGCGTGCACCCCGGCCAGCATGCCCAGCGCCGTGCGCAGCCGCGCCATCTCGACGCGCAACCGCGCGCGATGCGATTCGTCGATGACCCTGGCCCGGAAGGCACGGGCGATCAGCGTGTTCCTCGGCACGTCCGCCGGCCACGCCTCGCCGAGCATCCGTGCCAGCGTGAACAGCACCGGCCGACCGGCGAGCGCGACCACGGCGTCCTGCCGGCGCAAGGCATGGCGGCACGCATCCACCACCAGGACATCCGACGCCAGCAGGGCCTCGACCTCCCCGAGCAGCAGCCGTCGCTCCTCGCCGTGGGTCAGCACGCGCGCCGCGGGCGTGCGAAGCAGCAGCCACGCGTTTTCGACTTCCGCCATCAGGGCCGGGATGCCGGCGCGCCGCGCGGCCAGCCCGGCCCGTTCCAGCGCGGCTTGCGCCGGTTTCGTGCGGATGCGGCGTATCGCGATGCCCGCGACCATCAGCGCGTGGGCGGCCAGCAAGGCCGGCGGCAAGGGCTCCGGGTCGATCCCGGCGAGCGCGTGCTCGGCCTCGTCGAGGCGCCCGATCAGCAACAGGCGGCGGATCGCCACGTACCGTGCATGGGCGGCGTTGACCCGGTCGCCGCGCGCTTCCAGGGTCACCCGCGCCGCGTCGAGGGTCTTCGCCGGCCAGCCGAGGTCGCGCGAGGCGAGTGCCACCTCGGCCTCGGCGACCATGCATCGCGCACGGGCGATCGCCTCTTTCGGACCGAACGCACGCATGGCACGACGCAGCAGCGTCCTGGCCCGGACGAAATCGCCGAGCTGGGCCATCGCCACGCCGCGCAGCGCCAGCGAAGGCGCATCGTCGCGCAAGGCGATGCGCTTCAGTGCGCCGAGCGGGTCGCCCGCCGCCAGCGCACGCGCCGCCGCGGTGATCAGCGAATCCATCGGAGCAGGCTCATCTCAATCGCGCCACAGTTGTCACTCCCACCGTCCGGTTCCCGGAATCTAGCCTATCCCGCAGTCCCTGGTTGAGGCCGCCGGCCCCCACGGACCCGATCGATCCATACGGGAGAAAGCTGCCATGAACAAGATCGTTGTCTGGGGATTCCGCTGGGCCCCGCCGTTCGCGCAGGGGCTGGTGCGGGACCTGCGCGTGCGCTGGGCGCTGGAAGAGGCCGGTCAGGCCTATGACGTCGAGCTGATCGATTTCCAGGAGCGGCATGCCGCCGCGCACCGCCGACGGCAGCCGTTCGGGATGGTGCCGGCGTTCGAGGCGGACGGGCGCGGGCTGTTCGAATCGGCCGCCATCGTGCATCGCATCGCGGCGGACTCCGCGGCGCTGATGCCTGCCGACGCGCACGCCAGGGCCGAGGTGCTCACCTGGATGTTCGCCGCGCTGAACACGGTCGAGCCGCCGATCCAGAACCTGCTGGAGATGGATCTGCTGCATGCGGGCGAACCGTGGGTCGAGCTGCGGCGTCCCGCGGTGGTCGCGGCGGTGACCGAACGCCTGGCCGCACTCTCGGCCGCGCTCGCCGGGCGCGATCACCTGGTCGACCGCTTCACGGCGGCGGACATCCTGATGACGACGGTGCTGCGGTTCCTCAGGCACACCGAGCTGGTGGCCGGATTTCCGCTGCTCGACGCCTACGTCAAGCGCTGCGAGGCGCGGCCGGCCTTCCGGCGGGCACTGGACCAGCAGATGGCCGATTTCGCCCGACACGCTCCGGTCGCCGCCTGATGGCGTGGAGCACGAACCGGCATACCCCAAATGACGCGACCGGTGCAAACACGCACCGCAAGGTCGAGATCGACACGATGAACAACGGGAGGAAGTCATGACAACACACGCCATTGGAACCCGCGAGCAGTGGCTCGAGCAGCGACTGGAGCTGCTGGCGGCGGAGAAAGAGCTGACGCGACGCAGCGACGAAGTGGCCCGGCAGCGCCAGGCGCTGCCGTGGGTCCGCGTCGACAAGACGTACCGGTTCGAGACCGAGGAAGGCAGCGCCACGCTGGCGGAGCTGTTCCGCGGTCGCTCGCAGCTGCTCGTCTACCACTTCATGTTCGGGCCCGATTACATCGCGGGCTGCCCGACCTGCTCGACGATCGCGGACGGCTTCAACGGGTTTGCGCCGCACCTCGCCCACCACGACGTGATGTTGATGGCGGTATCGCTGGCGCCGTTCGCGAAGATCCAGGCGTACCGGCAGCGGATGGGCTGGACGTTTCCGTGGGCGTCGTCGTTCGGCAGCGATTTCAACGCCGATTTCAGCAGCTCGTTCACCGAGCGGCAGCAGCGCGAGGGTGGCATCGAATACAACTACCGGCGCGAACCGCCGGCGTCGCAGCTTCCGTTCAAGATGGGCAAGGAAGCCGGCGACGCCTCACCGCCTGTGCAGAACGCCAACATGTCCGGAACCGACGTGTCCACCTACCTGCGCGAGCGGCCGGGCATGAGCGCGTTCGTGCTGGCGGACGGCGTCGTCTACCACAGCTATTCCACCTACGCGCGCGGGCTGGACGGCCTCTGGGGCATGTACCAGTGGCTCGATCGCGCGCCCCGCGGGCGTAACGAGACGGGCATGTGGTGGCGCCGCCACGACGAGTACGGCGCGGCTTGAGCCGGCTCATGGGCGCCGTCGGCACCACCGCGGAACGGCAGGGTGCGCGCCGGATGGTGCCGGCGTGCGCGTCCGACTGGATCTTCCTCGGCACGTCGGCGTGGCTGTTCGCCGCCAGCGCGACGGCGACCGTCCTCCGCTGCGCCTCGATGTCGGCGATGGGCGGGATGCCGATGCCCGGCGGCTGGCGCCTGTCGATGGCGTGGATGCGCACGGGCGGGCAGACGTGGCCGGGCGCTGCGGCAACGTTCCTCGGCATGTGGGCGGTGATGATGACGGCGATGATGCTGCCGTCGCTGGTGCCGATGCTGCGGCGCTATCGCGAGGCCGTCGGCCGGACGGATGCGAGGCATCCGGGGTGGCTGGCCGTGCTGGTGGGCGCGGGCTATTTCCTCATGTGGACAGCGGTCGGGGCAGCGGTCTTTCCACTCGGCACCGCGCTGGCGACGATCGAGATGCGGCAGCCGGCGCTGGCCCGCGCGGTGCCGTTCGCGGCCGGTGCGGTCGTCCTGCTCATGGGCGCGTTGCAGTTCACTGCGTGGAAGGCGCATCGGCTTGCCTGCTGCCGGGCGGCACCGGGACACGGCGGCAGGTTGCGCGCGGCCGCCGGCGCGGCGTGGCGGCACGGTCTGCGCCTCGGCCTCGATTGCATCTGCTGCTGCGCCGGCCTGACCGCGATCCTGCTGGTCATCGGCGTGATGGATTTGCGCGCGATGGCGGGCGTGACGGCAGCCATCACCCTCGAACGCCTCGCGCCGGCGGGAGAACGTGTCGCGCGAACCATCGGCGCCGTCGCCATCGCGGCCGGACTCTTGCTGATCGTGCGGGCAGCCGGGTCCGGATGATGCATGCGCATCGCGCACGCGAGCTGCCGGGTGGGGCGGTGGAGCGTTGAATGTTCCTTCTGGCAGCCGCAAGCACTCAGCGGCCTCGCCTTGGCGGCGATTCGGCAGTCGCGCTTGCGACCGTGCCCCGGCTCAGGGCTTCACGAAGCGCAGCGTCATCCGGTCCGATTCGCCCACCGCCTTGAGTTTCGCATGCTCGCTGTCGGGGCCGGCCAGGTCCGGTGGCAGGCGGTGCACGTTGATGTCTTCGGGATCCTTCGGATTGGCATTGATCTGGGACACGCCGTCGAGGCGGAAGCCGGTCTTCAGTGCGAGGGCGATCAGGTAATCCTCGGGAATGCGGTGCAGCGTCCTGGCGGATTCCACCGCATCCGAGAACGGTCTGGCGCGGTGCTCGACCACGCCGAACACGCCGCCGGGCCTGAGCACGTCGTAGACCGACTTGAACGCGGCGGCCAGCGTGTCGGGGCTGCGGTTGAGCCAGTCGTGGGTGTTGCGGAAGGTCAGCACCATGTCGGCGGAGGCCGGTGCGCCCAGCGTGAGCTGCAGCGGCGGCGTGAACGGGACGACCTTCTCGACATGGCCGAACACGGCGGGCTCGGCCTTGATCCGGTCGGCGAACTTGGGCGAGCCGGCCTCGATCAGGTGGCCGTGGTCGTACAGGAACGGCGCCAGGATCTCGCTGTACCAGCCGCCGCCGGGATCCAGTTCGATCACCGTCATGTCCGGCCTGATGCCGAAGAACTGCAGGGTTTCGACCGGGTGGCGGTAGCGGTCGCGGGCCTTGTGCGCGGCGGAGCGCCAATCGCCCTGGACGGCATGCCGCAGTTGCGCGACGGTGCCGGAGGGCGGTGTTGTGGCGGCCTCGGCAAAGCAGGGCAGCGCCAGGGCGCCGGCCAGCAGAAGCAGGAATGTGCGGGTGCGATGGGACATGGTTCAAGCCTCCCGTGAACTGATGGCCAAGCCTACTCCTGTGGCGCGGAGGCGGGCGGTCGCCGGGTCCGTGGACATGCCTGCGCGGGAGCAAGCCAGGGACCCTCTCCCCGTACGCGAGAGGGTCCCTGGCCCGCACCTTTCGCCAGTCGCGTTCCGAGTTCGCGGCCCGGACCCCGCGAGACCCGCTATGGGGCGAAAGCGACGCCCCCTGCCGGCTCACCCGTCATCAGCGTCGGCGCGCCAGCCGCATACGCAGCGTGGTTGTAGCTGACCACGTCGCCGGCGAGCAGGGCGTTGAACTGACTGACCCTGACGCGGACCTGGCCGTCCAGTTGCTGGGCCATCTCCAGCAGGGCCGGCGTGGGCATCTGTCCCTGCAGGTCGGAGAAGCCATAGCCGGCCAGCGCCTGCACGCTGCCGTGCAGGTCGGACAGTTGCTTGAGCTCGTCCTCGAGCACATCGTGCTGCACGCCGGGGGCGTAGATGCTGTCGCGGAACTTGCCCAGTTCGGTATCGAGCTTCTTCGCCAGTTTCAGCGCATCGGCGTAGCGCGCATCGTCGCCGGCCTTGTCCTCGAACTGTTTCAGCGTAGTGCGCATCGAGCCGACCCGGTTGAGCATGTCGTTGAGCGTACTCAGTTCGTTGCGCGCGGCCAGCGCGTGCTGCAGGATCGCCTGCCTGGCCTCGGGCGCCGGCTTCTGGTTGGGGTCGGCTTTCAGTATCACGCTCTCGCTGGCGCTGTGGCCATCGGCACTGACGGTGACCTGGTAGGTACCGGGCAACGCGATCGGGCCGTGGCAGTTGTTGCCGTCCTTGTCCTTGTTCTCGTCGTCGCTCTGCGGCTTGTCGAAGTCGAGTCGGGTGGCGCCGTCGTAATGCATGTTCCAGGCATACCGGTTCACGCCCGCCTTGGCGTTGGTGTAGCGCGTGGCGACCAGCTTGCCGGCGCTGTCGCGCACGGTCAGCGTGACCGCGCCATGCTTGTCGTGCTTGCCCGCCTTGATCGCCTTGGGCACGCTGTAGTCGATCAGCACGCCGTCCGGTGCGTTATGCACGGTGTACAGCGGTTCGGCGCCCTCGCCGCGCGACCAGCGCACGAAGTCGATGCCCGCGCGCGGGGTGAACAGGTACAGCGGTTGTTTGGCGATGGCATCGCTGTATTCGGCCAGCGGCGCGAAGTGGTCGAACACGAAGATCCCGCGGCCATGCGTAGCCAGCACCAGATCGCCCTGCACGAATTTCACGTCGACCACCGGCACGGTCGGGAAACCGGCGCCGAGCGGGCTCCAGTGGCCACCGTTGTCGCGCGAGATCCAGCCGCCGGTGTCGGTGCCGGCGACCAGTACGTCGGCGTGATCCGGATCCTCGCGCACCACCGATACCGGTGCATCCGGCAGCCCCTTGTCGATCCGCGTCCAGCTCTTGCCGAAGTTGTCGGTGCGGTAGACGTAGGCATGACGGTCGTCGAGCTCATGCGCGTCGAACCCGACATAGGCATGACCTGGCTGGCTGGCCGACACGCCGACCTGATACACGCGCGCCCACTTCGGCGCGCCGGCGGGCGTGACGTTGGCCCAGTGCGCGCCGCCATCGCGGGTCAGCTGAACCAGCCCGTCGTCGGTACCGGCCCAGAGCACCCTGGGATCCGATGGCGCGATCGTCAGCGACAACACGGTGTCGTAGGTCTCGGCGCCGGAAAGGTCGAGGTTCACCGGGCCGCCGGAGAGCGCCTGCTTCGCCTTGTCGTTGCGGGTCAGGTCAGCGCTGATCGGCGCCCAGGTCAGGCCCGCGTCGGTGGATTTCAGGACGACGTTGGCGCCGGCGTAGACCGTGCTTGCGTCGTGCGGGTCGACTGCGATCGGCGTGGTCCAGTTGAAACGGTATTTCGCTTCGGTCAGCGGCAGGTCGTTGACGAAGCCCGGACCGTGCAGGTACGGCATGATGAAGTCGCTGCGCTTGCTGTCGCGATGGAACACGCTGAGCGCGCCGTCCTGGGCGTCGTTGTAGATCAGGTTCGGGTCGCTCGGTGCCGGCACCACGTACTCGCCGTCGCCACCGACCACATTGAACCAGTCGTTCGCACCCAGCACCTTGTCGGCCAGCGAGCTGGCCGGGCCGCACCAGCCGGCGTTGTCCTGCAGGCCGGCGCACAGCGTGTACGGCGTGCGGCTGTCGGCGGCCACCATGTAATCCTGCTCGATCGGCAAGGCATCGAGGAAGCGCCAGCTCTTGCCGCCGTTCTGGCTGAGGTAGGCGCCGCCGTCGTTGCCCTGCAGGATCCGTTGCGGGTTGGCCGGATCGATCCACAGCGCGTGATGATCCGGATGCACGTCCTTGTCGGCCACGTGTGCGGTCTTGCCGCCGTCGTCGGACTGGATCAGGTGGAACGACATGAAGTACAGCTTGTCGGCATCGGTCGGCGCGACCACGAAGCGCGAGAAGTAGAACGGGCGCACGTCCAGCTGGTGGTTGTCGCTGACCTCGGTCCACTTGTCGCCGAGGTCGTGCGAGACGAACAGCAGCCCCTGGCCCGGCTTGGTCTCGATCAGGGTATACACGCGCTGCGGATCGCTCGGCGCGGTGGCTACCGCGATGCGGCCCAGCGGTCCCTTGGGCAGGTCGTCGGTCAGCTTCTCCCAGTTCGCGCCGCCATCGGTGGAGCGCCACAGCCCGCTGCCCTTGCCGCCATCGATCAGGTTCCACGGATGGCGCACCACTTCCCAGGTGGCCGCGAACAGCACCTGCGGATTGCCAGGTGCCATCGCCATGTCGATCGCGCCGGTCTGGTTATCGACGAACAGCGTCTTGTGCCAGTGTTTGCCGCCGTCGGTGGTCTCGAACACGCCGCGTTCGGCATTCGGGCCCCAGGCATGGCCCAGCGCCGCGACCAGCACGTGGTCGGGGTCGTGCGGGTCGACGATGATCTTGCCTATCTGGCCGGCATCGGCCAGGCCCATGCGCTTGAAGCTCTTGCCGGCATCGGTGGACAGGTACACGCCGGCACCGTCGACGATGTCGTTGCGGATGTTGCTCTCGCCGGTGCCGACCCAAACCAGGTTGGGGTTGGAGGGCGCCAGTGCGATGGCGCCGATCGAGGCGCTGGCCTCGTGCTCGAAGATCGGCTTCCAGTGCTCGCCGCCATCGGTGGTCTTCCACACGCCACCGGCGGCGGCGCCGACGTAATAGGTCAACGGATCGCCGGGAATGCCGACTGCCGCGGCCACGCGGCCACCGGCGACGGCCGGGCCGAGGTCGCGGAAATGCAGCTCCGCGAAGGGGCCCTTGTTTTCGATCGTCTTGTTGTCGGCCGTGCGGGGCGCCGCCGGTGCAGTGGCGGCAAGCGCAGGCAGGCTGACGAGGGCGGACAGGATGGCGAGTGACAGTACGCGATGACGGGTGCGGGACATGGCTGTTTCCGTTGGGTCGGCGGGGAGGCGTGCCGCGGGTCGACTGAACGCGCAGGCATTCCCTTCACTCTCAGGTCTGCCTTTGTCACGCCGCAAGTGACGAAGGTCCTGTCTGCGAACGCATTAAATTGCGAAATCGGGTGCCCGCGAATGCATGTTCGCGGCCTCAGGCACGCAAGGTGGCGAGCAGGATCGCGCCGGTGGCGGCAGGTCCGCGCGTCGAGCGCAGGCCGCGACCGACGACCATCGCATCTTCGAGGGCGCACGGGAACGCTGGTGCGATGGCGGCGCTGGAAGGCTTCGGTCGAATCAGCGAGGCTCGCTGTCCCTCGGCGATCACGGCGTCATGCGCTTGCCTGCGTCGGCTCCGTCGGCGGCAGATGGCCGGTCTTGACGAAGATGACGCAGCCCTGCTCGCTGAATGGCTGGTGGGCGCTCAAGTGCGGGCTGCGTATCCAGGTGCCGGCGGGGTAGGTGCCGAAGTCGTCTTCGAAGACACCCTCGATCACATAGATTTCCTCGCCGCCGTAATGGCGATGGGGCTGGAATCGTGTTCCTGCCGCCCAACGCACCAGGGCGGTGTGCCGGGTGCCGAACTCGGACAGCGGCAGCACCGACAGACCCGGCACCAGTCCGGGCGACCAGGATGCCCGCGCTGTATCCACCACCACGCGTTCGCTGTCGGCTGGATCCAGATGGCGCAGTTTCACCAGCAGGGTGCAGCCGGTTTCGGAATACGGGGCGTGCAACGATCCCGGCGGATTCTTCAGGTAGGTGCCTGGCCCGTAGCTGCCGTGCTCGTCACCAAGCAAGCCATCCAGGACCAGGATCTCCTCGCCCAGCTGATGCAGGTGCGTGGCAAAGCGGCTGCCCGGGGCGTAGCGCACGATCGAGGTGGCGCGCGCCACTTCGGCGCCATCGCGCTCGAGCATCTTTCGCTGGATGCCCGCGGCCGGGGAATCCACCCAGGGCAGGTCGAGTGACTGCACCACGACACGCTGGTCCAGCGCTGCATTGATCTTCATGTCTTTCGGTTGGCTACGTACGGGTTGGCAGGCAGCATGAAAAGGGCACGCCATCACGTCAAGCGGGTCGGTTCCCGATGCTGCAAGACCGTGCGCGGCGCGGTGCGCGAGCCGGTCGCGGATCCTCATGGCATTGATGTGAGGACCGTTGTTCTCCCCGGAGCGAAGTGACTCCGGGGAGAACCGGCGGGGCGGCTGCCAAAACCTCAGTCGCGCTCCATTCCGCGCATCAGCGCTTCCAGCCCTTCCTTGCCGCCACCGGATTCGCCGTCCTGTTCGGGCATCGTTGCCGGCACGCTGATCTCCTTCAGCCGATGCGCCTTCAGCGCGGCATTGGCCTCGACCAGCGCGCCGCGCTGGAAATCGGCGAACGCCTTCTGCACGTCGCCCAGTTCGCGGGTCAGCGTGTCGATGTAGCTCATCTGGTAGTCGGTGGGACGACCCTCGTACGACATGATCGCGCCGTACAGCTGGTCGGTGTGCTCGCGCAGGCGCTCCTCGCCGGTGATCGCGCCGCCCTCGGTAGTGGCCACGATCTTCTTGCGGATCGCGTTGGCCTCGTCGCTGAGGCTGGCCAGCTGCTTGCGGGTGGCATCCTTTGCCGGCAGCGAGGCAGCTTCGGCATCCGCCGCTGCACGCACCGCGTTGATCCGCGCGACCAGGTCGCTCATGTCGCCGAACAGCCGCTTGACCCGCGTGGCCGCATCGAACTGGGCCTGCCGGTCGGCGACCGAGAAGGTGTCGCGCCGGTCCAGCTCCACCGTGAGCCGGGTCTGGAACACGTCCTTGCCCTTGGTCATGCGCACCGTGTAGATGCCGGGCACCACGCGCGGACCGATCACCGAATTGCCGGCGATCTGCGCGGCGGGCGGCACCCGCGGCGCGCTGGTCTGCATCGACCATTGCACCCGGTTGATGCCGCGCCGCACGCTGGCCGGCAGCGTGTCGATCAGCTTGCCCTGGCTGTCCAGCACCTCGATGGTCAGCTTGCCGAACAGATGGCGGCTGCGCTGGTAGTAGGTGATCACGGCGCCGTTGGTCGGGTTCGGGCCGACGAACGCGGCGTCGCCACCGGGCCAGCCGCCGTAGGCCTGGATGCGCTGCTGGACGGGTTGCGAGGGCAGGAAGGTCGCCTCGCTGTCCAACACCTTCGCATCCATCGCGCGCAGCGGCGTGATGTCGTCCACGATCCAGATGCCGCGGCCGTGGGTGGCCAGCACCAGCGCGGCGTCGCGCTGCTGGAACGCGATGTCGCGCACCGCCACGGCGGGGAAGTCGCCGCCCTTGAACTGCGCCCAGTGCGTGCCGCCGTCGATCGAGATCCACAGCCCGAATTCGGTGCCGGCGTAGAGCAGGTTCGGCTTGAGCGGATCCTGCCGGACCACGTGCACGTAGCCGCGCAGGCCCTTGTCCTGCTTCGGCGTCACCAGCGCGGTCCACGACTTGCCGAAGTCGGTGGTCTTGTAGATGTACGGCGCCATGTCGCCGAAGCTGTGCCGGTCGAACGCGACGTAGGCGGTGCCGGCATCGACGTTGTCGGCCTGCACCCAGGACACCCACTCGCCCGCGGGCAGGCCGCGGATGTTGTGCACCACGTTGCTCCAGTGCCTGCCGTCGTCGCGGGTCAGCTGCAGGTTGCCGTCGTCGGTGCCGACCCAGATCAGCCCGGCCTGCCGCGGCGACTCGCTGATCGAATAGATCGTGGTGTAGGTCTCGGCGTAGGAGTTGTCCACGGTGACCCCGCCGGACTTCTCCTGCTGCTGTTTCTTCGGGTCGTTGGTGGTGAGGTCGGGCGAGATGCGATCCCAGCTCTGGCCGTGATCGCGCGAGCGGAACAGGAACTGCGCGCCCATGTAGATCGTGCCCTTCTCGTGCGGGCTCAGTGCGATCGGGGTGTTCCAGTTCCAGCGCAGCTTCTCGTGGTAGTTCGGCCTGGGCTGGATGTCGCGCGCCTCGTGCGTGTGCCGGTTCACGCGGGTGACGGTGCCGCCCTGGGTCTCCATGTAGATGTAGTCCGGGTCGGCCGGGTCGTCGAACATCCAGAAGCCGTCGCCGCCGCAGAAGTTCTCCCACTGCGCGTTGGCGATGCCGCCGGGATAGGCCGAGTCGCCGACCCAGCAGGCGTTGTCCTGCAGGCCGCCGTAGACCCGGTAGGGGTCGGCGTTGTCCACGCTCACATGATAGAACTGCGACACCGGCAGGTTGTTGGCCTTCCACCATTTGTTGCCGCCGTCCTGCGAGTACCACAGGCCGCCGTCGTCGCCCACGATGATCCGTTTCGTGTTGCGCGGATCGATCCACACCACGTGCGAGTCGCCGTGGCTGCCGCCGCCGACGTTGGCGAAGCTCTTGCCGCCGTCGAGGCTCTGGATCAGGTTGAGGTCGGGCTTGAACACGCGCTCCGGGTCGGTCGGGTCGACAATGAGATTGGCGAAGTAGAACGGCCGCCACACCATCAGCTGGCTCTTGTCGCGCGCCTGCCAGGTCTTGCCGCCGTCATCGGAGCGGTACAGCGCGGAGTTCGTCGATTCGACCAGGCTGTAGACGATCGAGGGGTTCGAAGGCGCCACCGCCACCGCGATGCGGCCGAACGGCTTGGTCGGGAAGCCCTTGTTGGCGCTGCTGGTGATCTCGGTCCACGACTTGCCGCCGTCGCCGGAGCGGAACAGCCCGCTGGCCGAGGGTGTGGTGGGCGATTCGCCGCCGGAGCGGAAGGTCCAGCCCTTGCGCCGGAAATCCCACATGCCGGCGAACAGCACGTTCGGGTCCTTCGGATCCATCGCCACCGAGGCGCAACCGGTCGACAGGTTGCGCCCCTTCAGTACCAGCTTCCACGACTTGCCGCCATCGCTGGTCTTGTACAGGCCGCGATCGGCCGAATCGCTCCACAGCTTGCCCGGCACGCAGGCGTACACGGTGTTGCCGTCGTGCGGGTCGATCGCGATCTTCGCGATGCGCTCGGAATGCTTCAGGCCCATGTTCGACCAGCTCTCGCCGCCGTCGGTGGACTTGTAGATGCCGTCGCCGATCGACACCGTGTTGCGTGTCCACGACTCGCCGGTACCGACCCACACGGTGTCGTGCCGGGTCGGGTCGATGGCGATGTCGCCGATCGACTGCACCGGTTGCTTGTCGAACACCGGCTTGAACGTGGTGCCGCCGTCACTGGACTTCCATACGCCGCCGCTGGCCGCGCCGACGTAGATCAGCAGCTTGCCGTCCTTCTCCGGCATCGCCGCCAGCGCGGCGATGCGCCCGCTCATCGTGGCCGAGCCGATATTGCGGGCGCCGAGACCGGAGATCGCGCCGGCATCGAAACGGGCGGGAGCGGCTTTGGGCTGCGCCGGTGCGGCGCTGCAGACGCCGGCGGCAAGTATCAGGCCGAGGGCGAGGGCGAGGATCGGGCTCGCGACGGGTTTGCGATTGAACTGTTTCATCATTTCGCTCCTTCCGTTCCGTGGCCGGTTCCGGTGCTGGCCGGGAATGTGAACAGGCTGTCGTCCATCGGCACATTGGCCGCGGCCTTCGTCACCGTGAGCTGCTGTTTGCCGAAATCGCCGCCGCCCTTGGTCTCGCTGGCTATCGAGAACGGGAAGTACACGCCGTTGATCTTCTCGTAGTCGCCGTAGTCGGTGACCGACTCGACATGCGTGCCGCGCACGGTCAGCTGGCTGACCGTGCGGATCTCGAGGAAGTAATCCGGATCCAGATAGACGTATTCGATGTCGCCGTTCTTCAGGGTGACCTTGAGTTTGTGCGCCTCGGTGCCGTCGATGTCCTCTGTGCCGAGGTAGTCGAGCGTGCTGCCCCTGGCCTTCCAGTCGACCAGCGGGCCCCCGATCGCGGCGTCGTCGGCCAGTGGCCGGGCGTCGTCGTCGGACATCTTCTCGGGATCGCGCCGACCCTGGAACGGCGAGATCTGCCACGCGTCCTTGCCGTCCCAGGCCTGCACCTGGGTCAGGCTCTGGATGGTGGCCTCGTTGCGGATCGAGTCCGGCGCCTTCTGGTAGGTCGCGAACGTCAGTTCGAACTGGCCACCGATGCGCATCTTGCCCTCGAGCTTGAGCGTGGTGATCGCGTGGATCTTGTCGAGGCCGCCACGGGCCTCGAGATTCTTCGCCACCAGCTCGTCGGGACTCAGCGCATGGGCCGAGGTGGCGACGAACAGTGCGGCAACGGACAGCAGCATGGACATACGCATGGAACCAGACCTCCCTCTGGTGTCACCCGCCGGCAGCGGGCTGCGGCTGGCCGCATCGCGGCCGACCAGGACGTCACATGTGCCCCTGCGCAACGGTGGAGCGATGCGACAGCTGCGAAGACTACGCGTCTGGCGGGCGCCAGGCGACGGTGCGGCGGGTAAACCTCTGGCCTATGGCGGATCGCCGCGCGCTGGGTGATAACGTGCGGCTGGACTTTTATCGGGGTTACGCATGTCGATTTCGCGCCACGCTCTGCTGCCGCTGGCTGTCGCCCTGGCGCTCGTCTCCGCCGCGGCACCGGCGCAGCAGGCGGCGTCATCCGCCACGAAATCGTCGACCGAGCTGGCGCCGGTCGACGTGCATGCCGAGAGCTGGCGCGAGACGCTCAAGGCCAAGCTCGAACACATGCTGCCCGAGGTCGACGGCACGAGGATCACCGTGACCAAGAAAACCACGGTGACCCATCTGGCCGACCAGCCCACGGTGATCGGCAACAACCTGGACCAGCTGCTGGCGCGCTCGCCCGGGGTGCAGGTGTCGCAGCAGCCCACGCCGACCCAGTTCAACCTCGGCTATCGCGGCCTGGGCAATCCGCAGGAATCGGAATACGTGCTGGTGATGCAGGACGGCATTCCGCTGCAAAGCGACTGGATCGGCTTTCCCACCCTGTACGCGATGCCGCTGACCCAGGGCCTGTCCGGGGTCGAGCTGATCCGCGGCGGTTCCAGCCTGCTGTACGGGCCCGAGCCGGCGCCGGTGATCAACCTGGTGTCGCGCCGTCCCGCCCTCGGCGCCCCGTTGGCCGTCAGCAGCGAGCAGGTGGTCGGCAACCACGGGCTGTATTCCAGTTACAACGCGGTCGAGGGCAGCCGCGGGCGCTGGACCTATCGCGCCGATGCCGCCTATGTAGGCAGCGACGGCAGCCGTCCGAACGCCGGCTCGCAGATGCGCCAGGCCGATCTGTACGTCGGCTATCGCCCGGACGACAGGCAGCTGTGGTGGCTCGACCTGCATGTGATCGACGCGGCCTCCGGCGATGCCGGCCGGCTGGGTTATCCGCAGTGGCAGGTCAACCCGCGGGCCACGCCGACGCCATACAACCGCGACTGGGTCAGCCGCGACCAGCTGGTGCTCGGCCACCGCCACGAGTTCGCCGACGGCTGGCTGTTCGAGGGCAAGCTGTGGTTCGCGTATCAGGATCTGGCCAGCCGCTCGGCCAGCGGGGCGCTGGCGCCGCAGCCGCCACCGAGCAGCACCACCGTGCAGGACGAGCAGTTCCGCACCGGCGGCGCCGACCTGCGCCTGCGCAGGAAGTGGGGCCAGGGCAACGCCTTCACCGTCGGCACCACGCTGTTCCACGGTGACGATCCGTTCCGGCAGTGGACCAGCAGCAATCTCTACGCGGACCACTACGACCGCAGCGGCACGCCGCGACTGCGGCAGTCGCGCCGTTCCGACTATGCGGCGGTGTTCGCCGAGAACGTGTTCCGCCTGCCGCATCGCTTCCACATCGTGCCGTCGGTGCGGCTGGAGCATGAGCGGGTGGCGGTCGACGAAAGCGTCAGGCCGCCGTTCCTCAGCCGTCCGCTGATTCATGAGGCAGACGCGCGCACGGTGCCGCTGTTCGGGCTGGGCATCGGCAACGACTTCGGCCACGGCAACGAGACCTACTTCAACGTGTCGCAGGGCTGGCGTCCATTGCGCTACTTCGACATGGCCTCGCCGTTCGCCAACATCGTGCCCGGCCACGCGCCCGATCCGTCGAAGTCGCTGTCGTACGAGCTGGGTGTGCATGGCGTGCCGGTGACCGGCCTGTACTACGACGTCAGCGTGTTCTGGATCGACTTCAGGAACCGCATCGAGGCGCAGCACATCAACGCCACCGACGTGATCGAGGTGAACAGCGGCGACACCCGCAGCCGCGGTTTCGAGGGGCAGCTCAACTACGATTTGCTGGCGCGCAGCGCACGGGCCGAGCATGGCGAGCATCTGGAAGCGTTCATCAGCGCCAGCCTGCTGAATGCGCGATTCACTGCCAGCGCGATCCCCGGCCAGGTCGGCAAGACCCCGGCCTACGCACCGCGCCATCTGCTCAAGGCCGGTGTGACCTGGCGCGTGGAACAGCGCCTCAAGCTCAGCCTCACCGCGGTCTCCTCGGCCGCGCAATACTGGCAGGATTCCGACCAGTCGCGCGGCAGCGGCGACAGCTACCTGCCTGCGCGCATTCCGGCCTACACCGTGCTGGATCTGGCCGGCGACTGGCAGCTCAACCGCCACCTCACCCTGCTCGCCGGCGTCAGCAATCTCGCCGATCGTCGGTACTACGACCGCGTCTGGCAGACCGGGCTGGAGCCGGCGCTGGGGCGTTCCTGGTATGCGGGAGTGCGCCTGGCGCTGTGATCGTCGATGCTTGCGCGGCGCACGCATCGACCCGGAACAGCAGCCGGTCGCGCGCTGGTCGCGGACTCAGCGCCAGCCGGCATCACGTGCGGCGCGCTCCTGCTGCGCATCGAACGCCTCGCCCCGGATGCGCGCATCGACCGCCGCCTGCACGGCCAGTGGCAGCGCACTCGCCGCTTGTCGCAGTTCGCCGCCCGCCGGCTTTTCAGCCGCGCTGATCACGGGTAGCGACCAGCCGGCTGCCTCATGGCAGGCGAGCCCGGCCATTGCTGGCCGGGTGCGCTGGACGAAGGTGCGGCAGATGTTGCCATCGGCACTGCGGAAACTCAGGCCGATGGCGATCGACGCATGCGGATCGGGGGCGCTGGCCAGGTCCTGGTCGAGCGCCCTCGACAGCGCGCCCGCCGCGAATTGCTGGCCGTCGTGCACTCGTACCAGCTCGTTACCCTGCTTCCACCACAGCGCCACCGCGAGCACGGCAATCGACGCGGCCACCGCGGCGCCCGGCACCCACCAGCGACGCCGGGCGCGATGCCGGCCTGCGCCAAATCCGCGGCGGGCGGAGTGCGTCGGGTGAGCTGCCGGTGCAGGGGTGGCTTGCGCGGAGGTCGGCCGCAACAAGGCGGACAGATGTGCCGGCACCGGCTCGTCGAGTACCGGATCGAACGCGGCCTTGAGCTGCGCACGCAATGCGCGCGCCTGCTGCACTCGGCGGGCAAGCACATCGTCGTGCGCCAGCGCGGCGTCGATCCGCGCGGCGCCCGCCGCGTCGAGCTCGCCATCCACGTAGGCCTGCAATGTGTCGTCGTCGATCGGATTCATGCGTCCTTCCCACGATGGGCTTGCAGGGAGGCGCGGGCACGCGCCAGACGGCTGGTGACGGTTCCCACCGGCACCTCCAACAGCTCGGCGGCCTCGCTGTACGACAGTCCTTCGACCAGCACCAGCGCCACCACCTCGCGATGATCCGGCGGCAGCGTCGCCAGCGCCGCCGCCAGATCCAGCGTCTGTGCGGGTGTACTGGCGCCGTCTGCTGCAGTGACTCCGGCTTCCTCGGGCGCGAACAGGTTTTGCGACCGGCCGCGCCCACGCAGTTCATCCCGCCAGGCGTTGCGCGCAATCGCGAACACCCATTTGTCCAGCGCGGCGTCCGGCCGCCACTGTTCCGCCCGAGCCAGTGCGCGCTCCAGCACGAGCTGCACCAGATCGTCGGCGTCGGCGACCTGACCTGCCAGGGCCCGCGCCAGGCGACGCAAGCGAGGCAGCAGCGGGAGCAATCCTTCGCGCACGGTTTGGCTCGGATCCACGTATGACCTTTCCAGTACGTTTGAGGGGAGCAATTCCTTCCCTCGCACCTGGTGGCGCGGTTCGGAAGCGTAAATTCGCTCAATGCTAGCATCCGGGCTCTCCGCTTCCGATCAGGTTCGTCATGCCCATGCCGCGCCCATCTTCGTTGCATATCTCGTTGCTGGTCATCGGGTTCGCCTTGCTCGGTGCGGCGCCTGCGGGGGCGCAAGTGCTCGGTGCGGTGCGGGGTTTGCCGGGCGCGCAGATACCAGGTGTGGGGTTGCCCGGCCTGCCTTCCGTCGCGCCGATGCCGCGTCTCGACGACCTGCTGCGTTCGACCCGGGCGCTGACCCGACAGCTGCAAATCGATGCCTTGCGGCGGGAGGAACCCCGGCGCGTGGCGATAGACCCGCACGGCAATCCGGTGCTGCGCGGGGAATTCCTGGTAATGGATCCGACGCCCGCGCAACTGGCGGCACTGCAGGCGCAAGGTTTTACCGCCGATACCCCGTCTCCTGCAGACGCATCGCTGGGTTTGAACCTGGTGGTCCTGCACGACACCCGCGGGCGCAGCGAGGCCAGGGCGATGCGTGCCCTGCGGCAGGCGGTGCCGTCTGCGGCGTTCACCTACCAGCACCTGTACCTGCCCGCGGGCGATGGGCATGCCGTCGGCGAAAACACTTCGGCAACCACGCCGTCCACGGCGATGCCGCGGCGGGTGGGACTGATCGACGGCGGCGTCGACCCGGCCGACCCGGCGCTGGCGCATGTAAGCATGGAAGAGCATGGCTGCGCGACGGCGGCGATATCGCGGCATGGCACTGCGGTGGCCGCGCGCCTCGTCGAGGGTGATCCGGACACGCTGTACGCCGCCGACCTGTGGTGTGGCGACAAGGTCGGCGGCACCACCTCGAATCTCGTCGACGCGCTGGCCTGGATGGCACGCGAAGGGGTGCCGGTGATCAATATCAGCCTGGTCGGTCCCGACAACCCGGTACTCGCGCGCGCCGTGCAGGCGATGATCGCGCGCGGGCATGTGCTGGTCGCGGCGGTCGGCAACGATGGACCGGCGGCGCCGCCGCTGTTTCCGGCGGCCTATCCGGGCGTGATCGGGGTCAGCGGTGTCGATGCACACGATCGCGTGCTGCCCGAGTCGGGCAGTGGCGACCAGGTCGCCTTCTGCGCGTCGGGTCTGGTCGGCAACGGCCGGCATGCGATGCGCGGCACCTCGTTCGCGTCACCGATCGTGGCGCGCAGGGCCGCCCAGTTGCTGAGCGCGCCGCGCCAGGGTGCCGCCGCCCGGGTCGTGCAGCGTCTGGCCAGCGAGGCCCGCGATCTCGGCGCTCCTGGCCGGGACCCGCGCTACGGCTACGGCCTGCTGTCACCCTGAGACTGAACGAAAACCGAATGTGGTCTTGTGCCAGGGAAGGATCCCGGGAGCCCGGACGTAATGGACCTTGCAAGCCGCGGATGTACCGCCGGCAGGAGGTCCCCTCATGCGAAACAAGACCCTCAACAACAAGACCCTCAACAAGACCCTCAACAAGACCCTCAACAAGACCCTGATCGCGGGTGCCTTTGCGCTGGCGATCGTCGTGCCCGTGCATGCCCAGGTGCTGGGCGGCGGCGCGCTCGGCGGTGGACTGGGTGGTGGGCTGACCAGCCCGATGAATTCCGCGATGGGCCAGGTCGGTGGCCAGATCGGTGGTGCCGTGCATGGCGCGGGACAAGTCAATGTACCCGACATCAACCGCGTGGGCGCGGAGCATCGCGCTGAACGCCTGCGCGGGCGCGCCTCTTCGGTCGCTGCGTCGGCGACGGACACAGCAACGCGTGACGTCGGCCAGGCGCATGGCTCGGCCGTCGCCGCCACCGCCACCGGACTCACCGGGGCGGCCGGTGCCAGCGCCGGGCCGAACGGCGATGCCGCGCTGAACGGTGCGGCTGCCCTGGGCAGCTCCGCGGCTGGCGGAATCGATGCCGCCGCCGCGCGCGATGCCGCTTCCAGCAGCGCAGGTCAGGCACTCGGTCGGGCGCGTGCCGCCGCCTCGGGCGCGAAGAGTGGGGCGCGGGGCGCAGTGAGCCGGGTGCAGGATGCAGCCGGCAACGCGTCCGGCCGCGCGCAGCGTTCGGTGCATGCCGCCCGGGGCACGGCCGCTACCGGCGTGCAATCAGCGAAAACGGCGTTGTCACACGCCCCGGTCGACTTGTCGGGTTCGGGCGCTGCCAGCGGCAACGCGAGCGGTCACGCCGGCAGTGCGGTTGGCACCCGGGCAACGCCCGCCGCAGGCGCGGAGTCCACTGCGACCGGCGCGGGCCACGCCAGCGGTCGGGCGGGCGTCCACGGTTCGGCGCGGGATGGCATCTCCGCGTCGGCGCAGGCCGATGGTGGTGCGAGCGCCGATGCCGGCGCGCAGCAGCACTGACCCATCGGCGTCCCGATCGCCTGGCGGTCCGGCCGGCTGATCTACCCCGACCCAGTGCCCTTGCGGGCCCGGCGAGAAGCCGGGCCCGCCCCGTGAATTCATCAGGGAGACCCGCGGCATGCACAAGTACACGAGCCGGATGCTGCTCGGCAGCCTGCTGCTGATCGGCGTGCCGATCGCACACGCGACCAACCACTTCAGTATCGACACCGGCGCCAACTTCAGTAGCGGCGACTATGGCGGCGACACCACCACCGATATCTGGTCGGCCCCTTTCACGGCCGCTTACCGGACTGACCGCTGGACCCTCACGCTCACCGTCCCGTATGTCCACATCCGTGGTTCGGGTAGCGTCATCCCCGGCACCGGCCCGGTCGACAACAGCAATCCGCTGGGGCGCGGCCTGGGCGATCTTCTGGGCGGTGGGTCCTCCAGCGGCGGCAGCACATCGAGGGCCGCCACGTCGGCTTCCGGGTTTGGAGATGTCGTGGCCTCGGCCGGCTATGCACTGCTGTCCAGCGCCGACCGCAGCTTCGCTCTCGATCTCACCGGCAAGGTGAAATTCGGTACGGCCGACGTCAACAAGGGGTTGGGCACGGGCCAGAACGACTACGGCCTTTCCGTGGACAGCTACAAGGTCCTCGGCAAGTGGACGCCGTTCGGCGGCGTGGGCTGGATGAGCTATGGCAGCTCGCCGTACATCAAGCTCAAGAACGGCATGAATGCCAACGCGGGCGTGGACTATCGGGTGGCGGGCAACGACCATCTGGGCATGTATTACAGCTACCGCGAGCGCATCTCCGTGGGGGGTGCAACGCAAAGCGAAGTGGCGGCTTACTGGAAGCACAAGTTCAGCCACGGTTTCCGCTTGCAGAGCTACGCGCTCGCCGGCATGGCCAATGGCAGCCCGGACTACGGCGTCGGCGCCTCGCTCAATTACACGTTCTGATCGATCGAACCCCGAGTGGGCTGGCAGACCCGGCAACGGTCCGGCGCCTGTCGCCGTCATGGCATGGTCTACCTGGGCAGCCTGGTCGAGAGCGCGCTGCTGGATTTCGAGTTGCCATCCGCGCCAGCTTGACCATGATCCGAACACCGCGGGGATCTCGCGGAGTATCGTCAGCAACTCGTTTCAGCCATCGCCAGTTGAAGGTGTCTTCATGCCGATTCGCCATGCATTCCGTTCCGTCGCGTTGATCAGCGCATTCGTCTTGTCTGCCGCCAGCCAGCTTCATGCGGCCGAAGCGCCGATCCCCGCCAGCGTCACCGGTGCGCTGGAATGGCGTCAGCTCGGGCCGTTCCGCGGTGGCTGGGCGACGATGGCGGCGGGGGTGCCGGCGCAGCCGGATACGTTCTACATCGGTACCGCCGGAGGCGGGGTGTGGAAGAGCAACGACGCGGGCCGCACCTGGCAGTCGCTGTTCGATCATCAGCCGGCCTCGTCGGTGGGCGCACTGGCGGTGGCGCCGTCCGACCCGAACGTGGTCTACGCCGGCACCGGCCAGGTGGCCGCGCGTTACGACGTGGGCGCGGGCAACGGCGTGTATCGCTCGGCCGATGGCGGCAAGCACTGGCAGCACGTGGGGCTGGAGGCGACCCGGCATATCGGCAGGATCCTGGTCGATCCGCGGCATCCGGACACCGTGCTGGTTGGGGCGCTGGGCCACTACTTCGGGCCGAACCACGAGCGCGGGGTATTCCGTTCCACCGATGGCGGCAAGAGCTGGACGCAGACCCTGTACATCGACGACAACACCGGCATCGTCGACATGGCGGCCGACCCGGCCAACCCCGCGATCGTCTACGCGGCGGCGTGGCAGGTGCGCAATTACCCGTGGCTGTCGTACTTCCAGCCGAACGCGGGGCCGGGCAGCGCGCTGTATCGATCCGGCGATGGCGGCGTGAGCTGGACGCGCCTGGGCGGCAAGGGCTGGCCCGCCGGTGAGCTCGGTCGCATCGGTATCGCCACCGCCAGCGGCGGCCGGATCTACGCGGTGGTCAATGACGCGGGCGCACCGGCGCAGAGCGGCCTCTACCGGTCCGACGACGGCGGCGCCAGCTGGCAGGCAACCAGCCACGCCGACTGGCTGGCCAACGATTACTTCAGCCGCATCACGGTCGACCCGAAGGATCGCGACCGGATCTATTCGGCCGGCCAGTCGATCCGCGTCTCCAGCGACGGCGGCAAGCGCTGGGAGGTGTTCAAGGGCGCGCCCGGCGGCGACGATTACCACTACCTGTGGATCAACCCGAACGACACGCGCCGCATGATCACCGCCAGCGACCAGGGCGCGGTAGTCACCCTCAACGGCGGCGAGAGCTGGAGCAGCTGGTACAACCAGCCCACCGGCCAGTTCTACCACCTCGCCACCGACAACGAGTTCCCGTACTGGATCTATTCCGGCCAGCAGGATTCCGGCACGGTCGGCCTCGCCAGCCGCAGCGACTACGGCGCGCTGAGCTTCCGCGACTGGCACCCGGTCGGTGGCGACGAGCGCGACTACGACCTGCCCGATCCAGCCGACGCCAACATCGTGTTCGGCTCCGGCCTGGGCGGGCGCGTGTCGCGCTGGAACCGGCAGACCGGCGTGGTGCAGAACGTGACGCCGTGGCCGGTCAACAGCTACGGCGAGCGGCCCACCGACTACAAGTACCACTACACCTGGATTACCCCGATCGCGTTCGCGGCGAAGCCGCCGTATCCGTTGTACATGGGCGCGCAGGTGCTGTTCCGCACCACCGACCAGGGCGAGCACTGGGACGTGATCAGCCCCGCATTGAACGGCAAGCGCGCCGGCGCCACGCACTGCGATGGCAACCCGAGCGCGGCCGAGGCCCGCGACTGCGGCTACGGCGTGATCTACAGCATCGCGCCCTCGCCGTCGGACAACGACGAGATCTGGGTCGGTACCGACGACGGCCTGGTCCAGCTCACCCGCGACGGCGGCAAGAGCTGGCACGACGTGACCCCGAAGGGGCTGCGGGTGTGGGCCAAGATCAGCACGCTGGATGTTTCCGCGCTGAAGCCGGGCACCGCCTATGCCGCGGTCGACACCCATCGGCGGGACGACTTCAGCCCGCAGGTGTGGCGCACGCACGATTACGGCGCCAGCTGGACCGAGATTTCCGCCAACCTGCCGAAGACCAGCTTCGTCGATGTGGTGCGCGCCGATCCGGTGCGCGCCGGCCTGCTGTATGCGGGTACCGACCAGGGCGTGTTCGTCTCTTTCGACGATGGCGGCCACTGGCAGTCGCTGCAGCGCAACCTGCCGACCGCCTGGGTGCGCGACCTGCTGGTGCACGGCAACGACCTGATCGTGGCGACCCAGGGCCGCGCGATCTGGGTGCTCGACGACGTGACGCCGCTGCGCCAGGTCAGCGCCGCGATCGCCCGCGCCCCGGCGCATCTGTATACGCCGGCCCCGGCCGTGCGCGTGCGCGCGAACGAGAACAAGGACACCCCGCTGCCGCCGGAAACCCCGCTGGGGCAGAACCCGCCGGCCGGCGCGGTGATCGACTACCGCCTCGCCCACGCGGCGAAAGGCCCGGTGACGCTGGAGATCCGCGACAGCGCGGGCGCGCTGGTGCGGCGTTTCTCCAGCGCCGACCGGCCGGCCGAGCTGGACGCCGATCGTTACTTCGCCAAGGGCTGGCTGCGCCCCGGCGCCCCGCTGTCGGCCAGCGCCGGCGCGCATCGCTTCGTGTGGGACCTGCGCTACCTGCGCCCGCAGGCGATCAAGTACGGCTACAGCATTTCCACCAGCTGGGATTCGGATACCCCGGTGACACCGGAGGGGCCGCTGGCACTGCCCGGCACCTACCAGCTGGTGCTGCAGGTCGACGGCAAGTCCTATCGGGCGCCGCTGGTGGTGACGATGGACCCGCGCGAAACCCGGGTCAGCCGGGCTGACCTGAGCGCCGGGCTGGCCCTGTCGCGCGACCTCGGCGCCAGCCTGCTGAAGGTGTGGCAGAGCTACGGCGAAGTGCAGGCCGTGCGCGAGCAGCTGACCGCACTGGATGCGAAGCTGACCGGCGATGCCGCCCACGCCGCGCAGCGCCAGTCGGTCGAGGCGCTGCTGCAGCAGACCGCGCCGCTGGTCAGCGGCGGCGGCGAGAACGCGCTCAACCTGCGCGCGATCAACGACGGCCTGACCGATATCGCCACCGACGTGGAAGGCGCCGACCGCGCCCCCACCGACGGCCAGCGCCAGGTGGCTGCGGCCGGCGAGGCGCGCTACGGCAAGGCCCTGGCGCTGTGGCAGGGAATCCGCCAGAACGAGCTGGCCGCGCTCGATCGCAGTCTGCGCAGCGCCGGGTTGGCCGCGGTGAAGGTGCCGGCTGCGGATCAGCTCCGTCAGCAGGCCTCCGAAGCATCGCAAGAGCGGCCCTGAGCATCCGCCGCGCCACGCATCAACCGATGCGCGGCGCGGATCGGTTCAGCGGCGCGAACCGCGCAGGCTGTCGATCGAGAAGCTGGCGATCTCGCCGCCACCGCTGACCCGTCGCGGCTGGCCCACCGGCGCACCCCACGCATGCGCGCTGACCACTTCCCAGGTCGCCGGGATGCGGCCGTCCTCGCGCATCGTCTCGTAGGCGGCCAGCATGCGGCGGTAACGGCTCTTGCCGGTGAGGCCGCGCCCGCGGGTCTGGTCCGCATTGGTGGCGCCCAGTCCCTGCAATTCCACCAGCAGCTTGCGTGGCTCGCTGTAGGTGAGGGTGTAGCGGAACACGTCCAGCACCGGGTCGCGCAGGCCGGCGGCGAGCATCGCGTCGCCCACGTCGTGCATGTCCAGGAAGCGGCTCACGTGCGGCTGCTGGTCGGCCTCGGCCCAGGCCGCGCGCAGTTCCTTCAGCGTGTCCGGGCCGAAGCTGGAGAACACCATCAGGCCGCCGGGTTTCAGCACGCGCATGCATTCGCCGAACAGCGCGGGCAGGTCGTCGATCCACTGGAAGCACAGGTTGGAATGCAGCACGTCGACGCTGTGGTCGGCCAGCGGCAGCGCACTGGCTTCGGCGCAGACCCGCGCAAACGGCCGGCGCCAGCTGCTGTGCGCTTTGGCGGCGCGCAGCATCGGCAGCGCCAGATCCATCGCGATCACCTCGGCCTTGGGGTAGCGCTGCTTCAGCAGCTCGCTGCCGCGACCGGTGCCGGCGCCCACGTCGAGCACCCGCGCCGGCTGCTGCTCCTTGTAGAAATCGAGCCGCTCCAGCAGCTGGGTCTGCACTTCGCGCTGCAGCACATCGTGCTGTTCGTAAGTGGTCGCCGCCCGGCTGAAGTTGCGGCGCACCTGGCGGCGGTCGAGATGGAATTCATTCATCGGAAAAACTCATGGAAGCAAGGCCGGCGCGTTGCCCCGCGAACAGTGGCTCCAGCGCCTGCACCAGCGCCTCGACGTGGCCGAAGAACGGCGCGTGGCCGGCCTGCGGAATCTCGCGGTAGTCCCCGCCGCACTGGCTGGCCGACCAGGCCATCGCCTGCGGCGGCACCAGCCGGTCGCGGCGTCCGGCAATCCATGCGCTGGGCACGGCCAGGTCGGGCAGGGCCGCGCGGCGATCGCTGCTCTCCAGCAGGTGGATGCCTTCCTGCAGCACGCGCAGGTCCGGCTCGCCGCGGGCGAACACCAGCTCGCGCAGCTGGCGCAATTCGGCGCGCGGATCGGCGCTGCCCAGGGTCTCCAGCGTCAGGAAGCGATCCAGCGTGGCGCGGTAGTCGGTTTCCAGGTCGCTGGCCAGCTGGTGCACCAGCGCGCCATCGCTGCCATGCGGCCAGCCGGCGTCGCGCACGAACTTCGGCGTGGCGCACAGCATCGCCAGCGCCTGCACGTGCCGCGGCAGATCGAGCGCGGCGGTGAGCGCCACCAGTCCACCGAGCGACCAGCCCAGCCAGATCGCCGGCGGCGTCGCGGCGGCAATCGCCGCCACGCAGGCGTGCGGCTCCAGCGGCAGGCCGCAGTCGCGCGAATAGCCGTGCCCGGGCAGGTCGACCACATGCATCGTGCAGCGCTCGGCCAGCGCCTCGACCAGCGGCCGCAGCACGCCACCGTGCATCGCCCAGCCGTGGATCAGCACCAGCTGCACCGGGCCGTTTCCACGTCGGTCGATATGCAGGGTCATGCCGTGACTCCATCAGGCGCCGCGCTTGTTGCGTTCGCTTCCTCTCCCCCTTGGGGAGAGGATTGAGGTGAGGGGCGGGTGCTCGCGGGGAAGTTGCTCGAAGCACGCTCCGATCCAGCCTCATCGCCAGCGTGGCCCCTCACCCCAGCCCTCGGCAATTGCTCCCTGCATTGCTCTACCTCCTGCATCCATGCAGTCGTCTCCCCGCAGGGGAGAGGGGGCAGAGCCGCGGGTCGCAGCTGTTGGTCCACCGCCACCCGCTCATCGAACACGAAGCAGCCGCCCTGCCAGTGCGTGGCCGGTGTCTGCTCCAGGTATTTCAGGATGCCGCCTTCGAGCTGGTAGACGTGCTGCATGCCCAGGTCGCGCATGTGCAGCGCGGCCTTCTCGCAGCGGATGCCACCGGTGCAGTAGGAGACCACGGTCTTGCCTTCGTAGCGTGCGCGGTCGGCGGCGATGGCAGCGGGAAAGCCGGTGAAGCTGGCCAGTCGGTAGTCGATCGCCTGCGGGAATTTGCCCACGTCGGTTTCGTAGTCGTTGCGCGTGTCCAGCAGCACGACCTCGCGGCCCGCGTCGTCGTGGCCCTGGTCCAGCCAGCGCTGCAAGGTGGCCGGGTCGACCGCCGGTGCGCGACCGCCCTCGGGGCGAATCGTGGGCAGGCGCATGGTGATGATCTCGCGCTTCAGCCGCACCCGCATGCGCCCGAACGGCACGCGGTCGGACAGCGATTCCTTCGGCTCGATATCGGCGAAGCGCGCGTCCTGGTGCAGGCTCGCCATGAAGCCGTCGATCTGCTCACGCGAGCCGGCCAGGAACAGGTTGATGCCCTCCGGCGCCAGCAGGATCGTGCCCTTCAGCGCCAGCGCCTCGCAGCGCTCGAGCAGCCGCTCGCGCAGCGCGGGCAGGTCGTCCAGGCTGATGAACTTGTAGGCGGAGATGTTGACGATCGACATGCGTGGGTATCGCGGAAGCAAGCGGGGCATTATACGTGGCGGGTCGGGATCAGCTTGAACGGCGGGGCAACCGCAGGGTTTCCAGCGCGCCCAGCAGGCGGTCCACGTGGTCTTCCTCGTGCGCGGCCGAGAGCGTGATGCGCAGCCGCGCCTGCCCCGCCGGCACGGTGGGCGGACGGATCGCGCTGACCAGCAGGCCCTGCGCGTCCAGCGCCTGCATCGCCGCCACGGCCGCGTCGGCGTGGCCCAGCAGCAGCGGCTGGATCGCGCTGGTGGAGGCCATCAGCGGCAGGCCGAGCTGCTCGGCACCACGGCGGAAGCGCGCGATCAGGGCGGCGAGCCGGTCGCGCCGCCAGTCTTCCGCCTGCGCCAGCTGCACCGCTTCCAGCGCGGCGGCAGCCAGCGCCGGCGGCATCGCGGTGGTGTAGATGTATGGCCGCGCGAACTGGATCAGGCCGTCGATCAAGGCGGCCGGTCCGGCCACGAATGCGCCGGCGCAGCCCAGCGCCTTGCCCAGCGTGGCCATCAGCAGCGGCACCTCGTGCTGGCCCAGGCCGGCGGCGCCGACGCTGCCGGCGCCGCGCGGGCCGAGCACGCCCAGGCCGTGGGCATCGTCGACCAGCAGGGTGGCCTGCTCTTTCGCACACAAGGCCGCCAACTCGCGCAGCGGCGCCACATCGCCGTCCATGCTGAATACGCCATCGGTGGCCAGCAGCGCGGCGGCGCCGGGACGGCTGCCCAGCTGGCGTGCGGCGGCGCCGACATCGGCATGTGGATAGCGCTTCAGTTCGGCGCCGCCGAGCTTCGCGCCGTCGATCAGGCAGGCGTGGTTGAGCTTGTCCTGCACGCAGATATCGCCGGGTGCCAGCAACGCCTGCAGCACGCCGAGGTTGGCCATGTAGCCGGTCGAGAACAGCAGCGCCCGTTCGCGGCCGGTCCACGCGGCCAGCGCCTGTTCCAGTCGCGCGTGCCCGGCGCGGTGGCCGCAGATCAGGTGCGCGGAGGTGCTGCCGACGCCTTCCTGCGCCGCCGCGCGGGTGAGTGCGGCGATCAGCTGCGGGTGCCGGGCCAGCCCCAGATAATCGTTGCTGCAGAACGACAGCATCCGCCGGCCGCCCGTCTGCAGCCACGGGCCTTCGGCCTGTTCGATCGTGCGCAGTCGGCGCAGCAGGTGGGCCTGCTCGCGTTCGGCCGTCTGGACGGCCAGACGTTGCAGCAGGTCAGGCCGCGGTCGAGCAGCCACAACCCTGTCCGCAACCCGCCTGGCCCGCCACCGCGTCGTCGGTCTGCATGATGTCGGCATGCACGGTGCCGGCGTGTTCGACCACTTCCATCGGATGCAGGTTCAGGCGGCGGAACAGCGCGCGGTCGGCCGCCACGTCCGGATTGCCGGTGGTCAGCAGTTTCTCGCCGTAGAAGATCGAGCCGGCGCCAGCGAAGAAGCACAGCGCCTGCACCGCATCGTCCATCTGCTGGCGCCCGGCGGAGAGCCGGATCACCGAGGCCGGCATCAGCAGCCGGGCCACCGCGATCGCGCGCACGAACTCGAACGGATCGAGTCTGTCGGCGTTGGCCAGCGGCGTACCGGGTACCGGCACCAGCTGGTTGATCGGCACCGACTGCGGATGCGCGGGCAGGTTGGCCAGCGCCTGCAGCAGGCCGGCGCGCTGGTCGCGCGTCTCGCCCATACCGACGATGCCGCCGCAGCAGGTCTTCAGGCCGGCGTCGCGCACCTGCTCCAGCGTGCCCAGGCGGTCCTGGTATTCGCGGGTGTGGATGATCTCGCCGTAGAACTCCGGCGCGGTGTCGATGTTGTGGTTGTAGTAGTCCAGCCCCGCGTCCTTCAGCGCCTGCGCATGGCCGTCGCCGAGCATGCCCAGCGTGGCGCAGGTTTCCAGGCCCAGGCTCTTCACCGCGCTGACGATCGCGGCGACCTTGGGGATGTCGCGGTCCTTCGGGCCGCGCCAGGCGGCGCCCATGCAGAAGCGGCTGGCGCCGGCGGCCTTGGCCGCGCGGGCGCGCTCCATCACCTCGTCGATCTCCATCAGCTTCTGCGCCGCCACGCCGGTGTCGTAGCGCGCCGCCTGCGGGCAGTAGGCGCAGTCCTCGGGGCAGCCGCCGGTCTTGATCGAGAGCAGGGTGGACACCTGCACCGCGTTCGGGTCATGGAGCGCGCGATGCACCTGATGCGCGCGATGCAGCAGCTCGTTGAACGGCAGGTCGAACAGCGCGGCCACCTCGGCGCGGGTCCAGTCGTGGCGGATGGTGGTGTCGAGCATGGAACGGCAACTCCCGGACGTGAGGCGCGGAAGTGTGGAAGCCGGCCCGGGGCGTGTCAACTCGATACGCGGTGGAATGGTTGACGAGGCATGATCGCCGTGCAGCCGCTACCATCGGGGCATCGGCATGGCGGATGGGGAGCGGATGGCATGAGTGAAGGACAGGGCAGTACCGGCAACGTGCTCGCAGCCATCTGCAGCTTCTTCATTCCCGGACTGGGCCAGCTGGTGCAGGGACGCCTGTTGATGGCGGTCATCATGTTCGTGCTGGCCGCGCTGTTGTGGATCGTGCTGCTCGGCTGGCTGATCCACCTGTGGTCGATCCTCGACGCCGCGCTGTACAAGCCGGCCGGCTGAGCGGACATGCGCACGGAGGCGCTGATGACCCTCTGGCAAGGCTGGCGGCATTTCGTGCTGCCACTGCGTTGCCTGCTGTGCGGCGCGGCGGGCGCCGATGGCCTCGACCTCTGTGCGGACTGCAATGCCGAACTGCCGCGCAACCGCCTTTGCTGTGCCCGTTGCGCGCTGCCGCTGGCGAGCGCGGCGCCGCTGTGCGGCGAATGTGTGCGCCGGGCGCCACCGTGGGATGCGGCGTGGGTGCCTTTCCGTTATGGCTGGCCACTGGATCGGCTGGAATCCCGCTACAAATTCGGCGCCGACCTGGCGGCCGGCCGCGTGCTGTCCACACTGTGGCAGCGCGAGCCCTGCCCGACCGTGTCGCCGCAACTGCTGCTGACGGTGCCACTGCACCGCAGCCGGCTTCGCCGGCGCGGCTACAACCAGTCGCTGGAACTGGCCAGGCCGCTGGCGCGCCGGCTGGGTGTGCCGATGCGTCACGATCTGCTGCAACGGATACGCGCCACCGAGGCACAGACCGAGCTCGACGCAACCCATCGCCGCCGAAATGTCCGCGGCGCCTTCGCGCTGCGAGAGGGGACCGTGCTACCCGCACATGTGGCTGTGCTCGACGACGTGATGACCACCGGTGCGACCGTGGCCGAGTGCGCGCGGGTGCTCAGGCGCGCGGGCGTGGCGAGGATCGACGTGTGGGCGCTGGCACGAGCACCGCGAGGTAGGAGCGCGTAGGAGCGCACCCTGTGCGCGACGCCTTTCGTCACGACGCCAAAAGCATCGCGCACAGGGTGCGCTCCTACAGGTGGTATCAGCGCAGCGCGAGCGCCAGCACGATGCTGACCCACAGGGTCAGGCCCAACCAGTTGTTGTGGCGGAACGCAGCGAGGCAGGCGTCGCGCAGGCGGTCGCGGATCAGCCAGTGCTGGTAGCCGAACAGCCCGGCGGCGATCAGCAGGCCGAGCCAGTACGGCCAGCCCAGCGCGGCGCGCTGGCCGACGAACAGCATCGCCAGCAGGAACGTGCCCATCAGCATGCCGAGGATCGGCAGGTCGGCGTCGCCGAACAGGATCGCGGTGGACTTCGCGCCGGCCTTGAGGTCGTCCTCGCGGTCGACCATCGCGTATTCGGTGTCGTAGACCACCGACCAGAGGATGTTGCCGATGAACAGCAGCCAGCCCAGCGGCGGCACCGTGTTCGACACCGCCGCGAACGCCATCGGGATCGACCAGCCGAACGCGGCGCCCAGCACCACCTGGGGCATGTAGGTGTAGCGCTTGCTGAACGGGTACAGCGCGGCCAGCGCGGCGCCGGCGAACGACAGCTCGATGGTCAGCCGGTTGGTGAACAGCACCAGCACGAAGGCGAACAGCAGCAGCGCGGCGAACACCAGCAAGGCCTCGCGCGGGCTGACCCGGCCCGCGGCGATCGGCCGCTCGGCCGTGCGCGCCACCTGCGGGTCGAGCTTGCGATCGGCGTAGTCGTTGATCGCGCAGCCGGCCGCTCGCATCGCGAACACGCCCAGGGTGAAGATGATCAACGGCTTCCACGGCGGGAAATCGCCGGCCGCCAGCCACAGCGCCCACCAGGTCGGCCACAGCAACAGCAGCGCGCCGACCGGGCGATCCATCCGGGTCAGTACCAGGTAATCCAGGGCCTTCTCGCGATAGCGCGGCGGCAGCTTGCGCAGCAGCCAGTGCAGCACCCGCGTGGCGTGGCTGGAACTGTCGGCCGGTTGCGCGGAGGTCCCGCTGGCGGGCTTTGGCATGCCGGGCCGCGGCCGGGCGGTGGATGGAGGCGCGGCGCTGCGCCGCTGGCGTTTGCGGGAAGTAGGGGCCATGCAGTGGAGTCTAGCGCGCCGAAGCGCCCCGAACCGCGCGATGGGTCACTCGCGGGAGCTCCATGCGGCAGCCGTCGGCGCCGGACGGCTAAAGCCCGGCGCGCAGCGGCCGATAGCTCGGTTGGGCGACACCGCATTGGATGGCGCCGCGCAAGCGCGGGACCAGCGTCACGGTCCCGGCGCCTGGAACACCGATGGTCGAGTGCGAAACAACTGAAAGGGATTCCGCGTCGTCGTTTTTCCCTGAAGCTGCCGATGATGCCGTGAGCAAGGCCGTGCCCCTCGCGGCCGCTCCTGCGGCAGGAGCCAGCCTGTTCGCGCATTCGCGCCTGCTCGATTCGGTGGCGGCGTTCACCCATCATCGCGATATCGATGCCCTCGATCACAGCCTGGCGCTGTCGCTGGCCGAGTTGTCGTCGGCGCAGAGCGTGTCCCTGGTGAAACGGGCCGTTGGCGGTACTCACGTGGACAGCATCGTGCAGTGCGCGCTGGACGAACAGGGTCACTATCAATTGCGGGCGATCGAGCCGCATGCGGCCGAACCCGCGTTGGAGCGAGTGAATCGCTGCATGGAGCAGCTGGAAGTCCACACCGAAATGATCCATGGCATGCATCGCCTGACCGTGCCGATGCTGCGCGATGGTCGTGCGATCGGCGCGCTGGAGCTGGACAGCTGCATGCCTCCCGCTACCAGCCGCCCTCTCGTCGATGGTTTTGCGCGGATCTACTCCAACTACACCGGCCTGCTGCAGGAGAGCGAGCGCGACAAGCTGACCGGGCTGTACAACCGGCGCAGCCTGGAGCGTCAGCTGCAGCGGCTGCTGCAGCAGCATGAATCGACGCAGCCCCCGGTGGCGGAGCCGGAGCCCTCCCGGCCCGGCCCGTCGTCCGCGGGAGCGCCGCAGGTATGGCTGGCGATTCTCGACATCGACCATTTCAAGCACATCAACGACACCTACGGGCATATCTATGGCGACGAGGTGATCCTGCTGCTGGCCCAGCAGATGCGTGCCTGCTTCCGCCGCAGCGACGTGCTGTTCCGCTTTGGCGGTGAAGAATTCGTCATCCTGTTCGCTGCGACCGATGAGGCCACGGTGCATGCCGTGCTCGAGCGCTTCCGCCAGCGCGTCGCCGAGTACGCCTTTCCCCAGGTCGGCCTGGTCACCGTCAGCATCGGCTACGCCCACGTCGGCGTGCACGACTATCCTGCCAGCGTGCTCGATCGCGCCGACAAGGCCTTGTACTTCGCCAAGAACAACGGTCGCAACAGCACGTACGGCTACGAGAGCCTGAGGGCTTCCGGCGCGGTGGGCCAGACTATGGCCCCGGGCGCGATCGACCTGTTCTGAGTGGGTGGCGTGGCCAGGCGGCTCAACTGCCCAGCAGCAGGCGATAGGCCGGGTGGTCGCTCTCGTTGCGATGCGGGTAGCCCAGGCTGGCGAGAAAGCGCTGGAACAGCACGAGTTCATGCGCGGGCACCTGGATGCCGACCAGGATGCGGCCGTAATCGGCCCCATGGTTGCGGTAGTGGAACAGGCTGACGTTCCAGTCCGGGTGGAGCTGGTCGAGGAAACGCACCAGCGCGCCGGGTCGCTCGGGAAATTCGAAGCGGTACAGCAGCTCGTCGCGCGCCAGCGGCGAGCGCCCGCCGATCATGTGGCGCAGATGCAGCTTGGCCAGCTCGTCGTCGGTGAGGTCGAGCACGTCGAAGGCCTGCGCCTGGAACGCCGCCACCAGCGCCTCGCGTTCGTCGCGGCTGGCAATCTGCACGCCGACGAAGATATGCGCCGAGCTGGCATCGCCGATGCGGTAGTTGAACTCGGTGATGCTGTGCTTGCCCAGGGCGGCACAGAAGCGGCGGAAGCTGCCGCGCTCCTCCGGGATGGTCACCGCGAATATCGCCTCGCGCTGCTCGCCGAGCTCGGCGCGTTCGGCGACGAAGCGCAGCCGGTCGAAGTTCATGTTGGCGCCGGAGACCACCGCGACCAGTGCGCCTTCGGCCGGGGGATGGGCCGCGGCGTACTGCTTCAGTCCGGCCAGCGCCAGCGCGCCGGCCGGCTCCGGCACGCTGCGGGTTTCCTGATAGATGTCGCGGATCGCCGCGCAGATTTCGTCGGTGTCCACCCGCAGCATCGCGTCGACATGGCGCTGGCACAGTGCGAAGTTGAGTGAGCCGACCTGCTTCACCGCGGTGCCGTCGGAGAACAGGCCGACCTCGCCCAGCAGCACCCGCTCGCCGGCCTCCAGCGAGCGCGCCATCGCGTCCGAGTCGACCATCTGCACGCCGATCACCTGCACCTCGGGCCGCAACGACTTGATGCAGGCCGCCATGCCGGCCAGCAGTCCGCCGCCGCCCACCGGCACGAACACCGCCTGCAGCGGCCCGGGGTGCTGTTGCAGCAGCTCCAGCCCGACCGTGGCCTGGCCCGCGATCACGTCGATGTCGTCGAACGGATGCACGAAGAGGCTGCCGCGCTCGGCCTGCAGCTGCGCCGCCGTCGCCTGCGCGTCGCTGTACGAGTCGCCGCTCAGCACGATCTGCACCGCGTTGCCACCGAGCCGCCGCACCGCGTCGACCTTCACCTGCGGCGCGGTCACCGGCATCACGATGGTGGCCTGGATACCGAGCCGGGCCGCCGCCAGCGCCACGCCCTGGGCATGGTTGCCGGCCGAGGCGGCGATCACCCCGCGCGCGCGCTGACCGGCGTCGAGCTGCACCATCCGGTTGTAGGCGCCGCGCAGCTTGAACGAGAACACCGGCTGCTGGTCCTCGCGCTTGAGCAGGACGCGACGGGTGAGCCGGGCGGACAGCAGCGGCGCCTCGTCCAGCGGGCTCACCCGGGCGACGTCGTAGACCCGCGCGCTCCGGGCACGCGCCAGCACTTCCGCGGCCCCGATCGGCGCGTCCGCCTCCACGGCGACCGAATCGAGGTGGGTGGCCGGGCAGTTCATGGTCGGCCGGCCAGGACGGGCCGATCCTCCTGCGCATTGTTGACCAGCGACAGCGTGCGCGCATCGAGCACGTCGATCAGCTTGCGCGTCTGCCGCAGGATCTGCTCAAGCATCGCGTCGTCGCCCTGCAGCACCAGGGTCAGCTGCGAAATCGCCGGGTCCGAGGTGGCGGCCACGGTGAGCGTATCGATATTGCAGTGACGCGCGGCGAACAGCCCGGCGACCCGGGCCAGGGCGCCGGATTCGTTCTGCAGCAGGATCGAGAGCGTGTGTTTCATGGGAACCTCGGGGCGGTCGGGCGATGGCCGGCACGGCAGCCGGCCATCGTTCAGAACATGTCGTTGGCGGGATCGTCGGTGCCGGCGGCTTCCGTGCGCGCCGCGATGAAATCACCGGTGATCATCTGCGCGTAGGTGGCGCCCGGGCCGACCATCGGATACACCCCGGCGTCGGGATCGATCATCACCTCGAGGAAGGCGGGGCCGTCGAAGGCGAGGAACTCGGCGATCGTCTCGGCCAGGTCCTCCTTGCGCTCCAGCCGGCGCGCCCAGGCAAAGCCGTCCGCCTGCGCCGCCTTGACGAAATCCTTGCGGTGCAGGCTCTTGTCCGAGGAGGCGAAGCGACCCTTGAAGAACAGCTTCTGCCACTGCCGCACCATGCCGTCGCCGACGTTGTTGAGCACCACCACCTTGACCGGCAGGTCGTAGGTGGTGACGGTTTCCAGCTCGCCGATATTCATGCGGATGCTGGCATCGCCGTCGATGTCGATCACCAGCGCGCCGGGCCGGGCAAATTGCGCGCCGACGGCGGCGGGCAGGCCGAAGCCCATCGTGCCCATCGAGCCGGAAGTGAGCCAGTGGCGCGGGGCACGGAAGTCGAAATACTGTGCCGCCCACATCTGGTGCTGGCCCACGCCGGTGCTGATGATGGCGCGACCGTCGGTGAGCCGGTTGATCGCCTCGATCACCGCGTTGGGCTGGATCAGCGGGTTGTCACGGTCGAAGTTCATCGCGTGCCTGCGCTTGAGTTCGGCGATGTGGGCATGCCAGGCCGGACGCTCCTTCTGCTGGCCGTGGGCGATGCCGTATTCGGTCAGCCGCTGCAGGCTGCGTGCCAGCGGGCCGACGTGATGCCAGTGCACCGCCTTGACCTTGCCGATCTCGGCCGGATCGATGTCGATCTGCGCGATGAACTTCGCCCCAGGGGCGAACTGGTCCGGCACGCCGGCGACCCGATCGTCGAAGCGCGCGCCCAGGGCCAGCACGAAGTCGCAGTCCTCCACCGCGTAGTTGGCGAACGCGGTGCCATGCATGCCCAGCATGTGCAGCGACAGCGGGTCGGTGGTGTCCAGTGCGCCCAGCCCCATCAGGGTGGTGGTCACCGGCAGGCCGAACGCATCGACGAAGGCGCGCAGCGCCGGTGCCGCCTCGGCCAGGATCACGCCGCCGCCGGCATAGATCAGCGGCCGCCGGGCGGCGCCCAGCGCGGCGAACAATGCGGCGCAGGCCTCGTCGTCCAGATGCGCCTCCTCGACCGCACGCAGCCGGGCGCGGTAGCCATACAACGGCAGCCGGCTGTTACCGTCGAAGCGTACCGGCGCGTTCTGCACGTTCTTTGGAATGTCGACCACCACCGGGCCGGGGCGACCGCTGCGGGCGATCTCGAACGCGCTGCGCAGGGTCGCTTCCAGCGCGTCCGCGTCGGTGACCAGGAAGACATGCTTGGCGCAGGCGCCCATGATGTTGCTGACCGGCGCCTCCTGGAACGCATCGCTGCCCAGCGAGGTGGTCGGCACCTGGCCGCAGATCACCACCATCGGGGTCGAGTCGGCCATCGCATCGCGCACCGGGGTGACCATGTTGGTGGCGCCCGGGCCGGAGGTCACCACGGCCACGCCGACCTTGCCCGAGGCACGGGCAAAGCCGCTGGCCATGAAGCCGGCACCCTGTTCATTGGCCGGCACGATCAGCGGCATCGGCTCGCTGCCGTCGGCATTCAAATGTTCGGCGTTGTAACGGAACAGCGCGTCGTAGACCGGCAGGATCGCGCCGCCGGAATAGCCGAACAGCGCGGCCGCATGCTCGTCGGCCAGTACCTGCACGATCAGCTCGGCGCCACTCATCGACTGGTGGGCCAGCGCGTGCGTCGGCGGGCCGCTGACGGCGGGCCGGGGCGCGGGTGGTGCCTTTAGCAATTGCGTGGTCACTATGCGGAATTCCCTGGGTGAGGCGGCCCCGATCGAGGCCGCCCTGATTGAGCCCACGGCAGCCGGGCTGCCGTGAACCGCCGCGCCGGCACGTCGCGCCGGCGCGGCAACCGGCCGGGTGTCAGCCCACCTTCTTCAGCGGCGCGGTGGTGGCTGCGGCCGCCGTCGGCTGCAGCCACGGCATCTGCGCGCGCAGCCTGGCGCCGACCTGCTCGATCGGATGGTCGAGATCGGCCTGCTTCAGGCGCTTGTAGTTGGGCAGGCCGGCCTTGTACTCCTCGGTCCAGTTCTTAGCGAAGGTGCCGTCCTGGATGTCGCGCAGCACGTCTTTCATGCGGGCCTTCACCCCGGCATCGATCACCCGCGGGCCGCTGACGTAGTCGCCGTACTGGGCCGTCTCGGAGACGAACTGCAGCATCTTGGTCAGGCCGCCCTCGTAGAACAGGTCGACGATCAGCTTCAGCTCGTGCATCACCTCGTAGTAGGCGATCTCCGGCTGGTAGCCGGCCTCGGTGAGGGTCTCGAAACCGGCGATCACCAGCTCGCTGGCGCCGCCGCACAGCACCGCCTGCTCGCCGAACAGGTCGGTCTCGGTCTCTTCCTTGAAGTCGGTCTTGATGATCATCGCGCGACCGCCGCCGATGCCGTCGGCATAGCCCCTGGTCTTTGCCTCGGCCTGGCCGCTGACGTCCTGGTGCACCGCCCAGATGCACGGCACGCCGCGGCCGCGCTCGTACTCGCTGCGCACCAGCGCGCCGGGGCCCTTGGGCGCGACCAGGATCACGTCGATGTCGGCGCGCGGCACGATCTGGCCGAAGTGCACATTGAAGCCGTGGGCGAACAGCAGCGCCGCGCCGGGCTTGATGTTCGGCTCGATCGCTTCCTTGTACAGCGTGGGCTGCACCATGTCCGGGGTCAGCACGGCGACCAGGTCGGCGCCCTTCACCGCTTCGGCCGGCTCGACCACCGTCAGGCCATCGGCGACGGCCTTGTGCCAGGTCGGCCCGTTCGGGCGCAGGCCGACCACCACGTCGAGGCCGGAGTCGCGCAGGTTCAGCGCGTGGGCGCGGCCCTGGCTGCCGTAGCCGAGTACGGCGATGCGGGCCTTGGCCAGCGGGTTCGGGTTGCTGTTGGTGCTCATGCGGTGACTCCTTCGGTGACTTTGCTCGGGGTGGATTCGGACGGATGGATGGCTGAAACGGTGTGCGGGGCCGGTGCCCGGGTGGTGGCGCCGTCGGAGGCGGAGCCCACCAGATACGCGTACTTGGCCAGCGCGCCGTGGGTGACCTTCGGTGCACGTGGCTGCCAGCCGGCGCGGCGCGACTCCAGCTCGGCCGGGGTGCGCAGCTCGCGCCGGGCGGCATCGATCACGATGCAGTCGCCGTCGCGCAGCAGGGCGATCGGGCCGCCGCGGGCGGCTTCCGGCGCGATGTGGCCGACCATGAAGCCGTGGGTGGCGCCGGAGAAACGGCCGTCGGTGATCAGCGCCACGTCGTTGCCGAGGCCGCGGCCGACCAGCGCGGCGGTGACGCCGAGCATCTCGCGCATGCCGGGGCCGCCGGCCGGGCCTTCATTGCGGATCACGATGACGTCGCCGGCCTTGATGCGGTCGCCCTGCACCGCGGCGAACGCCTCCTCCTCGCTCTCGAACACACGCGCGCTGCCCTCGAACTGGCCGCTCTTGCCGGGGATCTTCAGGATGCAGCCCTGCGGCGCCAGGTTGCCGTACAGGATCGAGTAGCCGCCGCGGGGCTTCAGCGGCGCGCCGACCGGATGCACCACGTCCTGGGTGTCGGCGCGCGGCGCGACCGCGGCTTCGGCGAACAGGCTGCGGCCGGTGACCGTGGGCGCGTCCTCCAGCATGCCGGCGGCGATCAGCTCCTGCGCCACCCGCGCGCTGCCGCCGGCGCCGAACAATTCGACCGCGGTATAGCGCCCGGCCGGCAGCAGGTCGGCGATCACCGGGGTGTGCACCGAGGCCGGCTCGAAATCCTCCAGGTTCCATTCGACGCCCGCCTCGCGGGCAATCGCCAACAAGTGCAGCACGGCATTGGTGGAGCCGGCGGTGGCGGCGACCATGCGCGCGGCGTTGCGGAACGAGGTGCGGCTGAGCAGGTCCAGCGGCTTGCGCCCGGCGGCCAGGCACTCCATCACCAGCTCGCCGCAGCGAAACGCAGCCGCGGCCTTGGCCGGATGGGTGGCGGGGATGTCGTTCAACCCCATCGGCGACAGCCCCAGCGTGGTCAGCACCATCGCCATCGTGTTGGCGGTGAACTGGCCGCCGCAGGCGCCGGCGCCCGGGCAGGCGTCGCGCTCGACCGCGGCCAGCTCGGCGTCGTCGATCTTGCCGGCGCCATGCGCGCCGACCGCCTCGAACACCTGCTGGATGGTGATCGGATGCTTGTCGTGGGTGCCGTGCGCGATGCTGCCGCCGTACAGCGCCACGCCGGGAATGTTGAGCCGCGCCAGCGCCATCGCCGCAGCGGGAATGGTCTTGTCGCAACCGCACAGCACCACCATCGCGTCGAGGCAGTGGCCGTCCACCGCCAGCTCGATCGAATCGGTGATGACCTCGCGGCTGATCAGCGACGCGCGCATGCCGGGCGTGCCCATCGCGATGCCGTCGGTGACCGCGATGGTGTTGAACTCGATCGGCGTGCCGCCCGCCGCGCGGATGCCCGCGGCGGTGTGCTCGGCCAGTTCGCGCAGGTTGAGGTTGCACGGGCTCACGTTCGACCAGGTATGCACCACCGCCACCAGCGGCCGGGCGATCGCCTCGTCGTCGAGTCCGGTGGCGCGCAGCATGGCGCGGGCGGGAGCGCGGTCGGGGCCGCTCTTGATCAGGTCACTGCGCATCAAAAATCTCCGAAGGACAGAATCCCTTCTCCCGTCCGGGGAGACAAATTGGCAGGATTGCCAATTTGTGCGGCGTAGGCCGCCCGAAGGGTGAGGGCCATGGATGGCACCGAATACAGGTGCCCCGAAGGGGCGGATGAGGGATGGGTGCTCGCCGTGGTGTTGATCGAAAGGCAAGAAAAAAAGCGCCCCCCGTGTGCCGGGGAGGTTGGCGAGGCGGATGCGGTCTGGCGGCGCGGGGGCGCGCGCAGTGGATCCGTTGCCGGAAGCACACGGGGGGCGGCAGAAAATACGGACACGTCCCTGTGTCCGCTTGGGAAAAGGGTCGCGCGAGCCGGGGTGGTGGCGCTCAGCCGCATGCGCGTATCCCGGCAAAGAACGCGGCGTTGTTGTCGGCGTGTTCGGCGATCGCCGCCAGCACGGCACCGCACATTTCCGCCGTGCCGGCGCTGCCGCCGATGTCACGGCTGCGTGGGCCGTCGCGCAGCACCTGGTCGACCGCGGCCTCGATCAGCGCGGCCTCCGTCTCCAGCTCCAGCGAATGGCGCAGCAGCATCGCGGCGGAGAGGATCGCACCGACCGGATTGGCCACGCCCTGGCCGGCGATGTCCGGCGCCGAGCCGTGGATCGGTTCGTACAGGCCGGCCTTGCCGTCGCCCAGCGAGGCCGACGGCAGCAGGCCCAGCGAGCCGGCCAGCGCGGCGGCCTCGTCGGTGAGGATGTCGCCGAACAGGTTCTCGGTGACCACCACGTCGTAGCGGTTCGGCTGGGTCAGCAGCAGCATCGCCATCGAGTCGACCAGCTGGTGCTCGACCTTCACGTCGGGGTAGTCGGCGGCGAGGCGCTGCACCGTGCTGCGCCACAGCCGCGAGGTCTCCAGCACGTTGGCCTTGTCGACCGAAGTGAGCTGGTGACGCCGGCCGCGGGCCAGCTCGAACGCGCGGCGCACCACCCGCTCGATCTCGCCCACGGTGTAGCGGCACTCGTCGGTGGCGGCATCGGCGCTGCGCGTCTTCGCGCCGAAGTAGGCGCCGCCGGTCAGCTCGCGCACGAACAGCACGTCGACGTGCCTGAGTTTCTCGTTCTTCAGCGGCGACAGGTTGGCCAGCGCCGGATGCACCTGCAGCGGGCGCAGGTTCGCGTAGACCCCGAGCGCGGCGCGCAGCGCCAGCAGGCCCTGCTCGGGCCGCACCGCGGCGTTCGGGTCGGACCACTTCGGTCCGCCCACGGCGCCCAGCAACACCGCGTCGGCGGCTTGGCAGGCGGCCAGCGAGGTGCCCGGCAGCGGCTCGCCGCAGGCATCGATCGCGGCGCCGCCGATCAGCTGTTCATCGAAGGAGAACGCGTGCTGGTAGCGCGCGGCGACGGCTTTCAACACGGCCACCGCGGCGGCGGTGACCTCGGGACCGACGCCATCGCCGGGCAGGGTGACGATATGGGCTTTCATGCGGCCAGCTCCTGGTGCTGTCGTTCGTAGTCGGTGATGGCATCGGCGTGCTGCAGCAGGTAGCCGAGCTGGTCGATGCCGTTGAGCAGGCAGTGGCGGGCAAACGGTTCCAGCCGGAACGGGATGCGGCCACCGTCGGGCAGGGCGATGAACTGCCCGCGCACGTCGATCGACAATTCGATGCCGGGATGCCTGAGCAGCCACTGGTGCTCGGCCTCCTCCAGCGCGATCGCCAGCAGGCCGTTCTTCAGCGCGTTGCCGCGGAAGATGTCCGCGATCTCGCTGCACAGCACCGCCTGGATGCCGTAGTCGAGCAGGGCCCACGGCGCATGCTCGCGCGAGGAACCGCAGCCGAAGTTGCGGCCCGCGACCAGGATCGAGCAGCCCTGCGCCTGCGGCTGGTTCAGCGGGAAGGCCGGGTTGTCGCTGCCGTCGGCCCGGTAGCGCCAGTCGTGGAAGCAGAGCTTGCCCAGGCCATCGCGCGTGGTGGTAGTGAGGAAGCGCGCCGGGATGATCCGGTCGGTATCGATGTTCTCGTCGGCCAGTACGGCGGTGCGGGAGTGCAGGCGGGTGATCGGGCGCATCAATGAAACTCCTCGCTTCTTGCGTTTGCCCCTTCTCCCCCACGGGGAGAAGGTTGGGATGAGGGGTGGGTGCTCGCCAGGAAGTTCATCGAAGCGCGCTCCGATACGAGCACGGCGCGAGCGTGTCCCCTCACCTCGGTCCTCTCCCCGCGGGGGAGAGGAAGAAAAGCATGAGCTTTCATGCCGCCACCTCCACCAGGTACTCGCGCGGATCGGCGATCCGCCCGGCCAGTGCGGAGGCGGCCGCGGTAGCGGGGCTGGCCAGCACCGTGCGCGCGCCCTTGCCCTGGCGACCCTCGAAATTGCGGTTGGAAGTCGACACCACCAGCTGGCCGGGCTGGGCGAGGTCGCCGTTCATCGCGATGCACATCGAGCAACCGGGCACGCGCCACTCGGCACCGGCGGCCAGGAACACCTGGTGCAGGCCTTCGCGTTCGGCGTCGCGGCGGACCGCCTCGGAGCCCGGCACGACCAGCATGCGCACGCCGCTGGCGATGTGCCGGCCATGCAGCACGCGGGCGGCCTCGCGCAGGTCGGACAGGCGCGAGTTGGTGCAGCTGCCGACGAAGACCACATCGACCGGCGTGCCCTGCATCGGCTGGCCCGGCTGGCTCTGCATGTAGTCGAGCGCGCGTCGCTCCTGCGCGTTCGTCGCGGCCGGCACCGGCGCGTTGATCGCGATCGCCATGCCCGGGTGGGTGCCGTAGGTGACCGTCGGCTTCACCGCAGCGGCGTCGATGCGCACTTCATGGTCGTAGCGGGCGCCGTCGTCGGTGCGCAGGCTGCGCCAGCGTTCGACCGCGGCCTCCCAGTCGCGACCCTGCGGCACGCGGGGCCGATCCTGCAGCCAGGCGAACGTGGTGTCGTCCGGCGCGATCAGGCCGGCACGGGCGCCGGCCTCGATCGACATGTTGCACACGGTCATGCGCTCTTCCATCGACAGCGCCTCGATTGCCTCGCCGCGGTACTCCAGCACGTAGCCGGTGCCGCCATCGACGCCGATCGTGCCGATGATGTGCAGGATCAGGTCCTTCGCCCCGACGCCGCGCGGCAAATGGCCGTCCACATGGATCGCCATGGTCTTCGGCCGGCGCTGCAGCAGGCACTGCGTCGCCATCACGTGGCCGACCTCGGTGGTGCCGATGCCGAACGCCAGCGCGCCGAAGGCGCCGTGGGTGGAGGTGTGGCTGTCGCCGCAGACGATCGTCATGCCGGGCTGGGTGGCGCCCAGCTCGGGGCCGATCACGTGCACGATGCCGCGATCGGCGCTGTCCCAGCCGTGCAGCTCGACGCCGAATTCGCGGCAGTTGGTTTCCAGCTGGGTGACCTGCGCCTGCGCCTGCGCGTTGGCGTAGGGGCGGCTGCCATCGGGGTTGCTGGGCAGGGTGGGGGTGGAATGGTCCAGCGTGGCCAGCATGCGGTCCGGCCGGCGCAACTTCAGCCCGCGCTCGCGCAATTCACTGAACGCCTGCGGCGAGGTGACCTCGTGCACCAGGTGCAGGTCGACATACAGGACCGCCGGCGTGTCGCCGGTTTCGGGCACGACCACATGCGCGTCCCAGACTTTTTCGAACAGGGTTTTCGCACTCACGCCGGGATCTCCATGGGGGCGGGTTGTTGATGAAGAGACGGGCCGTGGCTGGCCGGATTTTCGCCTTCGCGGTCGGGGACGATCGCGCCCACGACATCCACATATTCCAGCCAGCCCCGGCGGTCCTCGGTGCGGCCGTCGAACAGACCGAAGAAGGCCTGCTGCAGCGCGCGGGTGATCGGGCCGGGAGTGCCGTTGCCGACGTTCTTGCGGTCGACCGAACGCACCGGGGTGATCTCCGCGGCGGTACCGGTCATGAAGATCTCGTCGGCGCTGTACAGCGCCTCGCGCGGCAGGTCGCGCTCTTCCAGCTGCAGACCCAGGTCGGCCGCCAGGGCGATCACCGAGTCGCGGGTGATCCCGGCCAGGATGCCGGCGCTGGTCGGCGGGGTCAGCAGCTTGCCCTTCTTGACCAGGAACAGGTTTTCGCCGGCGCCCTCGCTGAGCAGGCCGTTGTGGCCCAGCGCGATGCCCTCGTCGTAACCGCCGCGGCGCGCCTCGGCCGCGATCAGCTGGCTGGACAGGTAGTTGCCGCCGGCCTTGGCCCAGCTCGGCAGGGTATTCGGCGCCGGCCGGTTCCACGATGACACGCAGACGTCGGCGCCCTTCTCCACCGCCTCGCCCAGGTACGCACCCCAGTTCAGCGCCATGATCGCCACGTCCACCGGCGCGCCTTCCTGCGGCAGCACGCCGAGGCCGCCGGCGCCGCGGAACACGATCGGCCGCACGTAGGCCGAGGCCATCCGGTTGACCCGGATCAGCTCCAGGCACGCCGCGTTGATCTGCTCCGGGCTGTAGCCGATCTCGATGCCGTACACGTTGGCCGACTCGAACAGGCGCGCGGTGTGTTCGGCCAGGCGGAAGTAGGCCGGGCCCTTCGGCGTCGCGTACACGCGCTCGCCCTCGAACACCGAGGAGCCGTAGTGCAGGGCGTGCGTGCTGACGTGGCAGGTGGCCTCGGCCCAGGGTTTGAACTGGCCGTTGTGCCACAGGAAGGCGGTGTTCATGCGGGGATCCTCGTGATCACAGGTGGGCGACGGCCACCGGCGGGGCGGCCGGGGTCTGTCGCTCGATGCGGTTGACGATCGCCAGCGCGGCCAGCGCGGTGGCTTCGACGATGTCGGTGCTGACGCCATGGCCGCGCCAGTCGCGCTTGGCATGGCGCGCGGTCAGCCGGGCCTGGCCCTGGGCATCGCCGCCCTCGCTGACGGCGCGCACCAGGAAGTCGGTCAGTTCCAGCTCGCTGCCGGTGGCGCGCTCGATCGCGCGCAGCACCGCGTCGACCGGACCGTCGCCGATCGCCGCCTCGCTGGCTTCGCGGCCATCGTCGTGGGCCAGCTTCACCGAGGCCGAGGCGCTGCCGCCCAGATGCGTGGCGCTGTTGAGCTGCAGCAGATGCCACGGGCCGAGCGCGTCCGGATCGTGGCCCAGCGCGATCGCGTCCAGGTCCTCGTCGTGGATCTCGCGCTTCTTGTCGGCCAGCGTCTTGAAGCGCGCGAAGATCGCGTCCATCGCCGCCTCGTCCGGCGCATGGCCCAGTACCTGCAGGCGCTGGCGCAGCGCGGCGCGGCCCGAGTGCTTGCCCAGCACCAGCCGGGTTTCGGCGATGCCGACGTCCTGCGCGCGCATGATCTCGTACGTGCCGCGGTGCTTGAGCATGCCGTGCTGATGGATGCCGGCCTCGTGTGCGAACGCGTTGTCGCCCACGATCGCCTTGTTGCGCGGCACCGCCTGGCCGGTGATCCGGGTCAGCAGGCGCGAGGTGGGAAACAGCTTGCGGGTGTCGATGCGGGTGTCCACGCCGAAGCGCGGCGCACGCACCTTCAGCGCCATCACGACTTCCTCCAGCGCGGCGTTGCCGGCGCGCTCGCCGATGCCGTTGATGGTGCATTCGACCTGGCGCGCGCCCGCGCTCACCGCCGCCAGGCTGTTCGCCACGGCCATGCCCAGGTCGTCGTGGCAGTGACTGGAGAAAATCACCCGATCCGCTCCCTGCACATGGCGGCGCAGGTACTCGAACAGTTCGACGATTTCCGATGGCGTGGTGTAACCGACCGTGTCCGGCGCATTCAGCGTGGTGGCGCCGGCGGCCACCACCGCATTGAACACCTCGACCAGGAATTCGGGTTCGGTGCGCAACGCGTCCTCGGCCGAGAACTCCACTTCGTTGCACCGGCCCAGTGCCCGCTCGACGCCCGCCACCGCCGTGTCCAGCACCTGCGCCTTGCTCATGCCCAGCTTGTGTTCGCGGTGCAGCGGACTGGTCGACAGGAACACGTGGATGCGCGAATGCCGCGCCTTTTCCAGCGCACGCGCCGCGGCGTCGATGTCGCCATGCTGGCAACGGGCGAGACCGCAGACCGTGGTGGTTTTCAGGGTGGCGGCGATTTCCGCAACTGCAGCAAAATCGTCCGGCGAGGCTTGCGGAAAGCCCGCTTCCAGGATGTCCACGCCGAGCGCCTCCAGCGCCTGGGCCATGCGCAGTTTCGCGCGCCGGTCCATCGAGAATCCGGGTGCCTGCTCGCCATCGCGCAGGGTGGTGTCGAAGATGCGTACACGCTCGGCCGCAGCGCGGACGCTGCCGGAGGGGGATGCCGCTACATCTGATTCGGGATTCATTGAATGGCTCCGTGATGCGAGCCGAGGGCAACAAAAAACCCCGCGCCGTTGCCGGTGCGGGGTTTTTTGGGAGTCTTCAGGTTATTTTCTATCTACCTGGACACATGCCCTCAGCCCGCACCTCCGTTGGTAATGAGGAGTACGAGTACAAGAGCAAGGAGGAGCGTGCCGACGGCCGGCAGCAGGGCCTCGACCGTCGGAGGACGGTAGGTATCGGCGCTGCTGCGGTGGCTGTTGCGTTGCGACATGAACCGACCATAGGGCAGCTTGCGAGCCGCCGTCAACAGTTTCATTTGAAATCTGTTTGAAGCCCCGGTTTTGGACGTCCAGATGTCCGTATCAGGATGTTGGGAATGAGGCGACGCCACGGCGATGAGCCGGCGATCATTGTTTGCCGGGTGCCGATGTGGCGCCGTGCTGCGGTGCCTTCGCATCGTGTGGTGCATTGATGGGTGCCGTGACGATGGCCGCTTCCTTGTCGAAGAAAGGCAGCATCCAGTGCACATCATCGTTGGCCTGCGCTATACGGTGGTAGACGCCCGGCTCGATGCGCAGCCCGCCGACGATCGGCCCGGGCATGGTCTGGGTAACCTGCATGCTCGGGCCGGCCGCTCGGCCGGATTGCCAGGTCTCGCTGCTGGCCCGGCGCACCGTGGCGTAATCGCGGTATTCCGTCATCAGCCTGGGCGCAGCAGTAGCCAACGGAATCAGCAACGCGAGCAGCAGCAATGGCCCGGCGCGGTGGGCACGGCGGCTGGGTGAGCGGATGGCCAGGTAGGTCGCCAGCGACCCCAGTGCCACCAGCACGTAACCCTGGCGCATGGTGTCGTGTCGTTCGCAGCAGAGCGATCCAAAGTTATAGAGCGCCGCAGCCATGATCAGGATTGCCGTGGCCAGCGAGGCGACGACCAAAACCATGCGCATGCGCTGGGCCCGCGGGCTGGTGTCGTCCTGGCGGCGCGCGGACATGGCCCGGTAGGCGCCGGCGAGGAACAGCAGCTTGGTCGCCAGGCCGGCAAGCAGGGCCGCTGCGTGATGCCTGTTGTCGCCTCTGAGCAAGTTGAAAAACATATGGTTGCCGACGGCAAGCAGGGCTTTCCCCGGGTGATGTGCCACGGCGGGATCCCCGAAAACTTCGTTGCCCTTCGCTACGCGCCCGGTGTACTGGAGATAGAGCAGGGCCAGCGACAACAGCAGTGGAATGGCGAAAATCAGGCTGCGGCGCGCCTTTTCCAGACTTCCACTGGCGATCAGCAGTCCGATGTAGAGAACGGTGAACAGTGCGCCAACCTCGGAACTTGCCGCTGCCGTCGTCAGTGCCACGAACCTCCAGATGTTGCCAGTGGGGGTTTCCATCCAGCCACCCCAATCAAGCGCCAGCAGCATGGCGGCGGCGGTCAATGTGGGCAGGTAGGCGACAACTCCGAAAGGCCAGTAGAAGACTTCGGCGACGGGATGTCCGAGCAGCAGCATGGCCAATAGCACGCACGCGGGGAGCAGCCCCTGCCTTCCGCGCAGTACCGGCCACAGAATGGCTGCAACCAGCAGTATCCAGAATGGTGCGATAAACGCGCCGATCAACGGCAAGCCGACGTGGTAGACGGTCAGGCTGTAAAAATAGATAAGCAGTTCCGAAAGCGGACGGGGGCTCCAGTGCAGCAGCCGTTCCCATAGAAACCCGACACCCCCTTGATGGTAGTCGTGCAGGGCCAGGTATTCGTCGTGCCACCGCCCGAGCGGGATCAGCCCGGCGAATGCCAATAACGTGGCGAGACTGACAATGATCGCAAGCGTGGCGCTGGCCTTCATGGACATCCTGATCCTCCGTGCATTCGAGTCGCGCAACCTATCACAGACAGGATTCGCGGCCGTCTTCGCGATGCCGGATCGTGCCGCACGAGCGGTGCTAACGCAGCAGCCATGCCCGCAGCGCTTGCTCCTCGGCGGCCAGTACCTGGGCCGATGCGGATCGCCCCAACATCGTGGCAAGTACGGCCGGCAGAGTGACGGGCCGGTCGATCAGCGGCTCCACCACGCTGTCGAACTTGGCCGGGTGGGCGGTGGCGACCACGGCCCAGGGCAGCCGATTGCCTGCCGAACGCAGCTGGTCGAGCCGGTGCATCGCGGTGGCGGTGTGCGGGCAGACCACTTCGTCGTGCTCGCGGGCATGCCGGCCGATGGTCTGCCGGATCGTGGCATCGTCGACGCTGCGTGCGTGCAGCAGCTGGCGCAGTCGCGCCTCGTCGGGGAAGGTCCAGCGCAGGCGTTCGAAGTTGCTGGGTGCGCCCACGTCCATCGCGTTGGCGATGGTGGCGACCGCCTCGCGCGGTGCGTAGTCGGCGCCGGCGAAGTAGTCGGGCAGGGTGGCGTTGGCGTTGCAGGCGAGCTCCACTTCGCCGACCGGCAAGCCCATCGCGCGCACCCACAGGCAGGCCATCGCGTTGCCGAGGTTGCCGGTGGGCACGATGAAGTTCAGCGGGGTGCCGTGTTCGCGCCACCAGCCCAGGGCCGCGTGGGCGTAGTAGCTCATCTGCGGCAGCAGGCGGCCCAGGCTGATGCTGTTGGCCGAGGACAGCGGCACGTCCGCCTGCAACGCCTCGTCGTTGAGCGCGGCCTTGACCATGCGCTGGCAGTCGTCGAAGCGGCCGGCCACCCGCAGCGCCTGCACGTTGTCGCCGAAACAGCCCAGTTGATGCGCCTGGCGTGGCGAGACCCGTCCGTCGGGGTACAGGATCACCACGCGCAGGCCCGGTTGCCGATGGAACGCCGCAGCCACCGCTGCGCCGGTGTCGCCGGAGGTCGCGACCAGGATCGTCAACGGTCGCTGGTCCTGGCGCGGCATCCGGCGCAGGCAGGCGGCCAGGAACCGCGCGCCGAAATCCTTGAACGCCGAGGTCGGGCCGTGGAACAGCTCCAGCAGGAGGCTGTGCGGATGCGCGGGCAGGGCGCGCAGCGGTGCGTCGAACGTGAACGCCTCCGCGCAGATCGCCGGCAAGGCGTCGGCCAGCGCATCGCCGGCGAAGAACGGCGCCAGCAAGGTGGCGGCGGTATCGGCCAGGCGGCCATGCGGGTCGAACGCGGCGGGGTCGATCGTGGGCAGCGATTCGGGCACGTAGAGGCCGCCATCCGGCGCCAGCCCGGCCGCGATCGCCTGGCTGATCGGCACGAACGTCGTGGCATCGCGGGTACTGCGATAGCGCAGCGGTGGGAGCCTGCTCACGCATGGACCTCGTCGAGCGAGTCGATCAGCGTGGCGGCGGGCCCATCGATCGGCGAGACCCAGGCATCGCTGTCCAGTCCGGTTTCGGCGAACGCCGCCTGCATCGCGCCACTGGCTGCCTCCGCATCCTGGCGGTTGTCGTACCAGCCGAACACGCTGGGACCGGCGCCGGAGATGCTGGCGCCCAGCGCGTGATGATCCAGCGCGGCCTGCTTCACCCGTGCAAAGTTCGGGATCAGCGGGGCCCGGCGCGGTTCCACCAGCACGTCCTCGAGGCCTTCGCGCACCAGCGCGGCGTCGCCGCGATAGCAGCCGGCCAGCACCAGCGCCAGGTTGCTGCTCTGCGCCACGAACTCGCCCAGCGCGTAATGGCCGGCCAGTGCCGCGCGCGCCTTGCGTGTTTCCAGCACTACGTGCGGATGCACCAGCGCGCAATGCCACTCGGCCGGCACCGGGATGCGCAGCAGTCGTTCGTGGGTGGCCAGCACCAGCCCGCCCAGCAGCATCGCGCCGAGGTTGTCGCCGTGGCGGCTGCCGCTGGCAACGGCCTCGCCGTCCAGCGCGAAGCCGTACAGCGCCTCGCGCGGCAGCGGCTGCTTCAGCAGCGCGTTGGCCGCCACCAGCGCGGCCACGCAGGAGGCGGCCGAGCCGCCCATGCCCGAGCCCAGGGCGATGCCCTTGTGCAGCACCAGCTCGAAACCGTGTTGCAGTCCCAGCGCCTTGCGCAGCGCCATCAGGGCGACGCCGGCAGTGTTCTGCCGCGGGTCGGTCGGCAGCTCGCTGACGCAGCCGCGGATCGCCGCGATACGCACCACCGGTTCGTCGATGCGGCGTACTTCGGCGCAATCGCCGGCACCGCTCACGCTGTGGCCGAGCAGGTCGAAACCGACCCCGACGTTGCCGACACTGGCCGGTGAGAACGCGCAGGCGAGTCGGTCGGGCTTGTTGCGGGGTGACGCCATGGCGGGTTCCAGCAAGGCGGTGTGCATGAGGTCACCGTGCAGCATGCCGGCGTTCATGCCTGCACCGCCAGCGATTCGGCGATACGCAGCAGATCGCCGAACACGCCGGCGGCGGTGACCTCCGGCCCGGCACCCGGGCCTTGCACCAACAGCGGATTATCGCAGTAACGGCGGGTGCTGAACTGCACCACGTTGTCGGTCAGCCGGCTGTGCGCGAACGCGTGGCTGGTCGGCAATACCACCAGGCGCACGCTGGCGCGACCGTAGCGATCCAGATGCGCCACGTGGCGCAGCACGCCACCTTCGGCGCGGGCTTCGGCCAGCCGGGCCGCCATCGGCGCATCCAGTTCCTCCAGCCGCTGCATGAATTCCTCCAGCGGCAGCGCGGCCAGTGCCGGCGGCACCAGGCTGTGCAGATCGACATCCTCCATGGACAGCGGCCAGCCCGCCTCGCGCGCCAGGATCACCAGCTTGCGCGCCACGTCGGTGCCGGACAGGTCATCGCGCGGGTCCGGCTCGGTATAGCCCAGCGCATGCGCCTCGCGCACGAGGGCGGAGAACGCATGCTGGCCATCGTGGCGATTGCACAGCCACGCCAGCGTGCCGGAGAACATGCCCTCCACCGCCAGCAGGTCGTCGCCGGTATCGAGCAGGTCGCGCAGGGTCTGCACCACCGGCAGGCCGGCGCATACGGTGGCTTCGTAGCGGAAACGGGCGCCGCTGACGCAGGCGGCGCGGATCGCCTGCCAGCGATCCAGCGGACCGCTGCCGGCCAGTTTGTTCGGCGTCACCACGTGGATGCCGGCGGCCAGCCATGCGGGATAGTGCGCGGCGACGTCGTCGTTCGCGCTGCAGTCGATCAGCAGGGCATCGCGACCGTCGCTGCCGCGGACATGGGCGGCAAACGCGTCCAGGTCATTCGGGCGCCAGATCTGCGCGCCACCATGACGGCCGTTGAGTTCGGCGTCGTCGCAGTCCAGCCACATGCGCTTGCTGGCGACCACGCCGCAAAGCCTGAGCTCCAGTCCGCTGTCGCGCGCCAGTCGCGGCTGCGCGGCCCGCAGCTGTTCGAGCAGGGCGCTGCCGACCCGGCCCGGGCCGATCACGCCCACCGCCAGCTGGCGCCGCCGCGTGGTTGCCGCCGACGACGACAGGCAGGGCAGCAGCGGATGCGGGTGTTCGGCAAGTGGGGATGCACAGATGTTCACGATGACCTCCAGAGAGGCCCGTGCTCGCTGGCGGATCGGCTTGTGCGTGGAGTGTGCACCGGCCCGCCTCGTCGAGGGCGGGGCCGTTGCGTAGTAGAGAACCTATTCGCGCACGGACACCCACCCCGACCAAGTGGTAATCGTGGTCGTGGTGGTCATCGTGGTGGCGAGAGAAAGCGCGTTGACGCCGATCGACAACGATGCGGCGCCGGCGAAAGCCGGAGCGGGATGCATGCGTGCTGGCGTGGAAAGCGGCGACATGGCTCCGACCATAAGGCGATTGCCGAGCCGCGGTCAACAGATACATTTGCAACTTTTTCTCATATCCATCGCATGGCGGCACAATGATTGCCGCTTGGAAAAGCGTGCGATCGGCTTTGGTGCAATCCGCCTTGGGCCATCGGCACCGGCTCTGCGCCGATATGCCACACGGCAAAGTCTGGACCCCGATCCCGGGTTGGGCGCACGCTTGCGCTTTCACGGGAGGATCCCTCTTGCACATGGCCATCAAAACCTGGGCCGCGGTTCTCGGCGTGGTCGCACTCGGTGGCATGCCGGTGGCTGCCCGGGCCTGCGCCACCTGCGGTTGCACCCTGAGCACCGATGCAGCGACCGGCTACACCACCGAGTCGGGCTGGCGCCTCAACCTGGACGATACCTTCATCGACCAGAGCCAGTTGCGTCATGGCAGCGGCAAGGCGACACCGCAACAGGTGGTCGACCAGCCGTCCGATCCGTTGGCCGGTGGCGGCGAGATCGAGAAGGGCACGATCAGCCGCTACATCAATCTCGGCGTGGCCTACCGGATCAATGCCGATTGGGGTTTCAACCTGGTGCTGCCCTATGTGTTGCGTAGTCACACCACCTACGGCGACCACGAGCAGCCCTATGTCGCGGCCCAGACGGCGCCCGACCAGGTCAGTGGCGCCCGGGTGTCCGGGATCGGCGACGTCAAGTTGCTGGCCAGCTACCAGGGCTTTCTGCCCACCCACAATTTCGGCGTACAGATGGGCGTGAAGCTGGCCACCGGCGATTACGGCGGCGAGACCGAGGGTGGCACGGTGGTCGGGCATCCGACCTCGTTCCGGTCCGGGCCGGCGCGGGGCGAGGCGCTCGACACCAGCCTGCAGGCGGGCACCGGCAGCACCGACCTGATCGTCGGGGCCTACTACTACCAGCCGGTGAGTCAGGATTTCGATGCCTTCGTCAACGGCCAGTTCCAGGCCGCGGTGTCGCAGCGCCTGGATGCGCCGGGTGCCGACTTCCGGCCGGGCAACCTGGCCAGCATGAGCCTCGGGCTGCGCTACGAGGCGCACGCGAACTGGGTGCCGCAGTTGCAGATCAATGTGCAGCACAAGGGCGCCGACCAGGGTGCGCTGGCCGACCGCACCGATTCGGCCGGCACGGTGGCCTACCTCAGCCCCGGAATCAGCGCCACGCTCGGCAGGAACATCCAGGCCTACGCCTTCGTGCAGGTGCCGATCTACAGCCGGCTGTCGGGTTACCAGCTGTTCCCCCGCTGGACCGGCACCGTCGGCGTCAGCATGGCGCTGTGATCATGCGCCGGCCCGGTCGCAAGCATCGCTGGCTGCAGCTGACCTGTGCGGTCGTGCTGCTGTGCGTGGCCGGCCCGATCGCCCGGGCGAACAGTCTGGTGGTCGGACAGCCGGCACCGCCGATCACCCTGACCACACTCGACGGCCAGCACATCGCCAGCGGCGACCTGCGCGGCAAGGTGGTGATCGTCACGTTCTGGGCCACCTGGTGCGAGCCGTGTCGCGAGGAGTTGCCGCTGCTCTCGCGCTATGCGCGGCAACACGCGGCGCAGGGTCTGGTCGTGCTCGGTTTCAGTCTCGATTCGCCCGACGAACTTGCGCAGGTGCGCACCGTGGCGAGCTCGCTGAGCTTTCCGGTCGGCCTGCTCGGCGATCCGCATGTGCCGGGCTACGGTCGCATCTGGCGTCTGCCGGTGAGCTTCGTGATCGACCGCGCCGGGACGCTGGTGGACGATGGCTGGAAGGACAGTCAGCCGGAATGGACGTCTGGACGGCTGCAACAGATCGTTGCACCGCTGCTCGATCGGCGCGAATGAACGCGGGCGGAGCCGACAGGCATGCCCGACATGGCCGCGACAACGCGCGGTTACCCTACCCGACCGCGGGCCAGGCTCAACCGGGCGGCTGGCTGCGGTAGTGGAAGCTCAGCAGGAAATAGCGTCCGACCACGTCGTCGAAGGCGGGGTTGTAGCCCGCGAAGGGGTTGCCGTAGTAGACCGGGCGATGATCGAATGCGTTGTGCACGTTGAGACCGAATCGCCAGTGCCGGATGCCGGCGTACTCCAGGTCGAGATCCAGCACGGTGAACGCTGGCGTGGTGCAGTGGCCGATCTGTTGCTGGGCGGTGGGGCAGGTGATCGGGCTGTTCGAGTGGGGCGCGAAAGCATAGTGACCGGTGTAGCGCAGGTTGGCGGTGCTGCTCCAGTCCCCCCTTTCCCATTCCAGCCCGGCGAGCGCGGTGGTGCGTGGCTGGTTGGCGAAACCGGCAAACGACACCATCGCCGCACCGGGGTGGGTCTGCCGCCGCAGTTCGGCCAGCCAGTCCACGCTGAGATTGAAGTTGAAATCTCCGAAGCGGCCGGTTTCCAGGCGGTAGTGCGCATCGAGGTCGTACGAGCGCACGCTGGTATGGCCAAGGTTCACCAGCTGCTGGTCGAATGCATTCAACACGCCTGCCGCATCGCGCTGGAACAACTCGGGGTAACTGTCCGGATGTTCCAGTGCGTAGGAGACCGGCAGCGAATTGATCTCGTGCGAGCGGCGGATCTGGAAGACGTCCAGTGCGATGCCCAGCGCGGGCGTCGGCGCCAGTATCAGTCCCACCGTGATGCTGCGCGATCGTTCCGGCCGCAGTCCCGGATTGCCCACGGTGTCCAGCCGCAACGTGCAGAACGTGGTGTTGGCGCTCGCTGGTATCGGATCGCGGCAGGGCAGCAACACATTGGGCACCTCGACCACGACGCCACTCGGGGTCAGCGCCTGCGGGCGATCGAGTTCCGGCAGGGTCGGTGCTCGATAGCCGCGTGCCAGCGTGCCACGCAGACTGACGATGCTGGAGATGTCCCATTTCAGCGCGAGCTGGGGCGAGGCGGCCCAGCCAAAGCCGCTGCTGTGGTCCACGCGACCGGCCAGGTTCGCGGTCACCCGTCGACCCAGCGGCGCCTCCAGCTCCAGGTAGGCGGCGGAGATCCAGCGGTCGCCATGGCGCGTATACGGTGACTGGAACTGGAAGACATCGTTGTGGATCAGCAGCGGATCGGGATGGTCGACCAGCCGTTCGCGGTAGCCCTCGATGCCGGCCGCCAGCGATGGCGTGCCGCTGGGCCAGTCTCCCAGCGGGCCGCTGATATGCGCGCTGATGCCGGTCTGGCTGGTCCGGCCGGTGCGCAACAAGGTGGGTGACAGCCGGGCCAGCAGCTCGGGCGGGTTGTCGCTGGAGCCGAGCTGGTAGCTGCCGTCGCTCAGTGCCTGATCGAGCACGCTGGTGCGCAACAGGCCGTAGACGCGGTCGGTGCCCGCATTGCGTTGGCCATCCAGATGCACGTCCCAGTCCCAGGCACCCGGCGAGCCGCTCAGGCCAAGGGTCAGCTGGCTGCTGTGCGACTGGGTGACGTCGCGCACCGGTCCGACATCGTTGAAGGCATAGGTCAGTTGCCGGGAATCATCGGGGTGGTCGGTGTCGCTGAGCAGCAGCTGTTCCGTCGCCGGCGCCATCTGCTGGTGCTGGCGAAGCATCGTCCAGCGGAAGCCCAGGTAGAGCGAGAGTTGGCCGATGGGATGATCGAAATGACCCAGCAGGGAGCGGCTTTCCAGCCGGGTCTGCAAGCTGGTCTGACTGGCGGCATCGGTGCTGCACGGGCCGTCCGGCTGGAACTGGGTGCAGGGCTGTCCACCGGCGTGGTTGATCTGACCGTTGTCGAAGTAGAAGAAGTCGGTGTTGGCCTTCGTCGTCGTCGCTGCCGCACGCGTCGCGTCCGCGACCCACGCACGCTGGCGTCCGAGCAGCGGCTGCCGCTCCAGATCGTCGACGCTGAACAGCAGGTGCCCGCCGCTGGCCGTGGTGGTGCCGAAAGTCGCCGTGGTGCGATGCTGGCGCGCGTCGCCATGCGCGGAGACACCGGTGTTTCCATCCAGTGCGGCACCATTGAATTGCTTGCGCAGGATGATGTTGATCACGCCGGCCATGGCATCCGAACCGTAGACCGCCGAGGCACCGTCGCGCAGCACCTCGATCCGCTCGATCAGTGCCAGGGGAATGCTGTCCAGGTCGTTGACCAGGCCGAATTCACCCTGTGCCAGTCCGTAGCCGGCCATGCGCTGGCCGTCGATCAGGAACAGCGTGGCGGTGGGGCCCAGACCGTGCAGGTCCACGGCGGCGGCACCGATCGCGCCGGACAGCCCGTTGTTCTGGAAGGCGGTGCCATCGATCATCGCCACCGGCGTGCTGTTGACGCGGATGCCGGGTTGCGAGCGCAGCAGTTCGAACAGGGTCTGGTAACCGCTGTGCTCGATCTGCGCGCGGTCGATGATGGTCAGCGGCGCCGCCGTCTCCAGCACGGTACGACGGATGTGCGTACCGGTGACCTCGACCGAGCCCAGTTCGGTGGGGTGGCGTTCCGCGGGTTTGTGCGGGGGAGGCCTGGCGATGCGGGATGCGACTTGCCGGACCGGCCGCAGCACATAGGCGTCGGGTGCGACCGCCTCGGCCTGCAATCCTGTGTCGCGCAGCAGGAGATCCAGTGCCCGGGACGGACTGAAACGGCCCTCAATTCCCTTGCTGCGGCGTCGCGCGGTCAGCTCGGGCGGGTACAGCAGCTGGGTTCCGCTCTGCTGCACGAACGCGCGCAGTGCCTCGTTGAGCGAGCCTGCGGCGATGCGGTAACCCGAAGATCTGTCGGCGGCATGCAGGATCGTGCAGAATCCCAGCAGGCAGAGTGCCAGCCAAGGCAACGCCGCCCGTCGAAGTCGGGCGCGTGAAGGCCGGCAAGTTCCCGTCCGGCCCATTCAGGTTCAGGGATGCCGTTGCGCGTCGTTCGGCAGCAGGGTGAGCTCGTTCGCAGCAGTCCGTGTCACGCGCAGTTGCCAGCCACGTGCCAGCGCCTTGGCCAGGGCATCCTGATCCCCTGCATGGAAACTGCCGCTTACTTCCAGTCCGGCCAGCGACGGGTCGCCCAGCCGCAACTGGGTCTCCGAGTAGCGGTTCATTTCATCGAGGAGATCGCCCAGCCGGCGTTCGCGGAATGCCAGCTCGCCGCGGGTCCAGCCTCGCGCGGCAGTCAGGTCGAGCGGGGCGACGGTACCCGCCACGCCGCTCTGATCGATGTGGATCTGCTGGGCCGGTTTGAGCTCGCTGGTCCACTGCAGGTTGCCGCTGCCGCCGGTCACCGCGACCTTGCCCTTGAGCAGTCCCACGGTCACGCCATCCTCGTCACGGCTGACCTGGAAGATGGTGCCGATGTCACGAATGGTGTTGTTGGCCGCGCGCACCAGAAACGGCCGCTGCGGATCGTGCGCCACGGTGAATTCGACGCGGCCATGCTCGAGCGTTGCCACGCGTTGTTCCGCGCCGAGGCGAACCGTGACCGCCGATTCGGCATCCAGCCGCAGCAGCGTGCCGTCGGCGAGTCGCAAGGTCTGCGGCAGGCCGACGGCATTCGCGTAATGCTGTTCTTTCCCCGCATTGACCCCGCTGTGCCTGACCAGGGCGATGGTCAGCAACAGGCAGGCGGCGATCCCGGCAGCCAGCAGCCACATGTGACGCTGGGGCGGGCTGGATTGATGGGCGGTGTCGCGACGGGCCGCGCGGGTCGCCGCGCGCAACAGCGGATCGGTCGACAGCAACGCCGCATTGCGGTGGATGCGTTCGGCTTCGGCATACGCCGCGGCGTGCTCGGGGTCGGCCCCGCGCCAGCGCTCGAAGACCTCGCTGTCATGCGCACCGCTGTCCGGCGAGAACAGTCGCGCCAGCCACTCCTCGGCACTCAGCGAGACATCGGTCGAGCCACGAGCAGGTGGAATGTGGGTCATGGCCGGGGAATCTCTCGGTTGAATGGTGCCAGGCGTGCGCGCAGCAGCTTGAGTGCCTTGCTGATGTGCTTCTCCACGGCCTTGACGCTGATGCCGCAATGATCGGCGATCTCGGTATAGCTCATTCCCTCGATCCGGTTCAACAGGTAGATCTGGCGGCAGCGCAGCGGCAGGCCGAGCAAGACATGTTGCAGCACTGCCAGCTCCTGTTGTGTGGCTATCCGCTGTTCATGCGACGGTTCCGACGAGGCCAGTTCCGCCAGGTCGGAGTCGAGCGTGGTGTGTCGGGCTTCACGGTGGGTGTGAGCCCGGCGCAGACGATCATTGAGGGCATTGATCGCGATGCGGTAGAGCAGCGATGCCCACGCCGTCGGCGCGTGCCCCCGGTAGCGTATCAGGCGCGCCAGGCTTTCCTGAGCGAGATCCTGGGCATCCTCTTCCAGCGGTGTGCGGCGACGCAGAAACCGCACCAGCCCCTCGCGCTGTATCCGCACGAATGCTTCGAAATCGGAGGGATCGTGCAACAAGGGCAAAGGCTGCCCGTGCTCGACCGATTGCAGTTCCATGCAGCGACACCATGAGTTGTTCAGAGCAATAGTACTCATATTAATACATTGACCGCAGCAGGGATGGGCGTGGTGAGGGGGCCGCGCGCATCGCCTGCGAGGGATTCGGGGCGCATTCCTGACGTGGAGAGCCCGGTCGGGGCCGTGGATCGGGGACGACAGCAGGCGGGGGGCCATTTTGGTGCGGGCGCCGTCCCACGACAGAGGCCGGACATGGGCAGACGCCACGCTGCCAGCCGTGAGCTGCGACGCAACGAGGATTCCAGCACAAATCGTGCCTTGCCCGCCAAAGAGTCCGGCTGTAGTGCGAAAATCTTGAACTGCATCAAGTTTCCCGTTCGCGAAAACCATCTAAGGTGTCCGGCAAATCCGATTCACCAGCATCGTGATACAGGGGGACTGATGATCGAGCTGGAAATTCAGACACTCTCGGAACGACGGGAGGGTCTGCTGATCGACGTCGGCCGGTCCGTCCTCGAGAGCGGCTTCACCCTGCAGCGGCAACGCCTGACGCAGGATGCCAATGGCATGTTGCTGACGATCGTCGTGCGCGGACCCGCACGCAGGCAACGTGCACTCGAAGCGGCGCTGGATGCGCATGAGCGCATCATCAGTTTCGAGATATCGGCGTTCGTGGAAGGCGAGACGAAGCCGCATTTCGCGGCGGCTCGCCGGATGGCCTGGCCGACCGCCGTCCCGGTGCCGGCCGCCCTGACCGCAGCGACACCGGTGGTGGCGACCGCGGTGATCGATGAGCCGGTAGTGCCCGACCCCGTCGCCACGCCGGCGGCTGCGGCCGAACCGCTGCCCCCGGAAGCGGATTTCATGGCGGAGCTCCTGTCGGTGTCCTTGCCCGCGGCGGTCCCGCCGCCCGCGCCAGCGCCCGTGGCCGAGGCCGAGGTCGCGTTCGTGGAGATGATCCCGCTGGGTCCGGACATCGAGGCGGTCGAGAAAGTGCTGCCGGGCCTGACCCGTGACTATCCGCAGATCCTGCCGTGGCTGCAGACCCTGGAACACGCGGTGGCCGAGGCCTCGCGTGAGTCATCGCTCGCCCTGGTCGGGCAGCGCACGGGGGCGTGGCTATTCGAGCGCGACCACGCGGCAGGTGCCGGACTCGATCTGCACCAGGCGATCGAACGCATCGGCGTCCCCGCGCTGGCCGCGCTGGTGGAGATCGAGCAGCAGGGCGGTCAGCTGCATATTCGCAACAGCCCGTTGTGCACCGAAGACGGCCACTCCGGCTGCCGGTTTTTCGGCGGTTATCTCGAGGGGCTGCTCGGTCCGGCCCTGCTGTCGGAAAGCCTGTCGATATTCGCCGTCTGCTGCCGCAGCTGCGGCGCGGACGAATGCGTGCTGGCCGTCTCGGATTGAACAACTGGCCGCCGTGGACGACCGGGTGCGCGGGCACCCGGTCGTCCACGGCGGTCGCTTCGCGGCGGTCAGCGCGACAGGTCGATCGCGTAGGTGGCGGTGCCGTCACCGTGATCGTTCAGTTGGCGGATGCCGGTCAGGCCGGCCGCGCGGGCCACGGCCAGCTTGCCGCTGGCGCCGGTGAACACCACCGGGCCCTGCGTCTTCAGCGGCGCGAAGCGCCATGAGGTGGGTTCGAGATTGCCGCTGCCCAGGGTGTGCTGGCGCCGCAGCCATTTCGCCAGGATCTCGCGCGTGCCGTCGGGCGCCGCCAGCACGATGTTGCCGCCGTCGAGGCCGGGGAAGTGGCCGCCGCCGTTGGCGCGGTAGTTGTTGGTGACCACGATGAACGGCTCGCCCGGGGTGACCGGCCGGCCCCGGTAGGTCAGCGAAGCGATGCGCTGGCCGACTGGCCTGGAGACATCGATCACATAGTGGACGCCGCCCTGGATCTGGTCGAAGTTGTAGCCGGTGTAATGCGGATTGATCAGCGCCTGCTCGCCGGTCTTGCCCGGGTCGATGCGGTTGAAGCGTTCGGCGGACTTTTCCAGCCAGGCCTTGAGGCCGGCGCCGTCGACCTTCACCGCGGCCAGCGTGTTCGGATAGAAGTACAGGTCGGCCGCGCTGCGCAGGGTGAGCGGGCCGGCGGCCACGTCGGTGTAGTCGTCGGGGCCGCCGAAGCCGGTGCGGAATGCCGCGGCGGCCGACAGCACCGGCACGCCGGCAAGTTCGGGGTGCAGTCGCGGGAGCGCATTGCGCACATAGTCGGCCTGGGCGGCGTTGACGGGAGCCAGCGCCGTCATGTTGCCCTCGTCGGCGAAATAGCTGCTGAGGCGCAGGCTGCTTTCGCCGATCGGCGTGTTGACGTAGGCAATCGCTGCCTCATGGGCCTTCTGCACCAGGGGTGCGATCGCGGGGTCGGCCGGCACGCACACCAGCGGTTGCCGTCCGGACTTGCCCGGGCCAGCCGGCTTGCGGCAGATCGGACGCACTTCGCTGTGGCTCGCTTCGTGATCGATCACCCAGCGACCGTGCTGGCGATCGAGCACCAGCTGGATCAGGCCCAGGTCCTTGCCGAAGAAGCCGCCCATCACCGTCGGCACGCCGCGCACGAAGCCGCGCCTGGCGTCGACATCCTTCATGCCGGCGTAGCGCGGTCCCGGAAACTCGCTGTGCGAATGGCCCAGCAGCAGCACGTCGATGCCGGGCATGCCGGCCAGGTACCAGCCGGCGTTTTCCATCTGTGCGGTGTAGGGCGCCGCATCCAGTCCGCCATGCAGGATCGCCACGACCAGATCGGGGTGCTGTGCCTCGATCTGCGGCAGATATTTGCGTGCCGTCTCGACCACGCCGCTGACGCCGACCTTGCCGGCCAGGTTCTGCTTGTCCCACTGCATGATCGGCGGCGGGGTGAGGCCGATGATGGCGATCTTCAGCGGCACGTGGATCTTGCTGCCGTCGGGGGTGTAGGCCTCGATCGTCTTGCTGATGATCGCCCATGGATTGAAGATCGGCGCGTCGTCGCGGATGCTGTGGACATTGGCCAGCACCAGCGGGAAATGAGGGCCGGCGCAGCGCCGGGTCTGTCCGCCTTCCACCTTCATCGGCGTGCCGGTGACCTGCGAAAGGAAGCCCAGGCCATAGTTGAACTCGTGGTTGCCGATGGTGCCGCCGTCGTAGCCGATCGCATCCATCGCCTGGTAGATCGCCAGCTCCTGGTCGCAGGTCACCGGCTGGGCCAGCGCCTGATAGTCGGCCAGCACGCTGCCCTGGATGGTGTCGCCATCGTCGAACAGGAAGGTATTCGGGAACTCGTCGCGGGCGCGGCGGATCAGCGTGGCGGTGCGCTCGAAGCCCAGCGAATCGTCCGGCCTGAGCTTGTAGTAGTCGTAGCCGAGCACGTTCGCATGCAGGTCGGTGGTTTCCAGGATCGCCACGTTCGCGCGCGCGCCGTTGGGCGCCCGGCCGTATTTCCACGGCAGGATGGAGCAGCCGGCAAGCAGGGCGACGGCCAGCGCAAGCAGCGGGAGGGCGAACGGGGATGGGCGTGACGACATGAGGGGTCCGTGGGCGTGCAGGTTCAGACCGCGAAATTAGCAGATCGGGGTGTCGGTATCCGCGTGGCAGGCCCAACGCCAGCGAAATGGTCCGATGCCCGGCCCTGCCGGTTGCCCGGACAAGTCCGTAAGATGACGTCCTGATGACAACGGTCCTTGCGGGGGACTTTTCACACCATGCGTCGAATGTCGTTGCGCGTCTTGCGTGCCCGGGCGGTGTCCGCGTGCGCGTTGCTGGTATTCACCGGCTGCCTCGCGCTCACCGCATGGCGGGAACCGTTGCCGTTGCAGCAGGCCTTCATCGCGGCGTTGATGCTGTGCACCTTCGGCGTGCTGCTGTTCGCGTTCGCGCGCGTGGCCACCGCGTTGCTGGTCAGCGGCGGTCTGTTCGCCGGTCTGAAATTCATTGCGGTGATGAAGCTGCGCTATCTGGATTCGCAGCTGATGCCGTCGGATTTCATCTATTACGTGCGCAGCAGTCTGCTCGATACGCTGCGCCACTATCAGCACCTGTACCTGCTGGGCATCGGGCTGGCGGTGCTGTTGCCGCCGCTGCTTTACCTGACCTGGCGCTGGGACTGGCGCGTGCCGGCCGGGCTGTCGCCACGGCTTGCCGCGGCCGTGCGCCTCGGCGGGATCGGGCTGGGCGTGATGGCGTTCTGGTGGTGCATGTTGCCGGCGGGCCCGTTTGCACAGGTGCACTCGCGCAATGTGTGGGAGAAATTGTCCGACGATGCGCAGCTGACCAATTTCTTCGTCAACTTCCGCGACGCCGAGGTGCAGCTGCCGGCGATGAGCAGCGAAGCGGTGGCCGAGCAGGTCTGGGGGCCAACCGCACAAGGTGAGCCGGGCACCAGCCATCCGCCGTATCCGGACATCGTGCAGGTGCTGGAGGAGAGCACGTTCGACCCGTCGATCTACACCGCCTGCAACGTGCCGCCGTGCCGGGTGGCCATGCAGGAGACCGATGCGCGTACCCGCGGCACCGGCCTGCTGCGCACGCATACCTTCGGCGGCGGCACCTGGGTCAGCGAGTTCGCCACCCTGACCGGCATGCCGCAGGACATCTTCGGCCCCGGCGGCATGTACGCACCGTACGTGCTGGCGCCGCACGTGCGCGACGCGCTGGCACTGCAACTGCGCCGGCTGGGGTATCTCACCATCGCGATCTATCCGACCGCCGGCAGCTTCATCAACGGGCGCAACGCGTACCAGGCGTACGGCTTCGATCACCTGTACGACGCCAGCGAGCTTGGCCTGGAGGAGTGGGAGGAAACCGACAAGCAGATGTTCGACGCGGCCAAGCGGGTCTACGACAGGGTGAGGAAGCCGGGCCAGCCGGTCTTCGTGATGATCCTGACCCTGAATCAGCACGGCCCGCACGACGACGATCCGATGTCCGCACTGCCGTTGCGGTATCGCAACCTGCTGCACGGGCTGAAGCCGAAAGCGGCCCTCGACTTCGATACCTATCTGTCGCGCCTGCACGATTCGGACGTGGCCATGCATGGCCTGGAGCATGACTTTCTGGATCGTCCGCAGCCGACCGTGCTGGTGCATTTCGGCGACCACCAGCCGTCCTTCGGCGGCGTGATCCGCGACCTGCACCGCACGCTGCCCGTGGCACTGCGGCCCTATCGCGACTACCTCACCTACTACATGATCAAGAGCAATTTCGCCGGCGCGCCGTTGCCGCATTACCCGATGCTCGACATCGCGTTCCTGCCCAGCATGGTGTTGCAGGCGGCCGGTCTGCCGGAGGATCCGTATTTTTCGGCCTCGACCGGATTGCGTGACCGCTGCCACGGCCTGTACGACGACTGCGCCGTGCCGGGTTTGCTGAGCTCCTACTACGGCTGGATCTTCGGGCGACTGCATGTGTATCAGTGAGGGCCGCGGTATGCGGGTGACTTGCCGCATTGACCGACAGTGTCAGCATTCGACCGTTTTTGGCCGCAACAAGGCGACTGCAACGCGCCACGATGTCGATGGCGCCAGGGCGACATGGGCGGGGCGTTCGCCGCTTTTGAGTGGCGGTGGGCGCTGGCGCCGTTCAGCTTTTCCCGCGGCTCAATGCGGGCTGAGACGATGGCTGCTGGCAGGCCTCTTGCTTGATCCATTCGCATGAATCAACCGAAAGCCGACCCCGCCATGCTTGCCCAGACCAGCGCGAACGACCAGCAGTACCCCCCGTCAGACAAGGACCCCGGCCTCGAACAGCAGATGGCCGAGCTGGGCCTGTCCAGCGACACCCGACGTTTCCTGCGCAAGCTTCACGTTGCCGAGAAGAAGCTCAACGACGCCTTCGACACCGCGCACCAGGGTGGCGATCTCGAAGAGCGCGTGAGTCAGGTCTATCACGACATGTACAGGTCGCGTTGAGCCGGCGCTTATCTTCATCTGCAGCAAGCGGCCTGGATCCGCCAAGATCCGTAGACACTTCGGACCCACGCGGTAGACAACAGGTCGGATCGCCCCGGAGAGAACCTGACTAACCGGATGGACGTCCAAACGGTGTTTCGGCTGCTCCCCGGGCACCGGGCAGTCCGATGAACGAACGAGGTCCCCGGGCTTGGCTTGTACAGAGGTCTTGGCCGGCGTGCTACTCGAGACTGGGGGCGTTGATGAGCGAGGCTGTCGTGGCGCCGGCCGGGGCGAGTCGTCGCGCCGGGGGCGTTGATGCTCAGTTTCGCTGTGGCCCGGCCTGGTCGAAGTAGACCCACTGCTTGCCATGGCTGTCGAGTTGCTTGAGCCGGATGGTGAAGGTGAAGCGGGTGGCGTGCAGCGGGCTGCCATCGACGCGCTGCATCTGCAGGTCGGTGGCGGCTTGTCTGGGGCGCAGCACGCTGGGGTACAGGCGATAGTCGCCGAGGGGGCGGCCGAGGCGGCCGGCCAGTGCCTCATGCAGTACGCGACCCTGTGCCGTGGGCAGCGACAGGCCGAGCAGGCGGGCGATGGTCCGGGCGACATCGACATTGCCGCTGGGCAACGAATCGGTGAAGCGCTGCTGGAAATCCGGGCCGGCCGCGATCAGGGTGTTGTGCACGTCGATCGGGCTGAAGCTGCCGTGCTCGCCCCGCTCGTTCGCCTGGCTGGCGTATTCGGTGCCGCGAAAACCCTGGATCACCGCGTCGGCATCCCAGGCGTAGCTGATGATGATGTCGGGGCCGCGCGCGGCATTCTCCAGGTGCGCGTCCTCCGCCGGCAGGGTGCCGGGGATGTCGCCGTAGCGCCTGGCCACGAAGATCGCGCCGAGGAACTCCTGCGACTGCAGGAAGCGCACGGTGCGCTTCACCAGCGCCGCGTCGTGTTCGGGTTGATACAGATACTCGGTGCCGCCGTTGGAAGCGATCACCAGCGCGCCGCGGGGAATCACGTCGGGCACCCGGTAGGCCGGCGTGGTGTAGGGACCGGGCTTGCCGCATAGCTGGCCGTCATCGTCGTAGCGCGTCGGCTGCAATGCGCTGCCCTCGGCGCGCAGGCCGCTCATCACTGGCACGTACAGGCAGCCGACGCCGTCGAACGCGGTGAACCCGACGCGGCTGAGCCGGTCGGCCAGACGGATGCCGCCGGAGACCGAGTAGCCCCAGGCGTTGTCGATGCCGGCGACGCGACCGTCGTTGATCCGGCGCAGCGGGAACAGGTCGCGCGGGCCGGCGATGTTGCTGTGGCCGTGATCGGAGACCACGATGATGTCGGTCTCCCGGGCCAAGCCCAGCTGCTGCAATTTCGCCTCGAGCTGGCCGAGCAGGTGGTCCTGCGCCTGCAGGGCAAGGTGGAACTCCGGCGAGCCCACGCCGTACTCGTGTTCGGTGGTGTCCGGATTGCGCAGCCACACCACGCTGAGGTCCGGTCGATGCCGGGGCAGGATCTCGTCGAGGTAGACCTTCATCATCCAGGCGTTGGCCGCGGTCGGGGTGGTCTCCGCGGCGGCGGTGGCATCGGAACTCACACCGTCGCGGAGGGCGACCATCCGGCCGCGCGCGGTGGGCGAACCATTGCCCTCGCGCAGGCCCAGCTGACCGGCGGCATAGGTGTGGAGGGTGTTGGCCGGCAGCGGGTAACCGGCGCGCTGCAGCTCACTGGCGAACGCCAGCGGCAGCACGGTGTTCTCGTCCAGCACCACGTCGCGACCGTCGTCGTGGGCGGCCGCCTGGTTGCTGCGCCGGTAATCCTGCAGGAACGCCGGGCCGGACTTGCCCACGGCCGCGGTGCTCAGGCCCGCCTTGTGGGCCGCGGCGAACAGCGTGGGCAGCTCGAGCAGGCCGTGGCGGGAGTGGGCATCGAGGTCGCGCAGCACGGCGTAGTCCTCGGTGTAGATCGGGTCGTGGAAGTCCGCCTCCGCGCCCTTCGCATCCGGGCCGCCGGCCGCGGGTGCCCAGAAGCGGTTGCCGTAGAAGCCCAGCGGGCCGAGGAAGGAGCCGGTGGCGAAGCTGGCCGCATTCGCCATGGTGAAGGTGGGATAGGTCGAATGGTTGTCGGCGAAGCGGCTGCCGCGCCGGGCCAGCGCCAGCAGGTTCGGGGTGTCCTCGGCGCTGATTGCGTCCGGCCGCATGCCGTCCCACACGAACAGGATCACCCGGTGCGGTGTCGATGCCGGGGTGGTGGGAGCCGCCTGCGCCGCGGGCAATCGGGCAAACACGGCGAGGACCAGCAGCAGTGCGGTCAGCGGGGGGCAAAAGCGACGGAACACGACGGTCATGGGGCAGCCCGGATGGCAGGAAACGGCCCATCCTGCCTGCGTCATGTTGCGGTTTGCAGACGCCCGCCGGCGCGACCGGCGACGGTTCGCGGTGTCATCCCGCGTGAACATGTGGGCGGCATGCTGCAGGATGTTGCCCACTTCCCGGCAGCACCACCGGAGTTTTCGCCATGTTTCGCCTATGCTGGATTGCCCTTGCCGCCACCGGAATGCTGGCCATGTCCGTCGTTGCCCATGCCCGCGAAGACCAGCCACGCGAAAAGCCGCTGGCGCCGAAGGTGCTGGTGATCGGCCACCGCGGCGAACCGGCGCGGCGGCCGGAACACACGCTCGCTTCGTACGGCCTGGCGATCGCCGACGGTGCCGACTTCATCGAGCCGGATCTGGTGATGACGAAGGACGGCGTGATGGTGGCGCGGCACGAGAACGAGATCGGCGGCACCACCGACGTGGCCAGCCATCCCGAGTTCGCCGGGCGCAAGACCACCCGGACGATCGACGGCCACGCGGTCACCGGCTGGTTCACCGAGGACTTCACCCTGGCCGAGCTGAAGACCCTGCGTGCCCGCGAACGCCTGCCGCAGCTGCGCAGCACGCAGTACGACGGCGAGTTCCAGATCCCCACGCTGGACGAGATCATCGATTTCGTCGCCGCCGAATCCGCCGTGGTCGGCCACCCGGTCGGGATCATCCCGGAGATCAAGCACGGCAGCTATTTCCGCGGTCTCGGCCTGCCGATGGAGGACAAGCTGCTGGCGACGTTGGCGGCGCACAGCTACACGCGCACGGCGCCGGTGGAGATCCAGTCGTTCGAGATCGCCAATCTGCAGTACCTGCACGAAAAGCTGGGCGGCGCGCAGGCGCATCGCGAACATCCCAACATCCGCCTGCTGCAGCTGATCGACGAGCCGGACGTGCAGCCGTACGACGTCGCCGCCGCCGGCGGCAAGCTGACCTATGCGCAGATGATGACGCCGGCCGGGCTGCGCGAGATCGCCCGCTACGCCGATGCGATCGGGCCGGACATCGGGGCGATCATTCCGCGCACCGCCGACGGCCACCTGGGTCGACCGACCCGGCTGGTGCACGACGCGCATGCGGCCGGACTGGAGTTGCACCCGTACACGTTCCGGCCGGAGAACCAGTTCCTGGCGAAGGATTTCTGGCAGGGCAGCGACCCGCACACGTTCAACGAGGCCGGCCTGATCGCGCAGATCGACGTCTACCTGGACGCAGGCATCGACGCGTTCTTCACTGACGACGCGGCGATCGGGCGCAAGGCGGTCGACGCGCGCTGAGCAAACCGACGCGCGGCTGTCACGCCGTTGCAGCGAAACGGCCCGAGCATGCGCGGCACCTCTGCCTTGTCCGGAACCCCTCATGCGCCGTCTGTTGCTTGCGCTGTCCCTGGGCGCCATCGCGCTGCTGTCCACCACCACCGCGATCGCCCGACCGCTGCTGCTGATCTCGATCGACGGGCTGCGCCCGGCCGACGTGATCGACGCCCGCCAGCGTGGCCTGAAGCTGCCCAACCTCGAGGCCTTCCTCACCCGCGGCGCCCATGCCGGCGACGTGCGCGGGGTGATGCCGACGCTGACCTATCCCAGCCATACCACCCTGCTTACCGGTGTGACCCCGGCGCGCCATGGCATCGAGAGCAACCTCACCTTCGATCCGCTCAACCGCAACCAGTACGGCTGGGACTGGTATGCCAGCGACATCCGCGTGCCGACGCTGTGGGACGCGGCGCGGGCGGCGGGCCTGAGCACGGCGAACGTGCACTGGCCGGTCAGCGTGGGCGCGCCGGTGGACTGGAACCTGCCGCAGATCTGGCGCACCGGCACCGCGGACGACCGCAAGCTGCTGGCGGCGCTGGCCACGCCCGGCCTGCTGCCGTCGCTGGAAAAAGGCCTGGGGCCGTATGCCGACGGCATTGACGAGAGCCTGGCCGGCGACCGCAACCGGGCGCGCTTCATGGTCAAGCTGCTGGAGACCCGAAAGCCGCAGTTCATGACCGCCTACTTCGCCTCGCTCGATCATCAGGAGCACGCCAGCGGCCCCGGCACGCCGCAGGCGAACGCGGTGCTGGAAGGCATCGACCGCCTGGTCGGCGAACTGGTGGCGGCCGCGCAGAAGGTGCATCCGCACGGCGTGGTGGCGATCGTGTCCGACCACGGCTTCGCGCCGGTGCAGCACGACGTGAACCTGTATGCGCCCTTCATCCAGGCCGGCCTGATCAGCATCAGGGACGGTGGGGTAACCGACTGGCAGGCCACGCCGTGGAACGGTGGCGGCAGCGCCGCGATCGAGTTGCGCCGGCCCGATGACACCGCGTTGAAAGCCCGGGTGTCGGCGCTGCTGGACCGATTGCGTGCCGACCCGGCCTACGGCATCGACCGGATGCTTGATCATGCCCAGCTGGTGGCGCGGGGTGCGACGCCGTCGGCCAGCTGGTACGTGCTGTTCAAGCCGGGCTTCGAGATGGGCATCAAGCCGGATGCGCCGATGCCGTCGCCGGGCCACTACCGCGGCATGCACGGTTACGACCCGGCGCTGCCCGAGATGCGTTCGACCTTCCTGATCGCGGGGCAGGGTGTGCCGGCCGGCCGGGACCTCGGCTCGATCGACATGCGCGACATCGCACCGACCCTGGCCGCGCTGATGGGCGCCAGCCTGCCGCAGGCGCAGGGCAGGGTATTGCTGGATCCGTCGCCCTGAGCGGCGGCAGGACGATTCGTTCCGCGGCTCCTGTCACAAACGATTCATATGGACGTCCATACGTCTACTGCAATGCCAATGTAAGACGGTCTTCACAAAGCATCGTCACGATGGCGCGGATCGGCATCCCACGGGATGCCGACCGGCTGTCCACCCTCCCCATGACGTCGTGGCGTCCCCAAGCGGGACGCTGCGTTTAAGGAAGTCCCCGCATGTCCGACCGCATGATCACGATCCGCAAGACCGCCGTGGCACTGGCGTTGTTTGCCGCCCTGCATGGCGCCGCCCAGGCGGCGAGTAACGATTCCGCCGCGCCGGCAGGGCCGGTCGCCGCTCCGCTGGATGCGGGTGGCACCAGGACACTCGATACCGTCTCGGTGATCGGCCAGGGCGAGTCGCGCCAGGTGCAGCGCATCACCAGCGAGGACGTGAAGATCCTGCCACCGGGTACCAGCCCGCTGAAGGTCCTGCAGAGCAAGCCGGGCGTGCACTTCGAGTCGGCCGATCCGTTCGGCAACTACGAGTGGTCGACCCGGATCAGCCTGCGCGGCTTCAACCAGAACCGGCTGGGCTTCACCCTCGACGGCATCCCGCTGGGTGACATGAGCTACGGCAACCAGAACGGCCTGCATATCAGTCGCGCACTGATCGCCGAGAATCTCGGCGGCGCCGAGCTGGCCGAAGGCATCGGCGCACTCGGTACCCCGTCGACCAGCGACCTGGGCGGTACGGTGCAGTTCTATTCGTCCGACCCGTCGCCGGAATACGGCGTCACCGTGTCGCAGGGCTTCGGCAGCGACAGTGCCCGGCGCACCTATGCGCGGCTCGACACCGGCGACCACAACGGTTTCGCGATGTATCTGTCCGGTGCGTACAGCGACGTGGACAAGTGGAAGGGCCACGGCAGCCAGACCCAGCGCCAGTTCAACGGCAAGGCGGTCTACGACTTCGGCGACAACCATGTCGGCGCCTTGCTGACCACCTCCAGCCGCGACGAGAACGACTACCAGGACATGTCGCTGGCGCTGCAGAAGCGGCTGGGCTGGAACTGGGACAATTTCCGGCCCGACTGGAACCGCGCCGTGGCCGTGGCGAACCAGTACCAGAGCACCGGCACGGTCTCCAACGGCGGCGTGACCAGCGTCGACGATGCCTACTACGACGCCCGCGGCCTGCGCGACGATACCGTCGCCAGCGTGTTCGGCGACTTCGCGCTGAGCCAGGACGTGCGCCTGAAGGCCACCACCTACTATCACAACGATCGCGGCCAGGGCCACTGGTTCACGCCGTATGTGGCGTCCTATCCGGGCACACCGCAGCAGACGCCGATCTCGATCCGCACCACCGAATACGGCATCGACCGCGCCGGCGTGACCGCCGCGCTCAGCTGGGACATCGGCCGTCATCATCTGGAGGCCGGTCTCTGGTACGAGGACAGCAACCACAACGTGCAGCGCAACTACTACTACATCACCGGTCCGATCGACGACAGCTACTTCCTGCGCGACCCGAACATCCGCCAGTTCTACCAGCACTACGAGACCGTCACGCGGCAGTTCTACGTGCAGGACAGCTTCAAGCTGCTGGACGATCGCCTGGCCGTCGACATCGGCTTCAAGTCGCCCCACAGCAAGGTCACCGCCGCGGCCGTGCCGGGCACGCTCAGCTACGGTACGGCCGGCAGTTACGCCGACGGCACCCTGACCGCCAGCAAGAATTTCCTGCCGCAGGTCGGCGCCAGCTACCAGCTGGGTGACGGCAACGAGCTGTTCGGTTCGTATGCGAAGAACATCGCGGCCTACCAGGCCGGCATCACCGGGCCGCTGGCCACCACCCAAGTCGCGTTCGACCTGTTCGGCAAGCAGCTCAAGCCGGAGCAGTCGCGTACGTTCGAAGGCGGCTTCCGCCGCGTCACCGACGCCTACCAGGTGTCGCTGGCCCTGTACGACGTGAAGTTCGACAACCGCCTGCTGGTGATCTCGCAGTGCTCCGGCATCGTCGGCTGCCCGGCCGGTTATGCCAACGTGGGTTCGGTCAGCAGCCGCGGTGCCGAGCTGGCGCTGAATTTCAAGCTGGCGCCCGCGCTGCACTGGTCCAATTCGCTGTCGTACAACCGCTCGCGCTATGACTCCGACTACCTCAACGGCACCACCGTGGTGGCGACCGGGGGCAAGACCGTGGTCGACAGTCCGAAGCAGCTGTTCTTCTCCGAGCTGGCCTGGACGCCCGGCGCGTGGGACCTGCGGCTGTCGGCCAATTACACCGGCAAGCGCTACTACACCTATACCAACGATGCGTCGGTGCCCTCGTTCTGGGTCGCCAATGCGGAGGCCGGCTATGACTTCGGCAAGCTGGGCTTCGCGCAGGACCTGAAGCTGGCGCTCAACGTCACCAACCTGACCAACAAGCGCTACTTCGCCACGATCGGTTCGAACGGCTTCGTCGCCAACGACCCGAACGGCACGTTCCAGACCCTGTTGCCGGGTGCGCCGCGCGCGGCGATGCTGACCGGCACGCTGAAGTTCTGAGGCCGCCGCGTTGAACCCATGCCCGCGGCGCACGGAAGCGCTGCGGACATGGCTATGATCGTACCGGTCTCTTCGCCGGTTGCCCGCATGAACGTCTTGCCTGTTTCGATTGCCCGGGGCGCACGCCCGCGCTGGCTGGGGTTGGCCATCGCCTGCGCCGCCGCGGCCGCGATCGCCGGCGGCACGGCGATGCTGCACGATCCGGCGACGGGCTGGCGCTGGCTGCACTGGGTTTGCAAGCCGCTGGCCACCGCCCTGATTGTGTTCATGGTGTGGCGCACGCGATCGCCGCTGTCGCCACGTTACCGGCGCTGGATTGGAGCGGGTCTGGTCTGTTCGCTGGCCGGCGATGTGCTGCTGATGTTGCCACAGGATCTGTTCGTGCCCGGACTGCTGGCGTTCCTGTTCGGCCACCTGTGCTTTCTCACCGCGTTCCTGGGCGACAGCCGTTTCGCCGCGCTGCCGCTGTGGTTGCTGGCCAGCCTTGGCCTCGCAGGGCTCAATCTGTGGCTGCTGTGGGGCTCGATCGGCGCGGCATTGCGCGTGCCGGTGATCGTCTATGTGCTGGTGCTGGCCAGCATGGCCGGTCAGGCGCTGGTGCGCGCCCGGGTTTTCGCCCGGCGCGGCGATGCGCAGGCGGGCGCGGCGAGGCTGGCGGCCGCCGGCGCGCTGACGTTCATGCTCAGCGACAGCCTGCTGGCCTGGAACCGCTTCCACGCGGCGATCCCGTTGTCGGGCATCTGGGTGTTGTCGACGTATTATCTGGCCTTGTGGTGGATCGCCCGCTCGGTGCAGCGGCGCGACGCGATGGCTGAGGCGGGGGCTTCGAATTGAATACGCAGGAACTGATCATCACGTGGGCGACACCGTTCTTCTTCGTGTTGATCGCGATCGAGCTGATGGTGGCGCGGCTGCGCGGCCGGCGCGCCTATCGCAGCAACGACAGCATCAACAGCATCGGCCTGGGGGTGATGTCGCAGATCGCCGGGGTGTTCCTGAAGCTGCTCACGCTGGGCATCTACGCCTGGTGCGTGGAGCATCTGGCGTTGTTCGCCCTGCCGGCGAACAGCCTGTGGGTATGGGTCAGCGGCCTCGTGCTGTACGACTTGCTGTACTACTGGCTGCACCGGATGGGGCACGAGGTGAACATCCTGTGGGCCGCGCATGTGGTGCACCACCAGAGCGAGGAATACAACCTTTCCACGGCGCTGCGCCAGACCAGCACCGGCGGCCTGCTGGGCTGGGTGTTCTACCTGCCGATGGCCGTGCTGGGCTATCCGCTCCAGGTGTTCGTGGTGATCGCGCTGATCGACCTGCTGTACCAGTTCTGGGTGCATACCGAGCAGATCGGCAAGCTGGGCTGGTTCGACCGCGTGTTCTGCTCGCCATCCAATCATCGCGCCCATCACGCCACCAACGACCGCTATCTCGACCACAACTACGGCGGCATCCTGATCCTGTGGGATCGCCTGTTCGGTACCTTCGTCGAGGAGGATGACCGGGATCCCCCGGTCTACGGCACGCGCTCGCCGCTGCACAGCTGGAATCCGCTGTGGGCGAATGTCGAGGTGTACTGGGCCACGGCGGTGGAGGCGCATCGCGCGAGCCGCTGGCGCGACAAGCTGCAGATCTGGTTGCGTCGGCCCGGCTGGCGTCCCGTCGATGTGGCGGCGCGCTATCCCAGGCCGGACTACGACATCGGCCGCGAGATCTACAACCCGCCGATGCCGGCCGCACTGGCGACTTACTGCCTGGTGCAGTTCGCCCTGCTGCTGGGCATGGCCACGCATTTTCTCGGCCTCACCGCCCACGCCAGCCTGGGTACCCTGCTGGGCTACGCGCTGTACATGGTGGCGAGCCTCAGCGTGATCGGCGCACTGATGGAAAGCCGCCGCGCCGCGTTCTGGCTGGAAGGCGCACGCACACTGCTCACTGCCATGCTGCCGCTGCTGTTCGGTCGCTGGTTCGGGGTGGACCCTCTGGCGACCCCGGCCGCGCTGGCCCTGCTGGTGATGTTCGGCCTGAGTGCGCTGCTGTTGCCCTGGCTCGGTGTCCTGCGCGCGGCCGTGGCGGCTGCGCCGAATCAGCGCGTACCCGGCTGAGCGCTGCGCCCGGCACCCTCTGGATGAGGCTGCGTGTCGCGGGTGGCAATCTCCATCCGGTGTTTTCATATGGACGTCTGGACGTCCATACGATGTATCTCTTTGCAGCTGCTCTGACGCGATCTGCGCGACTTGTTATGATCGGGGCTGATTTCAAGGGGATCTCAGCATGGGTTTCTTCAGCAAACTGGTACGTCACAAGTCGGTAGAACAGTTGCAGGCCGAAGCCGGAAGCAGTGGCGATTTCCGCCGCGTGCTCGGGCTGTGGCAACTCACCGCGATCGGCGTCGGCGCGATCATCGGCGTCGGCGTGTTCGTGCTGGCCGGCCAGCAGGCGGCCGCCAACGCGGGTCCGGCGGTCGTGCTCAGCTTCCTCGTCGCCGGCCTGGGCAGTGGCTGCGCCGCGCTGGCGTATGCCGAGTTCTCCGGCATGATTCCGGTGACCGGCAGCGCCTATACCTACAGTTACGCGGTGCTGGGCGAACTGTTCGCCTGGATCATCGGCTGGGATCTGCTGATCGAGTACGCGCTGATCGTCGGCGTCGTGGCGATCGGCTGGTCCGGTTACGTGCAGGCGTTGCTGGAACAGGTCGTCGGCGTGCACCTGCCAGCCTGGGCACAGGGTGCCTACGATCCGTCCCATCCGGAAAACGGCAAGGTGTTCAACGTGATCGCGGCCGCGATCACCTTGCTGATCGCCTGGATGCTGACGGTGAAGACCGAGTGGGGCGCGCGGGCCAACACCGCGATCGTCACCATCAAGGTGATCGGCGTGGCGTTGGTCATCGGCGTGGGCGCGTTCTACGTGAACCCGGCCAATTGGCATCCGTTCATCCCCGCGGCGATCACCAAGGACGGGCTGACCCATTTCGGCTGGGGCGGCGTGCTGGCGGCATCGAGCATCGTGTTCTTCGCCGTGTTCGGCTACGACACCCTGACCACCGCCGCGGAAGAATCGCGGAATCCGCAGCGCGACCTGCCGCGCGCCGTGCTGCTGTCGCTGGCGGTGTCGATGGTGCTGTACATCCTGGTTTCGCTGGTGCTGACCGGTATGGTGCCCTACCAGCAGCTGGCCGGTCCGGCGCCGGTCGACGCGGCGTTCAAGGCACTCGGGCTGGATTGGGTGCGCGGCATCATCTCGGTGGCGGCAATTGCCGGCATCACCAGCGTGATGTTCGCCTTCATGCTGGGTGCGGCGCGCATCTGGTTCGCGCTGGCGCGTGACGGACTGCTGCCGAAGTGGTTCGCCCACGTGCATCCGAGGTACGGCACGCCGGCACGCCCGACCATCATCCTGGGCGTGTTCACCGCGCTGGTCGCCGGCTTCCTGCCGATCGGCGAGGTGGCCGAGCTGGTCAACATCGGCACGCTCGCCGCGTTCATCATCATCTGCGGCTCGGTGCTGCTGCTGCGCGTTCGCAAGCCGGACCTGGAACGCCGCTTCCGCACGCCGGCGCTGTGGCTGGTGGCCCCGGTCGGCATCCTGTTCTCGCTGTTCCTGATCATCGGCTGGCCATGGTTCAGCGACGGCCAGTTCCAGCTGCTGGGCGGCCTGCCGATGATCACGATCTGGCGTTTCATCATCTGGATGGCGCTGGGACTGGGGGTCTATTTCAGTTACGGCATGTGGCACAGCAAGCTGGCCCGGCCCGACGCATCGTGAACCGTTTCAGGCCGGGTGGCCGCTGCTGACCACCCGGTCGCGACCGCCGATCTTGGCCTGACGCATGGCCAGGTCGGCGCGGGCCAGCAGGGACTCGATGCTTTCCTGATCATGGGCGCTTTCGGCGATGCCGATGCTGACGGTCAGCGGGCGGTCCGGGCGGCTGATCGCGTGCACGGCCAGCCGCAGGTGCTCGGCCCGGGTGGCGGCCTGGGAAAGATCCAGGCCGGGCAGCAGCATCGCGAATTCCTCGCCGCCGATGCGGCCGATCAGGTCGTCCTGGCGCGTCTGCGCGCGCAGCGTCGTGGCCAGCGCGATCAGCGCCGCGTCGCCCGCGGCATGACCGTAATCGTCGTTGAGCTGCTTGAAGTGATCGGCATCCAGATACAGCATGCACACCGGGCGGTGCTGGTCGCGCAGATCGCTCAACGCGAGCCGGGCCAGCTCCAGGAAGCGGTTGCGCAACAGCAATCCGGTCAGGCCATCGGTATTGGCCTGTTCTCGCAGTTGCCGCTCCAGCCGGAACTGCTCGTACAGGGTATCTGCCATGAACGCGCGCAGCACCGCAGACAACGAAATCGCAATCGCCATGTAGACGATGTACTGGAACACCTTCACGCCATCGGCGCCCATCAGCAGCATCGGCATCGGTCCCAGCCCGCAGAGCGCCATGGCGACGACGAAGTCCCAGCGACCGAGCCAGATCACCGACGATGCCACTGGCAGCAACAGGCCGGGGATCACCCACGGCTGCCCCGGCAGGCGCCCGACGCTGTTGAGGTTGATGCCGATTTCCAGCAACAGCACGCACGACAGCGCCAACAGGCTGAGCAGGTTGGGTCGCCGCGCGCGGCGCGCCGCGGTGGTGACCAGCAGCAGCGGCAGCAGCGGTGCCAATCGCAGCAACACCGGCAGCGGCGACTGGCGCACGAAGGTGCTGGCCACGACCGCCACGCCGTAGGCCAGCGTGGCCACCAGCATCAAGGCATGGATCATCGGACCCATCTGTCGCGCCAGGTAGTGCGCGTATTCGCGGCGTTGGTCGGGATCGCTGTCGTGCTGCCGGATCTGGAGCAGGGGGTGCATTCGGGCCTCGGAAGGCGGACGGGGGAATGTGGGGGTGTCGGCAGGGAGGGGAATAACCTGAAAACCAGCAAGATGAATGCCAAAACGTGGTCGGGCCGGCGGACCGGGCCTGGCGGCATGCTCCATCCGTGACCTTCGGCAGGGGGTCAAGCGCTGCTGCCCGGTCTAGCATCGCCTGTTTCGGTTTCATGCCGTGGCAGCTTTCGGCGGCATCGTCCCGCCATCCAGCTGGTTTGGTCCGTTCCGTTCCCTCGGCTTCGGCACGTTCAGTCGTCCGGCCGGGTCGCCACCGTCCCCATCGGAGAACACATTGAAATTCACCCGCATCGCTTCCGCGTTCGCCGCCACCGCCTTCGGCCTGTCCAGCTTCGGCGCGTTCGCCGGCGTCGCGCCGCCGCAGGATGTGCCCTATCAGGGCACTCTCAAGATCGACGTGGACGCCACCGACGTGGCGCATCGGATCTTTCGCGTGCACGAGGTGATTCCGGCGCAGCCGGGCCCGCTGACCCTGCTCTATCCCCAGTGGATTCCGGGCAACCATTCGCCGACCGGCCCGATCGACAAGATGGCCGGTCTGGTGGTGACTGCCGATGGCCGGACCCTGACATGGAAGCGGGATCCGCTCAACGTCTACGCCTTCCAGGTCGAGGTGCCGCAGGGCGCCAGCGCGGTCGACGTGGCATTCCAGTTTCTGTCGCCGCAGGACCGGCGCGAGGGTCGCGTGGTGATGACCCCGGAGATGCTCAACCTGCAGTGGAACACGGTGAGCTTGTATCCAGCCGGCTACTACGCTCGCCGGATCCAAACCGAGCCGAGCGTGACGCTGCCGGCTGGCTGGCAGGCCGGCACCGCACTGGAAGTGGCCTCGAAGGAGGGCGACACGATCCACTTCAAGCCGATCAACTACGACGACCTGGTCGACTCGCCGATCATGGCCGGCCGGTACTTCAAGCGCGTGGACCTGGATCCGGGCGCCAAGGTAGCCGTATTCATGGACCTGGTCGGCGATGACGCCAAGGCGATCGACATCAAGCCCGAGCAGATCAAGCTGTTCCGCGGGCTGATCCAGCAGATGTACAGGATGTACGGTACGCACCACTACAACCACTATGACTTCCTGGTGTCGGTGAGCGACAAGCTCAGTGGCATCGGTCTGGAGCATCACCGCTCCAGCGAGGACGGCGTCGCGGCCGACTTCTTCACCGAGTGGAAGAAGCATGCGATGGATCGCGACCTGTTCTCGCACGAGTTCAACCATTCGTGGGACGGCAAGTACCGTCGCGGCGCCGACCTGGCCACGCCGAACTACAACGTGCCGATGAGTGACACGTTGCTGTGGGTGTATGAAGGTCAGACCCAGTTCTGGGGCGACGTGATGGCCGCGCGCTCGGGCCTGTGGACGGACGAGCAGGCGCGCGACGAACTGGCCCTGGTGGGCGCGGTCTACGACAAGGGCCGCCCGGGCCTGGCCAGCTTCCGCAGCGTGCAGGACACCACCAACGATCCGGTGATCGCCCAGCGCGCACCGCTGCCGTACCGCAACTACCAGGCCAGCGAGGACTACTACAACGCCGGCGCCCTGATCTGGCTGGAAGTGGACAGCCAGCTGCGCGCGCTGAGCGGCGGCAAGAAGAGCATCGACACCTTCGGCAAGGACTTCTTCGGCGTCAATCCGGGTGCCTGGGATGTCGACACCTACACCTTTGGCGACGTGGTGAAGACGCTCAACGGCATCGCGCCATACGACTGGGCCGCATTCCTGCGTACGCGCCTCGATGGCCACGGTCCGCTGATCGGCGGCCTGGCGTCGCACGGCTGGAAGCTGGTCTATACCGACAAGCCGTCCGAGGCGATGAAGGCGGTCGAGGCGCATCGCCACTACGTCGACCTCACCTATTCGCTGGGCCTGTCGATCGGCAAGGGCGGCAGCATCGGCGATGTGCTGTGGGACGGCCCCGCGTTCAAGGCGGGGATCTCGCCCGGCATGACCGTGGTCGCGGTCAACAATCGTGACTACGATGCCGATGAACTCAAGGACGCCATCACCGCCGCCGCGAAGGATCACGGCCAGCCGATCGACTTGCTGGTGAAGAATTTCAACGAGTACAAGACCGTGCGCATCGACTACCGCGGCGGCCTGAAGTACCCCCACCTGCAACGCGACAGCGCCAGGCCGGACACGCTGACCACACTGCTCAAGGCCCGCTCCAACTGAACCACTCGCTTCTTGCTCTTGAGTTCGCCTCCTCTCCCAGGTGCCACGTGTGAGAGGAGAGGGTGACCGGAGGAAATTCCCTTGTAGGAAGGTGAGGAGCGGGTGCCTGCGGGAAGCTGTGCGGGGAAAGGCCACGCTGCTGTTTGCTGGCGGTGGATCCCCGGCTGAGCATCCAGGTCGTAACCATCCGCCCGGCGTATCAAACTCCGTTATACTGCGCTCCCCGCGGCGCCGGCCTCAAGCCACAGCTCCGTGTGCGGTGATACATGCGCCCGTAACTCAGCTGGATAGCATGCCGCCCGCCGAAGGAACGAGTCGCTGGGGTAAAGTAGCCGTAGAGAACAAATCGTTGCGCCCGTAGCTCAGCTGGATAGAGTACCGCCCTCCGAAGGCGGTGGTCGTGGGTTCGAATCCCGCCGGGCGCACCAAATCAATGACTTACGATCACTTTTGACGCGCTTGACGCGTTCTCTCTGGATGAGGTGCCACGCATTCGGCGCGGGCCGATGACCGCATCTCCGTTTCGGGCACAAATCGCCGTTTGGGCATAATGCCCATCCTGTGCCCGCGCCACGCCCATCCCAAACAGCAGCGTCTTGAATTGACCCCATCTCTACAGTGTCCGCCCGCCTTCAGACGCGGGATGATTGCCTGGCAGAGACTCCCCAGCTCAGGTTGATCACGTTCGCCTCTTTTCAACCGAAGCCCTGCCCAGCCGTCGCGAAGCAGCGTGGGCCTATGAGTCTTCAGCTCTGTTCGCTTGCCGGCGAGGAAGTCGCAGCCCGGAGCGACCATGGATTGGTGAAGCGACCTGCCTTGATCCTGAGTTGGAAACCGGGACGACACCCACCAGTCGGTACGTACGCCATGTCGGGTTCCGTGTGATTCTCTCGTTCAACGGGTCCGTCATTTGACGGCAGCTCGTGATGGGACAGCGCAACTCTACCGGCCCTGGAACCTTGACGATGGACGTGACCTTGAACCCATTGGCCCGTACCACACCGCGCGCGTCGAGCTGGAGGCCGGCAGCCAAGCGTCGGGTACCGACGCGAACCTGCTCGTCAACGGGTCGCAGAGAGCTTCGAACAGGGTCTGGCGGAACGCCACGCTTGCAAGACCTGCTTGCTCTGTAGCAGGCGGTGAACTGGGCGGACTTCGAAGACCCGATTGCTTGACACCGACAAGTCCCCTAAGCAGCTGCTTGCTTAAAAAGATGTGCAATGCGTCACAGTTTATGGTATAGAGGCCGCTCAAGTTTGTGATCTGGTGGCTGGTGGAGGGATTCGTCAGTACGGGGAGGCCGCAAACATGTCCGGGTTGTTCCGACACAGAGCACTACGCTGGCAGTTGCTGCTGGTGCTGGTTGAGTTCTCGCTGCTGATGATGAGTGTTTATGCGGCGGTGGGGCTGCGATTTTGGGGGGATGCTGGCACCCGAACAGCGTTCGACCGAGCATTGCATTGGCATGCGGCGTTGGTGGCAATGGTGCTGATTTTGTCAATGGCATCGCTCGGGTTATACCAAGTTCACCTGCGAGCGCGCTGGCTGGGGCGGCTCAGCCGGCAAGCTGTCGCCTTTGTGCTGGGCGGCACAGCACTTACCGTGCTTTATTACGCGGTTCCTCCAACGTATCTGGGCCGCGGGGTTCTAGGCATTGCATTGCTGCTTGGCTACCTCGTCATAGCCTTATGGGGAGAGTTGTTTCTTAGTTTTGTGGACGCCGACCTGTTCAAGCGCCGCGTGATAATGATCGGTGCCGGCCAGCGCGCCGCTGACTTGAACCGCATGATGCGCCGCAAGACTGATCAACGCGGGTTCAAGATCTTGGGTTACGTGCCCGTCGGTGCCGATCCGGTATCCATCTCCGCGCCTCTGCTGCTGCATCCCGACGAGGACTTGTGCGAATGGGCGACCCGGCTCGGCGTGCAGGAAATCGTGGTCGGGCCGGACGACCGCCGCGGTACGCTGCCGGTGGACGCGCTGTTGGAATGCAAGCAGGGCGGCATGGCAGTGACCGAGCTCGCCGAATTTGTCGAGCGCGAGGCCGGCAAGATCAAGATGGAACCTACCAACCCATCGTGGCTGGTATTTTCGGATGGCTTCAACATCTCTCCCATGAGCCGCACGATCAAGCGCGCCTTCGATGTAGTCGTCACCTTGCTGATGTTGCTGGTGACGTGGCCGCTCATGCTGCTGACGGCCTTGGCAATTCGGTTGGAGTCGGGCCGTGGCGCGCCGATCCTGTACCATCAGGAACGGGTTGGTGAAAACGGCAAACTGTTCGGGGTAATCAAGTTCCGCAGTATGTGTACCGACGCCGAGCGCAACGGCGTGGCACGCTGGGCCAGCAAGAACGACGATCGGGTGACCCGGGTTGGGCGTTTCATCCGCAAGGCCCGGCTGGACGAGTTGCCGCAGCTGTGGAACGTGCTGCGCGGTGACATGAGCATCATCGGTCCGCGACCCGAGCGGCCGCAGTTCGTGGACGAATTCAACATCCGTATTCGCTACTACGCGTTGCGGCATTGCCTGAAGCCGGGTCTGACCGGTTGGGCTCAACTCCGCTACCCCTATGGTTCGTCTCTGGAAGATGCCGAGGAAAAGCTGAAGTTCGACCTTTTCTACGTGAAAAACCACAACCTCGTATTCGATATGGCGATCCTGATCCAGACCTTGGAAGTGGTGCTGTTCGGACGCGGCGCGCGCTGAAATTTCGGAGAACAAGGCATTGAAAATATTATCGCGAAACTTCGTATTCCTGCTGATTATGGCGGGTGGATTATTGTTGCTTAGTGGTTGCAGCAGCGGACCGGTTGTAAATGGCTCGACAGCGGCGCCACAACCGGCGGAGCGCTACATCATCGGTCCAGGTGATTCGCTGAATATCTTCGTGCGCGATAACCCCACTCTGACCACCACCGTACCGGTGCGTCCTGACGGGCGTATCTCTATCCCCCTGGTACAGTCAATGGTAGCAGCCGGGAAAACCCCGGACCAATTGGCGGGTGACCTGGAAAAGGCCTTGGGCCAGTACATCCGTTCTCCGCTAGTAACCGTGATCGTCCAAAGTTTTGTGGGTGCATATAGCCAGCAGGTCCGCGTGGTCGGGCAGGCGACGACGCCCAAGTCAGTGCCATACCGCGACGGCATGACCCTGCTTGATGTGATGATCGACGTCGGCGGCCTCACCAAGTTTGCCTCCGGCAACAGCGCCAGAATTATCCGCCACCCGCCCAACGGAGAGGAACAGACCATCCCTGTGCGGCTCGGTGATCTGATGAACGGCACGATCAAGGACAACGTGGTCATGCGCCCCGGGGATATCTTGATCATTCCCGAGTCATTCTTTTGAAGCGTTGATGACCGGCACACCACACGGCAGCCTCTGGCGACATCGGGAAACAGCGCGATGCGGAACCAATCTTTCGATTTGCACGAAATGTTTGAGTATTTGCTGCTGGAGGTGCGCGCCGCCTGGCGCTACCGCTGGCATGCGCTGATCGTCGCATGGTGCGTGATGATCGTGGGGGCGGCGCTAGTTTTCAGCCTCCCGAACAAGTATGAAGCTAATGCCCTGGTGTATGCCGACACCGAGGCGTTGACTAATCCGCTGCTCAAAGGGGTCGCGGTGCAGCCTGACGTGCGTCAGCGCCTGCAAATCATTACTCACACACTGCTTTCGCGCCCCAATCTCGAGACCGTGGCGGACAAGACCGGTTTGTCGGCGCGCGCCACTACCCCGGCGGACAAGGACGAATTGCTGGTGAAACTCGGCACTGGGGTCCAGATCAAGGACGCCGGGACAAACAACATCTATACCCTGAGCTATGCCGACCCCGATCGGAAGATGGCGCAGAACGTGGTGCAGGCCTTTTTGCAGATACTCATGAATGACACCTTGGGCGCGAATACTGCTTCGGCCGATATGGCGCAGAATTTCCTGCAACAGCAGGTCCAAGACTACAGTCAAAAGCTGAACGCGGCGGAGAATAGTCTCGCAGATTTCCAGAAAGCCAACGTGGGCTACATTCCCAACCAGGGTGGTAGCAATTATTTCTCGCGCCTGCAGGCCGCCGAGACGCAGTTGCAGACCTTGCAAGACCAGTACGATACGGCCGTCGCCGGTCGCGCGACCACCCAGCAGCAGATGCATGCCATGGCGAGCGGACCGACTTCCTCGGGGATCGATCCGCGCACTCAGGAGATCGACAAGCAAATTGAGTCTTACCAGCAGCAGCTCAACAAGCTCTTGCTGAGTTATACCGATCAATATCCGGACGTGATTTCCCTCAAGCGCATGATCGCGCAGCTCCAGAATAGGCGGGAAGCGCTGAAGAAGAATGCAGCGGGCGTTTCGGCGATGGGTGTGATCTCGGACAATCCGGTGTACCAGGAGATGCAAAAATCCCTGTACACCACCCAGGTCCAGATCCAGACGCTCGCGACGCAAATCGCCCTGCAGAAAAAGCGGATAGCCGATCTCAAAGGTCAGGCAGGCAGGATCACTGGCGTGCAGGCCACCTTGCAGCACCTGACGCGCGATTACGACACCACCAAGAACCAGTACGACCAGTTGTTGGAGCGTTTGAACACGGCTCGGCTGTCGCAGGACGCGACGCAAAGTGGCAACAATTTGAAATTCCGTGTAGTCAATCCACCGGATGCTTCGTTGGTTCCTGTGAGCCCGAGACGCGGGCTGCTGCTATTGATGGTGTTCGCGTTAGCTGCGGCTATTGGCGGTGGGTTTGCGTATTTTCTGCACAAAATAAGGCCGGTGTTTCTGAGTCTCAGCGGTCTGCGGGAGTCAAGTGATTATCCCGTACTGGGCGCCGTCAGTCTGGTTGTGTCGCGGGCCCGACACGCGTCTCGGCGCCGCGAAATGATCGGGTTTTTGGCCGGGGCCGGTCTGTTGACCGTGGTGCTGGTGCTGGGATTAACCTTTAATGGATCCCTTACCCGGCTGGTGCAGCATTTCTTTGTCATGGGCCCAGTATGAGCATCGTTGAGAAGGCAGCAGAAAAACTCAAAGCCTTGCGGTCCGAACCGCAGGTGTCGCCACCAAGCGCCCCGGAGTTGGACACGATATCGCCACATCCGGCACCGACGGTCCAGCGTTTGATGGAACGCGGGCGGGCGGCGGATCAGCCACCGGAAGCAGCATCGCTGTGGCATGTAGACCTGATGGCGCTCGAGCGGATGGGCTTTCTCCCCGCCAACGGCGATGGCGACCGCCGGCTTGCGGATGAGATGCGCCGTATCAAGCGGCCATTGCTGGCCAATGTGACAAGAAAAGGCGTCAAAGCGGTGGCCCACGCAGAGCGCATCGTGGTGACCAGTGCGGCGCCGGGCGAAGGCAAGAGCTTTACCGCAGTGAATCTCGCCCTGAGCCTGGCACGCGAGCCGGATTTCGAGGTATTGCTGGTGGACGGTGATATAGCGAAATCCAACATCACCCGGGCTTTCGGGCTCGACGGACAGCCCGGTCTGATGGATGTGCTGGCGGACGAACGGCGCCCGCCCGCCGAGGTCATCGTGCGCACCGACGTGCCGAATTTGCTGGTGGTGCCGGCTGGGAAGCCTTGCCCGCTCGTCGGGGAATTGTTCGGCAGCCGCCGCATGGAGGCAGTACTCGAAGTATTTGGCGGGCCGAATCGCCGACGTCTGGTGGTATTTGACTCTTCGCCGCTGCTGGCAACCTCGGAGTCCCAGGTGCTGGCCTCTTACATGGGCCAGGTTGTCATGGTGGTAGCAGCAGGTCGTACCCGTCAGCAGGCGCTCAATTCATCCCTGCAGAGTTTGAGTGACTCGCAATATATCGGCCTGGTTCTCAATATGAGCCAGCTGCCGACGAGCGAAAACCACTACGACTGTGGCTATGGCTACTAGCGACTCTCTGAACAAGTTTGCGCCGACAGGCCGAACCCGCCATGTTGATTTTATAGTCGGCGTCCCATCCGCAAAGCGCTATGCGCGCTATCCGCGGCTTTGCGGGGCAACCAGCTTGCGCGGTGCCATCCCCATCGTGCACAGCACTTTGCGGATGCGATGCCGGCTGTGCAGGCTTGCTCAGAGCGTTCTTGGCCTGCTGATCATTGATATGCGGCGTAGGTATCGGCATTCATTGCCGCTGGTACTGCTGTCATCAGCCATTCTGACCCACTCGTGGACTCCTGCATCGGCGCAGGATATCCCCCCTATGGGGCCGACGACCCCGATTGCCGCTCCTGGCCAACAGGCCGGAAATTCAATGTCGATAGGTACTGTCCGGCAGCCGACCCTTGCCGATCCAGGCTGGGTAGCGGGCGTAACCTTGGGAGAGTTGTACACCGATAACCTGAAGCTCTCCGCCTCCGGCAAGCCAAAACAATCGAGCTGGATCACCGAGATCCAACCGTTTCTCAAGGCGGCCTACAGTGGTCCCCGTTTTTCCGGACTGGTCGACTCCAGTCTCACCGGATATCTGTACTCGGGCCAGTCGCGCTATGACCAGTTGACCCCGAGCCTAAACGCTCTGGGCAGGCTTACCATTCTTCCGCAGCATTTCTTTGTCGACAGCACTGCGCGGTATGGAAGAGAGGTCATCAACAACCAATTATCGGCTGCGCCCGGAAGCTTTTATCTCAGCAATAACAGTGCCAATGTCGCGATGTGGACGCTCAGTCCGTACTGGATTCAGGACCTTGGCAACGTCGGCACTGCGAGCTTGCGCTACAGCTATGGGCGCGTGGTGTACAACACCAGAGGCATACCTGCACAAGATGGAACCTTGTTGTCCGGCATACCCGACATCACCAGCAACGCGCTGCAGTTCACTCTTGCGAGTCCCAAGTATGAAACCTGGGGTTGGAATCTTGGGTATTCCGAACAGCGCATCGAGCCGGACTTCGGCCGCAGTAGGGACTACGCGGTCGCCAAGCTGGGGGGGTACGTGCAGGTCAGCAACAATACCCGTTTGCTGATCGATGCGGGCAAGGAAAGCAACTTTCTGCCGGATGGTACGGTGGACAAGCTGGGGGCGAGCTTCTGGGATGCAGGTTTCGTGTGGGCGACCGGTCTGAACAGGCTCCAGGCGATGGTCGGGCACCGGTTTTATGGGCGCACTTACCAGTTTTCCTGGGCGCGCACAGCCGCGTTGCTCACGACGACCCTCAGTTATGTGGAACAGCCGACCGATATCAACCAGCAGTTGCTGGAACAAAACCCGGGCGAAGTCATTGCCTCGCCCCCCCCCGGTTATTCCGGCCTTCCCTCGCTCAGGGAGCATCAGGTTTACCTCATGAAGCGTGCCATGGCGTCGGCGGATTACGACATGCCGAGCGGCAAGCTGCGCGTGACACTTTACGACGAGCGGCGGACCTATTTGACCCTGAACGATCGCCGGGAAAAAGTTGCAAATGCGAACGTCGACTGGCTGTTCAACATCGGGGCGTTGACCACACTTGCGCCAACCCTGGGCTGGCAGCGGTATCAATTCCAGGACGGCGAGATTCGGTACCGCAACTATGAGGAACTGGCGCTCGTGCACCAGTTCAATCCCAAAAATTTCGCCAGCCTGCGACTGCGCCATGATTCCAGCAACGTACATTCCGCATCGGCGGCCGCACAGGGATACGGCGCGAACATGATTCTCCTGCAGTGCACCCACCTTTTCTGAGACCAATATGTATCAGGCTTTCTACAAACTGGAAGGCAAGCCCTTCCAGTTGACTCCGGATTCGGCGATGCTGTTTCCGAGCAAGGCCCACAAGCGCGCCATGGCCTACCTCCTCTACGGCCTTGAGCAGGGCGAAGGTTTTGTGATGATCACGGGCGCGGTCGGCACCGGCAAGACGCTACTCATCCAAAAGCTGCTCGAGGAACTCGCACATCGCGACGTCGCTATGGCCAGTATCGCCTCGGCCAATCTCGGTGGAGAGGACATATTGCCGGCTGTGGCTTCGGCGTTTGACCTGTCTTATGAGGGGCGCAGCAAGGAGGCATTGCTGCAGGACTTGAAACAGCACCTGATAACGCTGCGTGACCGCCACGCGCAGGCGCTGCTGGTGGTGGATGAGGCGCAGACGCTTACCCCCGCGGCGTTGGAGATGCTGCGCATCCTGTCGAATCTCGAGGTCAAGGGCCGCGCCCTCCTGCAGATATTTCTCGTGGGCCAGACCGAACTGCGGAGCCTCATCATCAACAACCGTATGGAGCAGTTGCGTCAGCGTGTCATTGCTTCCCACCGGCTCGAGCCCATGGGAGAGGAGGAAAGCCTGGCGTACATAATGCATCGCTTACACGCGGTTGGGTGGAACCACGATCCGCAACTGGCGCCCGAGATCTTTGACTCCGTTTACCATGCCAGTAGCGGTATCCCCCGTAGAATCAATCTCATCATGGATCGGTTGTTGCTGCACGGTTTTCTGGAAGAACTGCACGACCTTGACCAGACGGTACTCACCATCGTGCTGGACGAAATCCGCGATGAGATGCCCGATATGCCGCTGACGCTGGAAGCCCCCGCGCTGCCTGACAACCCAGGTCCAACAGATTGCCCCGCACCGTTTGGGGAGGAACGCCACGTCGCCACTCTGGCTTCCGATGTCAGCAACATTTTCTTGCAGTTGATGCGCGAAACCATCCGAATCCGGAAGGCGATGCGGGTCCAGCAATCTATGGCATCGACTACGGATGACACGGTGACCGATGACGCCAGTCATCTGAGCTCCACCACGTCGGAAGATCACGACAAATGAGCACGGTGGCGCTGCAACCCGCGCCGATAACCAACGCCATGACGGTGGACGTGGAGGACTATTTCCAGGTTGCGGCTTTCGAAAAGTGCATCCGGCGCGAAGACTGGCCGAGCTGGCCCGTTCGCGTTGAGGACAATACGCGGCGCGTGCTGGAGCTTTTCCAACGTCACGATGTGCATGCCACCTTCTTCATGCTTGGCTGGGTGGCCGAACGCTTTCCCTCGCTGGTGCGCGATATCAGCGCCGCCGGCCATGAACTCGCAAGCCACGGATTTGGCCACGAGCGCTTGACCAACATTAGCCGTACCAAGTTTCGCGAGGGCATTGTTCGCACCAAACAGCTGCTGCAGGATCTTTCCGGTACTGCAGTCGCCGGCTACCGCGCCCCCAGTTATTCCATCGGCCCCGCCACACTGTGGGCCTACGATGAATTGCGGGAGGCTGGTTACCGTTACAGTTCCAGCATTGTGCCCATCCGGCATGACCTGTATGGCATGCCGGCGGCGCCGCGATTTGCGTTCTTCACTGAGCGTTCCGGATTGCTCGAAATCCCGGTGACCACAGTGCGGTTGTGGGGGCGCAACTGGCCTTGCGGCGGCGGCGGCTATTTCCGCCTGCTGCCCTATGCGATGTTCAGGCGCGGTCTGCGTCGCGTCAACGGGCAAGAGCAGCGCCCCGGTGTGTTCTATTTCCATCCATGGGAAGTGGATCCACAACAGCCGCGTGTGCCGGGCGTGACACTGAAAAACCGGGTGCGTCATTACCTGAACCTGACGCGCACAGCGCCAAGAATTGAACGGCTGATACGCGACTTCCGTTTCGACCGCATGGACCGCGTATTTCTCGCCCCCGGACATGCCACCTACCCAGTGGTGGCGCTGCAGTCTGAAGAATCATGTGCGCACCAAGCAGGAATTCAGCATGCCTGACCGTGCGGATCGTCCGATCAACTGTTGCGTCGTCAAGCGTCTGGAGCAAGGCGACGAGCGACGCTGGAACGACTTTGTCGCAGATGCCCCGCAGGCCACGTTTTTCCATCGTGCCGCCTGGCGCGGCATCATCGAGCAGGTACTCGGCCACCGCAGCCATTATTTGTACGTGGAACGGGACGGCGTCATCACGGGGATTCTGCCCCTTGCTGAGATACGCAGCCGGCTGTTCGGTCACGCGCTGATTTCAACGCCGTTCTGTGTGTATGGCGGGGTGGTAGCGAGCGACCCGGATAGTGAAGCGCTGCTCATGCAGGCAGCAACAGAACTCGCTGACGATCTGCAAGTCAATTATCTCGAATTGCGCAACCGCGAGCTGCGCTACCCCACTTGGCCAGTCAAGGACCTGTACGTAAGCTTCCGCAAAGTGATCCATCCGGACCATGACGAAAATTTGAAGGCGATCCCGCGCAAGCAGCGCGCCATGGTTCGCAAGGGCATCAGCGCCGGTTTGCAATCGCACCATGGCGGCGGTATTGCCGAATTTTACCGGGTGTACGCCGAGAGCGTGCGCAACTTGGGCACGCCAGTGCTGTCCCGCAACTATTACATGGCACTGCAGCAGACGTTTGGCGAGGATTGCGAGGTGACCGTGGTAACTCACCAAGGGCAGCCGGTGGCTGCGGTCATGAGCTTCTACTTCCGCGATGAAGTGCATCCCTATTACGGCGGCAGCGTCGCACGCGGTCGCGATCTGGCGGCCAACGATTTCATGTACTGGGCGGTGATGCAGCGCGCGGTGGAGCGTGGCGCGCGCCTGTTCGACTACGGCCGCAGCAAGCAGGACAGCGGCTCCTATCACTTCAAGAAGCACTGGGGCTTCGAACCGCAGCCGCTGCCCTATGCATATTACCTGGTACGCGCCAAAGGGATCCCCAATATCAGCCCTGACAATAGAAAATACGACCTGTTCATCAGGGCCTGGAAGCAGCTGCCGCTGCCAGTGAGTTGTGCCGTGGGGCCATGGCTCGCGCGGGATCTGGGTTAGCTCATGCGATCGGTATTATTCCTCTGCCACCGGTTGCCCTGGCCACCCAGCAAGGGCGACAAGATTCGCTCGTACCATGTATTGCGCTGGCTCGCCGAACGTTATCACGTGTATCTAGGCACATTCGTCGACGATCCGACGGACTGGCAGTACCTTGCACCTGTCGAGTCCTTGTGTGCCGAGGTTTGTATCCGCCCCTTGGGACCTTGGCATTCCTGCTGGCGTGCGCTTGTCTCGCTGATGCGGGGCGAAGCTCTCACAGTCGGGGTTTACCACGACCGCGTCATGCGAAGTTGGGTCGAACGGCTGCTGGCCGAGCACAAGCTGGATCTGGTCTTGTGTTATTCGTCCGGAGTTGCGCCATTTGTCATGCGGCACGCGCAACTGCGCCGTATCATGGATTTCGTGGATGTAGATTCCGACAAATGGCGCCAGTACGCGCAGAATCATGGTGGCTTGACGCGGATGATCTACCGGCGGGAAGCGCGGCGGCTGGCGGAGTTCGAGCGCGCGATCGCCGAGCAATTCGAGGCCAGCGTGTTCGTCTCGGAAGCCGAAGCGTCTTTTTTTCGCCAGCAGGTGCCGACATTGGCGGACAAGGTGCATGGCATCCCCAATGGCGTGGACACCGAGTATTGGGATCCGCATCGCACCTACCCCGATCCCTACCAGCCCGGGGAGCGGGCAATCGTTTTCGTGGGTGCCATGGATTACCGCGCCAACGTGCATGCGACGCAGTGGTTCGCTCGTGAAGTCTGGCCGCGCATTTCCACCCGGCGGCAGGATGCCCGCTTTTACATCGTGGGAAGCAAGCCGACAGCAGCTGTCCGTGCGCTGGGCCAGCTCGCGGGGATCACGGTCACGGGGAGGGTGGAGGATGTGCGGCCCTGGCTGGCGCATGCGTATGCCGTGGTGGCGCCGTTGCGGATTGCCCGGGGTATCCAGAACAAGGTGCTGGAAGCCATGGCCATGGAAAAGGTGCTTCTGGCAACACCTGAAGCCTGGGAGGGGATCGAGGATTTCGAGGGTCGCCAGGGCTGCATCAGCGATATGCCCGAGGTCCTGGCGACGGAAGCCTTGCGTTGGCTGGATGCGCCGCAAGCCATGCGTGTGCCGGCGGCCCGCGCGAAGGTTCTGTCCCGCTATGACTGGGTGCGCAATCTCCACATCTACGAGAACGTACTGTGTGATGCGTCGCGCGATACGGCATCCGTACGTGCCGTGAGTGCTGACGGTATGGAAGCATGTTCATGAGCAGGGTGATCGAAGCCGGGTCCGCTAACTTCACGCGCGCTTCCTGCTGGGGACTGGCTGCGGCTGCCTTTGTCGCCGCAGCCATCACTCTGCTGGCCTGTTACTGGCAGACGGCGCAATCGCTGGTGTGGGTCTGGGATCACGATGGAACGTATCAGTATGCTTTTTTGATCTTTCCGTTGAGCCTGTGGACGGCATTCAACTTGCGCCATCAAGTGCGGGCGAACCCGCCAGCGCCGAGCGTTTGGGGTCTGGCCGCGGTGGCTATGCTGGTTTTTGTCTGGTATGCCGGCCACTTACTGGATGTCAATCTGGCGCAGCATTTCGCGTTCGTGGCCCTGTTCCCGGCGTTGGTGCTGACCTGCTGGGGATGGCGCGCTCTGTGGGTGCTGGCGTTCCCACTCGGCTATATGGTGGTGTTTGAGGTTCCCTGGAGCGATGCGCTGGTGGGACCGCTGCAGGACATCACGGCTCATTTTGCCCTGCGCGCGCTGGAGTTGACCGGCATGCCGGCGCTGCTCGACGGCCGGCAGATCCTCACGCCCTCGGCAACATGGATGGTGGCGGACGCATGCAGCGGCGTGAAGTTCTTCATGGCTTGCAGCGCACTCGGCTGTCTGTATGCCTACCTGATGTACCAGCGCTGGTGGAAGCGGGTGCTGTTCGTGGCACTGGCAACCGTGGTGCCCGTCATCGCGAACGGCTTGCGAGTGTATTTCACTATTTTGATCGGCGAGACGTGGGGCATGAAATACGCCAGCGGCACGGACCATCTGATTTTCGGTTGGCAGTTCTTCGGAACGGTATTGGTGTTGCTGTTGCTGGCCGGTTGGTTTTTCCGCGACCACCTCGTGATGCGCGAGCCTGCCCCCGCACATGGCGACAAGCTGGAACGCGCGCGCAGCATCGTCTGGTTGGCGGCGATCGTGTTGTTGATCGTGGGTCCGATGTTTGCCTCCGAATCCGAGTCACGCGTGCCTTCGGAGGCGATGCACCTGACGGCTCCGGCGGTCGCGGGCTGGACCGGGCCGATGGCTGCCGAAGACGGCTGGGGCCCGATCTTCAAGGGGGCGACTGGGCAGGTACGAGCGTCCTATCGATCGGCGGCCCACGGCGACGTCGTCGACTTGTTTCATGCCGTCTATGTCGGCAAACCGCGCCGTGAACATACCCTGATTACCTACGGAAACGACCTTTACGATCCGGCTTACTCGCAGATTCTGAGCAGCGCCAGCCGCAAGCTCGATCTGGCTGATGGACAGAGCCTTGTTGTCGGGGAACTGCGGTTGAGTGGCACAACAGGTTCACGGCTGGTTTGGTACTGGTATTGCGTGGATCGCCGTTGCACTCGATCGCCGGCGCTGACCAAGTTGATGCAGGCGTGGGATGTACTGCGCGGGCGCGTACCGCGTTCTTCGGTGTGGGCTTTGTCGTCGCCGATCGGTCTCGGGGATGCGGATCAGGCGCGGACGAACTTCCGTGCTTTCGCACAGATGTTGCCTGGGACAGGCATGCCGGATGTGCCTGACCGTCGTGCCAGCGCAGGCAACAAGCCATGAATGGCAAACCACTGATCGCGCACGTCCTCTATCGGCTGGAAACGGGTGGCATGGAGCGTGTGCTGGTGACGATGATCAACCGTACCCAGCTGCAATACCGCCATGCGGTGATCTGTCTTGATGGATTCAGCGCGTTACGGGAACAGATTGAGGATACAAACGTGCCATGCTTGGCCCTGAATAAAAGGCCCGGCAAGGACTGGCCATGCTATTTCAGGTTGTGGAAGGCACTGAGAAAACTAAAACCGGATCTGGTGCATAGCTATAATTTCGGTGCCTTGGACGCGGCCCCTGTGGCAAAGCTTGCGGGTGTTCGCCACATAGTTCACGCTGAGCGTGGGCGGAATGCAAGCGACCCACGCGGAGAGAGCCGCAAATACCGCAATCTGCGGCGTTGGTTATTGCCGTTCATTGACCGATATCTGACGGTTTCCAGGGATCTGCAAGATTGGCTGACGGAAAAAGTTGGCATTGATCCGTCACGGGTTGTTTTCATTCCCAACGGCATTGATCCAGCGAACTATGTCATTGCTCCACGGAAGAACGAAGTGCGCCCCATTTTGAGTTCCTTCGCGCCGCCCGGCACAATCGTGATTGGAAGCGTCGGTCGGCTGGATCCGGTCAAGGATCAGGCGGGATTGGTTTCCGCATTCAATTTACTGTGCGAATCGCTGCCCGACGTGCGAGAGCGCCTGCGCCTGGTTATAGTCGGTGAAGGGCCGCAGCGCTCGATGCTTGAGGCGCAAATCACTGATCTTGGGCTCTCCGAGCAAGTATATCTTCTGGGCAATCGCAACGACGTACCCGCGATCCTTCCCGAGTTCGATATTTTTGCGCTTTCTTCTATCGCTGAAGGCATGCCGGGCGTTCTGTTGGAAGCGATGGCAGCCGGCCTACCCGTAGCGGCGACCGAGGTCGGCGGCGTGAGTGAGGTTGTGTCTTCCGGGGTCACGGGATTGTTGGTTGCGGCCAGCAGTCCTCACGCACTGGCTAAAGCCCTGGCGAATTATGTGTCCAACGAAGCATTGCGTTCGCGGCACGGTCACGCCGGACGTGCACGCGTGGAAGCCGGATTCAGCCTGAACGAGATGGTGTCGGCTTACACCGCGCTTTATGATGAATTGCTGCACGGGGGGCCTGCACGTCCCCACTCCAAACCGGCCTCCGAATTGACTGAACGGAAGGAGCATTGATCCGTGTGCGGACTGGCCGGCATTGTCTCATCGCATAACAGCAATGGCGTGAATGAAAGCGTGTTGCTCGCCATGCGGGATGCGCAGCTTCATCGCGGACCGGACGATGCCGGACTGTATCTCGGCAAGGACGTTGGCTTGGGGCATCGCCGCCTGTCCATCATCGATCTGAGTCATGGACAGCAACCGATGGTGGACGAAGCCGCCGGCCTAGCGCTGATCTACAACGGCGAGCTATACAACTTTCGATCGCTAAAAGCCGAATTGGAAGAGCAGGGCGTGGGATTCACCAGTCACAGTGACACCGAGGTGCTGTTACGCGCTTGGCAGCATTGGGGCGAGGCGTGTCTGACACGGCTGCGGGGCATGTTCGCGTTTGCGGTATGGGACATGCGTGCGAGTCGTATTTTCCTCGTACGCGATCATATCGGCATCAAGCCGCTTTATTACGGCTTCACGCGCACCGGCGATTTCGTATTCGCGTCCGAGCTCAAGGGGCTGATGGCGCATCCCGAGGTGGATCGCAAGCTCGATCCGCGGGCGCTGGAGGATTACCTGGCGCTCGGCTACGTGCCGGATCCAAAAAGCATCTACAAGGGTATCTGCAAGTTGCAACCGGGCCACTGGCTGAGCTGGCGAGCGGGCGAACCCGCTCCGGCCCCCTGCCAGTACTGGGATTTTCCTTTTGAAATCGACGACAGCGTGAGCGTGAATGAGGCGACGGGGCGGCTTCGCGGCCTGTTGGATGACGCCGTGGCAAGCCAGATGGTCTCCGACGTACCACTGGGAGCATTTCTCTCGGGCGGTGTGGATTCAAGTGCAGTGGTAGCGAGCATGAGCCGGGCGACGCGGGAGCCGGTCAACACCTGTTCCATTGGTTTTGACGACAGCGGTTTTGATGAGACCGCCTACGCGCGGCAAGTCGCAGAATACCTCCATACGAACCACTTCGAAGAACACGTCAGTTCGAAGGATTACGATTTGCTGGATACGCTCGCCGGAATTTACGACGAACCGTTTGCAGATAGCTCCGCGCTGCCAACCTGGAGGGTATGCCAATTGGCGCGCAAGCACGTCACGGTGGCGCTTTCCGGTGACGGCGGGGACGAGAATTTCGCCGGCTACCGGCGCTACCGGTTGCATACGTGGGAAAGTGGTCTGCGCGCCCGCTTGCCGTCAGGGCTGAGAAAGCCGCTGTTCGGCCTGCTGGGGAGAGCCTACCCCAAGGCCGACTGGGCACCACGCCTGCTTCGTGCCAAAACCACGCTGCAGGGGCTTGCGTGTGATGATGTGGAGGCATATTTCCACAGCGTCAGCATCACGTCAGCGGCGATGCGCCAGCAACTCTATAGCCCTGCCTTCAAACGCGAACTGCAGGGTTACAACGCGCTCACCGTATTCCGTGAACATGCCATGCGTGCGCCCACCGATCATCCGTTGCTGTTGGCCCAGTACCTGGACTTCAAGACTTGGCTTCCCGGTGACATCCTGACCAAAGTCGATCGGGCCAGCATGGCGCACAGTCTGGAAGTGCGCGTGCCTGTGCTCGATCAGCGGTTGGTCGAATGGGCCTCCAGCCTGCCGCCTGAGATGAAATTACGACACGGCGAAGGCAAGTTCATTTTCAAGAAGATGCTCGAACAGGACTTGCCGCACGAGGTGCTGTACAGGTCCAAGATGGGTTTCCGTGTGCCGCTTGCGGCGTGGTTCCGCGGCCCGCTGGGAGCGCAGCTGCAACATGCTCTCAAGGACGGGGCTCTCGCCGATTCAGGCTGTTTTGAGGCCGCCGCGCTCGATCGGCTGGTGCGACAACATATGGCAGGTCAGCGCGATCACAGCGCGACACTGTGGAGCCTGCTGATGCTGGACTCCTTTCTGCGTTACATTCAGCGGCCCGCGACTGCCGCGTTTTTCGATAACTCGATGCATGCGGTTGCTACCGCTGGGGCTTCGCCATGAATCCCTGCATTCTGCTATTCGGCATGCCACGCTCGGGCACCACCTGGATCGGCAAGCTGCTGGACAGCCATCCGGACACGCTTTACCGCCATGAACCGGACAGCGTGCGGCGGTTGACCATGCCGCTGTTTCCCGGGAAGGAAGATGCGCCCGGGTATCGCGCTGAGCTGGAACGGTTTGTCGACCAGCTTCCGAGGCTGCGCTCTCCCGAGGTGGTGGGCAAACAACCGCTGTTTCCCAAGAGCTACCAGTCCGCTGCCGCGCTGGCGGCCTATCGTGCCAGCGTGATTGGCGCGAAAGCCGCGAGTCGGATTCGCCGGCACTTTCCCTGTTTGTACCGCCCAACGGCCGCGGGCTGCGATCGAGTGCGTCTGGTGTGGAAGTCCGTTGAGTCGTCGGGACGTCTGGGTACGTGCATCGAGGCGCTTCCGGATGCCCGCGGAATTCATCTGATGCGGCATCCGTGCGGCTATATAGCGTCGATATTGCGCGGCGAAGCGACGCAGCGGTTTAGCGGCCCCGGGGAAGATGATCTTTGGTTGCTGAAAATGCTGCTGGACACGCCTGCCGCGAAAACACACCACATCAGTCTGGATGATATTGAAAAGCTCACGCCAGAGGAACGGTTGACCTGGCGTTGGGTGTTGATACAGGAAAAGATTCTTGCCGATGTCGCGAACTGCGAGCGCGTGCTCACATTGCGCTACGAAGACATCTGCGCCGAGCCGCTCGCCTTGACCCGACAACTGTTTCAGTTTGCAGCTCTCGAGTGGCACCCGCAAACGGAGGAGTTCGTCCGTGCAAGCACCCAGGGGACGAACACTGATTACTATAGTGTCTTCAAGCATCCGCAGCGCTCGGCGCAACGCTGGCGCTCGGAACTGCCGCCGCAGGTCATCGAACGCATCCTGGGAATTTTGCGCAACAGCTCCGTTGCCCGCTTTTACCCAGATGACGCCCAGACGCCAGCGGCGCTGGGGGAGGTCGCGCCATGAAGACCGAGCCGGTCAATTCTTTCGCGGCCGATGGTGTCGAGTCGCCGGGAAAAAAGGCATTCAATGCGACGTCCCCTGGTGCCGAAACCAGGGTCGAGGCAGATGGCCAGCGCAAGATTCGCCTGCTGGTTTTCACCAGCCTCTATCCGGATGCCGAGCGGCCGCGCCACGGCGTATTCGTGGAAGAGCGGCTCCGGCACCTGGTGGATTCCGGCCGGATTGCCGCGACTGTTGTAGCGCCCGTGCCGTGGTTTCCGTTTCGGCATCGGCGCTTCGGCGCTTACGCGACATTTGCCAGGGTGCCCAAGTATGAGGAGCGCCATGGAATCCAGATTCTGCATCCACGTTATCCGGTGATCCCGAAACTGGGCATGAGCGTCACGCCATTCCTGATGCACTGCGCGCTGCTGCCGGTGCTCCGGGCCATGAAAGCCAACGGGACTGATTTCGACCTGGTCGATGCACATTTCCTTTATCCGGACGGCGTAGCGGCGGTGCGCCTCGGCGCAGCGATGGGCAAACCGGTGGTGATCACCGCACGCGGCAGCGATGTGAATGTGATTGCGCGATATCGCCTGCCTGCGCGGCAAATCCGATGGGCGGCGGAACGTGCCGCCGCCATTGTGACCGTATCGGGCGCATTGAAGGATAAAGTCCACGCCCTGGGTGTGAGTCCAGACAAGGTCGTGACGCTGCGCAACGGTGTTGATCTAGAGCGCTTCAAGCCGCTGGATCGCAGTGCCATCCGTGCCAGGCTCGATCTTGCTGGTCCAGTCTGGTTGGCGGTGGGGAACCTGATCGAACTGAAGGGCGTGCACATTACCCTTGCGGCGCTGGCGAAGACGACCGACGCAACATTTTTGATTGCGGGCGAAGGCCCCGAGAAGGCGCGCTTGTGGGATTTGGCCAACCGTTTGGGTGTCCGTACTCGTGTGCGGTTTCTTGGCAATGTTCCGCATGCGCAGCTGTGTGATTACTACAACGCGGCAGACGCGATGGTGCTGGCATCGAGCCACGAAGGTATGCCCAACGTGGTGCTGGAATCCCTGGCCTGCGGCACGCCGGTGATTGCCGCGCCTTTTGATGGCGTCACCGAATTGTTGAGCGCGCCGGAGGCCGGCGAAATTGCCGCGCAGCGGAGCGCCGATGCGATCGCGTCCGCATGGCTGGGGTTGCAGGGCCGGTCGCCGGAACGCGCTGCCACGCGCGGCTTTGCCGAGCGGTTCGGCTGGCAGCCCGTGGTGGAAGCGCAGCATGCACTTTATGCGCAGGTGCTGGCGACTGCGAATGGCCCCGGGCCCGGGGTGGAACGATGACCGGCGCAGTGAACATCGCACGGCAACACTCGGCGGCGACGGCGTTCGATGACGGTCCGTTGCGCATCCTGCATGTGCTCGATCATTCGCTGCCCCTGCACAGTGGGTATACCTTCCGAACGCTCGCTATTCTCAGCGAGCAGCGAGCCATGGGATGGGAAACGTTTCAACTGACCAGCCCAAAACAGGGCAATGGCCTGGAACGCGAAGAGCATATTGACGACTGGATTTTCTATCGCACCCCGCCGGCGACCAGCATGCTGGCGCGGTTGCCGCTCGTCCAGTACCCCTTCCTGATGAGAGCGCTGCGCATCCGGCTTGCCGAAGTAGTGGACAGCGTGCGTCCAGACATCATCCACGCACACTCGCCAGTGCTGAACGCGTTGCCTGCGCTCGCAGTCGGTCGGACTGCGGGCATTCCGGTGGTGTACGAGGTCCGCGCATTCTGGGAGGATGCCGCTGCCGATCATGGTACAGCGCGTGAGTGGGGGCTGCGCTATCGCTTGACGCGCGCGCTGGAAACCCGCGCGCTGCAACGCGCCGATGCCGTGACCACGATCTGCGAGGGTCTGCGCCGCGACATGCTGGAACGCGGAATTCCTGCAGACAAGATCACCGTCATTCCCAACGCCGTGGATATATCCGAATTCCATTTCAAGGCCTCAGCCGATGCGACGCTGGCGCAGCAATACCGACTCACGCACGGCAAGACGTTGGGGTTCGCAGGCTCGTTTTACGCGTACGAGGGATTGGAACTACTGCTGCAGGCGATGCCGCAGGTGCTGCATGCCGAACCACAGGCACGACTGATGCTGGTGGGCGGGGGGCCGTACGAAGACCATTTGAAAACGATGACGGTTGAGCTTGGCGTTGAAGGCGCCGTGCATTTTACCGGGCGCGTGCCGCATGCCGAAGTGGGCCGCTACTACAGCGTCATGGATGTCATGGTCTATCCGCGCATCCCTCGACGGCTGACGCAGTTGGTGACGCCGCTGAAACCACTTGAGGCCATGGCCTTGGGCAAGCTGGTGGCGGCATCGGATGTGGGTGGCCATGCCGAGCTGATTCGCGATGGCTACAATGGCCATCTTTTCCGCGCTGGATCGACCGAGGCCCTCGCGGCTTGTTTGATCAATCTGCTGAAGACCCCCGAAACCTGGGACGATGTGACAAGCAACGGCCGCGCGTTCGTGGAGCGTGAACGTACGTGGAAAGCCAGCGCGGCGCGTTACCGCACCGTCTACGCCGATGTGCTCGGTCGCCAACGGCATGTCAAACAGGGTCGATTGCATGGCCATTGATACGCCTGCGGTGGTACTGGGCGCGGGTCTGAATGGCCTGGGTGTGGCGCGCAGCCTGGCGCGCGCGCATGTACCTGTCTGGTTACTTGATTGCAACGAGCTGCGCCCGGAAATGTACACGCGCGCTGCGAAGGCCCTGAAGATCGGCGCGTTGCATGGCGAAACGCTGGCCGAAGAGCTCGTGCGTCTGGGGGACGGGCAATTTTCCGGTTTGCGACCGGTGTTGTTTCTGACGCAAGAGGAAAGTGTCAGGACGATCTCGCATGAGCGCGATCGGCTGTCGGCTCTTTATCGCTTCAGCCTGCCACCCATTGACGTCGTGGACAAACTGCAGCACAAGCTGAGTTTCCAGCGTCTCGCCGAACAATCAGACAGCCCCATTCCGCCGTTGGTGCACATTCGCTCACTTGAGGATCTGCCTGCTCTTGAGAGTCTGAACTATCCGGTAGTGATCAAGCCGGGCGAGCGGCATGCCGAATACGGGAAGCATTTCAAGAAAGCTTATCGGGTGGAGAGTGTCGCGGAAGGCACCGAGTTGATCCGCCGCATCCTGCCAGTGATGGCTGATATTGTGGTGCAGGAGTGGACCGAGGGGCCAGATTCCAATATCTATTTCTGCCTGCAATATCTAAACAGGCAGGGGCAGGTGACGGCGTCGTTCACCGGGCGCAAGATCCGCTCCTGGCCGCCGCAGGTGGGTGGTACGGCGAGTTGCATGCCGGCTCCGGAAGCCCATGGGGAGCTGTCCGGCATGACCGCACGATTCTTTCAGAACGCAGGCGTGATCGGAATGGCCGGGATGGAGTACAAGCGCGACGCGCGCAGCGGCGATTTCCGCATGGTGGAGCCGACCATCGGCCGCACGGATTACCAGGAAGAGGTGGCTACCCTCAATGGTGTCAATCTGCCATACGCCGCTTATTGCGCCGAAATGGATCGGTCCGGGCCCGCGTCGGAACCGGTGACGCGATCACTGGCTTGGCATGTGCGTTCCGACGACGAGCAATCTGCCGCCGCCCAGCATCAGGGGTCTGGGCAAGGCTTTGACGGTGTTGACGGTGTGTGCGACGCATTGTGGCGTTGGAATGATCCCGTGCCATTTCTGGTTCAAGGCTTCCAGCGCGTCCGGCATGTGCTGCAAGCCCGCACTGCGAAGATGATGCCACGATCGCACGCTGCCAGGAGCAAGTCTTGAACGTGGTAGCCAGATTCCTGTCCCGGCGATCGACACGCCCGCCCGCAGATGCGCGCGGCGGACTGCAAGCAGCGGCCGAATGGCTGTCGCGCGCCCAGGACGCCAGTGGTTGCGGCGGCGTCAGCGCTCATTACGATGTGGCGAAATGCCAGTGGGCGGGTGCCTATCCTGAGACCACCGGTTACATCATTCCCACCTTCTTTCGCTATGCAGATTTCTCCGGCAACCATGAGTATCGCGAACGGGCCCGGCGCATGGCAGCATGGGAGTCCGACATTCAGCTTCGGGACGGTGGCGTACGCGCCGGCACGATGGACGCTTCGCGAATCGTGCCGACTATCTTCAATACAGGGCAGGTGTTGTTTGGCTGGCTGTCCGCCTGGCAGCAAACGCAGGATGCGCGCTTTCGTGACTCGGCAGTGCGCGCAGCTGACTGGCTGGTGGCCGCGCAGGATCCGGATGGCGCCTGGCGAAGTTTCGCTTCGCCCTTTGCCGCTCATGCCGTGAATACCTACAACACGCGTGTGGCCTTCGCGCTGGCCAAGGTCGGTCACGCCCTTGGAGAGCCGCGCTATCTGGATGCAGCAGTGCACAATGTGCAGTGGGCGCTCACCCAGATGCGTGCCAATGGCTGGCTGGAGAACAACGATTTGGAAGACAACGAGCGGCCGCTCACGCATACCATCGCCTATGCGACCCGCGGCATCCTGGAAGTCGGCTTAATTGCTGCCAACGGCACTTTTGTGGACGCTGCCGCGCGTATGGCCCGATCCGTCGCGCTGTCCCAGCGCCGCGACGGAGCCTTGCCCGGTCGGCTGGACTCAGCCTGGCGTCCTGCGAGTCGCTGGACCTGTGTGACTGGCAATGCGCAGATGGCCATCATCTGGCATCGTCTGGCGGCGGCAACCGGCGATGCCTCCTGGAAACCGGCGGCGGGACGCGCCATCGGCTTCAATCTGTCGATCCAGAACCTGACTGCCGTCGATGGCGGCGTGCGCGGTGGAATGCCGGGCTCCCATCCCCTGAAAGGGGGCTATATGAAGAACCGCTATCCGAATTGGGCAGCGAAGTTCTTCATGGATGCGCTCATGCTGCAACTCGAAACGGACTAGCGACATGCGTGACATTGCCCTCGCCTTGTTCATCTTCGGAATGATCCCCATCATGCTGATGCGGCCCTATGTGGGCCTGCTCGTATGGTCATGGCTCGGCTACATGAACCCCCATCGGCTGACCTACGGTTTTGCTTACGGCTTTCCGTGGGTAATGCTGATCGCCGTCATCACGCTCCTGAGTTTGTGGGTCAGCAAGGAAAGCAAGCGGATTCCCAGGTCGACGGTCAGCGTGCTGCTCGTGCTGTTCCTGTTGTGGACGGGATTCACTACGTTCTTCGCGGTCGTGCCGGATGTCGCGTGGCAACGATGGCAGGACTTCGCCAAGACGCTCGTGTTGGTGTTCGCCACACTGATGCTGGTGAATACCCGTGAACGCATGCACTGGCTCGTATGGGTGATCGTGGTTTCGCTCGGATTCTATGGCATCAAGGGGGGCGTGTTTACGATCGTTCAGGGCGGCACCAATCACGTACTTGGACCTGCCGGCAGTTTCATCGCCGACAACAACGACCTGGCCCAGGCGCTGTGCATGGTCCTTCCGCTGATGCGCTATCTCCAGCTTCAGACCTCAAAAAAACTGGTGAAGGTCGGGCTGGGACTGGCGATGTTCCTCACTGGCGTCGCGATACTGGGTACCTATTCACGCGGCGGTCTCGTTGCGTTTACGGTGGTAAGCGCGACCCTGTTCCTGAAGAGTCGCCGGATGATAACGCTTGCGATCGCCCTTGTGGCGGTGGGAATGACGGCCTACAACTTCATGCCCGCGCAGTGGATGAAACGCATGGACACGATCCAAAATGCCGGGCAGGTCAACAGTTTCCAGACGCGCGTGCAGTCGTGGGAGTTTGCCGCCAACGTCACGCTTCACCGTCCATTGGTTGGCGGTGGATTCAATGTTTCCGAAAGTAACGCCATGTGGGGCCGTTATGGGCCTGAGGGTGCGAAGCCGCGCGCCATCCACAGCGTTTACTTCCGCGTGCTTGGTGAACAAGGGCTCCCCGGGATCGTCCTGTTCATCGCGCTTCTGGTTGCCAGTTGGCGGTATTGCGCCAAGGTGCGGCGCCGGACGCGCAAGGTGCCAGCGGAGAAATGGGCGTTCGACCTTGCTTCCATGCTTCAGGTGAGCCTGCTCGCATTCATGACCGCGGGCCTCGCGACCACCTCGAGCTACTTTGATATGAGTTACCAGATCATGGCGATGTGTGCCATTTTGCATGGGTTGGTGATCGCAAAGGTCGCCGCGACCGCTGCGCACCGAACAGTCGATCCGTCACTGCCCCGGTTGCCAGCGGGCGAAACGCTCCTGAACTCGTCTAGCACGAAATGAACGACCGGATCGAGTGATGAACAAGACCGTGATCATGACGGGTTTCCACTTTCCCCCGTCCGCACTGAGCAGCGGTCACCTGCGGCTCTTGGCATTTACGAAATACCTGCCCGAGTTCGGTTGGGATCCGGTGGTCCTGTCCGCGACCCCAGGCGCGTACGAACTAACTGATCCCGCCAGCGTGCGATCCATACCCGAAAAGTGCAGTGTATACCGCGCCTTCGCGCTGGATGCCAAACGTCACCTGGCGGTCATGGGCAAGTACCCGCCCATTCTTGCGTTACCCGACAGATGGGCAAGTTGGTGGCCCGCCGCAGTCTGGAATGGATTGCGTCTGATCAAGCGCCATCGTGCGCAGGCGATATGGTCGACGTTTCCCATCATGACCTCCCACTGCGTCGCCTACACGCTGCATCGCTTGACCGGCATTCCATGGATCGCGGATTTTCGCGACCCGGTGGCGAGTTCAACGGCGGGCAAGCACCCGATGGCGGTAAGGTCGCAGAGTCGCTGGGAGCGTCGTGTCCTATCGCACGCGGCGCGTTCGGTGTTCACGACTCCCGGCGCGATGCAGTGGTGTGCCGAGCTCTACCCTGAGGCTTGCCGGGCTGGCCGTTTGACGGTCATCGCGAACGGATATGACGAGGAGGTATTCGCCGACCTCGGTCGTCCGCCTCCACGAACCGGGCGACCGTTGGTCCTGCTGCACAGCGGCCTCCTGTATCCAGAGGGCCGGAACCCAGGTCCATTCTTCGCCGCACTCGCGCGTCTCAGGGACTTGGGGAGCGTAACTCCCGAGATTCTCCAGGTCGTCCTTCGAGCGAGTGGTTCGGTGGCCGCCTATACCCGCGAAATACAACGTTTGGGGCTCGGGGAAATGGTGAGCTTGCTGCCGCCCATCGGCAACCACGAAGCGCTGCTCGAGCAGGCCGCGGCCGATGGATTGCTGCTGTTCCAGGGCAGCAAGTTCGACCTGCAGATACCGGCCAAGGTGTACGAGTACCTGCGAATTGGGCAGCCGATCTTCGCTCTGGTCGGAGCCAACGGAGACACCGCGACCCTGTTGCGCGACTCAGGCGGAGCAGAATTGGTGGCGGCCGATGACGTCGATGCGATCACGACAGGCCTGTCCGGATTCCTCCGCGCACTCACCGAGGGGACTGCTCCGACTCCACGATCCGCCGTGGTCGCCCATTATTCACGGCGCGCAGGGTCGGAACTACTGGCCTCCTTGCTCGATCAGGTTTGCACTTGAAGCTCTTCCGGATGCGGGGCTTCTGCGGGCCCGCTCGCCGAAGCATCGCAAACTCTTGACGGACAGCGCTAGTGGTAAACGTCGCTAACCACGAGCGGAATCAGCATAATCGGAACGTCTTCGGATAGTCTGCCCAAATGAAATATTAACGGGGTAAACAAACTCCATGCTAGCAGCCAAGACGTTTTTCGAAACTCCATCGGAGCAGCTTACTCCACGCATGGAGGAGGACTTTTTCACCTCGTTGATGACGAGAAACAAGACTTACAAGACTACATTTCACGACCGTTTTTCCGACATCAACCCGTACCTCCTGGAATACCTGCAGCATCATGCGCCGCCAGCGCCCAGGATTTTGGATGTCGGGGTTTCTTCCGGCATAAGTACCGTCGAGCTGTACGACGATCTGCGTCAGGGCGGGCTCGAAGTGGAGATTCTCGGCACCGACATTCTGATTGACGCCCTTCTGGTGAGGGTCTTTCCCAAATGCCACGCGTTGGTCGAACCTAGCGGGTTTCCGCTCAGGTTCGATTTGCCCCTCGTCACCATGAAGCCCTGGGTAACACGCAAAGATTATTACAACGGGCTTTTCATCTTGCGTAAATTCGTCAATGCTCTATTCACCCGCCGGGTGCATCGAATATTGCGCAACCCGGACAACGCCGGAATCAGCGAAGTGAAGTTGGTTACCCCGCGTGCGCTGGCCAAAGCAGGTATCACCATGTGCACCGACGACATAAGCCGGTACAACAGTGCGTTTGAGGCGAAGTTTGATTTCGTTCGCGCAGCAAACGTGCTCAACAACGGATATTTTTCTCACACTGTTCTTTCAACTATGATTGCGAATATAGGACGCTACCTGCGTAGACCCCACGGCAGTCTGTTTGTGGTGCGTACTCACGAAGACCGTGCCAACCATGGGACTCTGTTTCGCAGGGGAGACGATAAGCATTTTGAGGTGGTTCATAGGGTCGGATCCGGGTCGGAAATTGAAGATGTCGTGTTGCGGGCGGAGATACCGGAGAAATGACATTATATGGAATAGTGCCGTCAGGCCAATCACGCGAGATTGGCTTCGTCGCGTTGACGCCAGCATCTTTGCGGTCGACCTCGACCGGTTAAGTTGGGCTCGGCTGCTGGATCGTGCGATGCACATGGACACGTGATTGCGTTACCTGACACGGCCTGATTCCCCACGTCACGCACCCATGGTTGCGCGTTCGCCGCATGCCGGCACCTTGTGCCCTGGCGTTGTGCGGCACGCGCTTGATACTTGGGCGCCTTGTCGAGGTTTCACCGAAGCTTGCGATTGATCTTCGTCGCCGCGCGTTTCAAATCCGCGCCGGTCTCGCGCGCCAAGAAAAGCCATCCCATTGATGTGCTGAATCCGGTAGCATTAGTCTTGGCCCAGAAGCTGTGCAGGCTGCCGCACCTGCGCCGATTTACCACTCCGAGTGGTGCACTTCAGAATTGAACTTCCCGGTCATGTTGGCAATACGATCAGCGGTGAACGATGTGCTGCAAGGGAACAGGGCGGAATCTGGAGGGCAGACGCATGGTCGAAGCGTTGAATAGGAACGGCAGTCGTAACTCATCGACGATGACGTCATGAGCCTGAATGCGCTTTTTTTCTATTGCGTCTCGGCTCGCTGCTCATACCCGTGCTGAACGCGCTGTCGGTTTTCCTTGTTAATGGTGACCCCAATGGGGAAGTCCGTGCTGCCCGCTCGTTGGAGCGTCAAGGGTTCTTGCGTGCCACGCGAATGGAGTGGGGCGGAGGCAGCGTTGTTGCATGGGGGCACCCGGAACAGCGGCAGGTAGAGGATTGTGTCGTTCAAACTCCATCGGGGGCGGCTTGCTGCGTCGGCCCACTGTGGTTTCGGGGTCATTTTGGTCGGAACGCGTTGGCGATACTGCTCGACGAAGTTCGCGCGACCGGGCGCCTGGAAGAAGGCGCATTGCGCGGCAACTTCGCGCTGTTCCTCAATACGGGCGAGCACACCTGGCTGCTGAATGACGCGTTGGGGTTCATACGCATCTACGCCAGTGCGGATCGTTATTTTTTCAGCACGAGTTGGCTGGCCACCTGTGCATATCTGCAGCACGTCGAACTTGACGCGGCCTCGGCGATTGAATACGTGCTGCTGGGGGCGGCACATTCTTGCCAATCGGTCGCGCGCGGGGTCGACCTGCTTCCCCTCGGCCATGCCCAGGATCTTCGGCGCAGCTGCACGTGGCAGCGGTTTCCCCACGGTTTCGATGTGCATGCCTCTGAGTTCCGCTCGCCGGACCATGCTGTGGAGGCCATCACCGAACATCTGCGTACTGTTTCGACCGAAGTGGCTGCGGCCTTTCCGGGTCGGGTCAACACGGCTTTGTCGGGCGGGTTCGACTCGCGTCTGATTGTTGCAGGGTTGCTTGCGGTCGGCGTGCAGCCGCGGTTATTTGTGTATGGCGATTCCGATTCCGCCGACGTGGCGATAGCGAGGACAGTGGCTGGTGCGACCGGCCTTGCACTCGATGCAATCGACAAAGAGGTGATGAATCGCAGTTTGCCGGTGCCGGACATCGAATCGCTGGAGCAAAGCACTCTGTTCTTCGATGGCTTGCCGAGCGACGGCATCTATGATCCGGGCGCCGACCGACGCACCCGATTGCAGCAAACTGCCGACGGGCGCATTGCGCTGAATGGTGGCGGCGGCGAGATTTTCCGCAACTTCTTCCACCTTCCGGACCGTGCCTTTGCCGCCCGTGACATTGTACGAACCTTCTACCGAGGATTCAGCCGTGGCATGTTTCGTGACCTCGACGGCCTGGCGCGCTACGAAACGCGGCTTGCGGCGTCGATCCGGAACATCGCGGGCATGTCCGCGGTTGGGGACGAATGCCTCTCGCGCGCGCAGATCGAGCTCCTCTACCCCTTGTTCCGCTGCCACTATTGGATGGGCGTCAACAACAGCGTGGCGGTGCGCCACGGGTACTACGCGACGCCGCTGGTGGATCTGGAGTCCGTGCGCATGGCTCTGCAGGTGCCGTTGCGCTGGAAGAATGCGGGTGCCTTTCAAAGCCGCCTGGTCGCTGCACTGCATCCAGGTATCGCAGCGCAACCTTCGGCCTATGGTTTTCGCTTTGATGTTGGACCGGGTTGGAAGGCACGACTGGCCGAGTGGACGACCTGTGCTCGTCCGGTGTTGCTGCGCCCGCTGATCAATGCCGCACGACGAAGGCTGAGGACTGTGCGCGTCGCACCCGCGGTGTGGCACCGTTACCGCGCGCTGCTGCCGGGCGAGTGGCGCATGGACTCACTGCTCGACCTTACTCAATTGGCGGATGAACGTGCCTTGGGACGCGCCCTTGCCGTCGAAGTAGTGTGGCGGCGGATACTCTAGCCGGCTGTCCGCCTATGGATAATCGACGTAATAGTCGCGGGATAGTGCATGCGTCTCCAGGTTCACGTCTCGGTTCGCGTTCCTGCCGCGCCGGATTCCGTCGGCAGCAAACACGATCCACTTCTCAAGGCCTCAAACCAAGGTACGAAGGGATGATGCCCTATCCGGTCTGTTTTCACCATCTGATTGGCGCCAAACCTCAGCTGATACAGCCCATATGTATCTTCGGCGACTTGGGACGCCGCCCTGCGGCAGAATCAGTATGGCTCGGGAGTAGTTGATTTCGCTCCTCCTCCTCCTCCTCCTGGCAGGGGGAGGTTGGCGAGCGCAGGGAGTCCTTCAAGTGAGGGGGTGCTCTTGCTGGTGAATCAAGAGCACCCTCTTCCCAGCCCTCCCTCCGACCGAAGGAAGTCCCTTTGGGGCAAGCAGGGGGGGGGAGCGGGAATCCAACCATGCTCGCGACCGGAGAAGGGGCATGCCAGCTGAGGTTCGACGCTAGTCAGGCTTCATTATGGCCGGTGCCTCGATATTGCGTTCATATGTGCGGCAAACACCGGATAGACCTGCAGCGATCCCGCTTCGCTCAGATGACCCGAGTCATAGTAGAGAAACTCATGCTGCGTAGCCCACGGGCATATATCTGCGTTGCACAGCGCGTCGCCGACCCCCAGTACCGATGCCAGCGAGTACTGCGAGGCGACCGATTTGAGTATCGAATTCGCTCCCGCTTGCTGCTGCTCATATCTAGGTCGGGTCACCGCACTGGCGTTCAATTGTTTGTCAGAGGGATTCTTGGCAAATCGGATGGCCGCCTTGGGGACCGACGTGCGTTGGTGCGGGTTGTCCTCCATGAGCACCACCGGGATTCCCAAATTCTGATAAAAGCCAAGCGTTTCGTTCAACGCGGTGCGCAACGCTTGCGCGCCCGTGCTGGAGTGTTGGATATGAATCTCTCCTGTACCCATATAGCTTGCCCAAGCTTCGATCAATACGACTGCTTTTGGTCGAGCTTCGTTGGCGAAGTGGCTTACTTTCTCGCTCAATTCGCGACATGCATTCGGATAATCGGTGCGCACTATGACGTCTGTCAGTGGCAAGCAACTCCCGATGGATGAAAAGACAATCCTCGTGTTGGTAGCCTTGCCGTACTTGTCCAGGGTCGGGATCATGGCTCTCGCATGGCTGTCACCGTAAGCCAGCACTACCGCTTTGGAGTGTGTGTCGCCAATCTCGCAGTACCATTTGTCCGGCAAGTACGCGTCACGGCCCCGTTTCTGCAGAAGCGTCATTCTTGTCTGGGGATTGAAACAATCGCGGGAGTCGGCAAGGGCGCCCAGCTGCATGGATTTGACATACTCTTCGGCCTTGACGGAAACAAGACTTGCTGGCCGATCTGGCACCCCTGACGCCGCGTAAACGGCCAAGCCCGCCACACCCAATATCGAAACGGCGGCCGTGAGGCCGACTGAAGTAAATCCTCGCCGACTCCTGCGGATTGGGTCCTCGAAGTAGCGGTAGCTCAGCCAGGCCAGCAGGGTCGACACCGCCACCAGCACGAGCCGGGATGCGTGGCGAAACGTCGGGTTGTTGTCGCCAAACACGATGACCATCAGCGAGAGCAACACCCAATGCCACAGGTACAGCGGGTAACTTATCAGTCCCACCCAGACCGCCGGGCGCCAGCTCAGCAAGCGTCCGTTCAAGAATGTATTCGGCCCCGCATTGACGATTAACGCGGTGCCGAGCACGGGAAGTAGCGCCCAGAAGCCCGGGAACGCGCTGGTTGGCTCGATGAGCGAAAGTCCTGCAACGATGAGGGCCATCCCTCCCCACGCTTGGACAGAACTCCACCTGGACAACCATGTCACACCATGTCGGTGCGCTACTGCGAGCCATGCCCCTACCATAAGCTCCCAGGTGCGTGAGACTGGGGAATAGAAGGCATGTGTGATATGACCGCCGAAGACGAGTGATACGTTCAACGCAAACGTCATTGCCGCGATCAGGGCAATGGATCTAAGCAGCGGCCAGCGCCGGCGGGTGATAACCCAGAGAAGCAGCGGCCACGCGATGTAGAACTGCTCCTCTACTGCCAGACTCCACAGGTGCAGCAGCGTTTTATCGATCGATGCGTGATCGAAATAGCCGGCTTCGTTCCACAAGACAAAATTTTCCACATAACCGGCGCCCGCCGCGACATACTTTCCAAGGCGCTCGTATTCCGAGGAAAACAGTACCAGCCAGCCAATGACAAGGCAGGCAGTCAGCACGAGAATGAGCGAGGGGAAAATGCGGCGTATGCGGCGCTGGTAGAAATCCGACAGCAGACTACGAAAGGTCGGGAAGTCGTTGTCCTCGATTGCCTTGACGAGGATTCCTGTAATCAAGTAACCACTGATGACGAAGAAGACGTCGACGCCAATGAAACCACCCGGAAAATTCCCTGGCGAGTAGTGGTAGGCGACTACCGCCAGCACTGCAAGTGCACGCACGCCGTCGATGTCAGGGCGATAGAACCCTTTGGGTCGCACGACGTCAAAGAGGTCTCGGATAGCCATCGACAGACCAGTGCTGAAGGAGTGTCGGATTGTACCCGGTGGGTTCAATTAGGAAGTGCCGTCGGGCGGAGTACGCTGTTCTTCGATGGCCCGCCCAACGACGACATCTACAATCGGGGTGCCGACCGCCGAACTGGGTTGCGGCAAGCCGCCGACGGGTCCATTGCGCTGGACGGTGGTGGCAGCGAGATCTTCCGTGACTACTTCGACCATCCGGATCGCACGTTTACCGCCCGCTACATCGTGCGAACCTTCTACCGAGGGTTGACGCGGCGTCTTCCGCGACTGCGACGGCTTGGCGAATTACGTGGTGCGCCTGGCCGCATCGATTTGGAGAATCGTGAGCATGCACGAGGCCGGGAACGAGTGCCTCACGCGCGCGTCAGGCATCCGCATGATGTGATCGGCACGGGTGGTTCCAGGTTTCGCCCTGCTCTCAATACTGGCCACGGCTGCGTCAAGGCAGCAAATTTCACGCCGGGTGCGCTTTGGGCACGTAGCGGACGCAAGAAGAGGGGCCATGCTCTCTACCGACCACCGGCATGTGGTTCATCGACCTGCTTCAACTCCATCTGTGCCAGCCGAGGGCGTGCGATACCTGCTTCTGATCGTGCCGCGACACTTACCAGCGATGCGGCTTGTGAGTGCCCGACGGGGGGATTCCGATCCCTCGAATCTATTGGCATCCCCCTGCGTGGCAAACAAGACATGGATTGGACCCCCGAGAAGAACTACCAGAGCCGTGATGTAGTACTGGAATACGACAGGGTGGGTTCGACGAGTATTCCCGGCAGGGGTTTCAATTTCCTGGAAAGGTGAACGAGTGCAAGAAGAATCATCCGGTAGGGCGCTTCGATCAACCATTTCTTGGAGGTGAGCGCGCTGACACGCCGCGATGGACCATGCTGGCGGTGTAGATGCAGGTGGCGTGTGCAAGCGTTTTCCTTGCAAGAAAGCCCTCCGTTGGTGACGCCCATGGCGACGAATCGTACCCGTATTGGGCGAACGCTCGCTGACACGGCAGCGTTGCGTTAAGATCGCTTCGTTTCATCATGGCATCTGCGACAGCACTCCTCGGGAGACTGTGTGATGGAAGAACAGAGTCCGTCTTCGCGCCGACGTTTCCTGCAAACCGTCCTGGGTCTGCTGGGCCTCGCCGCCTTGGTGCCGCTGCGGCGTGTGTTTGGCCGCGCGCCGCCAACTCCGCCAGGATCACCCAATCTATCGCCAGGACCGCCCATTCCGCCGCCAGCTCCGCCGCCGGTAACGGAGGGCGCGCACCTCGCTGTCGTGACGGTTATCGATGGGGCCAGAAGGACATGGTTCGCTCAGGCGCGCGTGGGTGACGATCCGAAGGTTGCCGCCAAGTACGTCAAGCTCACCGATGCGGCAGGGAATGCGCATGCCGGACTGACTGCATGGTTCTACGCGGACTGCGTGGAAGTGGGGGCGTGCCGCTTTGACAACGCGTACGATTACATCAATTGCCAGCTCGAAGTAATGTACGACGGCGTGGTGGTGCCACATGCACCCAGCAGCAAAGCCGATGGCACTGTGGACTTTTGGCGCGGTTGTCGTAACCCGGCGATTCGTTATGGCACTCAGGCGCCCATCCCTACGGGCGCAGACATTGATTGGTCGCTGCTGCCGAGCTACACGAAAGAGGCACAGCCGTTATACAAAGACTCAAAATATGATTACAGCTTCAACGGCGTTGGGCTTTCCCAGTACACGAACATGGGGCCGGGTGGTGAGCGTCCGGACATTGGATACATGTCGAAGTGGAACGTAGGGTTCCTCATGAACCAGACGCCAGAAGATTGGGCGGTTGTGCGGCGCGCTGATGACCATGACGGTGCGTGGCCGATATTCTTCTGCGACCCGTCCACTGGGCGAATTATCGATCGGAACGTCTACCCGGATGCTAACTTCCTGCCTCCGGCGCAACAGCGCGGGATCAAGCATAATCCCGTTGCTCCCTACAGCGGCGCGTTTGACGGGGCCACGCTTGTGCCTCCAAAGAGTATCTGGAAATCCACAGGTTGCCGGTTCATCCCGAACGGGGCGCATCTGGATTCCTACACATTGCTTTCAGCCATGCTTACAGGTACAGCGCGGGACAAGGAGCATGCGAGTTTTTGGGCGAACTTCCCGCTCATGGAGATTGGGCCGAGCTACACGGCGTCCGGTGGCGTGGTGCATAGTGCGCAACGTCGGTTCGCATGGTGCCTGCGTAACCTGTTCATGGCCAGCTACGTCAGTGCCGACACCGCGTACTTCGCGGCGGAAACGGCCCGGAATCTGGTCATTGCCAATGCGCTGCCGCAAAACCCCTTTGGCATCATCGACACGGTGGTCTCGTACGCGGGGACAGGCGAAGCCGCCGGCTACCACGGCATGGCCGAGTGGATGCAGAACTACCTGTCCATGACGCTGGATGCGGTGTCGTACAAGCTGCCCGAGTGGAAGCCGTTTGCCCAGTACGTTGCCAAGCTGCCGATGGAGTGGTTCAAACATCCTTACGTCATGCTGGCTACGCACTACTGCCTGATGTGCAAAGACCCGAACGGTAATCTCATGACCGATTTTTCGCAAATGCTGTACTACAGTCTCGTGGACAGCGCCCATGGAAAGTGGACTGATGCAGAAGCAAACGCATTGCTCGCAGCGACCACCGTGCAAGAGGCCCACGATATTGTGGCGGCGCAGTACGCAAGGGTTGGTGGCACGTGGGGCGGCCGGTGCGTGAACAACGTATCCGACTTCCATGGAAACTTTGCGCAGGCGGAGGCCTACCCAGCGACGTTCATTGCCGCTGTGGTTGCAGCTGCAAACTGTGGAGCGCCGGGAGCGGACGCGGCGCTGGCTTATGTGGGCGCCCTGCCAACCAAGCCGCACTACAGCAGTGACCAGAAGTACCACCTCGTACCGAGATCGAAGCTGTAAGCAGGGGGTTTTCCGATGAACAATCCCGCAGTCGGTGTGTATCCGATTCAGACAGGGGCAGGCGCGATCTGCAACGAGGTCGAGCTGGGTCTGTTCCGGGTAGCCGGATACTGTTCGGAGTGTTTGCCTCGAAAGCGGTGACTCTTGGGCCACATGACCTTGGCGCGATATCGGTCGAGGTCGGCAATACAATACGTTCTACAGCACTGTCAGGTACGACCGGTATATTGCCTTGCTGCAGAATACGGATATCGGATCCGATGGCGACGGCGCTTCAGGAGATTAGCAAGCAGGCCGCACACAAAACCGCTGCAGTCGAAGATATCTGGGCGGTTGCTCAAGCGCTCGCCAGGGATGTCGGCACCGTTCTTGCCGTCGGGGCCGTCGGGGCCGTCGATGACTCGGTGAGCATGACCATGGTCGATGCCGGCTCGGGCTGCGCCCAGTCCATTGCCTTGGATCTCGGGGGCCTCCGTGAGGCGCCGCGCAAGCCAGTCGTCTGCTGAGGGCATCCCAGGGCCCAGCGATGCCCAGCCCTGGATGAACTTTCAGGTGGGTCGCGACCGCGACCACGATCGGGCCTTGGCTGGGCTAGCCGCGGCAGGCCTTGCCACCCGGACCCTGACTTCACCCTCTTCAACCGACATCACACTCCACAGTGACTCGATCCCGAGTATCTGTTGATGATAGGGCTGCTTATCTCTCATCCATCTAGGCTAAACTGCCCAAAGCACGATTGGCACCACGCCATGATGACTGTTTGGACAGGATGGTCGCCCTTTGGAAGCGTCACCCATGTTCGCCCACGTGTCTGGCCGGACTGATTCCGAATGAGTCTACGCAAAGACGTCCTTCACTCACTGAAGTGGCTGGCCGGGGCGCGTTTTGCCGGCCAGATCATCGCGTGGATGATAACGCTGGTGGTCATTCGCATCCTCAAGCCGTCCGACTACGGCTTGATGGCGATCGCCGAAGTGCTGATCGGTTTCGCAACCTTGTTTCAGGAACTGGGCTTGTACTCGGCCATGGTCCAGAAACGCGACCTGACTGACCGACAGGTTGAGCAGGCTTTTGGCTTTCTCATCCTGGTCAACAGCGGAATTTACATCCTGGTGTTCGCCATCGCGCCACTGCTCGCGAGTTTCTTCGGCGACCCGCGTCTCACAAATATCGTGCGCGTTCTGGGCATCCAGTTCCCCTTGGCATCGGTTGGTGTAGTGCAGGATGCCATGTTGAGTCGCAGCATGCGATTCAAGCAAAAGTCGCTCGCGAACCTCGTGATAGGTCTGAGCAACGGCATTACGACACTGGGATTCGCGCTGGCGGGTGCAGGCGTGTGGGCGCTGGTGCTCGGTAGCCTCGCCGGGGCTGCGATACGCCCCATTGCGCTGAGCCTGGCGGCAAGGCATTGGTGCCGCCCACGATTCTCGCGCGATGGCCTGTCGGACATGCTGCGTTTCGGAAGCTTCGTCACCATCAGTCGATTACTTTGGTACGTATATTCTCGATCGGACGTCTTCATCATCGGCAAACTCCTTGGCAAGGAACTTCTTGGGTTTTATTCCATTGCTATGCAGTTGGCGTCTTTGCCCATACAGAAAGTTGCGGAGATGCTGGATCAGGTCGGGTTTGCCGCGTATTCTTCCGTCCAGCACGATATGGCCGCTATCCGATGCCATTTCCTGAAAGTCATACGAATACTCAGTTTCATTTCCTTTCCCGTGTTCTGGGGAATTTCCAGTATATCGCCTGATTTGGTTATGGTCGTGCTGGGGAGCCGCTGGGAAAAGGCGATCATTCCCCTGCAATTACTCGGCTTGGTTGGACCAATCCGCATGATTGGCCATGGTAGTGGTTCGGCGTTGACCGCGATCGGCAAGCCCCATATCGGCACGTTGAGTCCTTTGATCGCGCTTGTAATCATGCCGCCGGCGCTCTTCATAGGTACCTATTTCGGTGGCTTGGTGGGTGCCTCGCTTGCATGGGTCATTGGATATCCCATTCTCGTACTTGCCCGTATACCCTTTACGCTGCCACATCTCGGACTGAACACTCGAAAATACCTCGGGGCCATGGTTGGCCCGGCAGCAGGCGGCGCGGTCATGTACCTCACTGTGATCCTTGCCCGTGACACGATTGCCCAACCCTTACTTGGCCCCGCAAGCGGCATGGCACTTTTAATTGCCATCGGCGTGTTGGTCTATCCGGTATTCATGTGGTTGTTCTGGCGCAGAAATTTCATGGAAGTCGTTGATTTGTTGAGAAGAAGGTAAATGGACAAAGATCATCTCCGATTTGCGTTCGTGGGAGACGTGTGCCTCCCCTTCTTGAAAGGTACGCCAGCCGGCGTTCCTGAATTCAATAGTTGGCCCACGATCAGGCGCGAGATCGGAGAGCATGACTTTCTCGTCGGCAACCTGGAATGCTGCCTTGTGGACGAGCGTTGCAGTCAGAAAGCTCGAGAGCAGCCGATGGCAACGCCCGTTGCCGCGGGCTCGTTCCTGCATGAAATCGGTTTTACCGACCTGTGCCTGGCGAACAATCATTCACTGGACTGTGGATCTGGAGCGCTTACGACTACCCGCGAGAGTCTGGCCGCCCACGGCATTCGCGGATTCGGCGCAGGTGCCGATCTGCGCGAGGCAGAAGAACCTGTCTTCGCGGAGCGCAATGGGTGCAAAATTGCATTTCTGGGAGCTTGCGACAAAAGTGAATACTACGCGTCGGACGGCCGCGCCGGTATCGCACCGCTGGAAAAATTGCGCCTGGGAGAACGCGTGCGCGCCGCTGCCGCGGAAGCGGATCTGGTCGTCACGATGCTGCACGCCGACCTTGAATTTTCCGACGTACCCGGCCGATGGCGGCAGCGCTTGTCACGTTGGCTGGTCGAACAAGGCTCGCACCTCGTGATCCAGCATCATCCACACGTATTGCAGGGCATCGAAGAATACCAGGGCGGTGTGATTGCCTACTCGCTGGGAAACTTCATTTTCCGGCTGCATGGCAACAAGTACCAAGAGCACCAGGCCGGCGTCTTCGACAGCATGGTACTGATCGTCGACGTTGACATGCGCGGAGAGAAACCGGTACTTGCGCATCGCACCATTCCACTCCACATCGGAAGCGATCATTTGCCACATCACATGACCGACCGTTCCCGCGAAAAGGCCTCAGTACGGTTGCAGGCGCGCTCGTCGCTCGTTGCCGAGAGAAACGTCCACAGGAAAATCTGGTTTCGGCGTTGCCGGTTGGAAGCCGTCAGCCGCATTAGTCATCTCTATTATGCGTATCGTCGCGGCGATATCGCGAGCGGCAATCGCACACTGCACCAGCTGCTAACATGCCGGGAAGACCGGCGTTGGATGCTGGGGCTGGCGTCGCTGGGCTATCTTTGAGGCCTGAACAGGAACCACTCATAGCGCGCCCCTTTGCAGCGGAGCGGCGATACATGCAGACAGAGTACATGCCGATGCGGACGTCCGTTACGAAGTCCGATCTCTCGACATCGAGCGGTCCGTTACGGGCCTCGCGCCAAACGGCACCGGATGCCGGTGGCGCCGCGCAACCAGATGTCGATTGCGCTGGCGCAATCGATAATCCGTACTTCCTCGTACGGAAACGTGGTGAACGAATCGAAACACGGGGTCGGTCGACCGCCGAGTTTGGTCATCAGATACCTTCCACCACCCACCACGTTGCCGATGGCATTTTCGCGCACTGGCACTGGGACGGAACACGGCTCGCGGTCAAAAATGATCGCTATGGCTTCTATCCACTGTTCTGGTTCAGCCCTCCCGGCGGCGGGGTATGTATCTCCTCGTCGCTCGTCAGCCTTCTCGAACAAGGGGCACCGACGGAACTGGACATTGAAGCCCTCTCGGTCTTTTTCAGGCTGGGCTTCTACGTCGGGGACGACACTCCGTTTTCAGGCATCAAAACGGTGCCCCCGAATGCCGTATTCGAGTGGGAGAACGGGAAGCTCGAGTGCCACGGAAGATATCCTCAGACGCTCAACGCCACAGCGCTCTCACGCGATGAAGCCATCGACAGATACATCGACCTGTTCGCGAAAGCCATGGCGAAGCGAGCGCCTGATTCGGATGCCTTCGCCGTCCCCATAAGTGGTGGTCGGGACTCGAGGCACATACTGCTGGAATTGCACCGGACCGGATTCGAACCAGGGGCATGCGTCTCTGCGCTGGACAATCCACCTGATCCCAACGAGGACGCCAGAGTTGCAGCAGCCCTGTGCCAGAAGCTGCGACTTGATCTTGTCATCGTCAATCAGCAACTATCAGCATTTTCAGCGGAAGTGCGCAAGAATCCGAAGACCCATTTCTGCACGCTAGCGCATGGGTGGTACCTTGCGTTGGCGGACTCTCTGAACGGGCGATTCGGGTGTGTCTATGACGGAATAGCGGGTGACGTTCTCACTCAGAGCAAGTTTCTGAACCCTCAGCTCGACACAGCGTTTCGTACCCGGGATGTCAATGCAATCTGTGATGCACTGCTGTCACGGCAGACTGCGGGATATTCCGGCATAAGAGGTCTGTTGAAGGGAGACTTGAAAGCAGCCATGGAACCAGGGGTAGCCACGAAGCGACTTGCCATGGAGGTGGAAAAACACCTGGACGGCCCAAATCCGGTCGCATCATTCATTTTATGGAACCGCACCAGGCGTGCAATCGCGCTAGCACCCTACAGCCTGCTTGCGGACATACCTCGTGTATACGCACCTTTTCTGGATCATGATCTGTTCGATTTTCTCACCACACTGCCGTCAAGCATGCTGCTGGACCACAGCTTCCACGATGACACGATTGCCCGTGCGTATCCGAATTTTGCAAACTTTCCCTATGTGGACAAAGCCGCACCACCCGCCGACGACACCAAAGTGCGGGCGCGCTTCCTTGCGGACGCCGCGCGCATGTTTCTGCTGAAAAGACCATCAGGCCTCATGAAAAACCTGTTGCCCAGGGCCAAGATGTTGACCAGCGTTCTTTCCCTTGGCCATATTAATCCATGGGTTTCACCATTTATCCTATATCTTGATCAAATCGAAACGTTGATGGAGAAAAAACGTCGCGTCCCATCTGATTGATCACGAATTTGTTCAATTTTCCGGGAAGATCGCAATGAAGGAATTGATTTCGCGGTGTTACACAGAATGGATAATGTCCCGCGCAGAACGTGTATTTTTTGTCTATGGAATGCGTCGTTCCGGGAACCATGCATGCATTGGATGGCTGACAAATGCTTTGGAAGGCGAGGCAGTTACGTTGATCGAAAGTAACCGCATCAATAATTTCAACTATTCAGATAGCGGCAGGACGTTCTTTGTTAATGACGTTTCTACCATGGACGGTCGAAGATACCTCAAGTCACTCGCCCAGGATCGGAATAAAATACGTCAAGCACGATTCATAATAATCTCGGCGGAAGACAAGGATGCATCCGTTGGGCGCGGATGGCGTATCCCTCGTCGCAGTGAGATGATCCTTGCGCGGCGCGATACGCTCAATCTCATGGCTAGCCGGTTTCAAAATCTCAACAGAAGGGCTCAAGAAGGTCTGGGCGCGAGTTTGCAAACTATGCAGGGCAAATTTTTTGAGACTTTGAAGGGTCACATCAAGAACCCCCAGGGTGCTGTCTGGCGGTTCGAGCGTTGGTGCAATGATGAGGTGTGGCGACGCGAATTTCTGGCGCAACTTGGATTGAACCATGACATCTCACCTCACATGGTAGGCCTTGGCTCGTCGTTCGGAAACCGCCAGGCGCAGCCGTCTTCCAGTCAACTGAGCGAACGTTTCGCGACGGTCGAACCACGGGCGCCCTGGATAGCGTTCATCAGACACGCAGCATCAGAGTTTCCTGACGTATTCAGCGCAGAGGAGCATGCGTCGGTCCGAGCATTGGTCGACTGATGATTGATAGCATTACACGACGTTCCAAAGGAAACATCGGCTTCGGCTTCGGCTGTGGCGAAGATGCCAGTCATTATTTTGGTGTGCACCCGATGAGGTATGCGCGTATCTCGACAGATCTCGTGACAAATGGCATTTTTTGCAATTCGATATTCTGCAAGATCATCCAGATCTGTTGATAATCCGCACGAGAGCCCCACTGGCGGGAATCTTTCCGGGACGAAGAGTTGGATTTCAGGTTTCTCGCGCGTGAAGGCGCCGTTGATCCAATATCGGCGTGGTCTTCAAGGGAAGCCATTGTGGATGATGGATGCGGCTCAGGTTTTGGGTCCCACTCAGGATGCTTTCACGTAGCGATCCGCGATGTGCTTTAGTTGGGTGGAATAACACATGGCTGTCCTCGTCACGCAGAGACTGATATTCGCTGTGCTGGTGGTGCTAGCGGTTATTTGGGTAATCCGGTTTCCGTATCCTGCGTCGTGGTTGGGACCATTTGTCGCCGGGTTGTCGACAAAAGCCTCTTGACGGACTGACTCAGGGGGCGGATAAAAGGGACGAATCACCCAAGCTGGTGGCTTTGGCAAGCGCAGACGTCAAAGTGCGAGCGAACGTCGCCGTCATGTGGCCGTTGTCGGAAAACACGATTTTGCTGCCGATCTTTGCTCGGCATAGGCCGCCAGGGCAAACGCTGTCCGTCATGTCGACAATTCTGACGTTGCGAAATTGCGCGGACGCGCCCGCCAACCACCGGCCTATGTCATCAAAGCGCCCTGTGCGCGCTTCGCCAGAGCAATCGGGTGTGCCAACCACGGCGGTGTACAGCCGGCTGCGCGGTTCCAGGCAAAGCGGACCGTTCATCTGAAGTTCCGGGGTCGGGCGCATCAGATAGATGCGCCGTGCGTGGTGGGTCAACGCGTGAAGGACCTGCTGGGTACCGGTTATCCACTGTTCCCGCGTGAATGGATAACCCATGCTCTCGCTCAGCACAACCATATCCGGGTCGAGGGACTCTATTTTGCGTATAACGGCGCGTCGCCAACGGGCGCACTCCGCATACTCGCGGTGCAGCGGCTGCGCAAAGTACGATGCATCGACCATTGGGCACGCCGATTTCGTGATGACCAGGAGTCGCCAACCTGGCCTGTTGAACATCGGCCAATAGGCTGGAAGCCACTGTGCTGCCTTGCTATCACCGGCAAGAATGGCCGTGTGCGTCGCGTGCGGGTCACCAAACTCGCAGATCTCAACCCTTGTTGATCGGTACGAACCGAAACAGCCCATGGCGTAGACGGCCGCTTCGTCGGATCTCGCAGCCACGAAACGCGCCAAGTTCGGGGCCTGCGCCGTGCGTTCGGCTTCAAACCGCCACCCACGTAGCAGAAGCACCGCAACTAACATGACCGCGAGTCCGGCAATTACGGCGAGGCTCGGCTTCGCGACGAGTTTGCGGTTGTGCCGGATCGGCGTTTCAAAAAGATGATACGACGCCGCGGCGACCACCAACGACACCACGACGAGAATCAACCGGTTCCGCGCGTTGCCCACGTCCACCACCCACGCGCCGAGCAGCAGGATCGGCCAGTGCCAGAGGTACCACGAGTAGGACACGCGCCCGACCGCCTGAAGGGGGCGGCACGATAGAACGCGCCCGACGCCCGTAGTGGCGTCGAACCCACCGGCGCCTAAGACCAGCGCCGCCCCAAACGAGGGCAATAGTGCCCAAGTACCCGGATACGGCGCACTGCGCCGAATAAACAACGCGGCAAGCACGACCATTGCAATGCCGAGCCACCCTATTGTCCGCTGCGACATCGGTCGGACAAGGATAGAACGGCCCCTGAATGAAGGCGACCCTACCATCAAGAATACAATCGCGCCCAAAGCAAACTGCCAAGCTCGGGATGGCATCAGGTAAAAGGCAAACAATGGTGAGTGAAGGGTCCAGTACCAGGACAATGCAAAGCTCACAATGAAGATGCCACCGAATAACCACTTCAACCGCGCCATGTTGGGCGGTTGCTTGGCCCGTTTCCACGCACCCATCACTATTAAGACGAGCAACGGCCACATCAGATAGAACTGCTCTTCTACACCGAGCGACCACGTATGCAGGAAGAGCGCGGTCTCCGACTGCGGCGCGAAGTAGTCCGTATTCCAGAAAGCGAACTGGAAATTGCTCAGCCACAGGACGGCGGCCGCGGCGTTCGAAGCTTGCTTGGGCAATGTCGTGGGAGGCGCCACGAGCCGTGCGAGGACGCACGTAACCGCCAGCATCAGCAGAAATGCCGGCAGCAGACGGCGTAGCCTTCGGGCGTAGAAGTTCGTAAAGCTTAGGCGCCCGGTCGTCACGGCTTCTTGCACCAGCAAGCCCGTAATCAGGTACCCGGAAAGGACGAAAAAGACGTCTACGCCGACAAACCCGCCCGGTAGCCATGTAACGCCGGCGTGCACGGCCACCACGAGGAGAATTGCGACCGCGCGCAGCCCTTCGATATCTCCCCGATAGCCGAGGCGAAACCCACCCGCTGAGCTGTTCAAGCTTGCCCCCAGGGTTGCGTTGTTACTTGCCCGATCGTCGCATGACCTGCGGAGCCTCTGGCGCACGATAGTCGTATCGCTCCCCGCAAAAGGGATCACGAAGACCGCAGAACCGAGAAAACTTTAGCATGATTCGTCACCGATCGATTCGGTAGTTTTCGACAAAGCTGTCCGCTTTTTCATGCAGTGATTTGCGTGGTTTCGGGTAGCGGTTCGGTCAGCCTGTCCGGGTTGAGCCAGATGGCTCCGATTCGGTCCCAGTTGAGGATGGTGCAGCATCGCCAACGGTCGGGCATGTCGCGTTTGGCGTCCTGCAGACGGCAAAGAGGGCCGCCATTTCGCTGCGCCGGTCAAGATGCACGCAAAAACCCGTCTCCGATTCGCGTCGGAGAACATGATGTCCCGCGTTGCCGCTGACCACCAGCCGTTGTGTTCGATGCGGCGCCAGAATCGCGCCAGTCTCGGCAATTACTCCAGCGTTGCTCTACCTCGGGGATCTATACCCTCGACCGTTGCGGCAAGGGCCGCGTCAGCGGCTCTTGCTGCTGTCCATACATTCATTGGTCATTGCGGATACCGTCCAGGCGCGCGTTGTGCGTCGCACACTGTCTCGGGCAAGGCCCAGCCCTTGTTGGCTCGTCCGCGTGCGGCCTTGCGTACAACACGGATGCCGGCTGTCGCGACCATTTCAGGGAAACTGGCTCGAAGCCAAACCTCGTTCTTCGAGCACCACCATCGCCACCATCGCCAAGCCGGCATCGGATGGATGACGCCCGGCACCTTCCATCACGGCGATTATTTGCGGCGGCCTTGTTCCGATAATCCCGAGGGGTAGGGACCGGCTATTGACCACCCTGGGAGGTAAGAACACTCTAGGAGGTAAGGACCCAGCTACTGAGCATATGAACATCGTGCCGGCTACCCACAGGGCGAAGAAGCTCGCCATACACATAGGTGGCGACGCTGCCCGGCAGGTCGACATCATGCTGGAGCGGCAAATTCTGAAAGGGCAAACCGCGAGCCGCCGGGACTTCCCCGCTGGCACGCTCGGGTGCCTGGGCGGTGCATTGCCGGCGCAAGGCAACGCCTGTTTTTTTACCGGCGCACCGATCAACGGTCCCGACGTGCGGGAGATCGTCGATGCTGATGCAGCGGCGCGGCTCTTTTCGCAGTACGACGGCGCCTTTACCGGGGTCTTCCTGGATGCAGAGCGGCAGGTTCTGGTCGTCGCCACCGATTGCCTAGGCATGCAGCCGCTGTACATGCGTCACGCCGACGGCGAGTTGACGTTTGTCTCCGAGACGAAGGCGATACGTGGCGATCCGGATCCTGCCGCCTGGGGCGCATTCATCTCGATCGGCCACCCCATCAGCGAGCGCAGCCTGATGCAGGACTTGGTGCGCGTGCCACCCGCGAGCATCCTGACCTATGATTGCGCGCGGCAGCGGTTGGATATCCGTCGCTATTGGCAGTGGCCGGATCCATCGGATGCGTGGCGGGGCTACGACTTTCTGAGCTCGCTGGAACAGGACATCCACGCCTGTGCCGCTTTCGGTGACTCGGGTACGCTGCTGCTCAGTGGCGGATTCGATTCGAGGTTGCTGCTTTTCCTGTTAGAGCGTGCGGGGATCCCCATACATGCCCTGATCATCGCGCACGAAGACGAATACGGTGATGCCGACGGCCGACTTGCCGAGGCGGTCGCAACTTTGACTGACGTCCCGTTTCGAAAAGCCTATCCGCCACCAGGCTTTTTTTCCTCATCGGCTTACCTCGATTATTTGCGCGCCAGCGATGCCGGTTACCCGAGTTTGGACTTGTTCATTGCCAAGGTGGCGTCACACCTCCCCGGCACTGCAGTGTGGGACGGGCTTGTACCGGGATTCGTGTTCATGCCCCTGCATCAGCCCGAGGGCGGCTTCGATACGTATCTGCAGCAGGAGATTCGAGGGCCGTATAGCGCAATCTGGCGAGCGGCAAAGGTCCTGTTCAAGCGTGAGGTTGTAGAGGCGATGCACGACGGGTTTGCGGAGGATCTTCGCGCCGAAGTGTCTCGCCTGCCGCATGATGCGCATGGTCTTAGTCGCTTCGTGATCGAGAATCGCAGCCGTAACCGCGCATCCATGAATCCGCTGAAGGTGTACGCAAACCGTGCGGAAGCCTTTACCCCGGGCCTGTCGAAGGACTTCATGGCCCATGCAGCCACGATTCCGTTCGAGGAAAAACGTCACAGCCGTTTTTACCGACGCCTGTTCGCACAACTGGATAAACGCGCGTTGGGCGTTCCGTTCTTGAGCGGCGGAGAACTGATGAAGGGCGAGTGGTTCAGTCCGGCGTATAGCCGCGAACGCCTACGTAACGCCTATTACAACCAGCGCACGCGTCACCCCAGCCTGTTCCCCGGCGGTCGGCGCTCCGGAGTCGAACGATCCGCTTTTCTTGGTGAACATCTCTTGGAGGAAAACGACAAGTGGCTCCACCCTCGGGTGCACGAACGGTTGAAAGGAATTTCCCCGGAAAACTACCTTGCATGGAAGCTGCTGTTCCACTGGAAAGCTTGGCAATGGGTCCACGAGAACAAGCTGGAACGAACGCTTGGCTCCTTAGGGGTGCCCTGATTCCATTCCCCGTCTGCGGCATCATAGCGACCAGTCCTCGGGAACCCCATCAGCCATGAAGCAGCGTTCCTTTGCCGCACTGCGTGTCGAGTCCAGGAAGTAGCCGACACGTCGGGAGCAGTTTCTTGGCGAGATGGACAAGAAGGTGCCGTGGGAGGTGCTGCTGGTGTCGATCGAGCCCAGCTATCCCGCCTCCGATCGCTGTGGCCGACCGCCGATGCCTGCGGCGACCATGCTGCGCATCCACATCATGCAGCAGTGGTATGCGCTGAGCGATCCGGCCATGGAAGATGCCCTGCAGGAGATCGAGTCGATGCGCCGTTTCACGGGACTGGACTTGAACGAGGACGCAATCCCCGACGAAACGGCGATCCTGAAGTTCCGTCGCTTCCTGGAGCGGCACGGGCTGGCGGCGAAGATCCTCGCGAGGGCCAATGCGCACCTGGGCCAGCAGCCTTTGCTGCGCCGGGGCGCGATCGTGGATGTCACCGTCGTCCAGGCGCCGTCCTCGACCAGGAATCGAGACAAGCAGCGCGATCCGGAGATGCGCCAGACCAAGAAAGGTCAGCCGTGGTACTTGGGATGACGGCGCACATCTGGGTGGATTTGGAATCCGGGCTGGCGCGCGCGGTGACCACGACGCCAGCCAATGCGGGCGATGTGACCGAAGTGGACAAAGCTGCTGCACCGTCAGGAGCGGACGGTGTACGCCGATGCGGGCTACCGGGCGCCGACAAGCAAGCCCCCAAGCGCGGTCATACGGGGTACATCGCGGCCAAACCGGTCCCGTCGCCGCTGCATCATATCCGCATACCGGACTTGGGCATTTTCCGTGCATTCTCGGGGACCAAGCCCAGCGCCTTTCAGGCTCGCTTCCGAGACGGTTGCCTTCCGGCATAAGCCGCGGCGACAGCCCAGGCCGCCGTGCCCGTCAATACCGTTGTGATATCGGGATAGCGGCCGGGTATCCAGAGCTGGGCGCATTCGACTGCAAACAACAGCAGCACGACCGCCGGAAGCAAATACCACAGGGACTGCATTCCCAGGCGGAGGCAGAGGCAGGCCAACGCGAGTGGTGGCCAGATGGAGTCCGCGAGATTGGCCAGGCCATTGATGGGGTGGACCAACTGGGCATGCAGCGGTATCCAGTTGAATGCGTGGATCAGGGTGTTGGGCGCGCCGGGATGCAACGCTTCCGCCACGATGTGGGCGGGAAGCAACAGTGCCGCAACAACCAGTACGCGTTGTCGGCCGCTGCGCCAGAGGATCAGGCCGAGTGCCACGCCCGCGCAGGTGCCGGCGAGGGCCTCCGGCGACAGTTGCCGTCCGACCACCAATACCTTCAGAGGCAGCACCGCAAGCAGGCAAATGGCTGCGACGCCGCCCCAACTGAGGATACGCAGCGCGCTGGCGCCGGTTATCGTCAGCGCGGCCGTGGCCGCGACATAGGCGGCGCAGCGCCAGAAATCGACCGATCGCGAGCCCTGCAGCACGTGCCATACCGGTTTCAACCCGGTCTTCAATTCACTCACATCGAGCGAAGGTGCGAATGGGATCAGTTGGGTGCACCCCCAGGCAACCAATGCCGCAATACCCAACCAAGCGGCGCGGTCACCCCGCAGCCGTGTTGCAAGGTTGCGGCCCCATCCGGCGCGCGGCCAGCGCATCATCGCAGCAGTGGCGGTAGCAAGCACGGCACCAACTCCGGCACCAAAAACGTTCGTCGCAACGTCCAGCCACGACGCCACGCGTTCCGGGAGAAATGCTTGCATGGTTTCCAGGCAGAGGCTGAGCAACAGGGCCGCCAACAGGATCAGAGGGATCCTGCGCAAGCGCCGGCCCAAACCGGCCAGAAACCCCAGCGGCATGTACAGGAGGACGTTGGCAAGTACATCCGTGGCCGATACATGATCGAGCGCGGCAGCGCTGAACAGCCGGTGGAAGTCTCCCGGGGTACGCCAGCCGATGAACGGGAACAACGTGCCGTAGACGACCAGGCACACACATGCGGCCAGCAGCGTCCAGCGCAGGCGTTTCGATCGCGCCGTCACGGCGGCATGGGTTTCGGTCGACATAAGGCAGGCATCATGCCATCGACCTCGCTGCGCAGCCAGAATGGGCACTGTTGCATGACGGGCGTGGGGTCACTTGCCGGCCGACGTGTGGATGGCTGCGAAACACGTGGTGATTCGACGTGGCGGCCCTGGCGCGTGCGATGGCGTTTAACCCGCTGTGCGAACCAGGGTCCGAGCTCGGGGTGCTGTGCCAGCTCGAGACGGTGGTGATGCCGCAGATAGCGAACGAACTCTCGCACGATCACCTGCGGCGCGTCGCGGATATGGGGATGAACCGGGCCACGGGAGTGGAGACCGCAGCAGTGCGCCAGTTGCTGGATGACGCTGCCAGTGTTCTACGATCTGACCACGGTCCGCATCCAGGGGGGCGGACGGGTCAGGGAGGATCTGCGTACCCAGGGCCCGAACGAGCACGCCCGTGGGATTATCCGGCAGCTCGTGCCGGGCGTGTCGCAGCGCGTGCAGCCAGCGTGCGTTGCTCGAAGTCGGCTACGATCTGGCAAACGGTGTTCGAGCAATTGAGAGATGACGATGCTTGTCCTGCAAATTGCGATTTTGTGCCTGGTGGCCACGGCCACAGTGCTCTGGGCTCTTTATTTCCCGTATCCATCGCCGCTGATACGGCGCTGGCTCCCACCGCGCAAGCGCTGGCCTGAGAAGCAAATCCGCACGTGGTTGAAAAAAGGGGTATTTCAGCGTGCTTTTTTGCGCCATTTTTACAGTGATCCCGAGCGTATGGCGCCTCCGGGAAATGGCGTGCTTGCGCCGGCAGATGGATTGATCACCAGTGCGGAGGTACGCGCGGGAACACGCTACCTCGTGATTGCGCTCAGCTTCTGGGATATGCATGTGCAACGCAGTCCACTCGCCGGGAGCGTGCTCAGCGTGGAGTCGCACGGTGACGACTTCATGGACGGCGAGGGCCGAGAGTTTGCCTTTCTGCGGGAGAAGTCCTGCCCGGTGCAAAAGCGCCTCGTGATTGCGACCGACGCCGGACAAGTCGCGGTGCGCTTGATTACCAGCCTCGCGGCGCGGCGCATCGAGACATGGGTTCACGAGAGCGAGGAAATCCAGCGAGGCCAAAGGATCGGCAGGATATTGCTGGGCAGCACCGTGGTACTCGAGCTGCCTGCCGCCACGAAGCTGCTGGTGCGCACGGGCGATCGCGTATGGGCAGGACAAACGGTTGTTGCAGAAGGCTTGACCGCCCCATGAATGGTTTCTTCTGGACATCCGGTCATCTGGGTTGGAGCTTTTTTTCGCTTGTCGTGTTCACCGGCCTGTGGTTGCTGCTGTCTGATCTGGTCTGGCGATTGAGAAGCGTCAGGATTGTCCGCTTCGCGGTTGCGATGTCGGTCGGCTGGATTATCGGTGTTGGGCTGATCTTGCTGGGATTTTATGGATCCAACGGGTAAGGCTGCCAGATATCCGAGCCGCTTTGTAGCCGCAAGCTGCCGGATGACTTGTCCAAAAGTCACCCCCCCATCAGTGCTATTCGTTGCAGGGACGCGAGACGATGTTTGCGAACCATGGGAGCGGTTCGTGGGCTGGATTGAGCGGGGTAAGTGCTGGTGTGCAGGACGATGCCGTGGCTGGCGAATGAAGGAGCACGGCCCGTGATCGAACCCAAACCAAATCTGGGGGGAGGCTCAGTTTGGGGCCGGACCCTCGTTGCGTGTTTCGCGCTGCCAACTCCACGAAAAAAGAGGGGAAACACGCTCTGATTATCGAGACCAATCCGATGCTGTTGGCGGTGTCCCGCCGCGGCATTGAATCGACGGGTTTGTGCGGCACCGGACGCGGCGGGAACGCGAAATCAAGGGAGCTATTGCTGCGCGCGCGATGGGACCGGTTTCACGGTGAGGGACTGGTTTCCGGCAGCATCCATGCCCGGCAAAGCATTTGGCTTCGCGGCAGAGTCTTCCTGTGTATGCGCTGGAGAGGCATTCGCTCAACCCGCTCCTGCGAGGCACCCTTTCCCGCAGGAAGAGGGAAGGTCGCAAGAGAACTTCGCGGGTAAGCAAAAAATGGCACTACTTGCCGGGATCGCCGCCGGCTGCCTCGCCCAGTTCGCGGTACAGTTTTTCCGCGGCTTGCCTGTCCTTGAAATCAGCGCCTGATTTTTGCAGTGTCTTGAGGGTGGTTTGCGCGCCGACTGTGTCGCCGGTGCGCGCCTGGGCTACAGCCAGATGATATTGGATGACCGGAACCTTTGGAGCCGCCTTGGCCGCTTGCATGAGGATCGGCAGGGCTGTTTTTGGCTGGTTGTTCGCGATCAGCGCCCAGCCATATGTGTCCGCAATGCCGGGTGAATCAGGTGCCAGCTTGAAGACCTGCTCAGCCAGTGCGAGCGCTTTGGGATTGTGTTGCTCGGTGTAAATCCAGGCGAGGTTGTTGAGTGTGCCGATGTCGGACGGGTAAGTCTTCAACACGCGTTCGTACTGGCTGGCAGCCTGCGCGTTCTGCCCGTGGTTCAGGTAGTACAGGGCCAAAAGCAGGCGTGTGGCGGCATCGTCCGGATGTTTGGCCAACCAGTCACGCAGCACCCCTTCCGCCTCCTTGGCCTCTCCTTTGCTAAGTGCTTGAAAGTTCTTGATCACCAGAGGCCGATCGTATTGAACTTTCAATCCCTGCTGGTAGGCTTGGGCGGCCTTGCTCCAGGACTTGTTTGCCATATACAGATCCCCTTCAAGGCTGAATCCCGCGGCCTTGGAAGCGGTTTGCTTCTGCAGCGTTTGCGCCAGGGAAATCGCGCCCGGCAGATCATGGTCCTGCAACTTCATGAATGCGAGCAGCGTCACCGCCGCCACCTGACCGGGATCAGCCTTGATTACCTGGGCGAGATTGTCCTTGGCACCCTTGGTGTCCTTGTTGATGACCTGTGCACGCGCCAGATTGGTGCGGTACAAGGGCACCCGCGGCGCGAGGTTCACGGCTTGCTGCAGCGAGATCAGCGCCTTGCCCTGATGGCCGGCACTGAGTTCCGCCGCTCCGAGGATATTGAGAGCAGCCGGATTATTGGGGTTCACATCCACCAGGCGTTTGGCGGTGCTCTCGGCTTCGTCGAATTGACCGCTTTCGCTGTACACCACTATCAGCCCGAAATATGGCTCGGCCGACTTCGGCGCTGCGACGATTGCCTGCTTGAACCATTTGAGGGCTTCTGCCTTGTTGCCTTGCAGCATGGCAATCCGGCCGAGTGCGGTCATGGCCACCTCGTTTTGCGGGTCCTGTTTCAACACCGCTCTGTACCGAACGCCGGCATCTCCGTAATGGCCCTCGATTGAATCCAGGTTGCCGAGGTTCAGGAGCGCGGCGAGGCTCTTGGGGTCCAGCTTGTAGGCCTCGAAATATTGGGCGCGTGCTTCAGTGCGCTGACCGGCTGCAACCAGCGCGGTCCCGTACAGCAGGTGCGCGGCACTGTCGTGCGGATTCCTGGCGGCATATTCGGCCGCCACCTTTACCGCATTGGCCGGGTGCTGCTCGCGCAAGTAGGTCATGACCAGAAGGCGGTTGCGTCGAGCCTCGGTGGAGGTATCGCTGGCGGGCTTTTCCTTCAGCAGACGGATCGCTTCGGATTCATCTCCGCTGGCCAAAGCTGTGCCGGCCTGCGCGAACTGGGTATCGGGTGGATTGTCTGCGCTCGTTGCGGCAGCTTTTGGCCCCGGTTTTCCGGTGCCTTCGGCGACGGCCCTCTGCAGCAGCGCCAGCAGCTCGGTGTCGGATGGGTTGCCCGGTACTGCCGGTCGCAGCGTGTCCAGCGCCTGGCGCGAGCGGCCTGAGCGATAGAGCGTGAGTGCCAGCAACTTGCGCGGTCGGACATCTTTCTTGTCCATGCCCATGACGTTGCTGAGGTTCATTTCCGCCTGGTCGTAGTTGCCCTGCGCGTAGTTGACCGCGCCCATGAGAAACTGCGCCTGTGCATTGTCGGGCTGCTCCTTGAGCACCTGTTGAAGCTCGGAAATCGCATCATCCTGATGCCCCTGCTTGTACAGCACCAAGCCGTGCAGATAGTGGGGGAACGGCTGCTTCGGGGACATTTTTTCCAGTGTCTGAATGTTGACCAGAGCCTCGTCGTAGCGGTTTTGTTGCACCTGTGCGCTGGCCAGCCGAGTCAACGCATAAAAGCGCTCTTGCGGCAGCCAGTCGGGGTTCTTGAAGCCCAGCACTTTCTGGTAATCCGATTCTGCGCCGGCAAAATCCTGGTTGGTGAATGCCAGATCGCCCTTGACAATCCAGGCCTGCGGATTTTCCGGCGCCGCAGCCAGCGCCTGTTGCACGTACCCGTTGGCGGAATCCAGATCGTTGGCAGCCGCCGATACCTTGGCGAGTCCGGCAAGTGCGCGTGGATCCTTCGGATCCAGCGTCAACGCGGCCTGATACGACTGCTTCGCCTGGTCAAGCTGTTTCAGGCCGAGATAAGCGTCGCCGCGCAGCACGTGCACCAGCCCCTTGACTCTTGGGTCCGTGAGCTTGTCGGCAGATACGATGTTGAGCAGCTTTTCGTGCTGCTGCGTCACCTGTAGCACCTGTCCCATAGGCACCGCCCATTGTGCTTTCGACACGCCGTTGGCTTGGGCATTTTGCAGGTCGTTCAAGGCCTCCGTCGAATTGCCGAGCATCAGGGAAGCCCGGCCCAGAAGTAGCCATGCTGCACCGTTCTTGTTGTCCCGCTGCAGGACTTTCTTGGCCTCGATGTAGGCCGCGCGATACTGTCCTTCGGCTTGATATTTGGCGCCAGCATCGAGGTTGCCGTGTCCACCGGTCAGGCCGCAACCGCTCAGCAACAGGTTGACGCAAAGCAACGCCAGGCCGAGACGAACAACCCAGGTATTGAGCTTGATCAAGCGCATATTTTACCCCTTGAGTTCATCCAGCGCGACGCGCGGAGTCATTCTGCACCGCTAGGCCTTTTCAATCCGTGTTTGTCCAGAAGATCATAGATCGTCGGCCGGCTGATGCCCAGCAAGCTTGCGACCTGCGAGAGATTGCCACCAGCTTGGGTCATGGCCTTCTGGAGCGCCCGCCTTTCGGCGTCGCTGCGCACTTTGTGCAGATCCAGGATATCCTCGCCGATCGCACCAAGGTTCAATGCCTCAAGTCCGATCTGCTTTTCATCCGCCATGATGACGGCGCTGTTGACTGCGTTTTCCAATTCGCGCACGTTGCCGGGCCAGGGACATGCCGCGATCGCCTTGAGTGCCTTGGCGGTAAATCCACGAACTGCGCGTCCATGGCGAGTGGCAGCCTGCTCAAGAAAATGCCGCGCGAGGGTCACCGCGTCACCGGCGCGTTCACGCAGTGGCGGCAGCCGAACGGTCACTTCGCTGATGCGGTAAAAAAGATCTTCGCGGAAACGCCCTTCGCGGATCAGGGCCGGCAGGTCCTGATGCGTGGCGCAGATGATGCGCACATCCACCGGGATCACTTCGCGTCCACCGATGCGCTCGACCACCCGCTCCTCGAAAAAGCGCAGCAGCTTGGACTGCAGCGATAAAGGCATGTCGCCGATCTCGTCAAGCAGCAAGCTGCCGTTGACGGCCAGTTCGATCTTGCCCTTGGTTTGCTTGTGCGCGCCGGTGTACGAGCCCTTCTCGTAGCCGAACAGCTCGGCTTCCAGCAGATTTTCGGGGATGGCCGCGCAGTTGATCGCCACGAACGGCCCGTCGCGCCGCGAGCTCAGGCGATGCACCGCACGCGCGAACAATTCCTTGCCGGTACCGGTCTCACCGAGCAGCAGGACGGTGGCGTTCGAGGGGCTGACCTTCTCGACCATCCGGTAGGCATCGAGCATGGCTTTGCTGCTGCCGATGATGCCTTCAAACACCGCGGGCGAATGACTTCTTAGCCTGCGGTTCTCGGCCTCCAGTTCGTGCACCCGGAATGCGCGATCCACTATCAGGCGCAGAACTTCCAGATCCAGAGGCTTGGAACAGAAATCATAGGCGCCGGAGCCGATGGACTTGACCGCGTTGTCACGGTCGCCGTTGCCGGTGACCACAATGATCTTGGTGTGCGGGGCCTCCTCCAAGATTTCCGTAATCGTGGCAAAACCCTCGGTCGTGCCGGAGGCATCCGGGGGCAGGCCCAGGTCCTGCAGTACTACCGCTGGCTGGTGGAGGCGAAGCAGGGAGATCGCTGTCGGCCGGTCGCCGGCCATGACCAAGTCATAATCCTCGAAGCTCCAGCGCAACTGGCTCTGCAGACCGACATCGTCCTCGACGATCAATAGGCAAGGCTGCTTCTGGCTCATGACGCGGCCCTCAGCCTGCCAGCCGTTGTTTCATCCCCCACGGGCTCAGCCAGCGGCAGCTGAATGGCGAACACTGTGCCTTGGCTGGGGGTACTGTTCACGCGCATCGCTCCACCCAGTGAATGCACGTACTCGCGGGCCTGATAGGCGCCGATGCCCATGCCTCTGCTCGCCTTGGTGGTGAAAAACGGCTTGAACAGGCGGTTTCGGATGAAGTCCTCATCCATACCTGCTCCGTCATCCTCGATTTCGATCGAAGCATGCGCGGATTCGCGCTTGACTCGCAGCGTGACATGGCCGTGGGCCTGTGCTGCATCCTGTGCGTTGCGGATCACGTGTCCCAGCACTGTGGCAAGCTGTTCGGCATTTGCCCGCACCCACAGGTCCTCCACTGCCGGCTGGTAGTCCGGTTGCGGCAATTGCGAGCTGCATTCGTCGAGCGCCTTGTGGATCACTGCCGCGAGCTGCACGCGGCTGTGCGTGGCGGGTGCCGCGTCGCCACGCAGCTGCTCGAGCAGCCGCGAGATGCGGTGCACCGAATTCGCCACGGTCGTGAGCATGTCGTCCACGAACGCCGGATTGTGCTTGTGACGATCGGCGTTCTGCAGCAGCAAGGATTGCTGTGCTGCCAGGTTCTTGAGGTCGTGCATCAGGAAAGCGGTGAGCTGATTGAAGCCTTCGAACTGGCGCGCTTCGGCAAGGCGCAGGGCATCGGCCGCCTGCGCCAGGGCGCCAGCCACCTGAATGCCGGCTGCCCGGAGCAAATCAATATCCTCCCAGTCAAACGCGCGGCGCGCGCGCGCGTGCGCGAGAACCACGAAACCGATGAGCCGATCTTCCAGCACCAACGGTACCAGCAACCATGCGCGTGTCAGGGCGATCAATTCGGCGGGCGCCCGCAGTTGTTCATCGCCCAGAGGCGGCGGTTCGCTCAAATCATAAATCCACCGGTGTGAGCGCATGATGCCGAACGCCGGCAAGCAGGATGGAAGCTTCAGACCGACTGGCGTCGGCATGTTCCAGCATGCTTCCGGCACGAATTCATCAGCATCGCTGCGCATGAACAGTGCGCCTCCCGGGCTGTCCATGATCTGCGCCATCGCGTGCACGGCGCGCTGTGGCAGCTCCGTGCCGCTGGCCGACAATGTGGCCGACAGCCGCAGCCATTCCTCGCGGTAGTCGTGGCGGAAACTGAAGAAGTTCTTGTTCAGGAACACCCGCAGATGCGAGCGCGCCTGCCCGGAGAATGTGATCAGCAGCACGACCAGCAGCGCGAAGCAGGCAAGCGTGATTTCCGCCACCCGGCCCCAGTCGCCTCCGTACAGGCGAACGTAATAACCACCGATCGACGTGGCGATGATGTAAAACGCGATCACCAGCAGGCTCGTGGAATAGAACACCGCGCGCCGCGACACACCTACCTCCAGCGACCATTGCGGATTGCGGGCCGCCGCCACCACCAGTAGCGGCACCAACAAGGCATCGATGAAACCGCGCGCCGCCCACACGCTGATGTTGAACTGCCAGTAGAGCATCGCGTAGGAATACAGGAAGATGTCGTAGGCGAACGACAAGCCGAGCGCGATCACCAGAAACTTCAGCGCCCAGCGCTGTTCCGGTTGAACGTTGCGGTAGATCTGTTCGAGAAACACCACGCCGGTGAGGGCGAGAACCAGCACACCGACTAGCGGCACGTTGACGCTGAACGTCAACGCGGTCGTTTGCGGCAAACCAGTCAGCGGCCACAGGCAGTAGAGCGCGAGCATGATCCAGATTGCGTTCGCGGCGACGCGCAAACCACGCAGCCCGGCACCGGACAGGGCGCTCAGGAAAACGAGCCAGGCGCCGTAGCGCAGAATCTCGGCCATCAGTATCCAGCTGATCGCCACGGTGTGCTGCCATTCTACGTAAGCCAGAAACGTGCTCCACAGAACCGAGACCATCGTGGCCAGGATCAGCAGGGCGCCGGTACGCTGTCCGCGCCAACCAACGCCCAGCAGCGCCATACCTGCGAGGAACGCGGCGGCGGCGGTCAAGTAACTGGTAATGACGATGAGGTGCATATCTGGGTGATCCCTGGCGCGTGGATCGGCTGTCTGCAATCAACCGGCTATTCGCCCTCTCCCGGATTCACGCATTGCCTGGCACATGCTGACTGGAACTTGCGGAGACCGCTGGTTCTTCGGTAACGGAGGCGGCGCAATCAGCAAACGGCTACGAATGTCGGCCGCTACGCGCGCCGCCGTATGTCCGTCCCAGAGCTGTGGCTTGCGTCCATGCGGCCACTGACCAGCGAGAATCTCGTCCACCGCCGGCACCAGCTCGACGGTAGTGACCAGTCGGTTGGTACCCTCCGTGACGGTGATCGGCCGTTCGGTGGTGGTGCGCAACGTCAGGCAGGGTATGCCGAGATAGGTGGTCTCCTCCTGGACACCACCCGAATCCGTGATGGTCAGGCGTGCACCGCAGACAAGGTTCATGAAATCGACGTAACCGAGCGGCTCGATGACCTGCAGATTAGGCGCTTCCGCCAGTTTAGGCCACAGGCCGAAGGCTTCCAGATTCTTGCGGGTGCGCGGATGTACCGGAAACACCAACGGCAATCTGGCTGCAATGCCCTTCAGTTGACTTATCAGTAACTTGAGTGGTTCGGGCGCATCCACGTTGGACGGGCGGTGCAGTGTTACCACCGCGTACTCGCGCTTCTCAAGCCCGAGCCGACTCCGCTCGCCGCTGGCATCGATGCGCTCGCGCATCAGTTCGTAAGAGTCGATCATGATGTTGCCGACGCGTGTGATCTTTTCCGGCGGAACGCCTTCGGCAGCGAGATTCTCGTCCGCGTCTGGTGACGGCGTCCACAGGATGTCGGCCACCGCATCGGTCACCAGCCGGTTGATCTCCTCGGGCATCCGGCGGTCGCGACTGCGCAACCCGGCCTCAAGATGCGCCACCGGAATGCCCATCTTTGTGCCGACCAAGGTGCAGGCAAGCGTTGCATTGACATCCCCAACCACGACGATCAGGTCCGGTCGATCCGCGACGCAGGCGCCTTCGTAGGTGAGCATCACGTTGGCGGTCTGTTCGGCGTGACTGCCGCTGCCTACGCCCAGGTTCAGATCCGGCGACGGCAACTTCAGATCGCGAAAAAAAGCCTCCGACATGTTCCGGTCGTAATGCTGGCCAGTATGCACCAGCCGCAAACTGCACCAGGATTCCTCGTGCAACGCGTGGAACAGCGGCGCGACCTTCATGAAATTGGGCCGCGCGGCCGCGATCAAGTCAATCCTGAGCCGCTGCATAACAGGGTATTCCCCCGACGAGCCACATGGTTTTGAGTGTAGCAAGACGCTGATTGCAGTCTAGCGTGTTATCCCGAAAGAATCCTTCCGTTGCCATTCCCTGGATCCAGCTTTTGCCGCGAAGGTCCATCATCCTGATGACGGCACTGTGCCCGGGGTTTCATGTACCAGGGCATCGCCAAGGCCAGTCCTTGTCCAATGTTTTGCGTAGGCGTGAAACCCAGATTCGCAGTCGCCTTGCTTATGTCGGCCAGGCTATGACGAACATCACCCGCGCGAAAGCCGCAATACACTGGTTGTGCATCTTGTAGATGCGCGTAGTACGGCAGCAGATTGGTCTGAAGCTGGGAGTAAAGCTCGTTGAGTGTCGTACGGTCACCTACCGCTATGTTGTAAACCTGATTCACGGCCATGGGACTTTCCGTCGTCGCAGCCAGCAAGTTCGCCTGCACCACGTTTGAGACGTAACAAAAATCACGGCTGGTCTCACCGTCACCATAGATGAACACTGACTCGCCCCTGATGAGGCTGGCTATCCACTTGGGAATGACCGCTGCATAGGCACCATCGGGATCCTGTCGCGGACCGAACACGTTGAAGTAACGCAGGCCAATGGTATTGAAGCCGTAGCAGCGTGCAAAAACGCTGGCATACAGCTCATTGGCATATTTCGTTACGGCGTAAGGGCTCAGGAGATTGCCAATCTGATCCTCCACCTTGGGCAGCCCTGGATGATCGCCATAGGTGGAACTACTGGCGGCATAGGTAAAACTTTTGATCCTGGCATCGCGCGCAGCCACCAGCATGTTGAGTGAGCCGGAGCAATTGGTGTCATGTATGGCCAACGGATCTTCAATCGAGCGAGGCACCGATCCCAGCGCCGCCTGATGCAGCACGTGCTGTACGCCTGCACACGCCTTACGGCAGTCTTCGATATTGCGGATGTCACCCGTGATGAAATGGAAACGTGACCATGCCTGCGCTCCCACGATCTGTTCAACTTCATCAAGATTGCGCTGGTAGCCCGTAGCGAAATTGTCCAAGCCAACCACATGCTGGCCCAGCCCAAGGAGTGCCTCGACGAGATTGGAACCAATGAAACCCGCTGCACCCGTAACCAACCAGCTCTGGTGGGAAGCCAGAATACGTTCCTTGAGTGCGACTGGAAGTGCCTTGACCAAGTCACTCATCACAATCTCCCGTCGACAGCATCGCGCGGCAAGACGTATTTCACGTCATAAAGGACAGATTCGGCCTTGCCTAATGCACGGATAGCGCCCGCTCCCATGCTGGCGAATTCCCGGTGTCCGACAGCCAGAATCACGGCGTCATAGGTGCCGTTGACTGGCCGGGCCAGCAGCTCCATGCCGTATTCCTTGTGCGCCTCTTCGGCGTCGACCCAGGGGTCATGGATCTCGACGCGGGTGTTGTAGCCCGTCAGCGCCTGCACAATGTCCACCACGCGAGTATTGCGCAGGTCGGGGCAGTTTTCCTTGAAGGCCAGCCCCAGCACCAGTATGCGCGCGCCGACCGGGTTGATGCCCTTGCGCACCATCAGGCGGATCACCTCGTTGGCGATGTACTGACCCATGCTGTCGTTGGTGCGCCGGCCGGCGAGGATCACGTCCGGGTGATGGCCCACTTCCTGCGCCTTGTGGGTGAGGTAGTAGGGATCGACGCTGATGCAGTGGCCGCCGACCAGACCGGGACGGAACGGCAGGAAGTTCCACTTGGTGCCGGCGGCCTCCAACACTTCCAACGTGTCGATGCCGAGCTTGTTGAACAGGATGGCCAGGTCGTTGACCAGCGCGATGTTGAGATCGCGCTGGGTGTTCTCGATCACCTTGGCGGCCTCGGCGACTTTGATGGAGCTGGCCTTGTGGGTGCCGGCGGTGATGATGCTGGCGTACAGCGCATCGACGAAATCGGCCGTTGCCGGGGTAGAGCCGGAGGTGACTTTGAGGATGGTGGTGACGCGGTGTTGTTTGTCGCCGGGGTTGATGCGTTCGGGGCTGTAGCCGCAGGAGAAGTTTTCGGTTTTCGGTTTTCGGTTTTCGGTAGGAGCGGAAGGGCAGTGTTCGGTGTTCGGTGTTGGATGTTCGGTGAGAGCGGGAGCGGGGCTAGTAGCGTAGTTGAGGCCTGAGGTGCGTTCCAGGATGGGAACGCAGATTTCTTCGGTACAGCCGGGGTAGACGGTGGATTCGAAGATCACCACGTCGCCGGGTTTGAGGATGCTGCCGATGGCTTCGCTGGCCTTGATCAGCGGGGTGAGGTCGGGGCGCTTGGCGCTGTCGATGGGGGTGGGCACGGTGACGATGTAGACGTTGCAGTGCCGGATGTCGTCCAGCGACGCGCTGAAGTGCAGCCGTTGCGCTGCCGCCAGTTCGTTCGCATCCACTTCCAGCGTGCTGTCGCGTCCGGCGCGCAGTTCATCTATGCGGCCGGCGCGGATGTCGAAACCGACGGTGTCATAGCGCTTGCCGAACTCCACCGCCAGCGGGAGACCCACGTAGCCCAACCCGATGATGGCGATCTTGGCGCTGGCCACTGATTTCATGGAGCCTCCTTGGCTGATCGGAGAGGGTTCAGGTGGTGTGTTTGGACGTGCGAGTGAAGAGATTACCTGATTAGCCCTCAATCTCAGCCAAGAAAATTGCTCGCCAAGCGCGAAGTCGACTCGGGATGTGGCTTGCACAGCATCATTGCACGCACCCATCGTGACAACTCCAGCGAGTGCTCGGGCGGTGAGGCCCGCGGCATCTTCGAGCTTCTCGGCGTGGGGATCGCGCGCAAGCTTGACGCCCCGCGCGCGGGGAGGCTTCAATTCCGGTCGCGCGCCGGTGGCGCACAACACTGGCGGCGCGGATGCGAAGCTCAGCGGCCATCGTGTGCGCCCTCCAATGGTGGCTGCCCCGACTTGGTGTGGTCAGTTCCACCAGCCGGGCCAAGTCGACCTTCGATGGGGGGCGCATCATACGGTCGGCCGCGTTCGATACCGGCGAGTCGATGCTGGGCATGGCGTTCGCGTCAGCGCGCGGCCCGCATCCGCCGAGGCTCAACCGCGCCGCAATCGCCTTGATCTGCTTGCTCTCGGCCGCCAGCAAAACGATACGGGCACGCAACAGCAGCCTGATGCTTGTGAGCTTGGAGTGAACCAGTCGGGTGAGATCCATGCGCTCCTCCTCGCACACCATCTCTCCGCAGGCCCCGTCGCAAAACGACAGTGGGGAGGGCGGTTTACTTATAGGTTCACACAAGATTGCAATGCTACAGGACGCTGACCAGCAGTCGACTCGGCCGGGCTGGCCCTGCGGCTCGGATCAATACCATACCGGGCTTTCAAAAAGCCCGCTATCTGGGAACCACGCAGCTGCTCGGGCTCAAACTCGAAGCGATGCGAGAACGCACTGCTGGGTATTGGATTGTCGCGCGCATCAGCGAGCCCTCGCGGCAACAAGTCTTTCGCGAGTGCCTCGAGCAGGCTGAGGCGCAAGAGCACCACCGGGTTGTTTCGCACCAAGGCGTAGCTCGTCGGTGGAGCAAATTTTTCGAAGCCGTAACAACGTATGTAGAAGTCGGCGTGCCGCGGATGCACACCGATAACGATATCGGTCAAATCGGTGTGCACCCCAAAGTGAATGGCCCAGCGCATCATGCTGAACAGGGCTCCGATGCCGCGTGTAGCACTCTGGCGACGATCCGCCAGCATCCCCACCTCAAGCAAACGGCGCCCCTTTCGCCGCAGTTCGTCCAGATATGGTGCATATACGCTATCCAGCGCGAGCCCCATGGGATTGTCGCGGAATAGTGTCATCGTATAGCCGACATCCGGGCCTTCCGGCCCCCATATCACGCATGCATGTGGTCCCACAGCGGTGGGAACAGCATGAACGCCATACGGGTTTTCGTCGATCAGCCCCATTTGTGAGTATCGTTCAAATACTAACCCCCACGCCGATTCCACCTGTTCAAGGCTGGTCGCGCACAAACACGGCGGCGCGCTGCTGCGGGCTGCTGAACGAGCGCGATGCGCCGTGATGTCGATGACTGTCTGAGGCATTTCTACTCTACCGATCTGATTAGGTTCATGTTTCCGTCACCTATCATATGCCACGGCCGAGCTATGATTATGTTAACCACGTGTGAAAGCTATGGATCAAGAGGCAAAACATCGACTAGACTGTCAGTTTTGTGAACTGTGTGTGAACACTGCGGGTCAGATTCACGTCGAATGTCAGCAACCTACCGTCGTTCGCTGCACAGGATGCATTCTGGTCATAGCCGGTAACAGGTGGCTGCCACCAGCAGGCCTGACACACTGACCTTCAGATTGAAGTGCGGCTGAGCCGGCACCGGCCTCGGCCAGGCGCTCGGTGTAGCAAATGGGCACCAATCGCACTCTTCGATCACTTTGGCGGGTCTGGCGTTCAGCCGGTCGCTACGCGCATAGCGCCTGTTCCAGCGCATCGAGCACGAAGTGCGTGCGCGTCGAAGACGACACCTTCCAGCCCACGATGCGGCGTGCGAACACGTCGATCACGAAGGCCGCGTAGACGAAACCTGCCCACGTCGACAAATACGTAGAGTCACTTGACCACAGCGTGTCCAGTCCACTCCGCCCGGAGCTGCCGGTGGACAAAGTTCAGCGGGCAAACGCTCTTTGCATCACTGACCCTGGTCCGAACCGATGTGCCCCGCCGCACCCCCATAGTTCCATCTGCTGCAAGAGCCGAGTGACCGTGCAACGCGCCACGCGAACACCCTCGCGGCGCAGCTGTTGCCAAACCTTTCGCACGCCATGCACATGGAAGTTCTCGTCCCGGACCCGCCGGATCGGCGCACACAATCCGGCATCGCGGCGAACCCGGGCGGGCACCTTGGGCAGATCGGCCTGGCGAGTCGCGTGCAGATAATATGTCGGCGGGACAAGCGGCAGTACCCGGCAGGTCACTCGACTCCATAGGCACGACGGTGATCGTTGATGAATACCTTCATTTTTGCGGTCGGCGGTCGAGCTCCGCCTGGGCAAAATAGGCCGACGCCTTGCGCAAGAATTGATTGGCGAGGCGCAGCTCGCGCCTTGCACGCTCCAGCGCCATGATCTTCTCGCGCTCGGACGTATTCAGACCCTCACGCAGGCCGCCCGGATCACGCTCGGCCTGCCGGATCCAGTTGTACAACCTCGCCGCCGTGCCTCCCCATCCTGGCGGCAATCGACTCGATCGTCGCTCGCTGCGAGGCATGCTCCTTGCTGGTGTTCGAACGCCATCCTGACCGCTCATTTACGAGTCGCCGGAGAGTCGTTGATTGACTTGCTCATCGCTCCATCCCGTCAAAGATGTGGAGCCTCCGAGAGAGTGCCGGGGCAGTTCAGAACGTATTTTGGTGGAGGCCTCTATCCCCGCGTATAGTGCCTGGGCGTGTTTTGCACCAAATCGCACGGTTTTAAAATATGAACGGGCGCGGGCCGTGAACCGACAGACAAAAGCAGCCATCCTGCGTGCGGGCATCGCAGCGCCCTCGGCGGATAATTCGCAGCCGTGGCGGTTTGCTTGGTCGGGCGACGACCTGGACCTTCGGATCGATGCGAGCCGAAGCGGCCGCGTATCCGATACCCGATATGTCCTCAGCGACCTGGCTGCCGGCGCGTGCCTGGAAAACATGATCATCTACGCCCGGTCGCTTGGTTATGTGGCGGACCTGCAGACCTTTCCGCGAGACGACGACGAACTATGGGTCGCCCGCATCCGTTGGCACCGCGATCCCGAGTGCGACCCGCACGAGCCGCTGGCTGGGGCCATCGAGCAGCGTCACACCGACCGCCGCTTCCCTTGGCGCGGCCCGATCACCACCGATATGCAGGCGCGCCTGGATGCCCAGGCCCGGCTGATTCCCGGGCAGCGGCTTTATTGGCCACAGACACCGCGCGAGAAGAAAACGGCACTCAACGTCATCAGGCAGGCCGAGACGCTGCGTTTCAGGAGCCCGACGCTGCACGCGGAGCTGTTTTCGAGTATCCGCTTTGCGGTGGGCTGGCACAGCGCCTGCGAGGAAGGCCTTGCACCCGCGACGTTGGCTGTGGAGCCACCGATGCGCCCGGTCTTTCAGGCGCTGCGTCGTCCTTCGGTGATGGCCATGTTCAACTGGTTGGGCGCGGCGTCCGTTCTGGGCCTGCGCTCGGCCTGGCTGCCGATCCGGCTGTCGCCCGGTCTCTGTCTGCTCGTCATTCCGTCCACGGCGCGATCCGATGTTCTCGCGGGTGGCCGCGCCTTGCAGCGTGTGTGGCTTGAGGCCACCCTGGCCGGGCTGTCAGTCCAGCCGTATGCGGCGGCGGGGATACTCAGCCTGGGATTTGTACCCGTCGAGCCAGTCTTTCAGCGGCCGCTCGCGCGCTTGAGTTCGGCTCTGGGCGCACTGTGCGCGCCGGGGCACGGGCTCGTGTTTTTACGGCTTGGCCACGCGGGATCAGCATCACGCGATCGCAGTGGGCGAAGGGGACTAGCCAGTTTCGGCGATTTCCAATAGCTGGACCGGATGCGATATTGGTTTGTGTGAGATGGCCACAGGCACTGCGCGACCTTGGTTATTCGCCCATCCGCCGCGGCCTGCCGCAGGCACCCGGCGATAGAGAGTCGAAATCGAAACACGCCGGTCCCGTATTCCCTTGCCTTCGGGGTTTCACGTCGCGAGGGCGAAGGACAGGTGTTTTCCCCCTGTGTCGGAATTCTTTACAAACGCAGCGTGTGGTCGGTGCCGTCGGATAAACGGTCACGTCAAAATGGCGACACGCGCCTTGAAAAAACAGGGTTTTCTACCTTAACGGCGAATCAGATCGTGCCGTCTCGCCGTGCACCACGCCATGCGTCCGCGGCATGTGGGCATGGGCGCGCGGTGTCCTATTCGATCACAGACATTCCATCGCGGCATGGCGTCGAAATACCTTACAAATATTGAGAAAATCCGACAGCCTTGAATGAACAATTCAATACAAAACAGCATGTTATGCGTATGGCATGCCTTTTGCCTTTCAGAATCTGCAAGGGCAGCGTCGATCCGGCGCCACTGCTGCAGTTGTCTGGATTGGTTCTCAATCGAGGAGAAAGTCATGTTGAAGAAGAAATTCATCAGAGCCGCACTCGCCTGCGCACTTGCGCTGGGTGCGTGGAGTGGATCGACGTTTGCAACTCCCATAAGTGTGGGCGGCGTCGTGTGGGACCCCAGCAGTCCGTTGGACCTGACCGTCCAGGCACTCAACTTCCGCGAATCGACCGTTACGAACGTCGGCGACGTGCTGACCGGTTACGGGGTGATTGGCTCGTTCAACGGGCAAAATGCGTCATACTTTTGCCCGGGTTGCGATCTCAACTTCACCTTCCAGTACACGGTGTCGAACATCACGGGTCCTCAGGTCGAGTTCAGTCCTGGCTCCATCAGCTTTTACGTTGACAACAGTAGTGGCTTCAATGTGCTGGATCCGACTACGGCCGGGATTGGTACGCCGTGGCTCACCTTGTCCGGCCATACAGGTTCGGTGCTTGGCTATGGAGGCACAGCGCAGCTTTTCTCCACGGTTGTTGGCACTGTTACAAATCCCCTGACTGGATCCAACGGAATCGGCTTTTTGGACGCGACCGGAGGTCCTGCGGCATCCTACTTCCAGACTCATACACAAGCCGACGGGCTGGGTGGATTCGCGGACTTTACGCTTAATTCGGAGTTCCTGTTTTCCCAATTCCAAAGGATAGGCTGTGGGACTCCGCCCTCGTCCGATCCGACCAATCCCTGCCATTATCCCATTACGGGAACGGCCACGTTGATCGGCAGATCCGTCGTACCTGAGCCGGGTGCAGCCGGTCTGTTGGGCCTCGGTTTGGCGTTCCTGGGACTCTTCACCTGGTGGCGCCGCAAAGAGGCTGAGCGGCTGTCATAGAGCGGGGTATCCCATGCATGCGGTTTGACGATTGATGGCGCCGCTTTCCGAAGCGGCGCCATTTTTCCGTGCGCTGCTTTCGTTGAACGGGTTCGCTGGCCAGTCGCGGTAATACGCCGCAAGCCAGCGTTATCGTGCCAGCTTGGCAACACAGCTCTGCATCCATGATGCCGAGGGTAAATGTCTCATGATGTCTGATGCACCGGTTTCAATTGAGCCGTTCGACTACGCCACGGCCTTCAGCCGGACGATTGGCTGGATAACCTCGACCGAACAGGCGAGGCTTCGTTCCAGGCGCGTGGCAATTGCCGGGCTCGGCGGGGTTGGCGGTAGCCATCTGTTGACCCTGACTCGACTCGGCATCCAGTCGTTCAACCTGGCGGATTTCGACCGTTTCGGCATGGAAAATTTCAACCGGCAGGCCGGGGCATTCCAGTCGACGATTGGCCAGCCCAAAGTCGACGTGGTGTCCCGGATCGCGCGGGATATCAATCCGGATCTGGACATCAACAAGTTTTCCGATGGCGTCACCGTCGACAACATGGAGCAGTTCCTGTCGGGGGTGGATCTGTACGTCGACGGGCTGGATTTCTTCGTACTCGATATTCGTGCCAAGCTGTTTGCTCTGTGTGCCGAGCGCGGCATTCCGGCGCTTACCGCGGCGCCGTTGGGCATGGGTGCTGCGGTGCTGGCGTTCCTGCCGGGCCAGATGACATTCGAAGAGTATTTCCGGCTGGAAGGCCGCCCGAAGAACGAGCAGTTGCTGCGCTTCATGGTGGGTTTGGCGCCTGCCGTGCTGCATCAAGGCTATCTGGTCGATCCCTCAGCGGTCGACCTGATCAACCAGCGGGGGCCGTCGACGCCCATGGCATGTGAAATCTGTGCCGGGATAGCCGGTACCCAAGCGTTGAAGATCCTGCTTGGCAGGGGCAAAGTGCTCGCGGCACCGCACGGCCTGCACTTCGATGCCTACCGCAACAAGCTCGTACACACGTGGCGGCCAGGGGGCAACAACAACCCGCTGCAACGACTGATGCTGTCCGTGGCCCGCCGCCGATTCATGCGCCAGTAAGCAGCACGCACAAACAAGCAGGCGAAGAAAAAATTCCGCTGGAGTGAGCTCCAACGGTCGCCGGATCAGGAAAATGCAATGGTCGCTCCTCCTGGCCGACCCCGACCTGTGCGCTTCGCCGCACTCATACCTCTTGATCGCGTCATTCCCGAGCAGACGTCGAGGTTCGTTTCATCTCTCAACGCGACCGTATGAGCTGACTGTCGATCGATGAATCGTGGATTTTGGCCTGGCTGTTGCCGCCTACGTGTCCAGTTCCGTAGCGAGACCCCGGATGCCTTTCTGATCTCCGAAGGGTGGTCGTGGGTTCGAATCCAGCCGAACGTGCCATTGCCGAATGCCTATCGCTCCAGATTGCCGTGACGATGACGGCTTGTGAACCGCCGCGCGTTGCCTTTGCGGCAACCAGCGCCAGGAAGGGTGCCTCTTTGCGCTGACAATGGGCGAACCTCAGTGTTTGCCGATCCGGAAATCCCGGCTGGCGACCGGCTTGCCATCCAGCGAAATCTCCACCTTGTACCTGCCTTCGGGCCACAGGTCGGGGTTCTGCACCTCGAACGTGGTGATGGCCGGGCCGTCGGTGGCGATCGACTGGCTGATGTTGCTGACCAGCTGGCCGGAGCCTTCCAGATAACTCCACTTGGCGTTGAGCGTGGCGCCGCCACTGCTGCCCTCGGTGGCCACGCTGGCATAGATGGTCTTGTCGTTGCTGGCGAAGCTGTTCGCGGCATGGGTCACCTGATGCTCGGCATTCACGTCACTGCCGACGGTCAGCCTGGCCACGGTCAGGGGGACGCTCACTGCGGCAGCCTCGGAGACGGCGACCGACGCGGCCGTCGCCACGCCGGTGGTGCCACTGCCGGCCACCGGTGTGGTCGCGGTGGTGGCTGCAGGCGCGGGCAGCATGGCCACGGGTGCGGTGCTGGCGGGGGCAGGGGTATCGTTCGGCGAGGCCGGCTCGCTCTTGCCGCAGGCACTGAGCAGCAGCAGGCCGGCCAGGGCGGCGCCGTGCAGCGCGGTGGTGCGAATGGAAGGTGTCATGGGAACTCCTGGGTCGATCGCGGGCGGGTGCCGCTGCGTGGCGACTGCCGCCGTCGTCGGGTGCTTGGGTCTGGCACCGAGGCTAGTGGCGTCGACATGAAGCGCCGATTACCGGGAGGCAACCCGGGGCCTGAACTTTCACGCCACCATGACAGGCGGGGTTGCGGGCCGTATCCGATCGCGCATCGCCGTCAGGCGGGCCGCGCGGGCTACTGGCGCACCGTGCGCGGGTTGCACGGCGTGGCTGGTGTGCTGCTGCGGAACGGATTGATGTCCAGCCCGCCGCGGCGGGTGTAGCGTGCGTACACGCTGAGCTGCTGCGGAGCGCAGCGCCGCATCAGGTCGACGAAGATCCGTTCCACGCATTGCTCGTGGAATTCGTCGTGGGTGCGGAACGAGACCAGATAGCGCAGCAGCCCGGCGTGGTCGATCGGCGCGCCGCGATAGGCGATCTGCACGCTGCCCCAGTCGGGCTGGCCGGTGACCGGGCAGTTCGAGCGCAGCAGGTGCGAAACGAGGGTTTCCGCCACCGGTTGCACGGACAGGTCGGCCAGCAGGAAATCGGCCTGCGGCGGACCGTAGTGGTCGATCTCGATGTCCTGCCGGTCGAGCAGCAGGCCGTCCAGGTCGACGGTGGGCAACGTGGCCGCGCGTGCCTCCGCCAGTTGCACGCTGACCACCGCACCCGCCGCGGCGGACAGGTCATGCATCAGGGTGGAAGTCAGCGTATCCGTGTCCGCGATGCGCTCCTGCGCGAAGCCATTCAGATACAGCTTGAATGACTTCGATTCGATGAGGTTCGGGGAAGCGGCGGGGATGCGGAACTCGGCCATCGCCACCACCGGCTTGCCGCGCGGATCGAGCCACGACAGCTCGTAGGCGTTCCAGATGTCCACGCCGTGGAACGGCAGCGGTTCGGCCACCTCGATTTCCGCGCGCTTGTCGGCGCGCGGTATCGGAAACAGCAGTCGGGGATCGTAGCGATCCGCGTAGATCGTGTTCTTGCCAAGCGGGGAGTGTTCGGGCGTGCTCATGCCGCGCAGTCTAACGGGTCCGGCGCCGCCCTCCGCGTGAACGGCGCCGGGGCACTCACGCGTTGACCAGCTGCATCCCCGCGCCGGGGTAGCGGGTGCCGGCGGCCACGTCGGGCGGGAACACCGCGTCGATGGTGGCCAGCTCGGCGGCGCTCAGCTGCACGTCGAGCGCCCCGAGGTTCTCATCCAGCCGCGAACGGTGCCGGGTACCGGGAATCGCCAGTACGTCGTCTCCTTGCGCCAGCACCCAGGCCAGCGCCAGCTGCGCGGGCGAGCAACCCTTGTCGGCGGCCAGGACCCTCACCTGTTCGACCAGCCGCAGATTGCGGGCGAAGTTCTCGCCCTGGAAACGCGGACTGGTGCGGCGGTAGTCGTCGGCGGCGAAGTCGTCCGGCGAGCGGATCGCGCCGGTGAGGAAGCCGCGTCCCAGCGGCGAGTAGGCGACCAGGCTCACGCCGTGGCGGCGGCAGGCATCGAGCATGCCGTTGGTCTGCGGGTCGCGCGTCCACAGCGAGAACTCGCTTTGCAATGCGGCGATCGGATGCACCTTGCAGGCACGCTCCAGCGTGGCGCCGGAAGCCTCGGACAGGCCGAGGTAACGCACCTTGCCGGCGGCCACCAGACCGGCCATCGCACCCACGGTGTCCTCGATCGGCACGTTCGGGTCGACGCGGTGCTGGTAGTACAGGTCGATGGTGTCGATGCCCAGGCGCTTCAGGCTGGCGTCGCAGGCGGCGCGCACGTATTCCGGGCGCCCGCTGATGCCGCGAACCGTCGGATCGGCGGGGTCGCGCAAGATGCCGAACTTGGTGGCGATGAAGGCCTGCTCGCGGCGGCCCCTGATCGCCTGGCCGACCAGTACCTCGTTGGTGTGCGGCCCATACATGTCGGCGGTATCGAGCAGGTTGAGGCCGCGGTCCAGCGCATGCCGGATGGTGGCGATCGACTCGGCATCGTCGCGCGTGCCGTAGAAATCGCTCATGCCCATGCAGCCGAGGCCGAGCGCGGAAACCCGGGGGGCCGGTGCCGTAGCGGTGCCTTTGCCGAGGGTGCGGGTCTGCATGATGTCGCTCCTGAGTGGAAGTGGAGGCCATGGTGCACCGCGACGGTGATTGGATAAATGCTCAATAATGGGAATGACCATTCAATTGTAGACAACAATCTCCATGGACCGCCTCGAAGCCATGCGGCTGTACACCCGGATCGTCGAGCTGGGCAGTTTCACCGCCGCGGCGAACGACCTGAGCCTGCCGCGCGCCACCGTGACCCACGCGATCAAGCGGCTGGAGGAACGGCTCGGCGCCCAGCTGCTGCAGCGAACCACCCGCCGCGTGCGCACCACCCGTGACGGCGAGACCTACTACGGGCATTGCCTGCGCCTGCTTGCCGACATGGACGAGGTCGAGACCGATTTCCGCGAGGCGCTGGTGCAGCCGAAGGGCCACCTGCACGTCGATCTTCCGGTGTCGCTGGCGCGGCTGCTGGTGATTCCCGCGTTGCCGGATTTCTTTGCGCGCTTCCCGCAGATCACGCTGGACATCGGCACCGGCGACCGCTTCGTCGACCTGGTACGCGAAGGCGTGGATTGCGTGCTGCGCGTCGGCGAGCTGGGCGATTCCGGCATGGTCGGCCGCCGCGTCGCGATGCTGCAGCAGGTGACCGTGGCCAGCGCCGGGTACGTGCGGCGACACGGCCAGCCCGATTCGCTGGCCGCGCTGCAGGACGGCCACCTCGCGGTGAACTGGGTCTCGCCGACGACCCGTCGTGCCGAGCCACTGGACTTCCTCGTCGGCCGCAAGCGGCGCGCGATCGCGCTGCCGGGTCGCGTCAGCGTCAGCGGCGTCGATGCCTACCTCGGCTGTTGCGAGGCGGGCCTGGGCATCGCGCAGATGCCGCGTTACCGGATCGCCGACGGGCTGAAGAGCGGCCGGCTGCGCGAGATCCTGCCGGCCTGTCCGCCGCCGTCGCTGCCGATGACCGTGCTGTACCCGCAGCAGCGGCAGATGCCGGCGCGGCTGCGGGTATTCGTCGACTGGCTGGTCGAACTGACCGCCGCGCAGCGCTGAGTCGTCGAGTCGTTGCCTTCTGAACGATCACGATTCCCTACGCAAACCGTGACGTGGCGTGGCAGTGCCCAGGGTGTCGCTGCACAGCGGCGCGCCGACCATGAGCAGCGCCTCGCGCTGCTCGGCCAGCGGCAGGCGCAGCATGCAGTCCTCGAAGCGGGCGAGTTTCTGGAAGGCCGGCAAGGCCTGCACCTGCGCCACCAGGGTGGCGCAGCGTGACCAGCGCGCCGGGTCGATCACGTAACGCACGAACGAGGCGGTGCGGAAGAAACTGGCGATGCTGATGTCGGCGATCGACAGCGTGCCGAACACGAAGCCGTCGTCGGGCAACTGGTTTTCCAGGTAATCCAGAGTGGCGGGAATTTCCACCTCGCGTGCCTGCTGCACTGTCGCCTGGTCGGTCTCCTCGTGGAACAGGTAGCGCTTGACCCCCAACTGGTAGAACAGGCGCCAGACCAGCACATCGGCCAGCCGGGTATCGCAGTACTCCTCCAGCCAGCGCGCCAGCGCGCGGTCGCCCAGGTCGGGCGGATACAGCATGGGGGTCGGGTACCGGTCCTCCAGGTACTGGCAGATCACCGACGAGTCGTTGAGCACGAAGCCGTCGTCGATCAGCACCGGGACACGCCGCAACGGACTGAGCTGCGAGAACTTGTCGTTGCCGACGAACGGCGCGATCGGATCGATTTCGTAGTCGAGCCCTTTCAGCTCGAGGCACACCAGCACCTTGCGCACGTAGGGCGAAAGATAGTTGCCGATGATTTTCAGGCGCGCGGACATCGCACGGCTCCCTGCGTCGCTGGGATGATCAGCCTGCATGTGCTGGCCGATCGGCGTCAAGCGACACGCCGGCGACGCAAGTTGCACCGGTGTCCCCGCAGGAAAATGCGCAGGCAGGCGGAGCGACCTCCCGCAGCGCGACCGGGTCCGGTGAAGCCGGCCAACCTGTGGCAGGGTCGGCCGGTAGCGTATCGCGCTAGCATGGCCGGCCGGCGCGCGCGTGGCCGCCGGCGCAACGGGATTTCCGAGGGGAGTGCAGGATGAGTTCGATGAACGGTACGTGGCGTCTGTCCGGCGCGTGGTTGGTGGGCCTGATTGCGGCGGGCCTGTGCTCGAGCGGGCTGGCGGCGCAGACGCGCGTGCTCACCGCGCAGGACTATGCGCGGGCGGAACGCTTCCTGCCGTACCGCACCCTGCCGCTGGTCGACCACGATGTGCAGAAGGTGAAGTGGCTGGACGATGGCCATTTCTGGTACCGCGACCACGACGCCGATGGCGACCATTTCATGCAGATGGATATCGCCGACGGCAAGGCCGCGCCTGCGTTCGACCAGGCGAAGCTGGCGTTCGCGCTGGGCAAGGCCGGCGGCCAGCCGGTCGACGCGAGCAAATTTCCGCACGCGTTCGACTACAGCGTGAAGCCCGACGGTCGGCTCGACGTCAGGCTCGACGACAAGCACTATCTGTGCGACCTGAAGGACGCCGGTACCTGCGAGGCGAAGGCCGGACACACCGGCAAGGACGCGGCCGCCGACGAACCCGGCGTGCTGTCGCCGGACGGCAAGTCCGAGGCGTTCATCCGCGACTGGAACCTGTGGCTGCGCGACGTGGCCAGCGGTCGGGAGACCCGGCTGACCAGCGACGGCGTGGAGGACTTCGGTTACGCCACAGACAACGCCGGCTGGAAGCACACCGACCACGCGATCCTCGAATGGTCGCCCGATTCCAGCCGCATCGCCACGTTCCAGCAGGACCAGCGCAAGACCGGCGAGATGTATCTGATCCGCACCCGGGTCGGTCACCCGGAGCTGCTGAAGTGGAAATATCCGCTGGTCGGCGACAAGCACGTGACGATGATCGAGCGGGTGATCATCGACGTGGCGGCGAAGAAAGTGGTGCGGCTGAAGATGCCGCCGGATCAGCACCGCTCGAGCCTGTGCGACGACGTCAGTTGCGGGCCGGATGGCGGCTGGGACGACGTGAAGTGGGCGCCGGATGGCAGCACCCTGGCGTTCGTCTCCACCTCGCGCGACCACCGGCACGAATGGTTCCGCATCGCCAATGCAACCACCGGCGCGGTACGCACCGTGTTCGATGAAGTCGTGCCGACCTGGTACGAAAGCGGCAACGGTGCGGTGAACTGGCGCTACCTGCCGGCCACGCACGAGGCGATCTGGTTCAGCGAGCGCAGCAACTGGGGCCAGCTTTACCTGGTCGACCTCGCCACCGGCAAGTTCAAGCATGCGATCACCCGCGGCGAGGGCAATGTCACCGAGGTGCTGAAGGTCGATCCGAAGACACGCACGGTGTGGTTCCGCGGCGTGGGTCGCACGCCCGGCGTGAATCCCTACTACCAGCAGTTCTGGAAGGTCAGCCTCGAGGGTGGTCAGCCGACCCTGCTCACGCCGGAGGCCGCCGACCACACCATCAGCCTGTCGCCCGACGGCAAGGCTTTCGTCGATGCGTACTCCACGCCGACCACCCCGCCGGTGACCGTGCTGCGCGACGCCGATGACGGGCACGCGCTGGCCACCGTGGCCCGCGCCGACATCAGCCGTCTGAAAGCATCGGGCTGGGTGCCGCCGATCCCGTTCACGGTGAAGGCGCGCGACGGCAAGACCGAGCTGTACGGGATGATGTTCAAGCCGACGAACTTCGATCCGTCGAAGAAGTACCCGCTCATCGACTACGTCTACCCGGGGCCGCAGACCGGTTCGGTACGGGGGCGCAGCTTCGCGCCCTCGCGCAGCGATCACCAGGCGATGGCCGAACTGGGCTTCATCGTGATCGCGCTCGATGGCATGGGTACGCCGTGGCGCTCCAAGGCCTTCCACGATGCCTACTTCGAGCACGTCGAGGACAACACCTTGCCCGACCAGGTCGGCGCGATCCGCCAACTGGCCGCGAAGTATCCCTGGGTCGACCTGGACCGCGTCGGCATCTGGGGCCACTCCGGCGGCGGCAATGCCACCGCGGGCGCGATGTTCCACTATCCGGACTTCTTCAAGGTCGGCTGGGCCGAAAGCGGCAACCACGACAACCGCGAGTACGAGGACGACTGGGCCGAGAAATGGCAGGGCCTGCTGGTCACCGGCAAGGATGGCAAGAGCAACTACGACGCCCAGGCCAACCAGGACTTCGCGCGGAACCTCAAGGGCCACCTGATGCTGACCTACGGCACGCTGGACGACAACGTGCCGCCGTCGAACACGCTGCTGGTGGTGCAGGCGCTGATCAAGGCGAACCGCGACTTCGACATGATCGCGATTCCCGACGTGCATCACGGCTATGCCGCCGCCACGCCGTACGTCACGCGCCGCCGCTGGGACTATTTCGTGCAGTACCTCGCCGGCGACACGCCGCCGAAAGCGTACGAGCTGAAGCCGTGGCCATGGCTCTGACCGCTTGAAACGGCGCCCTCGCCGGACGGTGTCCGGCGAGGGCGCCGGCTCCAGTCAGTGGGCGCTCACGGACTGCGCCACACCCTTGGCCAGCGCCTCGTCGAGCAGCTTCCGGATCTCGCGCTCGGCCCGGGCTTCCACCTCCTGCTGACGCTTGTCCATGGCGGCCTGCTGGCGATCGAGCGTGGCCTGCTTCTGCTCCAGCGCCCGCTGCTGTTCATCCAGCGCTTTCTGCACGACGTCCTGGCGGCGGTCCAGCTCGGCTTGCTGCGCCTCCAGTGCGCGGCGGCGTGCTTCGAGCGCCGGCTCGGCACCGGTGCGGCCGGCCGTCTCCTGCGCCAGCCTTGCCTGTTGTTGCGCCAGCGTGGCCTGCTCCTGCGCGAAGGCGCTGCTGCGGGCGGCCAGCCCGGCCTGGCGACCCGCGAACTCGCCCTGCCGGCCGGCCAGCCGACCCTGCTGGCTCGCCAGTTCGGTGAGCGGCCGGTAGATGGCGCGTGCGCGCTGGAGCATTGCCGGATCGCGGATCAGCCAGGCCTTGTCCCCACGGCGGAACCACAGCATCGGATCGTTCGTCCGGTGCAGCCGCTTCGCGGTGGCGAGGTCGCTGTCGTTACCGGTGATGGTGATCGAGTCGCCGTCGAACAGGGCGAAGCCATCGCGGGCGCTCGTCGAGGTATCGATGCTGACGTGATGCGCCGAAAAGCCACCGCTATTCGCCGGTGGTGCGGGTGGTGCGGGCGGAACCGGTGGCGGGCTTGCAACGGCGGGCAACGGAGGCAGCGGCGGCATGGGCGCTGGCGCCGGCGCGGGTGGAGCCGGCGGTGCGGGCGGTGCGGGCGGTGGCGTCTGCACGCTGCTCGCCGGCGCGTTCTTTCCCGCATCACTCGCGTCGGCCGCGGTCACCCGATAGGGCAGGGTGCCGGCCAACGCGATCAGTACCACCAGCAGCCAGCCGGATCGGCCCGGGCGCGGAGAAATTTCGGTTCGTTGCAACATGATCAGTCGCCTCTTCAGGGTACGGAACGACGAAGACGCCCCGGCCAGGCCGGAGTGCAGGGGATGGGCCACGCCCAGGCGCAGCAACAGCCGGGCATAGGCCTGCGGCTCGGTGCCCGGTTGCGCGAGGACCTGTGCATCGCAGGCCGCTTCGCGAGCGAGCGCGTACTCGCGAGTCGCCCACGCCACCAGCGGGTGGAAAAAGAACAGCCGTTGCGCGATTGCCGGAACCCAGCCGAGCCAGAGATCGCCGCGTTGCAGGTGGGCCAGTTCGTGCGCCAGCGCCAGGTGCGACTCCGCGGGGGTCAGTGCCTGGTCGGCGGGCAGCAGGACGGTGGGCTGCCGCAGGCCGATCACCTGGGGCGAGGTGATCGTCCGTGACACACGCAGCCGCGGACAGCGGCGCAGCCCCAGCAGGGTGGCTTCCCTGGTGCACCGCGCCTGCATCGCCGGGTCTGTCAGCGGCATCGATTCGCGCAACAGGGTACGCGTCTGCGTCCACTGCCGGATCGTGCGCGGTAACTGGGCCAGCAGGCCGGCCAGCCACAACAGCGCCAGCAACAACCGGCCATGCAGTGAGGGTCGCCGGGGCTCGGCTGCGGCGGGCATCGATGCGTGGTCCGACCGTGCCACCCGGACCGTCGGGGGTCGCACCCGCACGGGCGCCAGTTCGGTCAGCGGGGCGACTGCATCGGCGGCGCTGATCCGCTGGACCGCGGGCGGCGACAGCAGCGCCAGTTGCAGTGGTGCATGCCAGCACAGGCCGACGAGCAGTTGCAGGCCGACCAGCCACCACAAGGTGCAGCGCATCGCCGCGGACAGCCGCGGCAGCAGACGGATCAGCAACGCCACCAGGGCGATCAGCACGACCGCCTGCACGGAGGTCCAGCCGAGCCGGCTCAGCAGCATGCTGGCAAGATCATCGAGGGCTTGCATCTCAGGACTCCCTGCGCCGGGTCTGCAGTTGCGCGACCAGCGCTTCCAGTTCGGCCAGTTCACTGTCGCTGACCTCGGCGCTCTCCGACAGCCACGCCACGAAGGGTGATACCGAGCCGCTCAGGGTCTTCTCGACAAAGCTGCCCACGGCGCTGCGCATCGCTTCGCCGGGTGCGGTGGCGGCGCTGTAGCGGTACATGCCCCGGAGCTGGCGCCGCCGCAGGTAACCCTTGCTGCGCAGGCGCTCCATCATCGTGAGCACGGTGGAGCGGGCCAGCCCGCGGGGCTCGCCGAAGCCGCTGGCGACCTCGCCCACGGAGGCGCTTGGGTATTCGGCAAGGTAATGCAGGAGCGCGAGCTCCTGATCACCGATCGTCGGCTTGGGCATGGCGGACATCACGTTTGACTACAGGTGTAGTCAAACTACGCCATGACTACACCTGTAGTCAAGATGTCCGTCGACGGACGCCCCGACCAGCCCGCCGCCCCTCGCTGTCTCCCCGAAGGATGCGGCGCGTCGGTCGGCATCGGCGGATTTCAGAACGCCATGTCGAACGCCACTTCGCCCTGCACGCCGACCTGGTAGGCCGAGACGCGGCGCTCGAAGAAGTTGGTGACTTCCTGCACGTCCTGCAGGTCCATGAAGTCGAACGGGTTCTTCGCGCCGTATTTCCTCGGCATGTCGAGCTGGGCAAAGCGCTGGTCGGCGCAGTATTCGAGGTACTGGCGCATGTCCCTTGCCGACAGGCCGGCGACGCCGCCGGAGAGCACGTCCTCGGCGAACAGCGTTTCGCAGGCGATCGCCTCTTCCATCATGGCTTCGATCTCGGCGCGCATGCCGTCGTCGAACAGTTCCGGCTCCTGCTCGCGTACCGTGCGCACCACCTCGAACGCGAACGTCATGTGGCCCGACTCGTCGCGGAACACCCAGTTGGTGCCGGCTGCCAGGCCATGCAGCAGGCCGCGCGAGCGCAGGAAATAGACGTAGGCGAACGCGGCGTAGAAGAACAGCCCTTCGATGCAGGCGGCAAAGCAGATCAGGTTGAGCAGGAACTGCCGCCGCTGTTCGCGCGTATCCAGCCGGGCGAGGTGCTGGATCGAGTCGATCCACTTGAAGCAGAACTCGCCTTTGGCGCGGATCGAGGGAATGTTCTCGATCGCGGCGAAGGCCTTGTTGCGTTCGGCCGGATCGGGAATGTAGGTGTCGAGCAGGGTGAGGTAGAACTGCACGTGCAGCGATTCCTCGTACAGCTGGCGCGACAGATACATGCGCGCTTCCGGCGCGTTGATGTGCTGGTACAGGTTCAGCACCAGGTTGTTCGAGACGATGGTGTCGCCGGTGGCGAAGAACGCCACCAGCCGCTGGATCAGGTGGCGGTCGGCCGGCGACATCTTCGCGGCCAGGTCGCTGGTGTCGGTCGAGAAATCCACCTCCTCCACGGTCCACGTATTGCGGATCGCATTGCGATACATCTCGTAGAAACCGGGATAGCGCATCGGGCGCAGGGTGAGGTTGTAGCCGGGATCGAGCAGGTGCGTGCTGTCAGTGGGTCGTGAATGCATGGGGTTTCCCGAAAAGTGTTACAGCCGTGGGGTGTTGTGGTTTTGACCGTCATCCCAGCGAACGCTGGGATCCAGTGACTTTGGTCTTCATCGCAATGTCTTGTAGGGCAACGGCTCTGGATTCCAGGGTTCGCTGGGATGACGCGCTCTTCATTGATATGTTTCCAGGTATCTGACCCGCGTGGATGGTGTCGCATGCAAGAAAGAAATCCATGCGTCTATATCCTTGCCAGTCATCGCAACGGCACGCTCTACGCTGGCGTCACATCGAACCTGCCGGCTCGGATCTGGCAACATCGGAACAACGTGGTCGAGGGCTTCACTCAACGTTATTGCGTGCATGACCTGGTCTGGTTCGAGATGCACGAGACCATGAATTCGGCAATCGCCCGCGAGAAGGCGATCAAGGCGTGGAGGCGTGCGTGGAAAATCGAGCTCATAGAGAAGTCCAATCCGTATTGGCGAGACCTGTACCTGCAGGTTTGCGGTTGAGTCCATCAACCCTCACAGTCATCCCAGCGCCTCTGGTCCACTTGACGCAACGGCGCTGGATCCCAGCGTTCGCTGGGATGACGAAGTTGAGGTGAGAGGGTTCTACTGACACGCCTCGCAGTACTCGGGGTTCTCGAGAGAGCAAACCACCGCAGCACTTGCTTGAGCCTGGTCCGACACCGTGGTCTTGCTGATCTTCGTCGCCGGTCGGGAGCGCAGGTAATACGTGGTCTTGATGCCGGCCTTCCACGCGTACATGTACATCGAGCTGAGCTGGCCGATGTTCGGGTTTTCCATGAACAGGTTCAGCGACTGGCTCTGGTCGATGAAGGCGCCACGGGCGGCGGCCAGTTCGATCAGCGCTTTCTGCGGCAGCTCCCACACGGTGCGGTAGATCGCACGCAGGCGTTCGGGGATCGCGACGATGCCCTGGATCGAGCCTTCCGCCAGCTTGATCGCATCGCGGATGTCGGACGTCCACAGCCCCAGCGCCTTCAGCTCGTCGGCGAGGTAGCGGTTGACCTGCAGGAAGTCGCCGGACAGCGTCTCGCGCTTGAACAGGTTGCTCACCTGCGGCTCGATGCATTCGTAGCAGCCGGCGATCGAGGCGATCGTGGCGGTGGGGGCGATCGCGATCAGCAGCGAGTTGCGCAGGCCGTGGGCGCCGATGCGTTCGCGCAGCGCATCCCAGCGGGCGCGGTCGTGCGGCGCGGCGTCGGGCCAGTAGTCGAACTGCAGTTCACCGCTGGCCGCGCGGCTTTCGGCGAAACCCGGATGCGCGCCCTCGGTCTCGGCCAGTTCGCACGACATGCCCAGCGCGTGGAAATAGATCTCCTCGGCGATGCGGCTGGACAAGGCCAGCGCCTCGGCCGAATCGAACGGCAGGCGCAGCTTGAAGAACACGTCCTGCAGGCCCATCACGCCCAGTCCGACCGGGCGCCACTTCATGTTCGCCGTGCGCGCGGTCTCGATCGGATAGAAGTTGAGGTCGATCACCCGGTTGAGCTGGCGCACGGCGGTGCGCACGGTGGCGGCGAGTTGCCCGAAATCGAAGGCGCCGTCGACCACGTGCCGGGCCAGGTTCACCGATCCGAGGTTGCATACCGCGGTTTCGCTGGCCGAGCTGACTTCGAGGATCTCGGTGCACAGGTTGGACAGATGGATCACGTTCTGGGGTTTGGCCGTCTGATTGCTGGTGGCGTTGCAGCGATCCTTGAACGTCATCCAGCCGTTGCCGGTCTGCGCCAGCGTGCGCATCATGCGCGCGTAGAGCTCGCGCGCCTTCACGGTCCTCACGGCCAGTCCGTTCGTCTCCGCTTCGCGGTAGGCCTGGTCGAAGCTGTCGCCCCAGCTGTCCACCAGCTGCGGCACCACCTTCGGATCGAACAGCGACCAGTCGCCGTCGCCCTCGACCCGGCGCATGAATTCGTCGGGAATCCAGTTGGCGATATTGAGGTTGTGCGCGCGGCGGGCATCGTCGCCGGTGTTGTCGCGCAGCTCGAGGAAGTCCTCGATGTCGGCATGCCACGATTCCAGGTACACGCAGGCCGCGCCCTTGCGCTTGCCGCCCTGGTTCACCGCGGCGACCGAGGCGTCCAGCGTCTTCAGCCACGGCAGCAGGCCGTTGGAATGGCCGTTCGTGCCCTTGATCAGCGAGCCACGCGAGCGCACCCGGGTGTAGGCCAGGCCGATGCCGCCGGCGAACTTGCTCAGCTTGGCCACGTCCGCGTACTTGTCGTAGATGGACTCCAGCGAATCGAGCGGCGAGTCGAGCAGGTAGCACGAGCTGAGCTGCTCGTGACAGGTGCCGGCGTTGAACAGGGTGGGCGAGCTGGCGAGGTATTCCAGCGATGACAGCAGCCGGTACAGCTCCAGCGTTTCGGCGATGTCGTTGCCGCCCAGCGCGCAGGCGATGCGCATGAAGAAATACTGCGGCGTCTCGATCACGAAGCGCTGTTGCGGGTGGCGCAGGAGATAGCGGTCGTACACCGTGCGCAGTCCGAAGTACTCGAAGCGGCGACCGGCCAGCGGGTCGATGGCGTCATTCAGTTTGCGCGCGTTGGTCGTCACGAAATCGCGCAGCCGATCGTTGAGGATGCCCAGCTCGGCGCCGCGTACGACCGACTGCGAGAAGCTCTGGATTTCCTGTCCGCTGACCTCCTTGTCGATGTACGCACCCAGCAGGCGCGCAGCCAGCTGGCCGTATTCGGGTTCTTCGGCGGTCAGCGCGGCAGCGGTGCGGATCGACAGCTGGTCCAGCTCCTGCGTGGTGGCGCCGTCGTACAGGCCGCCGATGGTCTTCAGCGCCACGCGCAGCGGATCGACTGCGTGCAGGCCGTCCGTGCTGCGGGTCACCGCTCGCACGATCTTGTTGACGTCGACAGTCTCCTGGCCGCCGTTGCGCTTGGTCACGCGCATCTGGCCGGGGTGGTGGGGCGGGGTCAGTGCGAAGGATGTTTCGGGCAAGCGCGCTGACGATGCATCGTCAACGGCGGTGCGGTGATCGGCGCGCGCGACGGTGCGCTCGCGCTCGGCGGTATCGAGGGGTTGCATGGCTGGTGGCTCCCGGCATGGACATCAAACGCCTGCTCCCGCGCGCAGGGCCTGAAGCGATGGATTCCGGGAACGACACACAACGCAGACGCCTGGCGGCCGACGGCATTGCGACGTGCCTCCCCGCGGAAGCCATCACTACGCATCGGGCACGTTCATCCCGATGTGCCGGCAGGTCTTCGGACTTGCGGACATGGATCTTGCGATCCGCCTACTTGTCCCCGCTTCCCAGCCGCCGAGGGCCAGTGCGTGTGGGGACGTTCGTTTCCGCTCTACCGCTGCGGGGCAGTTCCGGAGTTACACCGGATTCCCTTTTAAGCCCGACCGATGTCGCATCTGGTCGGGCACCGACGGGCACAACATATCGGGTGGGCGGGGCGTGGTCAACCCAACACGTTGTGGGTGAGTCGGAGAGCCACCGGGCAGGGGCGAGCCCTCGCGGCGATGCCGACGAGTCGATGATTGGGGCTGCGACGGGGTACCGGATGGAGTGCCGGGCTCCGTTTCAGAGCGCGTCGTGATCCAGTTCGCCGGTGCGGATACGGATGACCTGCTCCAGCGTGCTGACGAAGATCTTGCCGTCGCCGATCTTGCCGGTGCGCGCAGAGTGCTGGATCGCTTCCACCACCCGATCGAGCTGGTCGTCGGCGATCGCCACTTCCAGTTTGATCTTGGGTAGGAAATCGACGACATACTCGGCGCCGCGATACAGCTCGGTATGGCCTTTCTGGCGCCCGAAGCCCTTCACTTCGGTGACGGTGACGCCCTGGACGCCGACGTCGGCCAGCGCCTCGCGTACATCGTCCAGCTTGAACGGCTTGATGATCGCCACGACCAGTTTCATGGAGAGTTCCTTGAATCGACAGGCATTGGCACGACGGGCCGTGCAGAATCGCCATTCTGCCTGCCCGGCCCGGCGTTGTCGCCTGATCGGCGTCGGTGTAGGACAATCCCTACAGTTTCTGACGGAGCAACCCGATGGCGCCTGCAATTTCCGTTCATCTAGTATTTACCTCGACGAGTGCGAGGCGCTGTCCATGATGGATAGGCAGGATATCGATCAGATTGCCCTGCGGCTTGTGTCGTTGGTACCGCCAGGGTTGGCACAGGCGCAACAGGATTTGCGAGCCAACTTCCAGGATGTTCTGGCGCAGGGATTGCGCCGCCTCGACCTGGTCACCCGCGAAGAATTCGAAGTCCAGTCTCAGGTGCTGGCGCGTACCCGCGCCAAGGTCGACGAATTGGAACAGCGCGTCGCCGAACTCGAGGCTGTCGTGTCTGCCCGCGGGAGCTAGCGACAACCAATCTCCCGGGAGCCGCCTCCGATCCGTCACCCTCACCCCGAGAACGATCGGGGGCGGTTATTTATCCAGCGCTGCTGATGGAGTCGCTTGATGTCCTTGCATATCAGCGAACCCACTTCCCTGCGTCAGCAACCCGCGGTCGCATGAGTCTTGCGGTTACCCTCAGTCGCGCCCAGGAAGGCATCGCCGCGCCGCAGGTGATGGTCGAGGTGCATCTCTCCGGCGGCCTGCCGTGCACGAATATCGTGGGCCTGCCCGAAGCGGCGGTGCGCGAAGCGCGTGATCGCGTAAGGGTGGCGATCCAGAACACCGCGTTCGAATACCCCAATCGCCGTGTCACGGTGAACCTGGCGCCGGCCGAGCTGCCCAAGGACGGTGGCCGTTTCGACCTGCCGATCGCGCTGGGCATCCTCGCTGCCAGCGGGCAGGTGCCGCGCGACAAGCTGGACGATTGCGAATTTCTCGGCGAGCTTGCCCTGACCGGTGCGCTGCGCAGCGTTTCCGGTGTGCTGCCGGCCTTGCTGCGGGCGCGGGCGCGTGGTCGGCGCGTGGTCGTGCCGCGCGAAAATGCCGCCGAGGCCGCACTGGTATCGGATGTGGATGTGCGGGTGGCCGATACGCTGGCCGAGGTCTGCGGCTGGCTGCGCGGGGCGCATGAACTGTCGGTGCCGCTCGGCCTCCCCAGCGATGGCGGTGCCCATGACGGCCCGGATCTGGGTGACGTGCGCGGGCAATTGCAGGCCCGTCGTGCGCTGGAGATCACCGCCGTGGGCGGTCATCACCTGCTGCTGATGGGGCCGCCGGGTACCGGCAAGACCATGCTGGCCGAGCGCCTGCCCGGCATTCTGCCGCCGCTGTCGGAGTCGGAGGCGCTGGAGACCTGCGCAGTGTTGTCGGTGGCGGGCCAGACCACCGACCTCGCGCGCTGGCGGCGGCGTCCCTTTCGCTCGCCCCACCACACGGCGTCGGCGGTGGCGCTGGTGGGCGGCGGCTCGTATCCGCGTCCGGGCGAAATCTCGCTGGCGCACAACGGCGTGCTGTTCCTGGACGAATTGCCGGAGTTCAGCCGGCACGTACTGGAGGTGCTGCGCGAGCCGATGGAATCGGGCCACATCATGATTTCCCGGGCGGCACGGCAGACCACCTTTCCGGCCCAGTTCCAGCTGGTGGCCGCGATGAATCCCTGCCCATGCGGCTACGCCGGCGCCCCGCGCTGCCAATGCACGCCCGATCAGATCAAGCGCTACCGATCGCGCATTTCCGGGCCGCTGCTCGACCGCATCGATCTCTGCGTGCAGGTGCCGCCGGTGCCGTTGACCGAGCTGGGGACCCCGCGCGGCGAGCGCGACGAGGATTCCGCCACGGTGCGCATCCGCGTGCTCAAGGCGCGGCGGCAGTCGCTGATGCGGGCGGGACGACCGAACGCGGAGATCAGTACCCGCGAGCTGGAGCGCGATTGCGCGCTGGGGCCGGCGGAACGACGCTGGTTCGAATCCGCGCTGGAGCGACTGGGCCTGTCCGCGCGTGCCTACCATCGCGTGTTGCGGGTCGCCCGCACGATTGCGGATATCGACGGTGGCGCCGCGCTGCTGGAGCGTGAGCATCTTGCCGAAGCCCTGCAGTATCGGCGGCTGTAGACGCCACTTCGGTGGCCCGATGCCGCGGACGATCGTCACCGACTGGACGCCGGCGGAGGTGCATGCTCTGATCGCAGGTTGATGCTCGCCTGGGGGACGTTGATGACTATCGAGCTCGGCCTGATGTTGGCCGCCCTGCTGATGACCGGCTTTCTGGCGCAGTGGCTGGCCTGGAGGGTCAAGCTTCCGGCGATCCTGTTCCTGTTGCTGGCGGGGATACTGCTGGGGCCGGTGGGCGGCGTGCTCGATCCGGACCAGCTGCTGGGCGAGCTGCTGTTTCCGGTGGTGTCGCTGGCGGTGGCGTTGATCCTGTTCGAGGGCAGCCTGACCCTGCGCTTCCACGAGCTGCCCGGGATCGGCAGGGCGGTGCGTGGGCTGGTCACTTACGGCGCGGTGACCACGCTGCTGTTGCTGGCCTGGGCCGCGCATGCCATCGCTGGACTGAGCTGGCCGATCGCCTTGTTGTTCGGCGCGCTGGGCTGCGTGACCGGGCCGACGGTGATCGCGCCGATGCTGCGCACGTTGCGGCCGAACGAGCGGATCGCCAACACCCTGCGCTGGGAAGGCATCGTGATCGACCCGCTCGGCGCATTGTTCGCGGTGCTGATCTTCGAAGCGGTCGTTTCGAGACAGCAGGGTCACACGCTCGGCGTGTTCGTGGCCACGCTGGGCGTGGGCATGCTGATCGGAGCGGCGGCAGCCTGGCTGGCGGCGTTCCTGCTGCGCCGGCAGATGATCCCCGAATACCTGCAGAACTACGCGGTGCTGGCCACGGTGCTGCTGGCCTTCAGCGTCTCCAACACGCTGACCCACGAGTCGGGCCTGCTGGCGGTCACCGTCATGGGCATCGCGCTGGGCAACATGCGCGGCGTTCACATCGACGACATCATGGATTTCAAGGAGAACATCACCACCGTGCTGGTGTCGGTGCTGTTCATCCTGCTGGCGGCGCGGCTGCACTGGCCGTTGCCGCCGGGCATGTTGCTGGGCGGCATCGCGCTGTTCGCGGTGGCGCAGTTGCTGGTGCGGCCGTTGACGGTGGCGCTGTCCAGCATCGGCAGCGGGCTGAGCTGGCGCGAGCGCGCGCTGATCGGCTGGGTGGCGCCGCGCGGCATCGTCGCCGCCTCGGTCTCGGCACTGTTCGCCTTGCGCCTGGACGCGCTGCACGTGCCCGGTGCCGACGTGCTGGTGCCGCTGGTGTTCATCCTGATCATCGGCACCGTGGTCCTGCAGAGCGCCACCGCCCGGCCGCTGGCCTTGTGGTTGAAGGTGGCCGAGCCGGAGCCGCGCGGGCTGCTGATCTTCGGTTCCGACGGGGTGGCCCGGGCGATCGGCAAGGCATTGACCGAAGCCGGTTTCCGTGTGGTGCTGGCCGACGATTCGTGGGATGACATCCGGCTGGCGCGGATGGAGGGGCTGAACACGTTCTTCGGCAATCCGGCCTCGCCCCATGCCGAGCGCTATCTGGATCTCACCGGCATCGGGCGTCTGCTGGCGCTGTCCACCCACCGCGAGCGCAACTCGCTGGCCTGCGTGCACTACCGGCAGGAGTTCGGTCGCGACAAGGTCTATCGCCTGCGCAACCTGAGCCCGCTGGAAAATACCGATCGCGCCGCGCTGGCCGGCAATCTGCTGGCGCCGCCGTTGTTCGACGAGCAGATGACCCACGGGCGCTTCGCCGAGATGCTCCACCAGGGCTGGCGTATCAAGACGACCCGGCTCAGCAGCACGTTCGACTGGCCGCATTTCATCGAGCAATACGGCTCGACCAGCGTGCTGCTGTTCGGCGTGGAAGAGAAGGGCGCGCTGCGGGTGGTCTCATCCAAGCGTGAACTGGAACCTCGGCCGGGCTGGACGGTGATCGCACTGGTGCCGCCAGGCAGCGTGCAGGAGACCCGGCCGGGTGATCTTGCCGCCGGATCTTCGCACCACTGACCGTCGCGTAGAGGTTCACCGGCACGTGCCCTCGACACACCTTGCGCGTTTTACATGTCCACCGTCGCAACACGGAATACCTTGATGAGTACAAACATGGCGCCTGAACCAGCAATCGCGAGGCAACGCGGGAGCATCGCCTGCGTCGGTCTCGGCATGACCCTGGGCTCGCATCTCGGCCCGCTGGCGCGCAGTCATATCGAACAGGCGGACGTGGTATTCGCCGCGCTCTCCGATGGCATCGTGGAAATGTGGCTGGAAGGCATGCACCCGGACGTACGCAGCCTGCAGCCGTATTACGGCCAGGGCGACAAGTCACGCCTGCTCACCTACCGCGAGTGGGTCGAGGTGATGATGGCCGAGGTGCGCGCGGGCAGGAAAGTCTGTGCCGTGTTCTACGGCCATCCCGGCATATTCGCCTGGTCGCCGCATGAAGTGATCAAGGTGGCGCGCGCGGAAGGCTACCGGGCGCACATGGAGCCGGGCATCTCCGCCGAGGATTGCCTGTATGCCGACCTCGGCATCGACCCGGGGCGCTACGGCTGCCAGCATTACGAAGCGAGCCAGTTGCTGTTCTGCGAGACCCCCCTCAATCCAGGGGCCTATCTGGTGCTGTGGCAGGTGGGGCTGGTGGGCGACCGCTCGTTGAAACGATTCTCCACCGGGCCCGAATACCGTCAGGTACTGGTCGACGTGCTCGAAAAAGACTACCCGCTCGATCATGAGGTGATCATCTATCGTGGCGCGACCCTGCCGATCCAGCGGCCCCGCGTCCGCCGCGTGGCCCTGCGCGATCTGCCGGCAACGGACGTGAGCGCCGAGGAAACCGTGATCCTGCCACCCGCCTCGGCGCTGCGCCCGAGCCGGGTCGTACGGGAGCGACTGGCGGTGCTGGATCGGGCTCGGGAGGCCCCGGGCCAGACGAGCTGAAGCTCGGCGCAGGCCGCTTGGGCAGGTGGTAGGCTCAGTGCCAACGTCAGGGGGCGTCCCGTGATGAAGAGCATCGGAGCCTCGCCCCATCGCAAGGAATGTCTCTCGCCATGGGATGACTTGATCTTCCTTGGCGTGACAGGTAATTCATCGACAACGAAAACGGGGGGTGACATGAGCAATACCATCGAGCTGCTGGAAGTCATTGGTAAAGATGCGTCGCTTCGTCACGCGTCCGGAGAGGACCTGTCGCAGGCCTTGAGTGGATTGCAGGCCAGCGAGGGGCTCAAACGGGCGGCTATCTCGGGTGATGACGGTCCGCTGGTAAAGGAGCTTGGCCACAGGGACATCAAGGGGCCTAATCACGTGAACCAGAATCACGGCCCTTGCCATGATGATGACGGCAACGACGGTGGAAAGGATCACGACAAGGACGATGGCAAGGATCATGGTGTCCCGGGAATGCCAGAGTGATAGTAATCGAGGCGCGTCCCATCCATTGGCTCGCTGAGCTTTAGCGCGGCCAACCGCTCATGCAAAGCGTCGCACCAAGTGCCATTGCAGGACGAGCTCTCCTTGCAGCAGGGCTTGTCGCACTTGTCATGGGCAACGTTCACGCAGCGATTCCGGACCCAGTCACTCCGGCGGGTTGGTTTACCCGGGCTGAAAAAGAAAAATTGACTGAGTACCCACATTTTTTGGGTACCCTGAAGCAACTGCATGAAGATGAAGGCCTGCTTTCGCCGATGCAGCAATGGCATCTGCGCTATCTGGAGGCTTGGCGGGCAGCCTATTCCGGGAATCTCGCCGTGGCCACGCCGCTCCTGCACAACGTCATTGACCATGCGGGCGAATCAGCTCTGGTGACCCGGGCATCGGCCCTGTTGATCAATGTTCTGTCGCGCGACCACCACTATGAAGAGGCCTACGAGCTGGCCAATACGTTGATGGTCGATCTGCCGCGGGCAACTGACAGCAACGCTCGTGCCGAGGCTTTGCGCGCGATCGTGCAGATGCTTGACCTGGCGGGAGAGTCCGATCGAGCCTTGAAGTACGCGCGACAGCTGAACCCTGGAGAGGCATCTCCCGAAAATCGATGCGCGAATTATTCATATAAAATCAATGCGACAAGCTACGTCACCACGCTTTCCTCGCAAGATCCCGGACTTCGTCGGGCGATTGCCATATGTCTTGCCGACAAGCAGACGGTGTACGCCGACACGCTGCGTCTCAGTCGCGCGGATTTACTGAATGAAGAGGGGCACGCGGATCAGGCGGTTGCCCTGCTGAAAAGGATCGAGCCGGGTATATTGCGAACCGGGTTCCAGCCGCATATTGCAGGGCTCCACGTCAGCCTCGCGCAGGCCTATGTGAACCTGGGCAAAGACGCCGAAGCAAGGCAGTCGGCGCTGGCCGCAGTGGCAGCAAGCGACCCGAAGAGTTTCACCTGGCCGCTGCAGACGGCTTACGAACTGCTTTACCAAATCGAGAAACGTGCCGGTCATGACCGGGCAGCGCTGGCCTATTACGAGAAGTACGTTCGCCAGGACAAGGCCGCGATGGACGACATCAAGACGCGCGCGCTGGCCTACCAGATGGTCCGGCAGCAGGTTGTGGACAAGAAACTCAAGCTGGAGGCGCTGGACAAGCAGAACAGGATTCTCGAGTTACGTCAGGCGCTGGCGGGCAAGGCGCAGGAAACCAGCCGGCTGTATATCGTGCTGCTGGCGCTGGTGGTCGTCGTCATCGGCCTATGGACGTTCCGCCTCAAGCATTCCCAGTTGCGCTTCCGGAAGATGGCGCGTCATGACGGCTTGACCGGGGTATTCAATCGTCAGCACTTCTTGAACGAAGCCGCGCGGATACTGCAACGTCTGCACCAGGCCGATGCGGGTGCCTGCCTGGTCGCGCTGGATCTGGATCACTTCAAGCGGATCAACGATACCTACGGCCATGCGGCCGGCGACGAAGCCTTGCGACGCGTGGTTGAAATCTGCCGGCGGGAGCTGCGCGACTCCGACCTGTTCGGTCGCCTTGGAGGCGAAGAATTCGGCATCCTGATGCCGGCTTGTACATGCGAACAGGGCATCGAGATTGCCACCCGGATTCGCCGCAACCTCGCCGCCGCCCTGCTGAAGCTCGATCCCGAAACCACCGTGGTGGTCTCCGCCAGCCTGGGTCTGGCGCACAGTGCCGTCTCCGGCTATGCGTTCCATCAACTGTTCGCCGATGCCGACGCCGCGCTGTATCGCGCCAAGCACGATGGCCGCAACCGGCTGGTGGTGGATGCCGGCGGGGACACGCCGGTCGTGGTGAATGCCGACATGCCGGACACCGCCAGCGCCTGATCTTTCGTTGATCACACCCGGCTGGATGTGCTTACGCAATGAGGTGCGCGAAGCTCTTCGCTGGTCGGCCGAAGAGTTTCGCGCACCGGGTATTGCTGTGCGCGTGCCGCGCGGTTACGCCGCCGAGGTCTGCTTGAACTGTGCCTCCTCGGTCGAGCCGGTCAGCGCGGTGGTCGATGACTGGCCCTGCTGGATCGCCTGGGTCACCTGATCGAAGTAGCCGGTGCCGACCTCACGCTGATGCTTCACCGCGGTGAAGCCGCGATCGGCGGCGGCGAATTCCTTTTCCTGCAACTCGACGAAGGCGCTCATCTGGCGGCGGGCGTAGCCATGGGCCAGGTCGAACATGCCGTAGTTGAGGCTGTGGAAGCCGGCCAGCGTGATGAACTGGAACTTGTAGCCCATTGCGGCCAGCTCGATCTGGAATTTCGCGATGGTGGCGTCGTCCAGATTCTTCTTCCAGTTGAAACTGGGCGAGCAGTTGTAGGCCAGCATCTTGCCGGGATGCTTCGCGTGGATCGCCTCGGCGAACTTGCGTGCATCCTCGAGGTTCGGTTTGCTGGTCTCGCACCAGATCAGGTCGGCGTACGGCGCATAGGCAAGGCCGCGGCTGATCGCCTGGTCGAGGCCCGGGCGCACCCGGAAGAACCCCTCCACCGTGCGCTCGCCGGTGGTGAATGCCTTGTCGACGTCGTCGATGTCCGAAGTGAGCAGGTCGGCGGCATCGGCATCGGTGCGCGCGATCAGCAGGGTCGGCACGCCGGCGACGTCGGCGGCCAGGCGCGCCGCGTTCAACTTGTCGATCGCCTCGCGGGTCGGCACCAGCACCTTGCCGCCCATGTGGCCGCACTTCTTGGCCGCGGCCAGCTGATCCTCGAAATGCACGCCGGCGGCGCCGGCCTCGATCATCGCCTTCATCAGCTCGAACGCATTCAGCACGCCGCCGAAGCCGGCTTCGGCGTCGGCCACGATCGGCACCAGCCAGTCGGTCTCGTCATTGCCCTCGGCGTGATGCAGCTGGTCGGCGCGCAGCAGGGTGTTGTTGATCTTCTTGACCACCAGCGGCACCGAGTTGGCCGGGTACAGCGACTGGTCCGGGTACATCTCGCCGGCGACGTTGGCGTCGGCGGCCACCTGCCAGCCGGACAGGTAGATCGCCTGCAGGCCGGCCTTGACCTGCTGCATGGCCTGGTTGCCGGTGAGCGCGCCCAGCGCATTGACGAAGTCCTCCTTGTGCAGCGATTTCCACAGCCGCTCGGCACCGCGACGGGCCAGCGAGTGCTCGATCGCCACGGTGCCGCGCAGGCGCACCACGTCCTCGGCGGAGTAGTTGCGCTGGATGCCGGACCAGCGTGCGTTGTTTTTCCAGTCCAGCGTGATCTGTTCGGCGGTGGGCAAGTGGTTCTTCATGACGGTTTCCAGATGAGAAGGGAATGCGGCGCGCACTCAGGCGAGCTGGTCGTAGGCGGGCAGGGTGAGGAAGTCGCTCAGCGTGTCGGCGTGGGTCAGTGCCGACAGCAGTGCGGCGGCGGCGTCGGCGCGCGCGGCGCCGGGGTGTTCGCTGTCGCGCAGGAGGTGGGTGTGGGCGGCGAGTGCCTGGTCGAACAGGGCGAAGTCGATCGGCGCATGATCGGAAAACTCCAGGCCGCCGTGATGCAGCCACTGCCACAGCTGCGCCCGCGCGATTTCGGCGGTGGCGGCATCCTCCATCAGATGATGGATCGGCACGCAGCCCAGGCCATCCAGCCAGGCGGCGGTATAGCGCAGGCACACCTCGACGTTGTTGTCGAAGCCGGCGCGACTGATCGTACCGCTGGGCGCGGCCAGCAACTGCTCGCGGGAAACGCTGACATCCTGGCGCAGCATGCTGAGCTGGTTCGGCGTGGGCATGTACTGGTCGAAGATCTCCTGTGCCACCGCCACCAGGGCCGGGTGCGCGACCCAGGTGCCGTCGTGGCCGGCCTGCACTTCGCGCAGCTTGTCGGCGCGGACCTTGGCCATGGCCGCTTCGTTCGCCGCCGGGTCGCCCTTGATCGGGATCTGCGCGGCCATGCCGCCCATCGCGAATGCGCCGCGGCGGTGGCAGGTCTGGATCAGCAGCTCGGAATAGGCCTTCAGGAACGGCGCGGTCATGCCGACCTGGGCGCGCTCGGGCAGCAGCCGGTCGCGGTGGCCGCGCAGGGTTTTCAGGTAGGAGAAGATGTAGTCCCAGCGACCGCAGTTGAGGCCGACGACGCGGCCGCGCAGGGCGTGCAGGATCTCGTCCATCTGGAACGCCGCCGGCAGCGTCTCGATCAGCACGGTGGCTTTCATCGTGCCGACCGGCAGTTGCAGATCGTCTTCGGCAGCGGCCATCACCTCGTCCCACAGACTCGCCTCTTCCATCGCCTCCAGCTTGGGCAGGTAGAAGTACGGACCGCGCTGGCGGCCGTGCAGGGCGCGCGCGTTGTGGAACACGAACAGGCCGAAGTCGACCAGCGCGCCGGACATCGGCTCACCATCCACGCTGAAGTGCTTGTCGTTGAGATGCCAGCCGCGCGGTCGCACCACCAGCACCGCCGGGTTGTCGCCGACGCGGTAGCTCTTGCCCTCCGCCGACTGGAACTCGAGCGTGCCGGCAACCGCGTCACGCAGGTTGATCTGGCCATCGAGCTGGTTGGCGAACGTGGGCGACGAGGAGTCCTCGAAGTCGGCCATGAACACCTTGGCGCCCGAGTTCAGCGCGTTGATGATCATCTTGCGCTCGACCGGGCCGGTGATCTCGACGCGGCGATCCTGCAACGCAGCCGGGATCGCGGCGACCTGCCAGTCCGATGTCCGGATGGCCGCCGTGTCGGCGCGGAAATCGGGCAGGCCACCGGCGTCGTAGCCGGCCTGGCGCTGGCGCCGGGCCTGCAACAGCTGTTGCCGCGTGGCATCGAAGCGACGGTGCAACTGGGCCAGGAAACCCAGCGCAGCCGGCGTCAGGATGCCTTCATGGCCGCTGCTGTCGGCGTGGATCTCCAGTGCGCCGATATCGAGTCGTTCCCGGGGTACTGCCATGACTGCGCTCCGCCTTCGTTGGAGGCTCCAAGCTAGGCCTGAGAACGCTGTTTGACAAAGTGAATGTTTCAATCAGTATTATGAGCATGTCCAATACTCTAGATAACTTATTGACCAGGAACGATGAAAAAGCCCGTTGATGCGCTGAACGCGGTGAAAGTCGCGCGTCGAACCGCCCCGAAGAAGCCGGGCGGCGGCGCGCCGACGAGCGAAAGCGGCGGCCGCTACTACTACAAGGGCAACCGTCACAAGCAGCTGCGGGCCTTTGTCAGCGTGGTGAAGCTGGGGACGCTGACCCGCGCCGCGGAGGCCTTGTACCTGTCGCAGCCCACGATCAGCCTGCAGCTGCAGGCGCTGGAGCGGGAGCTCGGCGTCAGCCTGATGGACCGTCGGCGCCGCCGCATCAATCTCACCGACGCCGGCGAGGCGCTGTATGAGCTGGCGCGGCCGCTGATCGAAGGCTGGGAGACGCTGGATCGCGATTTCCAGGCGCGGGTGAAGGGATTGCAGGGCGGCAAGCTGACCATCGCCGCCGGGACCTCGACCATCCAGTACCTGCTGCCCGAGCTGGTGCGCCGTTATCGCGAGCGCTTTCCTGCCGTGCAGCTGCAGCTGGCCAATGTCACCGGCAAGGACGGGCTGGCGCTGCTGCGTGCCGATGAGGCCGACTTCGCGGTCGGCTCGATGCTGGACGTGCCGAACGACATCGCCTGGGCGCCGGTGAACCACTACGACCCGATGCTGATCATGCCGCCGGATCATCCCCTGGCGACGAAGGAAAAGATCACGCTGGAGGACCTGTCGCCGTACGGACTGATCCTGCCGCCGCAGCGATTGTCCACCTACCGGCTGGTCGACCTGGTGTTCCAGCAGCGCCAGGTGCCGTACCACGTGGCGATCGAGGTGGGCGGCTGGGACGTGATCAAGGAATACGTGGCGATGGGCATGGGCATCTCGATTGTCACCGGGATCTGCATCACCGCGGCCGACGGCGAACGCCTGGCCGTGCGCAACATGAAGCAGTATTTCCCGCAGCGCAGTTACGGCGTGGTGATGCGCAAGGGCAAGTTCCTCAGCGCCGAGGCGCGCGCATTCATCGACCTGATCCGGCCCGGCCTGCTGACCCATCGCGACTACGACGAATCCGGCCATTCGCAGCGCTGAGTCCGAGAATGGTTCGCCAGGGCCCGCGGGAGCGACTTCAGTCGCGATGCGCGGGTCTTGGGGAAGTCCAGAGCAGGAACATCTCGACTGAAGTCGCTCCCACCAGTGTTCCTACACGTTGCGGTGCTTGCCCCGGAAGCGTTCGTAGAACGTGCGCAGCCGCAGCATGTCCGCGGCCATGTCGTCGCTGGTGTGGAACAGCGGACCGATCACGATGGTCCGGTCCGGATAGTTGAAGCTGGCCGTCACGATCGGCACGCCGGCATCGTGGGCGATGCGCCAGAAGCCGCTCTTCCAGCGTTGCACCGGCTTGCGCGTGCCTTCGGGCGCGATCCCCAGCCAGAATGCGTCGCGCTGCTGGTACTGGTCGATCATCTGCTCGACCAGGCCGCGCGCCGCGCCCCGGTCGATCGGTATGCCGCCGAGCCGACGCAGCAGGCCGCCGAGCGGACCCATGAACAGTTCCTGCTTGCCCATGAACTTTACGTCGGCGCCGATGCCCACCTTCATCAGCAGCCCCCAGATGCCGTCCCACCACGAGGAATGCGGCGCGGCGATCAGCACGGCCCGGGCCACGTCGGGAAATTCGCCGACCAGGCTCCAGCCACACAGGCGCAGGACGCCGCGGCAGGCCCGGCGCCGCCAGCCGTCGCGCAGATGCGGCATCGATCCGGGCAGTTGTTCGGGGGTGGGGAGATATCCCTTCATTCCAGATCCGGTTTGCGTGAGCGGGTTTGCTTGATCTTGCCGCGTTGCTGCTTGCCGACCAGCCGGCGTTCCTTCGAGGCGCGCGTGGGTCGGGTGGCGACCCGCTTCTTCGGTGGCACCAGCACGCCGCGGATGATCTCGACCAGCCGTTCGCGCACGTCGTCGCGGTTGCGTGCCTGGTCGCGAAAGCGGCGTGCCTGGATCACCAGCACGCCGTCGCCGGTCAGCCGGCGATCGCGCCGCGCCAGCAGCCGCGCACGGATGTCGTCGGGCAACGAAGGCGAGTTGAGCACATCGAAACGCAGTTCCACCGCGCTCTCGGTCCGGTTCACATGCTGCCCGCCGGGGCCGTCCGCGCGCAGGAAGCGCTCGACCAGTTCGGATTCGGGCAGGGTGATGGTGCGGCTGATGATCAACATGGCGACAGTCTAACGGGGGCCTTGCCGCGCCTTATGCTGCGCTGCATCGGTCGGGGTAGGGTGGCTGCGGCCAGCCGAACCGCTCGAGCAGCGCGGTATAGGCCGTGTCGAGCGGCGCCTCGATCATCAGCGGCGCTCCGCTCAGCGGGTGCGTCAATCGCAGCCGCCAGGCGTGCAGCAGCATGCGGTGGCAGCCGAAGTACTGCTTGTACAGCCGGTTGTGATCGCCGCGGCCGTGCTGGCAGTCGCCGATCACCGGATGATGGACATGCGCCAGGTGCTTGCGGATCTGCCGGAAACGTCCGGTTTCCGGTTCGGCCAGCACCAGCGCGTAGCGTTGCTGCGGATAGCGGCCGAGTTCGATCGGCACCTCGATCGTGGCCAGCCGCCGGAAACCGGTGCGCGCCTCGCGCCGCGGACCGGTCTCGCGCGAGCCGGGCAGCGGGTAGTCGATCAGGCCCTCGGCCGGGTCGGGCCAGCCGCGGACCACCGCCAGGTACTGCTTGTGCACGTCGCGGCCCATGAACTGTTCGCCCAGCGCGGCAGCGATGTCCTTGCTGCGGGCGATCAGCAGCACGCCGCTGGTGGCGCGATCGAGCCGATGCGCCAGATACACGCTGTCGCCGATCTGCTCGCGCAGCCGGTCGATCAGGAATTCCTCCGCGTTGCCGACCATCTTCGAGCGGTGCACGGCCAGGCCCGCCGGCTTGTTCACCGCGATCAGCGCGTCGTCCTGGTAGAGAATTTCAAGCATGTGAGTTCGTCGGGATAGGTGCGGTTGCGACGGTGGGAGCGACTTCAGTCGCGATCGCTCTGGATGGGTGGTTGAGCAAAGGCGTCGCGACTGAAGTCGCTCCCACGGAAACTCCCATCGTGTCTGGGCGTTTCAGCGCGATCGGGGCCAGCCGACCAGGAACGCGAGCAACCCGGCCACGCCGGCGCAAAGCGACGGCCAGATGCCATGTTCCGGCGCGAGCGTCATCAGCAGGGCCGCACAAACCAGCAGCGCACCGCCCAGCAAACCGCAGGCGAGCAGCCGGTGCTGGCGGCGGGCGTTCTCCTGCAGCAGCGCGAGTGCTTGCGGGTCGCTGCGGCTGCGCTGCTCGCCGCGCGCGATCTGGCGCAGCGCGTCGCGTACCAGTTCGGGGAACTCCGGCGCGTTGTGCAACCACTCCGGCAGCCGCTTGCGCACATCGCGCAGCGTGCGCAGCGGGCTGTAGCGTTCGCGCAGGATGCGCTTGAGCACGGGATGCGCCACCGCCCAGATGTCGATCTCCGGGTCGAGCATGCGCCCCACGCCCTCGATGTTGAGCAGGGTCTTCTGCAGCAGGATCAGCTGCGGCTGCAGGGTCAGCTCGAAGCGCCGCGCGGTCTGGAACAGCTTGACCACCAGCTCGGCCAGCGAGATCTGCGACAGCGGCCGGGTGAAGTACGGTTCGCACACGGTGCGTACGGCCGCTTCCAGCTCGTCCAGCCGCACGTCGGCCGGCATCCAGCCCGCGGCGACGTGCAGCTGCGCGATGCGCGCGTAGTCGCGTTCGAACAGCGCGATGAAGTTCTGTGCCAGCCAGTACTGGTCGGCCTCGGGCAGCGAGCCCATGATGCCGAAGTCCAGCGCGATGAAGCGCGGCTCGTCCAGGCGCGCCGGGTCGACCCAGATGTTGCCGGGGTGGGCATCGGCGTGGAAGAAATTGTCGCGGAACACCTGCTCGTAGAACACCCGCACGCCCTTGGCGGCGAGTGCCTTGCGATCGAGGCCGGCGGCGTCGATCGCGGCGATGTCGTCGCTGCTGATGCCATGCACGCGCTCCAGCGTCAGCACGCGCTGCGCCGTCAGCTCCCAGTGGACCGCGGGCACGTACAGATCGACGCCGCTGGCGAAATTGCGCTTGAGCAGGCTGGCGCTGGCGCCTTCGCGCTGCAGGTCCAGCTCGTTCTCCAGCATCTTCTCGACTTCGGCGACCACGTCGAGCGGGCGGATCTTGTCGGCGTTCGGATGCCAGCGCTGGGCCAGCTCGCCGAGCGAATGCAGCAGCCGTACGTCGCGGGCGATCTGCCCGTCGATGCCCGGGCGCAGCACCTTCACCACCACCTCGCGACCGTCATGCAGGGTGGCGGCATGCACCTGGGCGATCGAGGCCGAGGCCAGCGGGGTTTCGTCGAAGTGAGCGTAAAGCCGGTCGGTCGATGCGTTCAGCTCGCGCTCGACGATGGCGCGCGCCTCGCTGCCAGGGAACGGGGTTACCTCATCCTGCAGCAGGCTCAGCGCCTCGGCGATGTCGAACGGGATCAGGTCGCGCCGGGTCGACAGCACCTGGCCCGCCTTGACGAAGATCGGGCCCAGTTCGGTCAGCGCCAGGCGCAGCCGTTCGCCGCGCGAAAGCTGCGCCACGTTGGCGCGGGGTCGCGCCAGCAAGGGCCGCAGCAGTTTCAGCGGGCGGTACAGATGGGTGGCGTCGACCAGTTCGTCGAGCCGCCAGGCCAGCAACACCGACGCGACCCGCAGCAGTCGCGGCACCACCTTCAGCGGCGTCACGCGGCGTTGCCCTGCAGGCGCCGGGCCAGTCGCTGCACGCGCGATTCCAGCCGCTCGCTGCGCTCGCGCACGCTGTCCACGCCATCGAGGAAGCCCTCGACCTCGCCCGGCGCCAGCGCGACGCGCGCTTCGTCGCGCAGCCAGTCGGCGCTGTCCTCGGTGAGATGCGCGGCGGTTTCCCGCGCATGCGCGAGGCCCTTGCGCACGGCCTTCGCCAGCGGCACGCCCAGCACGTCGCCGAACGTGCGGGCGAACGCCTCCTCGAAATCCGGAGCGAAGCGGCTGGCCAGCTTTTCCAGTCGACGGGCCAGTTCGGCATCGCCGGCGATCTCCACCTTGCCCGGGGCGATGCCGTCGTCGTCGCGGCGGAACATCATCGCCAGCAGGCTGCCCGGCGTGGCGGCCACGCGCAGCTGGCTACCCTCGAGCGGCGGCCCGACCTGCAGGCGACCCTCGTCGACGGTCACCGCCAGGGCGATTTCCGGTCCGCGCAGATGCAGTTGCACGCTGCGGCCGTTCAGTGCGGCCAGCCGCTGCTGCGTATCCGGATCGAGCGACAGGGTGTGGTTAAGCGCGGTTTGCAGGGCTCGGCCAGCGAGCTTGCGCAGCGGTTGCGGCAACCAGGAGTTGGGAGTGGCGGCGTTCATCCGGCGATTGTAGCCCGGCCGGCCCGCTCAGACCGCCGCGGCACCGGCGAAATCGAGCTGGCGCCAGGCCTCGTAGACCGCCACCGCGACCGTGTTCGACAGGTTCAGGCTGCGGCTGTCCGGGCACATCGGCAGGCGCAGGCGCTGCGCCGCGGGTATCGCTGCGAGGACGTCTTCGGGCAGGCCGGCGGTTTCGCAACCGAACAGCAGCGCGTCACCGTCGGCGAACCGCGCATCGACATGGGCGACCGTGCCGCGGGTGGTGAAGGCGAAGACGCGTGGCGTGCCGATCGCATCGAGGCAGCCGGCCAGGTCGTCGTGCACCGCCAGGCGGGCATATTCGTGGTAATCCAGTCCCGCGCGCCGCAGCCGGGCGTCGTCGAGTTCGAAACCGAGCGGACGGATCAGGTGCAGCGAGGCGCCGGTGTTCGCGCAAAGGCGAATCACGTTGCCGGTGTTCGGCGGGATCTCGGGACGGAACAGGATGACATGCAGCATCCGGCCATTATCGCGTGTCCGGGCAACGATGCGGCGGTTGCTCAGCCACCGGCCAGCGGACAGACCACGCCGTCCGGCGGCAGCGCGCAACTGCTGGGGGCGGCCAGCAGGATCGCCGCGACGCTGTTGCTGGCAGCGAAGTGCGCACCCGACGGCGTGGTCGTCAGCATGGCGCCGAGGATCAGGCCGCAAACCGTCACGCAGGCGAGGAACAGGCCACGCAACATCAATGCTTCGAATTTCATGATCGGGTCTCCATAGGGGTGAAGGGGGCTTCCGCTGCTCAATGGAGCAAGCGCTGTGCCAAGTCCCTGGTGCCCTGCAATCCGTTGATTCGATTATTTTTCCTGAAAGTCGCGCGCGACCGGACGCTGTCCGCGGACAGTTGCCCGTGGGCGAGCGGACAACCGGACACGCCGTCCGGAAGAGATGCCTGTCCCTGCCGCAAGTCATTTGCGGAGCCCGGGCCGGGCCGCTAGCCTGCCCGGACTCATCCGTGAAACAGGAGGTTCACCGTGACAAGGAAACCGCTCGCCCTGCTCGTTGCCGGTCTGCTGGCCCTGACCGGCGGCATGCCGCTGGCCCTCGCTTCTGCCGGGGCCACTGCCCATGCTCCCGCGACGCAACAGATCCCCGATCTCGCCTACAGCCGCTTCACCCTGCCGAACGGCCTGACCGTGGTGGTCAGCGAGGATCACAAGGCGCCCGTGGTCGCGGTGGCCATGTGGTATCACGTGGGTTCGGCACGCGAGCCGATCGGCAAGAGCGGCTATGCCCACGTCTTCGAGCATCTGATGTTCGAGCGCTCGGGCCACCACGACGGCAACTACTTCCAGCCGTTCGAGAAGGTCGGTGCCACCGGCATGAACGGCACCACGGCGAACGACCGCACCAATTATTTCGAGACCGTGCCGACCACCGCGCTGGACATGGCGCTGTGGATGGAGTCCGACCGCATGGGCTACCTGCTCGACGGCCTGCGCCAGGACGAGGTGAACCAGCAACGCGGTGTGGTGCAGAACGAGAAGCGGCAGGACGAGAACCAGCCCTATGGCTTGCGCGTTCAGGAGAATATCGAGGCCAACACCTATCCGCTGAACCATCCTTACCATCACGACACGATCGGCTCGATGAAGGATCTCAACGCCGCGTCGATCGACGATTTCAAGACCTGGTTCCGCACCTATTACGGTGCCGCCAACGCCACGCTGGTGATGGTCGGCGACATCACTCCGGCCGAGGCGCGGGCCAAGGCGCTCAAGTATTTCGGCGAGATTCCGGCCGGGCCGCCGGTAGCGCGACAGCAGCCGTGGGTCTTCCCGCGCGAGGCCTCCACCGAGGGCAGCATGAGCATGGACGTGCCCCAGGTGCACGTTTACCGCGAATGGAACACGCCGCAGAATGGCACGCCGGCGGATGGTTATCTGAGCCTCGCCGCCACCGTGCTGGGCAACGGCAAGGCCTCGCGGCTGTATCAGCGCCTGGTCTATCAGGACAAGCTGGCCGACGATGTGTCGGTAAGCCAGAACAGCGGTGAGCTGGCTTCCCAGTTCGAGCTGGAAGTGGACGTCAAGAAGGGTGTCGATACGGCCAAGGTGGACGCCGCGGTCGCTGATGTCTGGAAAGACTTCCTCGAGAACGGTCCGACTGCTGACGAACTGGAGCGGGCCAAGACCTCGTTCCGCGGGTACTACGTGCGCCGCATCGAAAAGGTGGGCGGCTTCGGCGGCAAGGCGACCCTGCTGGCTGCCTCGCAGGTGTATGAAGGCGATCCGGGCGCCTGGCGCAGGGATCTGGCGCAGATGATGGCGGCCACCCCGGCGCAAGTGCGCGATGCGGCGCGCAAGTGGCTCAGCCGCGGCGACTACACCCTGACGGTGTCGCCGCTGGCCAAGGGCGAGAAAGCCTCCACGGCCGATGTGGCGACCACCGGTGGCCTGGGCGATGCACCCGGCGCGCCCAAGCCGGTGATGCCGCCGAAGCAGGCCTGGCACACGGTCAAGAGCACGGTCGATCGCAGCACCGGCGTGCCCGACGTCACCGCTTTCCCCGACCTGAAGTTCCCGGTCCTGCAGCACGCGACTCTCGACAATGGCATCAAGGTGGTGCTGGCCGAGCGTCACGCTGTGCCGCTGGTGCAGATGCAGATGCTGTTCGACGCCGGCTACGCTGCCGACCAGGGTCGCAAACTGGGCACCTCCAGCTTCACCATGGCCATGCTCGACGAGGGAACGCAGGATCTCGATTCGATCCAGATCGCCAAGCAGCGCGAAAGGCTGGGCAGCTACATCATGAGCGGCTGCGGGCTTGACTACTGCGACGCCTCGTTGAACTCGCTGGAGGACAAGCTGGTGCCGTCGTTGAAGCTGTTTGCCGACATCGTGCGCCACCCGGCCTTCCGCGAAGGCGATATCTGGCGGCTGCGCGGCCAGTGGCTGGCCGGCATCGCCCAGGAGAAGTCGCAACCCATCAGCATGGCATTGCGCACCTTGCCGCCGTTGCTCTACGGCAAGGGCCACGCCTATGCCATCCCGTTTACCGGTACGGGCACCGAAGCGTCGATCAAATCGCTGACCGTCAGCGACATGCGCGACTTCGTGGGCGACTTCATCCGCCCGGACAACGCCACGCTGCTGGTGGCCGGCGATACCACGCTGGCGAAGATCGTGCCGCAGCTCAACGCGGTATTCGGTGACTGGAAGGCACCGGCGGGAAAGATTCCGCACAAGAATATCGCCAAGGTCGCTTACCCGGGCAAGGCGCGGGTGTACCTGGTGGATCGCCCGGGATCGTTGCAATCGGTGATTCTCGCCGGCGAAGTGGCGCCGTCGACTGAAGCGGAGAACAACCTCGAAATCGGCACGATGAACGGCGCGTTCGGCGGCACCTTCACCTCGCGCCTGAACATGAACCTGCGCGAGGACAAGCACTGGGCCTATGGCGCCTTCAGCTTCCTGCAGAACGCGCAAGGGCAGCGCCCGTTCATGCTCTACGCGCCGGTGCAGACCGACAAGACCGCGCCGTCGATCGAGGAGACCCTGAAGGAGGTCGATGGCGTGATCGGGCCGAAACCGCTGACCGCGGCCGAGATCCAGAAGATCAAGCACAACGACATCCGTGCGATGCCGGGCGAGTACCAGACCATCGGGGCAGTACTCGGCGCCATGCAGAACATCACGTTGTACAAGCGGCCGGACGACTATGTGCAGACGCTGAAGTCGCGTATCGAAGGGCAGAGCGACAAGGCGGTGCAGGCCGCGGCCGAAGAGGTGATCAGGCCGCAGCAGCTGACCTGGGTGATCGTGGGCGACCTCAGCAAGATCGAGGCGCCGATCCGCGCGCTGAAGCTCGGCGCCGTGCAGGTGCTCGATGCCGACGGCAAGCCGGTGGTGGCCCACCAGGCGATGCCCGCCGGGGCGGTGAACGCGTCGAAGTGAATTCGTGCGCGGGGTGGGCGAGTTCCGCCACCGCGCGTTTCGGATCCATTGGGGGACGGGTTGCCGTCGCCGCGTTAGGATGGAGGCCGGGTCGGCAACGGCCCGGCCTCTTTCATCCAAGTCACCGTCGTGGAGTCACCCATGCGCAAGACCCTGTTGTTGCTCGTCCCCGTGCTGCTGCTGAACGCCTGCAGCTGGGGCATCACCATGGACGAAGGCGCAAAGAACGTGCGTACCGCCTGGAGCGGCGACGTTTCCGGTTGCCGCCAGCTGGGCAAGGTCACCGTGTCGGTGATGGACCACGTCGGTCCGGTCGACCGCAACACCATCACCGTGCGCGACGAGCTGGAAGTGCTGGCGCGCAACCAGGCCGCCGAAATGCACGCCGACACGATCAAGCCGCTGGCCGAGCCGACCGACGGTTCGCAGCCATGGGGCGCCTACCAGTGCGGCACGGCCGGGCTGAAGCCCGGACAGCAGGCCAGGCCGGCAGCCACGACCTCGGCCGCCGGCAACGCGAAGACTTTCCCGATCAAGGGCGGCTGAGTCAGGCCGTTCCGGGTAGTCGAAAGGCGCCCGAGTGGCGCCTTTCGATTGCGTGATGTCGCGGATCGCATGGGGGGTCCGCCCCGCGTCCGGCTTGCGCAGGAACTGTCGTCACCGTCCGGCTGGTCGGCGCGCCGGCTTGTGGGGCACACTGAAGACAGCGGCGACGGCCTCGCCGGCGGATCCACGGTGAAGGATGGCGCGACATGGTTTCCAGCAAACTCCCCCAGCAGCATTGCGCGGTCTGCGGCAAGGCATTCTCGACTGCCCATCTGGTCGCGGCCGAGACGGTGCGCGAGGAGATCGCCGCCGAGATCCTCAAGGCGGTGCCGGACTGGGCGCCCGGCAAGTTCATCTGCCGCGCCTGCCTCACCGAATTCCGCGGACGCTACGTGCACGCCTTGCTGGCCTCGGAGAAGGGTGAGCTGTCGTCGCTGGAGACCCAGGTGCTGCGCAGCCTCAAGGAGCACGAGCTGCTGGCCACGGATGTGGACTCCGCGTTCGAGCAGCAGTGGACGTACGGCGAGCGGCTGGCCGACCGGATCGCCGCCTTCGGCGGCAGCTGGGCGTTCCTGAGCTGGTTCGCGGTCTTCCTGCTGCTGTGGGTGGGGATGAACTCGCTGACGCTGTGGATACGCCCGCTCGATCCGTACCCGTTCATCTTCCTCAACCTGATCCTGTCCTGCGTGGCGGCGATCCAGGCGCCGGTGATCATGATGAGCCAGAACCGGCAGGAGGCGAAGGACCGGGTGCGCTCCCAGCACGACTACCAGATCAACCTGAAAGCAGAGCTGGAGATCCGCCACCTGCACGAGAAGGTCGATCACCTGCTGTCGCACCAGTGGGATCGGCTGGTGGAGATCCAGGAGCTGCAGCTGCAGTTGCTGGCGGAGCTCGGCGCCAGGAAGTAAGGGCCGGGCGCCTGCTTCAGGGGGCGGCTTCGGGCCACGCCTGCGGCACCTTGCGGATCTTGTCCATCGGATAGCCCAGCGCCTTCACCTTCTCCATCAGCCGGTCGTAGTCGGCCGCCGGGACGCTGGGCGTGCGCGCCATGATCCAGGTGTAGTCGCGGGCATCGCGGGCGACGATCACCTGGCTGTAGTCCTCCTTCAGCCAGGCCACGATGTACTGCGCCTTGATCGGCCAGAACACCTGCACGCCCCAGACCGCGTTGCCGCTGTCCGGCTTCACGAAGCCGGTGGAGTGGATGCTCTTGACCGGCTGGTCGAACGAGCCGTCGCGGAAGTGGAACGAGGTGGCCACCTGGCCATCGGGTGTCAGGCTGTAGGTTTCCAGTGCGTTGTAGGCATGCTTCTCGAAGCGGGTGGGGATGGTGGCGATCACGTACCAGTCGCCCATGAAGCGCGGCAGGTCGACATGCGCCACCGGCTTGATCGGCGGCAGGGTGCCGGCGCAGGCACTGGTGGATGCCAGCAGCACGGCGCAGGCCAGCAGCGGAATGAGCTTGAGCAGGTTCATGGGTTCTCCGTGGATCGTCGGGGTCAGGGCCGCACGAAGCGGTAGTGCGCGACCAGCCATTCCTGGCCGTCGGCGTAGCCGAACAGCTCGGCGCAGGACATCCAGAACATGCGCCAGCGCTGGAACCACAACGGCGCCGATGGGCGGCCATAGGCCTTGGCCAGCACCTCCATCACGCGCTCGCGGTTCGCGTCCTGGTTGGCCAGCCACTGATTGGCGGTGCGCTGGTAATGCGTGCCGTCGACGTGCCAGCGCCGCTCGATGTTCAGCGCCGACTGGAACCACAGCAGGGTGTCGGACGCGGGCATCAGGCCGCCGGTGAAGAAGTGCCGGCCCATCCAGTTGTCGTCGCCGTCGGTCTCGAACGGATACATCGCCGTCCGGTGCGCGAAGATGTGCACGAACAGCTTGCCGCCGGGGCGCAGCCAGCCGGCGATGCGCCCGAGCAAGGTCGCGTAGTTGCGCATGTGCTCGAACATCTCGATCGACACGCAGCGGTCGAACCGCGCCGGCTCCAGCGCCAGCTGGTTCACGTCCTCGGTGATCACGCGCACGTTGAACAGGCCGCGCCGGCGGCACTGCGCCTCGATGTGTTCGCGCTGCTGGTTCGAGTTGGAGACCGCCTTGATCCGCGCGTTCGGATAGCGCTCGGCCATCCACAGGGTCAGCGAACCCCAGCCGCAGCCCAGCTCCAGGATCGTCTGGCCGTCGGCCAGTTCGGCGCGTTCGCCATACAGCGCCAGCATCGCGTTCTCGGCCTGCTCCAGCGATTCGTCGCCGCGCGGGTAATAGCAGCTGGAATATTTCAGCCGCCTGCCCAGGCACAGCTGGAAGAACGCCGGCGGCAGTTCGTAGTGCTGCGCATTGGCGGCGTCGGTGTGGATCGCCACCGGACTGTGCCTGAGCATCTCGATCCGCTCGGCAAAACGCGCGGCCTGCGCATCGAGGCCGCCGGCCTGTTCCTCGCGCAGGCGCTGCGCGCACAGCCGGCGGATGCCCTGGCGCAGCAGCGCATCGGGAAGGTGGCCGCGCTCGGCCATGCCCAGCAGTCCGGACGCAGGACGCTCCTGCGCCGGTTCGGTGCCGGCGTTCGCTGCAATGTTCATCGTGCGGTCCTCTTCGGAAACCATGGAATCAGCATCGGGGTGCTGCGCTGGTAGGCGCGGTAGTCCTCGCCGCGACTGCGCAGAGCCTGGGCTTCGGTGAACGGGATGCCGCTGATCCAGCGCAGGAACACATACATCACGACCGGACCGGACCAGGCCAGCCAGCCGATCGGCGAGCCGACGGCGAGGCAGACATAGGCGAACCAGTGCAGCCACTCGAAGAAATAGTTGGGATGGCGCGAGTAGCGCCACAGGCCGTCGCGGCAGGTGCGGCCGCGGTGGGCCGGATCGGCGCGGAAGCGGGCCAGCTGGGCATCGGCGATCGACTCGCCGCCTACGCCGAGCAGCCACATCGCGAGCGCGGCCGGCAACCACAGGCCGGACGTATCGGGATTGCGCGCCGCCGCCAGGAATGGCAGCGCGAACAGCACGATCAGCAGCGCCTGGAACTGGAAGAACGCGAAGAACTTCCACTGGTCGCCGCGCCAATGCGCGCGCAGGTTCTGGTAACGGCCGTCCTCCGGCTCGCCGCGCACGCGCTTCCACAGATGGACGGCCAGACGGATGCCCCAGGCACCCCCGAGCACGGCCAGCGCCAGTCGGGTGGGCCAGGCGCCGTCGCCGATCAGCGCCAGCACCACCGCGCTGCCGCCCACGCCGGCGGCCCACAGCACGTCGACGATGCCGGCGTTCCCACGAACGCGCTGCCATTGCCAGCCCAGCGTCATCATCGCTGCCGCCAACAGCCACACGGCAAGCAGTGACCACCACGGGTTCATGACGCGCGCTCCTGCAGCGGCAGCGGATTCAGCGTGGGCGTTCGCGACCCGGCCCGGGCCAGCCACGCCAGCAACGGCGTGGCGACACCCCAGCCGATCGCCAGCCACAGCAGGGCGTGCCAGGCCGGAGCCGCGAAGCTAACCACGTGCCAGCCGCGGGCGGCGCCCAGATAGGCCAGCGGGCCGCCGATCACTCCCAGCAGCGCGGCCAGCCCCGGGCGCGTCTGCAGGTACGTCAGCGACTGCGTAAAGGTCAGCGCGAAGGTGGCCCACAGCGCGAGAATCCAGACCGGCGCGAACGACGCCAGCGGCCACGCGGTGGCGTAGCGGGCCACGCCGAAATGGATCAGGCCGCCGTCGAGCAGGCTGCCGAGCAGCAGCGCCGCGGCCATCAGCTTCAGGTCGGTGACGCGCGACGGCGAACAGCTCAACTGCCACGCGGCATACAGCGCCAACCCCAGCAGGCCCGGCCACACCAGGTCGTGGCCCGCGCCGATCACGCAGGCGAACCAGACCAGCTGGTAACCGATCAGGCTGATCCAGAAGTTCATGCCGGCGATCCGCCAGTCGTCGGAATTTCGGGCAGCACGGCCGTGCGGCGGTGGCCGGGCCTGGCCAGCAGCAGATGCGCCACGCCGATCGAGCGCTCGCGGAAGCCGCCTTCGCAATAGGCCAGGTAGAACTCCCACATCCGGATGAAGCGCTCGTCGAAACCCTGCGCGCGCACCTGGGCCAGCTGCTGCATGAAGCGGCTGCGCCAGGCCTTCAGGGTCAGCGCATAGGAGTGGCCGAAATCCTCCAGCTGGGTCAGCGCCAGGTCGCTGGCGCGGGTCTTCGCCGCCAGCAGCGCATGGATCGACGGAATGAAGCTGCCGGGAAACACGTGGCGCTTGATGAAGTCGACCGACTTCAACGCCTGCGTGTAGCGGTGGTCCTCGATCGTGATCGCCTGCACCAGCGCCAGGCCGTCGGGCTTGAGCAGGGCGCCCAGCTGTTCGAAATAGACGTCCAGGTACGGCGCGCCGATCGCCTCGACCATCTCGATCGAGACCAGCTTGTCGTACTGCCCGCGCAGGTCGCGGTAATCCTCCAGCAGCAGGGTGACGCGGTCCTCGAGTCCGGCGGCCGCCACCCGTTCGCTGGCCAGCGCATGCTGCTCGTGCGAGATCGTGGTGGTGGTGACGTGGCAGCCGTAGTGCTGTGCCGCATGGAGGGCGAAACCGCCCCAGCCGGTGCCGATCTCGATCACGCGGTCGCTCGGTTGCAGCTCGAGCTTGCGGCAGATCCGCTCCAGCTTGCGGGTGGAGGCGGTCTCCAGCGTGTCGGCCGGATCGGTCCAGAGCGCCGAGGAGTACATCAGGTCGGGCGACAGGAACAGGCTGAAGAAATCGTTGCCCAGGTCGTAGTGCGCCGCGATGTTGCGCCGGCTGCCGTGGCGGGTATTGCGGCGCAGCGCGTGCCAGCTGCGCATCGCCATGCCGCCGAGCCGGGCCAGACCGCTCTCCATGCCGTCTAGCAGGTCGCGGTTGCGCACCAGCAACTGGATCAGCCCGACCAGGTGGTCGCAGCGCCAGTGGCCGTCCATGAACGACTCGCCCGCGCCCACGCTGCCGTTTTGGGCGATGGCGCGATAGAAGGCCGGGTCGAGCACCTGCAGATGGATCTGCAGGTCGCTCCCCGGCTCGCCCAGTTCGACCCGGCCGCAGGCGTCCTCGAGCAGCAGACGGCCATGGCGCAGGCCGGCCATCTGGCCGATCAGCTGCTGGCGCAGGAAGCGGTCGAAGCCGCCCAAGGCAGGCGTCTCGTAGTCGGCGGTGTCGACGATGTCGTTCATGGCGAACCTCGGTGCGTATGTTCTCGATCGGGGCGAGGGGAGCGAGGCGCGGGATGGTCGTGGACCGGGTTGCGCTTCAGCCACAGGCGCAGCGCCTGCCAGTGGATCGCGCCGACCACCTGGGCGGTCATCAGCGGGTAGCGCCACAGCACGCGGGCCAGCGCCGCGCCGGTCAGCGGCCGGCGCCGCAGGGTCAGCGTGGCGTCGAACGCGCGCCGGCCTTCGCGCTTCACGTCCATGTGCACGCGCAGGTCGTCGCCCGGCACGGTGAAGCGCCAGTCGTACTCGCAGTCCATCGGCATGAACGGCGAGACGTGGAAGGTCTTGGGAAACGTCCAGTGCAGCGCGCGGCCGTGGATCTGCGCGTGCTCGACCGGCAGCACGTAGGCGTGGCGCTCCTTCCACGGCGTGTTGGTGATCTCGGCCACGACCGCGACCAGGGCTTCGCCGTCTTCCGCAAAGCAGTAGTAGAAGCTGACCGGGTTGAACACCAGGCCGGCATAGCGCAGATGGGCCAGCAGCCGGATCGGTCCGGTGGGGCGCTGGCCGGTGGCCTGCTCGACGCGCCGGCGCACCGCCTCGGCCAGCGGCAGGTCGGTCGGGCCGAGGTAGTCGCGGCGACGGAATTGCGCGATGTTGCGGTGCTCGTTCGACCACAGCCAGCGCTGCCGGAACACCCGGTCGACTTCGTCCAGGTCCAGGTACAGCTGGGCCATGCGGTATTCGAACGCATGAGCATGCGGTGCATGCCGGCGATGGCGCACCACGCCCTCGTAGACGGCGCTGGCCAACTGCAGCTTCGCGGTGGCGGGCCGGACGGTCACGCCGCCAGCTCCTGCCGGTGCATGTCGATCGGCGCGAGGGGGCCGCCATGCAGCGGCCAGTGCACGCCCAGCGCGGCGGCGACTTCGACCGCGCTGCGCATGCCGTCCTCGTGGAAACCCCAGCCCCAGTACGCCCCGGCGAACCAGGTGCGCCGCCAGCCCTGGATCTCGGCCTTGCGCGTCTGCGCGCCGACCGCTGCCTGGGTATAGACCGGATGGTGGTAGCGCATGCGCGCCAGCACCTTGTCCGGGTCGATCGCGTCGCTGCGGTTCAGGCTGACCACGAACGGCTCGGGGGATTCGATCCCCTGCAGCAGGTTCATGCAGTAGCTGACCGTGCAGGCGGCGTCGCGATCGCGCGGCAGCCAGACGTTCCACGCGGCCCAGGCCTTGCGCTGCCGCGGCAATACCCTGGCGTCGGTGTGCAGCACGGTCTCGTTCGCCTGGTAGCTCATCGCGCCCAGGACGGAGTGCTCGCGCTCGTTCGCATCGGCCAGCAGCGCCAGTGCCTGGTCGCTGTGGCAGGCCAGCACGATCTGCTCGAAGTGTTCGAGGCCGGCGGCGCTGTCGAGCTCGACCCCGTCGGGGCCGCGGCGGATCGAGCGCACCGGGCAGTTCAGCCGCTCGTGCACCGACCAGTGCGCGCGCAAGGCCGCCACATAACTCGCCGAGCCGCCCTCCACCACGCGCCACTGCGGGCGGCCGCTGATCTGCAGCATCTGGTGGTTGGCCATGAACTGCACCAGGTAGCGCGCGGGGAACTGCAGGATCTGCGTGGCCGGCGACGACCACAGCGCCGAGGCCATCGGGATCAGGTGCTCGTCGCGGAACGCCGCGCCGTAGCCGTGCCGCTCCAGGTACTCGCCCAGGCTGGTCAGGTCGTCGCGCTGCAGCAACAGCGCCGGCGCCTCGCGATAGAAGCGCGCAAGGTCGCGCACCATGCCCAGGAAACGCGGCGACAGCAGGTTGCGGCGCTGGCAGAACAGCGTGTCCAGCGTGGCGGCGTTGTACTCCAGTCCGCTCGCTTCGCTGTGCACCGAGAAACTCATCGTGGTCGGCTGCGAGGCCACGCCGAGCTGCCCGAACAGGCGGGTCAGCAGCGGGTAGTGCGCCGGGTTGTGCACGATGAAGCCGCTGTCGATGCGATAGCGCCGGCCGGCCTGCTCCACGTCGTGGGTGTGGGTGTGTCCGCCGAAGTAGTCGTTCGCCTCGAACAGGGTCACCTCATGCTTGCGCGACAGCAGCCACGCCGAGGCCAGCCCGGCGATGCCCGATCCCACCACGGCAATCCGCATGACCTAGCTCCTCGCCTTCGTCAGCACCCAGGCCGGCACCGGCTTGAGCCCGCGCACCAGACCCAGCGCCGCCATCAGCTTCAGGCCGTACCAGGTCAGGTCGACCTCCCACCAGCGAAAGCCCTGGCGGCTGGAGCCGGGAAAGAAATGGTGGTTGTTGTGCCAGCCCTCGCCGAACGTGAGCAGGGCCAGCCACACGTTGTTGCGGCTATTGTCCTTGGTCTCGAAGCGGCGCCTGCCGTAGCGGTGCGCCAGCGAGTTGATCGTCACGGTGGCGTGGAACAGCACGATGGTGGAGACGAAGAAGCCCCAGACCAGCATCTGGCCGCCGCTGGTGCCCAGCTGCGGCGCCGCGTGCTGCAGCAGCACGCCCAGCCCGTACATGCCGACGGCCAGCAGCAGCGGGATCGCGATGTCGAAGCGGTCCAGCCAGCGCAGCTCCGGATACTTCGCCAGGTCCGGCACCCGCGCCAGGTCGGTGCGGAAGTTGCGCGGGGTCAGGAACCAGCCGACATGGCTCCACAGGAAGCCGTGGATGCCCGGCGAATGCGGGTCGGCCGGCGTGTCGGTCACCCGATGATGGCGGCGGTGATGCGCCGCCCACCACAGCGGCCCGCGCTGCACGCAGGAGGCACCGATCAGGGCGAACAGGAACTGCACCGCGCGCGAGGTCTGGAACGTGCGGTGGGAGAAATAGCGGTGGTAGAACCCGGTCAGCGCGAACATGCGCACGCCATACAGCACGGCCGCCACCCCCAGCGCCACCGGCGACACGCCGACCCAGATCACGCCGAGGCAGGCCAGGTGCATCGCCACGAACGGCGTTGCGCGCAGCCAGTCGATGCGGTCCTCGCGGCTCGCGTCGATCTCCCCCGTGGCGCTGGTGTCGAACCAGCGACGCACGCCGCGCACCAGCCAGGAACGCGACGGGCCGGCGCCACCGGCCACGCCCGTGGTCGAGGGGTCGACACGGCGGCGCGGCGCAATCAGGATCGGTTCGGGGGTAGCCATGGAAACATGCCTGTCAGCGGTTCAATGACAGATACGGGAGAAACGCTCCGCTGGATGCATGTGCCGGCAGCGGATGTCACGCCGGGCCACCGGCGTCCGCACGAACCCGTGGATCCGGAATGCCGCCGCTTGCGTAACCAACTGCATGACCGGGAGAAACGCATGCCAGGCATGAAGCAGATCGTTGGACTGATCGGCTGGCTGCTGCTGAGCTTCGCCGCCGCGGCGACCGGCGCGCTGGCCTCGGTGCAGGCCGCCAGCTTCTACCAGCAGCTGGTGCAACCCACGTGGGCGCCGCCCGCGTCGGTATTCGGCCCGGTGTGGTCGGCGCTGTACGCGATGATGGGCATCGCCGCCTGGCTGGTCTGGCGCGAAGGCGGCTGGCGCCGCCAGCGCAGCGCGCTCACCCTGTTCGTGCTCCAGCTGGCGATCAACGCGCTGTGGAGCTGGCTGTTCTTCGCCTGGCACCACGGCGCCCTGGCCTTCGCCGACATCGTCGTGCTGTGGCTGCTGATCGCAGCCACCCTGATCAGCTTCTGGCGCGTGCGCCCATTGGCAGGCGCGCTACTGCTGCCGTACCTGTGCTGGGTCAGCTTCGCCGCGGCGCTGAACTTCGCCGTGTGGCATCTGAATCCGGGGATCCTGGGGTGAGGTGTGTGGAGAACGGGGTTAGACTCACTTGCCGCGGCGTTCCGAGCGAACTGAATGAACCCGACCCCATTCCGAAAATGGGTGAGCTCGCCACCATTTTCGCCAGACGACCAAGCCGCCCCTCCACTCCATCGTTGGGCATCATGAAAGCGTCGTTCCTCGCATTGAGCCTGGTTCTCGGAATTGCCCACGCCGCGGGTCCCGTGGTGCCGCCGCCTTGGCCTGTCCCGGACATCAAGCCAGGTCCGGTTGTCGCTCAGCCTGTCACGGGAATCACGATCGGCGCGTTCGGTATCAAGCTCGAGCAAACCACATTCGAAGACGTTGCCGCTCACCTCGGGAGCGCCCCTGTGGGGCAACGCGGTGACGCCGGCGGGTTTCAGATGTGGGTTTGCTACACGCTTCCAGCGATGCACGCTCGCCTTTGGCTTACGTCGAGTGAACTTGGAGGGAAGCAGTACATTGATGGCTTTGTTGTAAGGCGAGAGCCCGGAAATGTTGGTGCGGAAACGATGTGCCCCGCCATTGCCGGCGCGCCGTCTGCCATCGCCACGACCGACCACGGCATTTCGCTCGGCAGTACCGAGAGTTTCGTGGAGGCTGCCCTCGGTAAGCCCAATGAGGCCCCGGATTCCGTCGTGTACTACGCGTACCTTGGCAAGGAGGCTGGGTACGATGTGTCCAGCGTCCTGGCTCTGAAAATCAAGAATGGCGCGATCACTGAAGTTCACGCCACGCACTCAGCGACCGACTAGGCCCACCAAAACAGGAGGCTTGGGCAAGTGTGGGCTCTTCAAAAAAAGTGCACTATGCCCCCGATTTCTTCATGCAATCAGGCGCTTTCCAGGAGTCGACCTTGCCCGTCATTCGCCCAGCCGAACCATCCGACGCACGGCGTCTCGCCGAACTGGCGGAGCTGACGTTTCGAGACACCTTCAAGGCGACCAACACGCCTGATGACATGAACCTGCATTGCGCGAGCCATTACAGCGAAGCCATCCAGGGGCGGGAAATCGCGGACCCGAAAATGGCGACCCTGGTCTGTGAGCACGATGGCGAACTCGTCGGATTCGCCCAGCTTCGCTGGGGACATACCCCCGACTGCATCAAGGCCGAACGGCCCGTCGAGATTCAGCGCCTGTATGTCCGCGAGGCGTGGCACGGAAAGGGCATCGCGCAGGAGCTCATGTCCGAGTCCATGGCACTAGCCAGGGCTTCCGGCGCCGACCAGGTCTGGCTGGGGGTGTGGGAGCGCAATCCCCGCGCCATCGCTTTCTACAGGAAGTGGGGCTTCGCAGAAGTGGGCGATCACATCTTTGCTGTCGGAAGCGATCCGCAGCGCGACATCATCATGACTCGGGTGGTTAGCTCCGAGTGATTAAACGCCCGAAGTCTGGAGCGGTGTCGATTTTTCGACAGTGCACTCTGACCCTGAGGCTTGTTGTCAGTAGCAAACAGGGTCGTGGCTGTCCCGGAGCGCGATGTGGGGAATAGGATGGATCCAGTATTCGATGGCCTGGCGCTCCCCGATGATGCGGCGCGGCTGGAAAACAAGGCCGGCACAGTGTTCATCGGCTACCAATAAATACGGAAACGTTGCTGGTCAAGGCAACCTGGGCTGGGTGCTGCAGGGGAAGGGCATGATCAAGAAGATCTCGATCCACAATTACAAGAGTTTTCACCCGACCACGCTCGCAGCTATCGATTTCGATACAGGCAAGCAGGCCACCTTCATCTACGGCTTGAATGGAGCGGGCAAATCAGCGATCGGAGAAGTTGTTCATGGTCGCTCTGTCCAAGACGATAAATTTGCGCACTGTCAGGTCGAGACGACGGGGACTGGCCCGTTTCGTCATCTGGTCTACAACCATGCGTTCGCGGGCCGAGTAATCGGTGAGACGATGCAGGGGATATTCACCATCGGTGAGGTGGATACTGCCAAGCAGAAGGATATCGACGAAAAGGACGCAGAGAACGCAGCGCTGAACATTGATGTAACGATGCTGCGCGGGCGGATTGAGGTGGCGCAAAAGTTGGTCGATGACGAGATCTCTCGCGGCATCGACGACATTTGGAAAGCCCATGGCACCGGAAAGGCCACGAAGTTGGCGAGCATGCTGGAGGGCTATGGAAGGAACAAGAAGGGCTTTTTCAATGATCTCCGGACCTATGAGGTAGTCCAAGGCATCAAGCTGGACACCATCGCACGGTTGGAGCAGCGCTATGCAGATGTATCTGGCACTGAGGCTAGCAAAACTGTGTCTCCGATCGACCTCTCAGGCTTGGCAGAGATCGAAGAAGATGCCATCTGGGCGGATCCAGTGGAGGTGTCAGCTGCCAGCCGACTAGCTCCCCTCATCGCTAAGTTGGGAAATGGTGATTGGGTCGACCAGGGGCGGCCTTATGCGTGGGACGAGCAATGCCCGTTCTGCCAGCAACGGTTGCCCCACGATTTCGAGGATGAGTTGGCCAAGCTGCTTGAAGGTGGTCGGAAGCTCAAGATCGACAAGATCGCCGGGCTGGTGTCGAACTACGCGTTGCGTCTGGAGCAGCTGCAAGAGCGCATGAGCGGCGTGTTTGACGATCCGATTACGAAGGAGACGGGACTGGAGCTGGCTTGGAGCAAGCTGGAAGGCCAGATGAAAGCCAGCCTGTCCTTGATGCGCACCAAGCAGGCCAAGCCCAGTAACGCGATTAAAATCGCGGTTGCCGATCACCAGCCCATGAGAGATGCCTTGGCTGCACTGAAAGCGAAGGTGGATGACTTCAACAAGCGGATCCTTGACCGCAGCGGTGAGCGCGCCAATATCAGGAAGATGTTTTACGGGGTTTTGCAGGCGGATCGCGTAGAGGCGTATGCAGCCCACGATGCGGCTCTTGCACCGCTAGAGGCACAGTTGACGGCTGTGAAGGCCCGCAATGTCGAATTGGAGCAACGCATCGCTGCCAACACGCTTCGCCTGGCCGAGCTTCGCGGCCAACAAACTGGCGTCGATGCATCCGTCGAAGCCATAAATGCCCGCTTACAGGACATGGGGATCACATCGTTCTGGATCACGAGAAAAGATGGGGATGGTCACCTGTATTGCCTAGCAAGGCCGCATGACGTCAATTGCAGCGCTCAGTCTCTCAGTGAAGGCGAAAAAACTCTTATCTCCTTCCTCTATTTCATCGAGCTGATCAAGGGCTCGCATGAAGAGGCCGGGAATGTTGAGGTGAGCAAGACGATTGTCGTGATTGACGATCCGATCTCCAGCCTGTCACAGAACTACATCTATGACGTAGCGACGATCATCCAACACCAGCTGATCAAGCCTTTGGCCGGCTTGCCCAAGGTGAGGCAGGTGATTGTTCTTACCCATAATCTATTTTTCTTCCACGAACTTATCTACCAACTTGCCGGTGGATCGCTAGAGAAGGCAGCAGCCAAGTGTCAGCTGCTCAGGGTTCAGAAGAACGACTACTCAGCGGTCGTGGCACTCGACCCCTTGGCGCTCATGAACGATTACGATGCGCTGTGGCAGGTGCTGCGCGATGCGCGAGATAACAAGGCCCCCGTCCAAGTCGTGCCCAATACCATGCGGTGCATTCTCGAACAGTTTTTTACTTTCACAGCTGGTACCGCTGACCTAGCCAATGCTCTGAAATGCTTGGCTCTTGCTGATCACTCGAATAAGTTCACGCCTCTTGAGCGATACCTAAATCGGGGTTCGCACAAAGATGGGATCAATGGTCCGCCCATCGATTGGTCGCAATACGACATCGACTACTACATGGGCAAGTTGCGTGCCTTGCTTAAGGCAGTCGGGCACGAGAATCACTACCTCCGCAAAATGGGCGAGGAAGTGCCGCAGGTTTCTGTGGCCTAGGGGATTGCTGAAGATATTGGCGAGAACGGGGCCAAGTTCACTTGCTGCCGCAATGCGAGCGGAATAAGTGAGCCTGCCCCCGCTTCTGTTGAGCCCATCCTCCAGATCGTGGTTTTCCTTGTGCGATTGGATGCGATCAATCGTCGGTGATCACACCCTCGGTGCAGACCTTACAAGCGTTCGATCGTGCCACCGGCCTGTGCGAATACGCCTGATCACGTACGCATGAAATTCCGCTGGCGGTAACGGATGCTTGCAATGGTGTCGGCGGGTATTGCACCACCAGCATGCAGCAACGATGTTTTCTTGAATGTTTCCTCCTCCTTCGCATCGCGGCACCAGATGCTCTGCGGTACAACGAAAGTGCATGGCCTGACGCATGGTGAATCCGCGCTGGCGAGCAAACGTGGCCATGTCTATGAGCCACATTGGAAGCTGGCAGTAGAAGCACTGCCCGTGTTGTTGCTTGAAAGCATGGGCGCGCTTCGCCCGAAAGTTGGCCATGTCGAAGATCCCTCGCTAAGGGTAGAAATAAAGAGGTGGTTTGATTCCCGCCGCGCCTCTGGCGTCAGAACGGGCACCCAGCGAATATCCTCGTCATGGGCACAACACTGGCGGATATCACCGATCAGCCGTTGCTTTATAAGCCCGGTAGCGAGCGCATTGCAAGCCGACCCATGGACTAGGCGCGAACCAAAGCGCAACTTCGCAAGTTACCTCTGCGCCGCAAACACGAAGTCAGCGCGCGAGCGCGCCATAAGCCTCCAGCGCTAGCTGCCGCGACTCCCCCAGATCCACCATCTGCGCCGGATAGCCGCTGCGCCTGAGCAGATCGGCATCCTTCCACGGCTCATGCAACAAAGCCAACGGCGCCTCCGCCAACTCCGGCAACCACCGCCGCAGATAGACGCCATCCGGGTCGAAGCGCTTCGCCTGCGTAACCGGATTGAACACGCGGAAATACGGCGCGGCATCCGCGCCGCAGCCGGCCACCCATTGCCAGCCCAGCGTATTGTTGGCGAGGTCGGCGTCGACCAGGGTGTCCCAGAACCAGCGTGCGCCGTGTTGCCAGTGCTGGCGCAGGTTCTTGGTGAGGAAGCTGCCCACGATCATGCGCACGCGGTTGTGCATCCAGCCGGTATGCCACAGCTCGCGCATGCCGGCGTCGACCAGCGGGATGCCGGTGCGGCCGCGCTGCCAGCGTTCCAGCGCGGCCGGATCCGCGGGCGCCCACGAAAAGCCGTCGAAGCGCGGGTTGAAGTTGTCGGTCGGCGTGTGCGGGAAGTGATACAGCAGGTGATGGGCGAATTCGCGCCAGCCCAGTTCGCGCAGATACGGCTCGATGTCGGGACGGCGTTTCGGGTCGGTCGCGCCGGCGCGACGCTCGAGGGCGAAGTGGATCTGCCGCGGCGAGATCTCGCCGAAGTGCAGGTGCGGCGACAGGCGCGAGGTGCCGTGACGTGCGGGCAGGTCGCGCGCGCGGGCGTAGTCGCCGAGGGCGTCGTCGCCGAAGATCTCGAGCAGCTCTTGCGCCCCCGCTTCGCCCGGTTGCCAGCTGGCGGCCAGGCCATCGGCCCAGGCGATGCGCGGCAGCAGATCGAGCGCCGCCAGCGCCAAGCCGTCGGGCAGGTCGCGCCAGCCCGGCACGCGGGGCGCGGGCAGCGGTTCCACCGCCTGCAGCTGCGGGCGCAGGTTGCGCCAGTACGGCGTGAACACCTTGTACGGCAAGCCCTGCTGGGTGGCGATCTGCCAGGGCTCGCACCACAGCGCGGCGTTGTGGCTGTGCACCGCGATGCCGTCGTCCTGCAGCGCGCTCTTGATCCGCGTGTCGCGGGCGATGGCGGCCGGCTCATATAGCCGGTTCCAGTACACCGCGCCGGCGCCGCTGGCGGCGATCAGCGCGCGCAGGATCTGCAGCGGCTCGCCGCGGCGCAGGTGCAGGCCGGCGCCGGCGTCCCGCAGGCCGCGCTCGAGCGCGGCCAGTGAGTGGTGCAGCCACCAGCGACAGGCGCCACCGGCCCGCCACGCGCCGTCGTCGTCGCCGTGGATGAACACCGGCAGCACCTGCGCGTGCTCGGCGCAGGCGGCGCTCCACGCGGGATTGTCGGCCAGGCGCAGGTCGCGGCGGAACAGCACCAGCGCCGTGCTCATCGCGCTGCGCCCGGTCGATACCGCCACGGCCGCGCTCAAAAGCCGAACAGCGGCTGCAACGTGCGGGCGACCCAGCCGGAGAACTTCAGCGGCGCGTCGGTGGCGGCCACGCAGATGCACGGCACGCCCGGCGAGGTCACCGGTTGATGGTTCGTCTCGCCATCCAGGTCGGCGACGTCGCCGGGACCGAAATGGCCGAGCATGTCGTCGTAGGCGCCGTCCAGGATCATGGTCAGCTCGTTGCCGCGATGACTGTGCAACGGCAGCTTGCTGCCCGGCGCGATGCGCAGCAGCATCAGGTCGCCGCCGCTGATGTCCCTGGCCAGGATGCGCTGCACGCCGGGCGCCACGCGGCGCCAGCGCAGCGCGCGCAGGGAGTGGCCGAACCAGGGATGCAGCGCGCTGGGCAGCCGATCCGGGTCGGCTTCGGCCACCACGTCGACCGGCGGCGCCGGTGGCTCGAGCGCCGGCTCGACATCCAGCCGGGCCAGCATGGCGACGCGCGCCTCCTCGCTCGGCAGGTCGACGCGCTGCTGCTGCATCAGCACGCCGCCGATCTGGTCGGCATCGAGCAGGCGCGCGCGGCAGGTGGTGCAGCGCTCCAGGTGCGCGGAAGCGACCACTGCCAGCGCCGCCGGCAGCGCGCCGGCGGAATAGCTGAGCAGGGTGGCGTCGTCGAGGTGGTGGTTCGGGCTCATCGCGGCGCCCTCATGCTGCCCTGCAGTTTCGCGAAGGCGCGCCGCAGCGAGGATTTGACCGAGCCCAGCGGCATGTCCAGTTCAGCGGAGATCTCGCTGTGGCTTTTGCTTTCGAGGTAACACATGCGTACGAGCTTGGCCTGCACGGGGGGAAGGCGATCGATCGCCTGTTTCAGGATGTCCTGGTCGACGGACGACTCCGGTTGCGAGTCGAGCCGGGCGGACTCGGCATGATCGAGCCGGTCCAGGCCGTCCTGGATCGGCAACCAGTGCGGCTGGCGCCGCACGTGGTCGATGTACAGATTGCGCGCCACCCGGTACAGCCAGGTGCCCAGGCTGGCACGCGCCGGATCGAACATCGCGGCCTTGCGCCACAGCGTCAGCAGCGCCTCCTGCACCAGCTCGTCGGCCATCGATTCGGGCACGCCGAGGTTGCGCAGGTAGCGCTGCAGGCGCGGCGCGAAATGATCGTAGATGCGCATGAAACTGGCGCGGTCGCGCCTTGCCGACACCGCGGCCATCTGGGCCGACCAGTACAGCGCGTCGGGCGCGGCGTTGCTCAGGGAAGGGGACACGTGTCGTTTCGCCCGGAAGGGCGTTACCTCGGCGACCGTTTGATCTGAACCCATCATACGCATGTTCCCGTCGCACATGACCGCGTGCACAGCCCGCCGGAAAAGCGGGCTTCATCTGGGCTGCATACGTCGACGAACGGATTTTGGATGCACCCGGCCGCCGGCCGGCGAGGGGCCTGCCCCGCCCACTCGGGGTGATCGGCGGGTGTCCGGACACGACACGGCCACGCCGCCGCGGTAGGCGCCTGCGGCCGGGTTTGCGATGATGGTCGGCATGACCGATCGTTACGACCGATGAATAGCCTGATGACCGCTCCCGGCCGGCTCGCCCGCCGGCTGTTGCCGTTTCCCCGCCGTGCGCGAGAATTGCTGGACACGCTGCCCGCGTTTTCCGTGCCGGCCGATGCCATCCAGGGGCTGCCCGATCCGGTGGCTTTCCGGCAGACCCTGCTGCGGCTGATCGGCGAGGCCACCCGGCGCATCGTGATCGTGACCCTGTACCTGCAGGACGACGACGGCGGGCGTGAAGTGCTCGAGGCGCTGTATGCCGCCCGGGCGCGCCAGCCGGACCTGCAGATATCGGTCTTCGTCGACTGGCATCGCGCCCGGCGCGGGCTGATCGGCAAGCAGAAGAGCGAGGGCAATGCGGGCATGTATCGCGCGTATGCCGCGCGGCTGGGCGCCGGGGTGAACATTTACGGCGTGCCGGTGCAGAACCGCGAGCTGTTCGGCGTGCTGCACCTGAAGGGTTTCGTGATCGACGACACCGTGCTGTACAGCGGCGCCAGCCTCAACGACGTCTATCTGGCCCGGCACGGGCGCTACCGGCTCGACCGCTATCACGTGCTGCGCCATCGCGGCCTGGCCGAGGCGATGGCCGCTTTCGTGCAGCAGCATCTCGTCGGCAGCGAGGCGGTGCGCCCGTTGAACGTGGCCGACGTGCCGGCCACGCGCACGCTGCAGCCGGCGATCCGCGATTTGCGCCAGGACCTGCAGCACGCGGCCTACGAGGTGCCGCGCGAGACACCGGCACCCGCCGACGTGGCGGTGACGCCGCTGCTCGGCTTCGGCCGCACCGACAACACGCTGAACGAGGTGCTGCTGGCGCTGCTGCGCGAGACGCGCGAACGGGTGATCCTGCTGACGCCGTATTTCAACCTGCCGCGCCCGGTGCGACTGATGCTGGGCCAGCTGCTGCGGCGCGGCTGCACGATCGACATCATGGTCGGCGACAAGACCGCCAGCGATTTCTACATTCCGCCGGATCAGCCGTTCAAGACCATCGGCCTGCTGCCGTACCTGTACGAAAACAACCTGCGCCGGTTTGCCCGCGCGCATCGGCGGCAGATCGACGAAGGCCAGCTGAATCTCCATCTGTGGCGTGACGGCGACAACAGCTACCACCTGAAAGGCCTGTTCATCGACGACGACGTGGCGGTGCTCACCGGCAACAACCTCAATCCGCGCGCCTGGTCGCTGGATCTGGAAAACGGCTTGCTGCTGCGCGATCCCGCGCGCCTGCTGCATGCCAGCCATGCGGCCGAATGGGCGAGCCTGCGGCGGCATGCCATGCGGCTGTCCGATTACCGTTCCCTCGAGAGTCCGCGGCACTACCCGGCGCCGGTGCGCAAGAACCTCAAGCGGCTCAATCGCACCCGGCTGGATCGCCTGCTCAACCGGCTGCTGTGATCGCCCGGGCCTGGCCAAGACGCTGCAGTCGCAGGCCCAGCCAGCGATCCACGTCCGGCCATTCCGTCGCCAGGATGCTGTAGCAGACGGTGTCGCGCAGGCTGCCGTCGGGTCGCCGCTTGTGCGCGCGCAGGACGCCGTCACGATGGGCGCCGAGGCGTTCGATCGCGCGTTGCGAGTCGAGGTTGCGGTGGTCGGTGTGCAGCTCCACCGCGACGCAGTCGAGCGACTCGAACGCGTGGCGCAGCAGTAGGCGCTTGCAGGCGGTGTTGAGATGGCTCTTCTGCCAGCGCTTCGCATACCAGGTGTAGCCGATCGCCAGCCGCGGCAACTCGGGCACGTAGTCGTAATAGCGGGTGGTGCCGACGATCTCGCCGCTGGACGCTTCGCGCACGGCGAACGGCAGCATCAGGCCGTCGGCCTGGCCCTGCAGGGCCTTCTCGACATAACCACGGGCCTGCCCGGGTGCCGGTGCGCTGGTGAACCACAGGTTCCACAGCTCGCCGTCGGCGGCGGCCGCCTCCAGCGCGGGCACGTGGTCGAGGCTCAGCGGCTCCAGCGCGACATGCTCGTCGTGCAGGCGGGTCGGGGCAAAGGAAGTCATCGGCGGGTTCGGGCTCAGGCGTCGAGGTCGGGGATCAGCTTGCTTTCGAGACGGGCGATGTTGTCCTTCAGCAGCAGCTTGCGTTTCTTCAGCCGGGTCAGCTGCAGTTCGTCGCGACCTATCCCGCTGGCGAGCTTGGCGATGAACGCATCAAGCTCACGGTGCTCGATCCGCAACTCGGCCAGGAGGTGGACGATTTCGGCGTGATCCTGAACCTGCATGGTGATGGCAACGCGTGGGACGGTTCTCCTAGTTTAACGCCGTTTGGCGCCTCGGAAGCCGAACCGCCGGCCGGCTACAATGGCGGCTCTTTCCGTTCGACTGGCCCGCATGTCCGCATCGTCCGACCCGATCCACCCGACCGTTGCCGAGGCCGGCAAGCTGGCCCGGCGCCTGCGTCATCAGGTGGGCCAGGCGATCGTCGATTTCGGCATGATCGAGGACGGCGACAAGGTGATGGTGTGCCTGTCCGGCGGCAAGGATTCCTACACCATGCTGGACCTGCTGCTGCAGCTGCAGGCCAGGGCGCCGGTGCGATTCGAGCTGATCGCGGTGAACCTGGACCAGAAGCAGCCGGACTTCCCGGAACAGGTGCTGCCGGACTATCTGCGCGCCCGCGGCGTACCGTTCCACATCATCGAACAGGACACCTACAGCACGGTGACGCGCCTGATTCCCGCGGGCAAGACCATGTGCAGCCTGTGCTCGCGGTTGCGCCGCGGCGCGCTGTACACCTGGGCGGCGGCCAACGGCATCAGCAAGATCGCACTGGGCCACCATCGCGACGACATCCTCGCCACCTTCTTCCTGAACCTGTTCTACCAGGCGCAACTGAAGGCGATGCCGCCGAAATTGCGTTCGGACGACGGCCGCCACGTGGTGATCCGGCCGCTGGCGTATTGCCGCGAGAGCGATATCGCGGACTATGCCGCGCAACAGCGCTTTCCGATCATCCCGTGCAACCTGTGCGGCTCGCAGGACAACCTGCAGCGCCAGGCGGTGCGGCGCATGCTGGCAGAATGGGAGCAGTTGCAGCCCGGCCGCAGCGAGAACATCTTCCGCGCGCTGGGCAATGTGTCACCCTCGCATCTGGCCGATCGGCAGTTGTTCGATTTCGGTGTGCCCGGTGCCGGCGCCATGGATGGGCCACCCGATGCCGACGCAGCGGATGAGACCGCCGCCACGCAGGCTTGACCGTTCCGCCGCCCTTTCCATCTCACCTGTCGAGTACTCACCGTGTCCTTCTTTGCATCCGTTGAAATGGCCCCGGGCGATCCGATCCTGGGTTTGACCGAGACCTATCTGGCCGACACCCGGCCGGGCAAGATCAATCTCGGCGTGGGCATCTATGTCGACGAGCAGGGGCATGTCCCGCTGCTGCGCACGGTGCACGAAGTGGAGCTGGGCCTGGCGTCGGCGGCCAAGCCGCGCGGTTATCTGCCGATCGATGGCCTGCCGGCCTACAACCAGCTCACCCAGCAACTGCTGTTCGGCGCGGGGTCGCCGCTGCTGGAGGCCGGCCGCGTGGCCACCGCGCAGACCATCGGCGGCAGCGCCGCGCTGCGCGTCGGCGCCGACCTGTTGCGGCAGGTCGCCGGTGCGGGCGCGAAGATCGCGATCAGCAACCCGAGCTGGGGCAACCATCACGTGGTGTTCCGCACCGCCGGCTTCGAGCTGCTGGAATACCGCTACTACGATCCGTCCAGCCACGGCCTGGATCTGGCCGGCATGCTGGAGGACCTGGGCAAGCTGGAGCCGGGCACCGTGGTGTTGCTGCATGCGTGCTGCCACAACCCGACCGGGGTGGACCTGGACGCGGTGCAGTGGCAGCAGGTGATCGCGCTGCTGCAGGAGCGCAAGCTGCTGCCGTTCATCGACATCGCCTACCAGGGCTTCGACCAGGGCATCGCGGCGGATGCCACCGCGATCCGGCTGCTGGCGGCCTCGGGGATCGAGGCGTTCGTGGTGGCCAATTCGTATTCCAAGTCGTTCTCGCTGTATGGCGAGCGGGTCGGTGCGCTGTCGATGGTCGGCGCCGATCGCGACGAGGCGGCGCGGCTGCTGTCGAAGATCAAGCAGACCATTCGCACCAACTATTCCAGCCCGGCCGCGCACGGCGCCAGCCTGGTCGCCGGCGTGCTCGGCAGCAGCGAGCTGCGCGGGCGCTGGGAGCAGGAGCTCGGCGAGATGCGCACGCGCATCCACGCGATGCGGGCCGGCCTGGTCGAGCGGCTGGCAGCGCACGGTGCACCGGATTTCGGCTTCATCCAGGGCCAGGCCGGCATGTTCTCCTATTCGGGCCTGAGCAAGGCCCAGGTGCTGCGCCTGCGCGAGGAACATGCGATCTACGCGCTCGACAGCGGCCGCATCTGCGTGGCCGCGCTCAACCGCGCAAACCTGGACACGGTGGCCGCGGCCGTGGCGGCGGTCACCCGCTGAGCCCCTTCATCGCGATCCCGGCCCGGGCCGGGATCGCGGCAGCACAACCCCGCCTTCGGGCCGCCACTCATCACGGATATTGAATGTTTTTTCGCAACCTCACGCTGTTCCGCTTTTCCCCCGCCGTTGCCACCGATCTGAACCGACTCGACGAAGTCCTGGCCGAGCATCGGCTGCGCCCGTGCGGACCGCTGGAAATGTTCACCAAGGGTTTCGTGCCGCCGGTCGGGCGGGGCGAGGGCGAGCCGCTGACCCACGTGGTCAAGCAATGCACCCTGCTCACCGTCGGTGGCGAGGACAAGCTGCTGCCGGCGGCGGTGATCAATGACGAGCTGCATCGCAAGGTGCAGAAGATCGCCGAGGAGGAAGGCCGCAAGGTCGGCGGACGCGAGCGCAAGCGGATCAAGGAGGATTTGCTGACCGAGCTGCTGCCGCGCGCGTTCGTGCGCCAGTCGCGGATGTCCGCTTACGCCGACCGCAAGAACGGCTGGCTGGTGCTGGACACCTCCAGCCGCAAGTCCGCCGAGAACGCGCTGACCCAGATCCGCGAGGCACTGGGCAGTTTTCCCGCGGTGCCGCTGGCGCCGGAGGAAGGTCCGCGGGTGCTGATGACCGACTGGCTGGCCAACGGCAACCTGCCGGCCGGGCTGGCCCTGGGCGACGAGTGCGAGTTGCGCGATCCGGCCACCGCCACCGGCGCGATCGCCCGTTGCCGTCGCCAGGACCTGGACGCCGAAGAGGTCAAGGAGCATCTGCGCAACGGCAAGCAGGTGTTCCTGCTCGGCCTCACCTTCGACGATCGCATCAGCTTCGTGCTGGGCGAGGATCTGGTGATTCGCAAGCTGAAGTTCCTGGACGTGGTGATGGACGAGCTGGGCGACAGCCAGCAGGATGCCCACGCCGAGATGGACGCCAGCTTCGCCCTGCTGACGCTGGAACTGGAGCGGCTGCTGGGCAAACTGGAGGAATGGTTCGGCCTGCCGCGTCCCAACGACGGCTGAGACGCCCGCCGGGCGGATGTTTGCCCCGGTCGTGACAAATAGCTCTTGCACCGGACCCTCGGTTTCCCCACATACTGACCCGACACGCCGCGTTCGCCGCGGCGTGTCGGCAGCGACGGGCAGGAACATGGCGCAACATCTGGAAGGCGACTGGCTGGAACTGGCAACGGCGGGCGGCAGCACCATCCGGGTGCTGAAGGCCGCCCATCCGCGTGCGCGTCGCCTGCGCCTGACGGTGACGCCCAAGGGCGCGCGGGTGTCCTATCCGCACGGCACCCATCCGGCCCAGGTCAGCGCGTTCCTGCGCAGTCACGCCGACTGGCTGGAGCAGAAGCTCGACGAGCTGAACCTGATCGTGAAGCCGTTGCCGCCGCTGCGCGTGGGCTATCCCACCGACTTTCCCCTGCGCGGCGAGACCGCCACGCTGGACTGGGCCGAAGGGCCGTATCCGCGCATCGAACCCGGCGCCGACGGCCTGACCCTGGTGATCCCGCGTCCGCACACCCGCGCGCTGCCGATCGCACGCGGCCTGCTGGCGTCGCACCTGGAGGCGCAGATCCGCCGCGATGTGTCGCGCTGGCTGACCGGCTACGTGCCACAGCTGGGGCTGGCCCCGACCTCGCTGCGCATCCGTCCGATGAAGAGCCTGTGGGGCAGCCTGGACACGCGCGACCGTATCAACCTCGATCTGGCGCTGGCGCTGGCGCCGCCGGCGGCGCTGCGCTACGTGCTGGCGCACGAGTTGTGCCACCTCAAGGTGCGCAACCATTCGCCGCGATTCTGGGCGCAGGTGGAAAACCTGTTTCCCGACTGGCGCGTGCAGCGCGACTGGCTGCGCCAGCATGGTGCGATCCTCAAGGCCGAGCTCGATCGGCTGGTGGCCGACGTCGCCGACTGAGTGCGGGGCTCGTGGCGTCCGGGTGTCCGGCATCCCGCACAGGCAGTCCACGGACGAGTTGCCGTCGAACGGCCTGGCCCGACCCGTGAACTCGATCACCCACGCCCGATGGGCTGCTAGGCTCTGCCTCTCCGCCGCCCTGCCGGTCGCCACCTCACGGACAGTCCATGCCGTTCTCGATGACCACCCTGCTGAATGCCTGCTGGGTCCTGTTCGTGCTGTACTGGATCTGGAGCGCGCGCCAGGTCAAGAGCACCGCGCGCACCGAGCCGGCGTGGTCGCGCCTGTTCAAGTACTGGCTGCCGTTGTTGATCGCGGCCGTACTGATGGAGCCGAACCGGTGGTACCGCGGCAGCATGCTGGGTGGGCGCTTCCTGCCGGAGCTGGACTGGCTGGCGCTGACCGGCCTGGTGCTGACGATCGCCGGCCTGCTGTTCGCCTGCTGGGCACGCGTGGTGCTGGGCAACAACTGGAGCGCGGTGGTTCAGCTCAAGCAGGATCACGAGCTGATCGAGCGCGGTCCCTACCGTTACGTGCGCCACCCGATCTACACCGGCCTGCTGCTGGCCTTCCTGGGCACCGCCGTGGCGATCGGCGAATGGCGCGGCCTGCTGGCGCTGGTCATCGTGGCGGTGTCGTTCTGGCGCAAGCTGCGGCTGGAGGAGCGCTGGCTGGCCGAACAGTTCGGTGCGGCCTACACGGATTACATGCGACGGGTGAAGGCGCTGATTCCGGGCATCCTTTGAGGCGGGTTCAGCTCTTCCGGGGCTGCCGGACGTAGCGCGTGCCCAGCAGCACATCCCACAGTGGAGTGGTGACCCCGAAATTGCTTTCGGGGTGATAGTGGTGGACGTGGTGGGCGCCGGCCCAGCGGCGCAGCAGCGGCTGCCGGAAGCGTACGTGATGGATGGTGAAATGGCTGAGCCCGTAGGCGATGTAGCCGAACGTGATCGAGCCGGCCATCAGCATCGCAAAACCGTCGGGCATGATCAGCATGAACATACCGGCCAGAACCAGCAGCACCACGGCGGGCAGGAAGAACGGCAGCGAGTCGTAGCCCAGCGGACGTTCGTGGTGCATGCGATGGCCCTGCTCGAACAGCGGGATCCGCGTGTGGAACATCCAGCGGTGGAAGAAGTACTCGATGAAGCTGAAGACGAACAGGCCCAGCAGGCAGGCCAGCAGCGCGATCCACGGCTGGCCGGTGTGGTGGCGCCAGCCCTCGACCACCAGCAGCAGCCCCAGGGCCGCGTCCAGGCCGAGTTCGGCCCAGTAATTGGCGCGGGTGGAGGACATGCGCACGATCGCATCCACACCGGTTCGAATGAGGTTCTGTTTCATGGGTCGCTGCATCGTTCCGTTTTCTTGCAGGATGGCACGCCAAACCTCGGAATCACCGAGGCATTGTCCCATGTTGTCATCGGTAATTCACAATATGATGTACCGCGGCAGGCTGAGCCGAGCATGACCGTATGGAAAAAGGACCGGATCCGGTCGCGAGCGTTCAATGCGAGAGCGCGAATCCGGTGAGAATCTGCGCGGTTTCATCGGGCCTTTCCAGCATCGGCATGTGGTTGCAGCCGTTGATGACACTGGTGCTGATCGCGCTGGCGCGGGTCAGGCCGTTGCGCAGGCTGTCCAGTGCCGAGACGTCGACGATCTTGTCGTCGTGGCACCACAGGCCGAGTACCGGCATGCCCAGCTGGCCGAGCCGGTCCTGCACCGCAAGATGCTGGGACGGCTGGCGCAATGCGTCGAAGGTGCGTTCGATGAACGCATGGTCGCGCCGGTTGCGCTTGACCAGCACGTCGACAAACCGGCCGGGCAGGTCGAGCGGGTGGGCGAAGGCCTGGGCGCTGGCGCGCTCGAAGCCGGCCCGATCGTCGAACACGAACGGGTCCTTGCCGGCCATCGCCGCGCGGCTGAACGCGGTGTCGCTCGCCTTCAGGCCGAACGCGTCGACCAGCGCCAGTTCGGCCACATGCTCGGGGTGCCCGGCCGCATAGACCCCGGCGATCGCGCCGCCCATCGAATGGCCGACCAGCACGAACCGCTGCAGCCCAAGCGTCTGCACGAAGGCATCGAGCCGCTTGGCCTGGGCGTCGATGTCGTAGCTGGCGCCGGCAAGGCGTGAGGAGTCGCCCCAGCCGGGCAGGTCGGGAATGACCAGGTGAAAATGCGGCGTGAGCCGTCTGGCCGTCTGCATCCAGACTTCCTTGCTGCTGGCGAAGCCGTGCAGCAGCACGATGGTCGGACCCTCGCCGCCCTCGTAGTAGACCCAGCGGGTATCGCCGACCTGCACCGAATGCTTCTCCAGGTGAGCGGCCATCGCCTCGCGCGCGACGTTCGCCCGCATCAGCCACTGCGGCGCAAACAGGTAGCTGCCGCCCAGCACGATGGCCAGCAGGGCGAGCAGCCACGCCAGGAATTTCAGGCGGCGCAGCAGCATGCGTTTCCACAGGGGAACGGCAGCGGGAGGTGTCGATGACGGCATGAGCGGCTCTTCGGGTTCGTGTGGCGGATGGTCCCCGCTCTCTCCCGCAGGCGGGGAGAGCGGCTGTACCTACGGGTGCTCCGCTTTCCTCGCCGCGGTGAAGATCGCCTCCACCGCCTGCTGGGTCAGTGGGTGATAGCCCGCCTTGGCCCCGGCATAGACCGTCTCGGCGTAGGCCAGTCCCTCCGGCGTCCTGGCGAAGGCCTTGTACAGCGGGGTCGTCAGGTAGAGCCGGCCGATCCGCGTCATGTGCTCGGCGGCGGCCGTCCAGACCGCCCTGTCACCGCCGGCGATCGCGTGGCTGTACCAGCGCATGCCGATCTCGGCGTTCGGCGTGCCGGTGAGGTGCCAGGCGGCGTCGAGCTGCTGCAGCTTGTCCAGCGGCGCCACGTCGGGCAGGCGGTCGAGGAAGTACATCCATTCCTGCGTGTTCCAGCCTTTCGCGTCGAGCTTGTCCGCGGCCAGCGTGCCTTCCAGGAATGTGCTGCGCTCGTGGTCGATGGCGGTGAAGCGCGGCGAGTCCGGCAGCGGCGCATTCTTCGGGATGCCGTCGGCGTAGACCCAGGCCTTCACCTCGTCCCAGCTCATCTTGCCGGGGTATTTCTCGATCAGGTTCGGCTTCATGTAGTCGAGCATCTGCTCGGTGGTGATGCTCTGCCACGCGAAATGCTTGAAGTAGCCCTTCAGATACTCGTCGAACGCCGCGCGGCCGAAGCGCTGCTCCAGCGTGCGCAGGAACCAGGAGCCCTTGTCGTAGGCCACGTCGGACAGCGCGTCGTCGGCGCCGACGCCGCGCGGATCGGGCGCCAGCTTCTGTGCATTGGCCGGCATCGCGCCGATGCTCTTCTGCAGCGCGCGGGCGGACAGCAGGGCTTCTTCGTCGGCCAGCACCTTGCCATAGACCGCTTCGGTGATGCGCCCCTGCACGTAGGTGGTGAAGCCCTCGTTGAGCCAGATGTCGCGCCAGGAGGCGCTGGTCACCAGATTGCCCGACCACGAATGCGCCAGCTCATGCGAGACCAGCGAGACCAGGCTCTTGTCGCCCACCAGCACGGTCGGCGTGGCGAAGGTCATGTCCGGGTTTTCCATGCCGCCGTACGGGAACGACGGCGGCAGCACCAGGATGTCGTAGCGGCCCCAGGCGTAGGGCCCGTAGAGCTTTTCGGTGGCGGCGATCAGTTGCTCGGTGTCCTCGAACTCGTGCGCGGCCTTGGCGACCACGCCCGGTTCCGCATACACGGCCGAACGCGGGCCGGTCTGCTTCACCGCGATGTCGCCGGCGGCGATCGCCAGCAGATACGACGGGATCGGATGCGGCTGGGAAAAGTCGAACGATCCGTCAAGCGGATGCCCGGCGTCGTTGAGCGCGCTCATCACCACGCGGATGCCCTTCGGTGCGTGGACGTGGGCGTCATAGCTGAAGCGCACCGCCGGCGAATCCTGCAGCGGCACCCATGAGCGGGCGTGGATCGACTCTGACTGCGAGAACATGAACGGCTGGGTCTTGTCGGCCGTCTGGGCCGGAGTCAGCCACTGCAGGCCCGAGGCTTCCGGCGAGGTGGAATAGACGATGCGCACCCGTGCCGGATGCTTTGGCGTGGCGATGGTCAGCTTGCTGCCGAGCGTCTCGTTGCGCGAGGCCAGCGCATATTTCAGCTTCGTGGCCTGGCCGTCGGCACCGAGCGCCTCGACCTTCGCGATCTTCAGGTCGCGCGTATCCAGCACCAGCGAGGTGGCCGCGGGATTCTTCCAGTCCAGCTTCAGCGTGGCCTGGCCGTCGAGCCGATGGTGCGGGAAGTCGATGCGCAGGTCGAGATCCAGATGGGTCACCCGCACCTGCTTCGGCTGCGCGTAGGAATTGGGGTCGGCGGCATGAGCTGCCAGCGGCAGCAACAGCATGCCGAAGACGGCGGTGGGCAACAGACGCATGGACGATACTCGAACCGGGAAACCCCGAGTATGCCATTGCCTCCACGTCGTTCGCCCGTGACGAAAGCCGTGGTCCAAGCAGTTTGCTAGGGCAGTTCCCTGGTCGAATGGGGATCGATCGCATACGGATGCATGGTGGCGAGAAACCCCGGCTGCGCCTCGACCCGCGTGAGCCAGGCGCGGATGTGCGGACAGGGCTGCAGCGACAGGCCGGCTTCTTCGGCGCGGCTGGCATAGGCGAACACCGCCATGTCGGCGATGGTGTAGCTGTCCTCGACGAGGAACGGCCGTGCCTGCAATTCGGCCTCCAGGATGTCGAGGGTTCGTCGCGCCGCGACGCGCTTGCCCTCGACCACTTCCGGCGAGCGCCGTGCCAGCTTGCCGGTCATCGTCCAGTGACGCAGCGCGCCGATCACCGATTCCACCCGCTCCTGTTCGAAGTGCAGCCACTGCTGCACCTTCGCGCGCCGGTAGCGATCGTCGGGCAGATAGCGGGTGCCGTCGGCCAGGTAGGTCAGGATCGCATTCGATTCGGCCAGCGTGCGGCCGTCATCGAGCCGGATCGCCGGTACCGTACCGGTCGGACTGATGCGCAGGTAAGTCTCGGTGCGCCCCTCGCCATCGAAAATGCTCACCGGCACCGTGCGGTACGGTTGGTCCAGATGGTTCAGCAGCAGGCGCACTTTCCAGGCGTTCTGCGACGGCAGGTAGTCGAACAAGGTCAGCATGGCGCGGTCCCGGTGGAGGAGCTGATCCAGTGTGGGCGACACGGTCAGCTGCCGCACTCCGTTTCTTGCGCGGGAATGCCTTCGCCGCAGGCTGCCGCTGCGTGATCCACCCGGTCATCACACCGACGGGCCCATGCTGCTTGTCCGTCCCCCGAATCGAGCCCGATGCGCACCCTGCCTGCACCCCTGCGTCGATTGTTGTGGTTGTCCGGTGTGCTGTACGTGCTCTATCTGCTCGCAGGCAACAGTTTCATCAACAGTCCGCTGGCGCGCACGGCGGTGAACCGCAATCCGCGGGTCTTCCATGCGCAATGGGACTGGGCGTGGACGCTGTGGCCCGGGCAGATCGGCGTGCAGCAGCTGCAGTTGCGCGGGCAGGCCCGCAAGTTGCTGTGGAGTGCCCGGGGCGACTCCGCGCAGGGACGGGTCATGCTGTGGCCGCTGTTCCGCCGCGAGCTGCGCTTCGGGGTGGTCCGCGCCACGACGGTGAAGCTCGATGTGCAGATGGCTGCTGCCGACCTGAAGCCGCCGGCTTTCCGGCCCGACGCATGGCGCGTCACCGTCGATCATCTGACCACGTTTTCGCTGCGCCAGCTGCGCGTGGGTGAGCTGGTTGCCGACAGCGACGGCCGGGCCGCGTCCTGGATCGGTTTCACCCATCAGTTGCGTGGCGGCGCGAGCGAGGTCTTCCCTTCGCGGCTGGAGATGCCCGCGGCACGGGTGCGCTATGCCGGGCAGGAACTGCTGCACGATGCGCACGTCGAGCTGCGCATTGCGATGGACTCTTTCACCTATGAGCAGCCGGCGGGCTGGCGCAAGATCGAGCGGACCGACCTGCGCGTGATCATGGCCGGGACGACGCCCACGATCGCGCTGGGAGCCAGCCGGGCCGGCGCGCTGGCAGTGAGCTCGGCACCATTGGGCGGTCATCTCAGCGCCGACTTCTCGCTCCATCACGGCGTGCTCGCACCGGGCGGGACGTTGCAGTGGAATGCGCCGGTGGCGATCACCGATGCCGATGGCTCGCAACAGCGTCGCCGCGGTCAGCTCGATCTGGCGGTGCAGCCCGACGGGGTCATGATGCACGCGCGCATTCGGCCGCTGGACGGCAGCCGCGGTGCGAAGACGGCCCATCGCCTCGAAGCGGACTTGCGTGTCGCCACGCGGCGGTGGCTGCCGGATCAATCGGCCGGCCAGCTGTTGCACCTGCTCTCCGGCACCGCGGACTGGCGCTGGCATTTCGCCTCGCTACGCTGGCTCACGCCGCTGACGTCGTCCCGGCCGTGGCTGCAACTGGACGGCGCCGGCGACATCGATGGCCAGTTGCATGTCGACGCCGGCACGCTGCTGCCCGGCAGTCACGTCGAGGTACCCACGGTCGACCTGGCCGCCGGCGTGCTCGACAACGTGTTCGCCGGGAACGCGCACGCCCAGGCGCGCGTAGTGGCGGCCGCGGTCGGCGCGAACACGCTGGTCGGCCTGACCGTGGACCGGTTCACCCTGGCGCCCCGCAGCGCCCCGGGCCAGGCCTACCTGCGCGGACAGGCGTTGCAGGTGGACATGCGGACCTCGGCCACGCTGGCCGAGCTGGGCCGCGACTTCCTGGCACGACTGCACTTCGCCGACGCCGAGGTGCCCGACCTGCGCGCGTACAACCGCTACCTGCCCGGCAAGAGCCTGAGTTTCCTCGGTGGCCACGGGCGCATGAGCACCGACTTCCGCATCGACGAGAACGGCGATGTCAGCGCCGGCCGAATGCAGATGAGCAGCCCCGATGCGCGGCTTGCGCTGGGTGTGTCGCGCCTGAGCGGCGACCTGAAGATGGACACCCGACTCGACCGCGCCAGTCGCAGCGGGCATGCCTTCGACCTGAAGGACTTCACCCTGGGCCTCGATGGCGTGCGCGTCGAGGGCTCCCGTGCGCCGCCGTGGTGGGCCCGGATCACCCTGCAGGATGCGCGGCTGGACTGGGATCAACCGATGCGGATGCAGGGCGCTGCCACGATCGAGATGAAGGACGTCAGCCTGTTGCTGTCGCTGTTTGCCGACCGCAGCGCGTTTCCCAAGTGGATCGCCAACGTGATCAATGACGGCAACGCGACCGCCCACGTCCGGATCGAGGCGCAGCGTGGTGATTTCATCCTCGACCACCTGGTCGCCAGCAACCGGCGCGTGGACCTGTTCGCGCACCTGCGCATCCGCGACGGCAAGCCCAGCGGCGATCTGTACGCGCGCTGGGGCGTGCTGGGGCTGGCCGTGGCGTTGACCGACGGCCAGCGCAAATTCCATCTGCTGCATGCGGGACGCTGGTACCGCGCGCAACCGGATCTGCTGCCGGCCGAGGCCGGGTCGAGCCCCCAACGCGCAACACCACACTAGCCACCCGCCGGCCCGGATCAGGCGTAGCGATCGGCCAGCTGGTCGGTGGCTTCCACCAGCTGGTCCACGATCGCGGGGTCGGCCGCGCTGTGCCCGGCCAGCACGATGCGCAGCGCCGCCTCGGGCCACGCCTGGCTCAGGTCCCAGGCACTCTTCACCGGGCAGATGATGTCGTAGCGGCCGTGCACGATGGTGGCCGGGATATGCCGGATGCGCGAGATATCGCGCAGCAGCTGGTCGGGCTCGAGGAACAGCGCGTGGCGAAAGTAGTGGGCCTCCATCACCGCCAGGCTGACCGCCTTCTGCGGCTCCTCGAAAATGCCGGGCGCGTCGGGATCGTGGATCAGCGTGGTGCTGCCGCCTTCCCATGCGCTCCACGCCTGCGCCGCGGCGAGCCGGACCGCCTCGTCGGTGCCGTTCAGGCGCTGCCAGTAGGCATCCAGCAGCGAGCCGCGCTCCTCCGGAGGAATGAAACCGAGGAAGCGCGCCCAGCGCTCGGGGAAGATCTGCGAGGCGCCGCCGTCGGCCTCGTTGAACCAGCGCAGTTCCTGCGGTCGGCCGAGGAAGATGCCGCGCAACACCAGGCCGAGCGTGCGTTGCGGATGGGCCTGCGCATAGGCCAGCGCCAGCGTCGACCCCCACGAACCGCCGAACACCACCCAGCGCTCGATCCCGAGCCGTTCGCGGATCGCCTCGATGTCGGCGACCAGATGCGCGGTGGTGTTGTCGATCAGTTCGGCGAACGGAGTGGACTGGCCGGCCCCGCGCTGGTCGAACAGCACGATGCGGTAGCGCGCCGGGTCGAAGAAGCGACGGTGGTATGTCGAGATGCCCGCGCCAGGCCCGCCATGCAGGAACACCACCGGCAGGCCTGCCGGGTTGCCGCATTCCTCCACGTGCAGCGTGTGCAGCGCATCGACCGCGAGGCGATGGGTCCGGTACGGTTCGATCTCGGGATACAGCTCGCGCATGGCAGGGCTCCGTGGTGCGGGTGATCAGCGGGTGTCGAACTGCAGCGCCGCCGTGAGGTCGCCCGGCGGTGGCCCGCCGGCGGCGATCATGGACTGCTCGCGCAGTATCAGGCCGGGCAGTCTGGGCAGTCCGAAGCGGCGCGTGATGAAGCGGGCGATCGAGCCGGTGTCGTAGACCGTGTGATCGACATGGCCGCGTCTGGCAAACGGCGAGACGACGATGGCGGGCACGCGCGTGCCCGGCCCCCAGCGGTCGCCTCTGGGCGGCGCCACGTGATCCCACCAGCCGCCGTTCTCGTCGACCGTGATCACGACCAGCATCTGCGCCCATTGCGGACTGCCCTGCAGCGCATGCACCACGCCGGCGAGATGGCGGTCGCCGGCCTCCACGTCGGAGTAGCCGGCGTGCATGTTGAGGTCGCCCTGCGGCTTGTAGAACGTCACCGGCGGCAGCTTGCCCGCCGCGACATCGGCCAGGAAATGATTGCTGCCGGCGGTTTCGCCCACGCCGCCGTCGCGCAGGTGCTGCCGACGTGCGGCGGTGCCGGGCGCCAGGCTGGCGAAATAGTTCAGCGGCTGGTGGTGCGGCTGGAAGTTGGGCTGCTCCGGAAACTCGCCCGCCACGCCATCGCCGTGGCCATCCAGCGCGGCCTGCCACGCACCGGCGTACCAGGCCCAGTCGATGCCTTTGGCCGACAGCAGGTCGCCGATGTGCTGGTGGGTCTGTGGCGGGCAGGTGTTGGGATTGGCGGCATCGGCCAGTGCCGGGTCGTGCGGGTCCTGGCTGAAGCCCGGCGCATACGGCGGACCCATCGTGTTCACCGCGTGGAAATCCGGGGTCAGCGTATTCGGCGTGGCGAACTTCGCCTTGCCCTGCATCGCGCTGGCGGGGGAGTCGTCGGCGAGCTTGAGCTGCACGTCGGTGGCGCCGCCGCTCGCGGTGGTGGCGATGCCGAACTTCGCCGGACTCTGGTCGGCGTGCGGGTAGAACGGCGGCTGCGCCGCGACCAGATACTGGTGGTTGAGGAAGGAGCCGCCGAACGCGCCCATGAAGAAGTTGTCGCACAGCGTGTACTGCTCGGCCAGTCGCCACAGCCGCAGGTTCACCGCGCTGTCGGCGTAGTGGCCCATCACCAGCGCGCCGCTGTCGCCCCAGGCGACGAAGCCGTCGTTGCGACCGCCGTTGATCTGCAGCTGGTTCTGATAGAACGCATGCACCAGGTCGCGCGTCACCACGCCGTGCGGCAGCGGCTCGCCCGCCGGCGTGCGCAGGGCGAACGGCGCGTTCGGCAGGCCGGTGATGTCGTGCTCGCCGATCTTGTAGCTGTGGTGGTTGACCACCTGCTTGTGCGGCACCAGACCCTGCCATATCGGCGGCAGGGTGGTGAACGGTTCGCCGTTGCGATCGCGCTGGCGGTAGCGTTCCGGCGGCAGTGCTTCGAGTGGTTGCTGCAGGCCGGGGAATCCGCTGAACAGGTTGTTGAAGCTGCGGTTTTCCGCGTACAGCACCACCACGTGCCGGATGTGTTCCTGCAGCAGCGCGTCGACCGCCTCCGCGGGCAATTCCGCGGTGTCATGGGGAGGCGGGCGCTGCCCGCTGGCGGCCTGGCAACCGCCGATGCCCAGCGCCGCGCCGCCCAGCAGCAGGCCACCCAGCAGGCGTCGCCGCTGCGGGTCGGCCGGGGGCGGGTCGTTCGCCACGGGTGGCGGGTCGGGTGGCTTGCGGGTCATCGGCGGTATCCGGTTTGTCTGGGCTGCTCAGGTGCGCGGCGCCGCCTCATCATAGAAGCGTGCCAGGTCCGCTTTCACCTGCTTCAGTGCATCGATGTCGAAATAGATCATGTGTCCGGAGGGATAGAAGCCGAACTCGATGTTCTTGCGGATCGACGGGTCGAGGCCGAGATGGCCCAGGTCGAATTCGGTGGCATAGAACGGCGTGGCCAGGTCGTAGTAGCCGTTGGCCGAGAACACCTTCAGGTGCGGGTTGCGGCGCATCGCCGAGGCCAGGTCGCTGCCGACGTATGGCGCCTGGGTGAAGCCGAAGCCGCGACCCTGCTTGTGCTTCCAGTCCCAGCCGCGGTTGATCACGCCGTAGTTGTTGGGCAGGTAGGAGCGGTTCCCGCTGAACTTGAGCTCGGTGGCGACGTATTGATTGAACGCGGCCAGGTAGGCGCCGGTGGCGGCGTCGCTGGCGGCATCGCCGTCGGGAGTCTCGCCGGCGGCGTCCGGATCGATGCCCTCGAAACGGCCGTCCAGACGTCCCACGGTGCGGCGCTGGTCGCGCAGCAGTTCCTTGCGGAAACGGCTCGGATCGATGCGCAGGTTCGCCTCCTTGATGTAGGTCGGCGAAAGGCCGATGTACTTGCTCAGCCGGTCGGCGATGCGATCGGCCTCGGCCGGTGCGAGCGCGTCGCCTTTGGCCAGTGCCAGGGTGTAGTCGCCGCCGGCGAACCGGCGCACGTCGGCCAGGAAGCCGGCGAGGTCGGCCGGCTTGCCCGGGACCTTGTCGTGGTACCAGGCGATCGCCGCCTCGGTCGGCAGGTTGACGACGTAGGCATGGTCGACGCCGGTATTGGCCCACACGCTGAAGTCGAGAATCGAGGACATCAGCACCACGCCGTTGAACTCCATGCCCTGCTGTTGCAGCAGCTTCACCAGCACCGCCGAACGGGTGGTGCCGTAGCTCTCGCCGAACAGGAACTTCGGCGAGTTCCAGCGATGGTTGTCGCCGACGTAGCGGGTGATGAATTTCGCGAACGCGGCGGCGTCCTGGTCCACGCCGTAGTAGTCCTTGCCCTTGGCCGCGCCGACCAGCTGCGAGTAGCCGGTGCCGGGCGCGTCGACGAAGACCAGGTCGGTCTTGTCGAGCAGGCTGTATTCGTTCGGCACGGTCTGGTATGGCGGTGGCGGAATCGGCTGGTCGCCCTTGTTGGCCACCCGCACCGGACCGAACGAACCCATGTGCAGCCACATGCTGGAAGAGCCGGGGCCGCCGTTGAACATGAACGTCACCGGGCGCCGGTCCGGCTTGCCGTCGTCCACGGTGTAGGCGACGTAGAACACGCTGACCGCGGGCTTGTCCTTGTCGTCCTTGATCAGCAGGGTGCCGGCAGTGGCCTTGTAGCCGATGCTGCGGCCATCGATGCGCACGCTGTGCCGGGTGACCACGCTGCGTTCGGGCGGTATCGGCAGTTCGTCCTTCTTGCCGTCCTTGTCGGACTGCGCCTTGGCGGCATCCTTCGGCGCATCGGCCGCGTGGACGGGGCTGCCGAGGCACATCAGCAGGGCGAGGGCGAATGGGGCGAGCGGTGATTGGCGCATGGTCGGTAACTCCCTCTCAGCGCTGCGGTGCGGCGCGATCGTAGAAATGGGCGAGATCGCCCTTGAGCTGCTTCAGCGCGTCGGTGTTCAGATAGATCATGTGCCCCGACGGGTAGTACAGGAACTGCAGGTTGCCGCGCAGCGAGGGATCGAGATTCATGTGCGCGAGGTCGTACTCGGTGATGAAGAACGGCGTGGCGAAGTCGTAGTAGCCGTTGACCGACAACACCTGGAGGTGGGGGTTGCTGCGCATCGCGTGGGCCAGGTCGCCGGCGACGTAGGCCAGCGGCAGCGGGTGTTCGATATCGGCGGCCTTGTGCTTCCAGTCCCAGTGCTTGTTGATCTCGCCGAAGGTGGGTCGGTAGTCCAGTTTGCTGTGGTAGCCGAGCTGCCTGTCGAGGTAGTCGTGGAACGCCGCGACGAACGCGCCGCTGATGCCGGCGTCCGATGCGTCGTAGTCCGGGTTCTCGCCCGCGGCATCGGGATCGGTACCGGTGAAGCGGCTGTCGAAGCGGCCCAGGGTGAGGCGCTGGCCGCGCAGCAGCTCCTTGCGGAACCGCCCCAGGTCGATGCGCAGGTTCGCCTGCTTGACGAATGACACCGACAGCCCGGTATAGGCGGCCAACTGGCGCGCCACTGCATCGAGCTGGGCTGGCGGGAGGTTCTGTCCCTGCGCCAGCGCGGCGGCATACGGGCCCTGCGCCCAGGCGCGTACCTGGTCGAGGTAGGTCTTCAGGTCGGCCGGCTTGTGGGCCGGTTTGTCGTGGTACCAGGCGGCCGCCGCGTAGCTCGGCAGGTAGCCGACGTAGCTCTCGTCATAGCCCGGGATGCGGATGCCGTAGTTGAGGATCGACGACATCAGGATCACGCCATTGAAGGCCATGCCCTTGTCCTGCAACGCATCGACCAGCGCCGCCGAACGGGTGGTGCCGTAGCTTTCGCCGTAGAGGAACTTCGGCGAATTCCAGCGCCGGTTGATGTCGACGTAGCGCTGGATCGCGCGGGTGAATGCCGAGACGTCCTGGTCCACGCCCCAGAAATCCTTGCCGGTCGCCTTGCCCAGCGCGCGCGAGTAACCGGTGCCGACGGCGTCGATGAAGACCAGGTCGGTCTTGTCCAGCAGGCTGTCCTGGTTCGGCACCAGGTGGTACGGCGGCGGCGCGGTCGCGGCGGGACTGGCCGTCTCGATCCGCATCGGCGCGAACGAGCCCATGTGCAGCCACATGCTGGAGGAGCCGGGGCCGCCGTTGTACAGGAAGGTCAGCGGCCGGTGATTTCGCCCGCTAGTGTCCGGGCCGCCCTTGCCCAGCGTATAGGCCACGTAGAACACGCTGGCCTGCGGCTCGTTCTTGTCGTCGCGGATGATCAGCGTGCCGGCGGTGGCGGTGTAATCGATGGCATGGCCGCCGATGCTGACGCGGTGCTGCGTCCGTGTGGCGCTCTCGACGGGTGGGGTGGTGCCACCTTCGGTATCGGCCGGTTTGCCGCCGGCAGCGGCCGGGTAGGCGGGAGCGGGAGCAGCCAGCGCAAGCGCGAACGCGCCCGCCAGCAGGAGGGAAATCAGGTGGCGCATGGGAACCCCTGTGGCATCGAACCAGCGTCCGAGTATGCGTGCCTGGTCGCGCGGGCGACCGTGACAAAAGTACTGGGAGCCTGTCGGGCTTTGCTGGTCGAGGCGAGAATTCGGCTGTGCGAGGACAGATTTTCGACGCTTCGCCGGCCCATAGTGGCTCTATGGGTCAGGAAGCAGCGAAAATATGGACCGCACAGACGGATTCGCAGCCCGCCCGAGCAAAGTCCGACAGGCTGCTAGGTGCGAGTCAGTCGCCCGACATGGCCTGCGCGGCCTGCCACATCGCGCGGGTCAGCGGGCGATGCGCGTGCGGCGTCTGCAGCACGATCAGGGTGGTGGTGCTGGTGCTGGCGCCGGTCTTCAGCAGGCGGTCGAGCACCGCCTCGAGATGGCCGATCGACATCGCCACCACATGCAGCAGGGCGGAATCCTCGCCGGCCAGCCGGCGGCATTCGAGCACCTCGGGAATGTCCTCCACCAGGCTGCCGATGCGGGCGCAGGTGACACCGTCGCAGCGCAGCCGGATCATGGCGCTGATCGCGTAGCCGAGGCGCCTGGGGTCGATCGTGGCGCGATAGCCGGTGATCACGCCGGCATCCTCCAGCTGCCTGACCCGCTCGGCTACCGCCGGCGCGGAAAGCTGCACCTTGCGCCCCAGCTCGGCGTAGCCCAGGCGGGCATCCCGTTGCAGCGCTTCCAGCAGCTGCCAATCCTTGCTGTCCAATTCGGGTTTCGATTCCAAGGCAGGATCACTCGTTGATGGCTTCAATCGTTGGCTGAACATGTCGATCATGACTTGATGCATTATTCCTCGGCGCCCTCGTCAAGACTAGGATGCGCACTTCCCCTGCATCGGAATCCGTCCCCATGGATACCTCTGAGCGCCTTGACGGGCGCACGCTCCTGTTGATCGGCGTCGCCCTGCTGACCTGGTCGTCGGCCTACGCGGCAATCGCCTACGCGCTGTCTTCGTTTACTCCCGGCGAAGTGGCATTCGCGAGGCTGGCCATTGCCTCGGTCTGCTTCGCCGCCCTGCTGGCGGCGAGGCGAGTCGCGTTGCCGGCGCGGCGCGACTGGCCGCAGTTGGCCCTGCTCGGGGTGATCGGGCTCACCGTGTATCACCTGTGCCTCAATTACGCCGAAACGCGGATCGCCAGCGGCACCGCATCGATCCTGATTTCGCTGGTGCCCGCCGCCACCGCGGCGGTCTCGGCGGTATGGCTGCACGAACGGCTGTCCGCCCGCACCCTGATCGGTCTCGGCGTGGCCCTGGTCGGCGTGGTGCTGGTGGTGCTGGCCAGCGGCAAGCAGGTGAAGTTCCAGCCGATGGCGATTCTGGTGCTGCTCAGCGTGCTCGCCTCGGCGATCTTCTTCGTCGGCCTGAAGCCGTTCTTTGCCCGCAGCAGCATGATCGGCGTCACCGCCTTCACGCTGTTCGCCGGCACCTTGGGTGCATTGCCGTTCGCCACCGGTTTCGCGGGCGCGCTGCGGGCGGCGCCGTGGTCGCACGTGGCTGCCCTGCTGTGGCTGGGCATCGCGCCCACCTTCGTCGGTTACATGGCCTGGAATGCGGCGCTGCGGCGCGCATCCGCCTCGCAGGTGTCCAGCTTCATCTATTTCTCGCCGCCGATCGCGGTGCTGATCGGCTGGCTGTGGCTGGACGAACGCCCGGGCCTGCTGACCCTCGTCGGCGGCGTGGTCACGGTGGCCGGTGTGGCGCTGGCGAACGTGCGGCGACGGGCCCTGCCGAGCATGCCGCCGCCGGCCGAAGCCTGCGAACAGAACTGATCCCGAGCGGACCCGCGGCATGTACCAGCTCTACATCGCGAACAAGAATTACTCGTCGTGGTCGCTGCGGCCATGGTTGCTGCTCAGTGCGCTGGGCATTCCGTTCGAGGAGCGGCTGGTGACGTTCGCGCAGGGCAACGGTGCCAGTTGGCACGCGTTCCGCGCGTTCTCGCCGAACGGCAAGGTGCCGTGTCTGCATGACGGCGCCACCGTGGTGTGGGATACGCTGGCCATCGCCGAGTACCTGGCCGAACGTCATCCGGAGGCCTGGCCGTCCGATCCCGTCGCACGGGCGTGGGCACGTTGTGCCGCGGCAGAGATGCATTCGGGCTTTTCCGCCCTGCGCCAGTACTGCGGCATGAACTGTGGCGTGCGCATCCGCTTGCGGAGCGACCTGCCGACGGCGCTGGCTGCCGATATCGCGCGTGTCGACGAACTGTGGAGCGAGGGACTGAGCCGGTTCGGCGGTCCCTTCCTTGCCGGCCCGGGGTTTACCGCCGTCGATGCGTTTTTCGCGCCGGTGGCGTTCCGCATCCAGACCTACGGCATCGCCCTCGGTCAGGCGGCGGCGGATTACACGCAGCGGCTGCTCGACTTGCCGGCGATGCGTCGCTGGTACGCCGATGCCCTGCAGGAAAGCTGGCGCGACGCCGAGCACGAGGAGGAGATGCCGCGCTCAGGCGAATTGCTGGAGGATCTGCGCGTGCCAGCGGGCTGAATCGCGTCCGATCGGTCAGGGCTGCGCGCGTACCACGATGGCCTTTCCCTCGCGCCGCACCTGCCAGTGTCCCAGCGCGAGCAGCAGCGAGGCCACGGCGACGAACACCAGCAGCACCGCGCAGGCATTGAGCAGCACGTGGAGATAGCCCAGCGTGGCGACGTCGAGGAACGGGTAGGGGTACCAGTGATTCACCGCGCCGCGCGTCAGCGCATAGACAAAATAGATGGCCGGGTAACTTTGCCAGTACGCGATCTGGGCCCAGCGCAGCGTCGACTTGGCTACGGCCAGCCACCAGTGCAGCACGAACAGCAGCGGCATCAACACATGCAGGGCGTCGTCGGCGACGATCTGCCAGCCGTGCGGATGCCACAGCTGGCGCAGCATCAGGTTGTAGATGGCGCAGACGATGACGATGCTCATCGCGATGGCGGTATGCACGTCAGGGCGCCGGAAAAATCTTCGGATCGAACCGGGTCGGCTGTGCGCCGCCGCGGTCAACGCCAACGCCACCAGCACGTTGGTCAGCACGGTGAAATAGCCGAGGTAGATCCACACCCCGGTCAGCACGCCCTGGCCGTTCGCCACCGTCAGCTGGATCGACAGCAGCAGTTGCAACGCCAGCGCCAGCCAGCCGAGCAGGGCACTGATGGCGGCAAAATGACGATAACGGTTGGGCATGGCCGGTTGCTGCTCCGACCCGCGTTCAGTCCCTTTCGGGGGTTGGTGCCGCGGGTGTCGTCAGAGTTTGTAGGCGCGATGGATCGCCACGATCCCGCCGCTGAGGTTGCGCACCTCGACCCGGCCGAAGCCGGCACGTTCCATCATGCCCTTGAGCGTCTGCTGGTCGGGATGCTTGCGGATCGACTCGGCCAGGTACTGGTAGCTGTCGGCGTCGCCGGCGAACAACTGGCCCAGTTTCGGCAGCACCCTGAACGAGTGGAAGTCGTAGAGCTTGCCGAACAGTTCGCTCTGTACCCTGGAGAACTCCAGCACCAGCAGCCGCCCGCCGGGCTTGAGCACGCGGCAGATGTCGGCCAGCGCCTTGTCCTTGTCGGTGACGTTGCGCAGGCCGAAGGCCATGGTCACCGCGTCGAAGCTGTTGTCGGGAAACGGCAGCATCTCCGCGTTGAGCTGGGCCCAGCGCAGGCCGCCGACCAGGCCGCGGTCGGTCATGCGGTCGCGGCCGACGCCCAGCATCGCCGCGTTGATGTCGCCGACCACCACCTCGCCCTGCTCACCCACCACCGGCTTCAGCAGCGCGGCGATGTCGCCGGTGCCGCCGGCCAGGTCCAGCACGCGATCGCCGCGGCGCACGCCGCTGACCGCCACGAAATGGCGCTTCCACAGGCGATGCACGCCGAACGACATCAGGTCGTTCATCAGGTCGTAGCTGCGCGCCACCGAGGTGAACACCTGCCCGACCAGCTTCTGCTTTTCGGCGACGGGGACGTCGCGAAAGCCGAAGTGGGTGGTCGATTCAGGAGGGGATTCAGGCTGCTCGGTCATGTCGGCAATGCTACAGCAATGACCGTTTCAAGCAGATACCTCGCTTGTGATGTTCGCCTCCTCTCCACTGCGGGGGAGAGGATTGAGGTGAGGGGCGGGTGCTCGCCGAAATGCCGATCAAAGCCTGCTCCGCTGGAGCTCCGGGCGAGATTGTCGCCTCACCCCAACCCCTCTCCCCGAACGGGGAGAGGGAGCGAAGGCAAGGAGCGCCGTGCCTCATTGAAGCGTGGGCTTGCCGCCTTCCTTGTAGATCACGCCATCCTTCATCACGAAGTTGACCTTCTGCATGACGGTGATGTCCTTCAGCGGGTTGCCCGGCACGGCGATCACGTCGGCGCCGCGCCCCACCGCGATCTCGCCGAACCGGTCGGACTTGCCCAGCAACTCGGCGGCATGGGTGGTGGCGGCCTGCAGCACGAACATCGGCGGCATGCCGGCCTGGACCATGTAGGCGAATTCCCTGGCATTCTCGCCGTGCGGATAGACGCCGGCGTCCGTGCCGAAGGCGATCTTCACCCCGGCGCGGTAGGCCTTGCCAGCGGTCGCCATGATCACCGGGCCGACCTGCTCGGCCTTGGCGGCGACCTGCGGCGGATACCAGCCTTCCTTCGCCTTCTCCATCACGAACTGGCCGGCGATGATGGTCGGCACGTACCAGGTACCGTGTTCCTTCATCAGCTTCATGTCTTCGGCGTCCATGAAGGTGCCATGCTCGATCGAATCCACGCCACCAAGCACGGCGCGGCGAATCGCCTCGGCGCCGTGCGCGTGGGCGGCCACGGTGAAGCCGTAGTCGTGCGCGGCGGCGACCACGGCCTTGATCTCGGCCAGGGTCATCTGCGGATTCTCGGAGCTCGAACTTTCATCGAGCACGCCGCCGGAAGGCATGATCTTGATCAGGTCGGCGCCGTCCTTGTAATGCTGGCGCACCGCCTTCCAGGCGTCCGCGGGCGAGTCGATGATGCCGTCCTTCGGACCCGGGTCACCCTGCAGGTCCCAGCGAAAGCCGTTGGTGGGATCGGCGTGGCCGCCGGTGCTGCCGACGAACTGGCCGGCGCTGAAGATATGCGGGCCGGGCACGATGCCGGCGTTGACCGCATTGCGCAGCGCGATGGATTCGTTGTGTGCGTCGCCGAGATTCCGCACGGTGGTGAAGCCGGCCAGCAGGGTGCGCTTCGCATACACCGTGCTGCGGATGGCGTAGTCCGCCGGGTTGAGGCGGAACTTGTCGCTGTAGGTGCTCTTGCTGAACTGCACGGTCAGGTGGGTGTGCGAGTCGATCAGGCCGGGCAGGCAGGTGGCATCGGGCAGGTCGACATAGCGGAATGCTTCGCCGGCCTTGGCGGCGGCCTCGCGGTAGGACGGGAGATCCACCGCGCCGGCGTGCAGTTCCCGGATGCGGCCGTCGGCGACGACCACGCTGGTCTCGCCCAGCATCTTGCCGGCAGCGGGATCGAGCAGGCGCGCGCAATGCAGCACGCTGACGTCGTGGTTGGCCGGCTTGTCGGCGGCCTGGGCAGCGACGGGCAGCGACAGGGCGAAGACAGCGAGGGCGAGCGCGCGGCGTGCAGTCATGTGGGATCCTTCCGGCGGATGAAGTGACCATAGTAGGGACGACGGTCCACCGGCGTCACCGTGACCTTTGGCACGGCGGCATGACGCCCGCCCATGAATCCCATGGCGCGTCGCCGTCATCGCGGCTTCGGGGTGCCGCCTATTCGCGCGGCGATGTGCCGTCGTTGCCGGCGGGTGTCACCGCTTCTTGCGCATGGGCACGGTGTTCGGCGTCGACATGGCGCTCATGCAGAGCCGCGCTGGCGATATCGGCCGGGGCCGTTTCCGCGGCCGGGCTGGCTGTCGCCTGCGGTTCGCCGCCGGTCGGTGCGCCGGCGTCCGCCTCGTCGAGCCCCTCGCCGGCAGCCGGCTCCCTCTCGTTGCCGCCCGGGGTGATCTTGAGGATCGAATGCCGCACTTCGCGCGACAGGATGACCCGTGCATCGCGCACCATGCCTTCCAGTGCGGCGTCGTAGTCGAGCTTGCCGTCCTCGTCGGTCCATACCACCCGGCGCTCGCGCAGCTTCTGGATGAAGCCGCGGAACAGCGCCTTGTCGAAGAACTCCGGAGCCGACAGTTCGTTGAGCAGGCCCAGGCGTTGCGCGGTCAGCGTGCAGGCGTTCTCCAGTTCCGCCCCGGTCATCGTGTGCGGACCGTTCTTGGCCAGTGCGGCGATCGTGATGTAGTAGCGCTCGAACGCCTGGATCAGGCTGCGCGCGATCACCTTGAGCTGGAACGCGCCGTCGTCCTGGCCGGGGCTGCGCTCCAGCGTGCGGCCATCGTTGCTCGACTCGAGCAGGCCGCGGCGCACGAGGAAGTCGATGGTGGCCTGCAGCTGCGCCGCAAAACCCTCGCCGTCCCACGGCAGGAACAGCTCGCCCTGGATGAACGGGTAGATGATCCGGCCCAGTCGCAGCACCGACGCGCGCGACATGCGCCGGTTGTTGAGGAAGCAGCAGGCGACCCAGGCGGCGCTGGCAGTCAGGTGCAGCACGTTGTTGCGGAAATAGCTCAGCAGCACCGCCTGCTCGCCACTGACGGTGAGCACGTCGCCCAGCGGGTGCTGTACGCGCTGGATCCACTGCATCTGCTCGCCGTAGGCGATGATGGCGGCCGGATTCATCGGGGTCAGCGTGACCCGGTCCGAATACGGCAGCTCCTGCAGCAGCGTCTTGCTCAACTCCAGCTGGGTCAGCAGGTCGCTCTCGGCCATCGCATGCTTCGGCGTGGCCAGCAGGGCCAGCGCCAGCAGGTTGATCGGATTGACGTCGGCGGCTCGGTTGATGTTGATCTGGATCTGTTCGGCGAGCTGGCTGACCACGCCGTTGAGCCACTCCGGCTTGGCATCGGAGTCGGCGCTGGCCGCGCGCCAGTCGGCGCTGGCGGCATCCAGCAACGGGGTCAGCTCGATCGGCTCGCCGAAGTTCAGCGCCACGTGCCCATAGTGCTGACGCAATACCTTCAATCCACGCAGCAGGCCGAGCAGGGATTCCTTTTCCTTCGGCTTGCCGCTGAGTTCGCCGATGTAGCTCTTGCCCTCCATCAGTTTCTCGTAGCCGATGTATACCGGCTGGAACAGCACCGGTCGGCGCGGTGCCCGCAGGAAGGCGCGCACGGTCATCGACAGCAGGCCGCCGCGCGGCGCCAGCAATCGGCCGGTGCGCGAGCGGGTGCCTTCGGTGAAATATTCGATCGGCACGCCGCGGTCGATCAGCTGTGCCATGTATTCCTTGAACACCACCGAGTACAGCGGGTTGCCGGTGAAGCTGCGACGCATGAAGAACGCGCCGCCGCGGCGCAGGATCGGTCCGAGTCCCGGCAGGTTGAGGTTCACCCCGGCGGCGATATGCGGCACCACCACGCCGGATACGTGCAGCTGGTAGCTCATCAGCAGGTAGTCGGCATGGCTGCGATGGCTGGGCACGTAGACCACTTCGTAGCCGGGCGCGGCGGCGCGGGCCTTGTCGAAGTGGTGCATCGCGATGCCGTCGTACAGCTTGTTCCAGAAATTCGACAGCAGGAACGAGACCGAGCGCACCACCGGGTGCGAGTAGTCGGCAGCAATTTCCAGCATCAGCTTGTGCGCCTTGCGCCAGGCCTTGGCGTGGCTGATCTTTTCCTTGGCCGCGGTGGCGGCGATCGCCGCGCGGACCGGTTCGGCATTCAGCACGGCGTCGACCACGGTGCGCCGGTGCGACAGATCCGGCCCGATCACGGCGGCGCGGATGCGGTGGAAATGCGTCCGCAGCACGCGCGCGATCTTGCGCGTGAAACGCTCCGGGCTGATCTCGCCGGATTCGTCCAGCACGCTGCGCAGCGACACCGGTGCGGAGAAGTGCACGACCGTGTCGCGCCCGTTCAGCAGCAGGGCCAGCAAACGCCCGAAGCGGCCGACCATGACCCAGTTCTCCGAAAACAGCACGCTGAACCAGCCACTGTCACGGCTCGGCGCGCGACCGACGTAGATCGATACCGGCACGATCTGGATGTCGCGCTCGGGCATCCCCTCGAGTGAGCGCACGAGTTGGCGCAGGGGCTCGTTCGGCGCGCGCTGGCGGTTGCGCCCGAAGATCCAGCCGTCGCGACGCGCCAGTGCGAACACCGAGCGCCGGCGGCGGGTGCCGGGCAGCGGCTGCATCGGGTTGGGCAGCCCGGCCTCGCGACAGGCGCGCTGCAGGATCAGCGCGTCGGAAAAGCCGTCGCGCTCGATCACATAGCAGACCGGCACCCCGGCCTGAAGCAGCGCAGTGGGTTCGGCCGGATCGCGGCGGATGCGCACCCAGGGTTGCAGCAGCTGGCCTGCCAGGTTGAACCACCAGGGCGCACGCTGGCGGGCGGTCGAGTCCGCGCTAGAGAAGTTCTGCATCCGCCTATTCTAACGGTTGCGCCGGTCAGTCTTTCGTGACCGGGTTGCTGCTGGCCTGCGCGGCACTGGCGCTGGCCGTCGGCAGGCTCTGTGCCTGCACCAGCCGCTGGTGGGATTGGCGCGCATTGTCCAGCATGTCCTCGCTGTACCAGCGGCCATCCTGCTGCACCAGTTTCGACTCGACCGACAGCGGCTTGCCCAGCAAGGTGTAGTCGACCCTCACCACGGCATGGCCGTTGCTGCTGGAGACCGGAGTGAGCTTGATCGAGTTCAGCGTGTCGTCCACCGACAGGCCATAGATCGCCAGCAACTGCTTCAGGCCGGTGAAGCCGGTCGAGTACTTCGCCATGGTGGTGTCGAAATCCATCGAGCGCATCTGATCCGGGCTTTTCAGGCCCAGCTTGCGCGCCGTCGTCACCGCCACCCCGACCGCCTGTCGGGCCTTGGCCTGATCGAACCAGGGCGTGTGCTGGGCCCACGGCACCAGGACATCGAGCACGCTGTCGGCCTGGGTCTTCTGGACGTTGCTGAGGCCCTTGCTCTGGGCGATGCCATTTTTCACCAGCGCCTCACCGACGCTGATCAGTACCGGCAGCTGATCCTTGTACTGCTGCTCCATGCCGCTCAGCCTGGGCTGCAATTCGGCATACAGCTTGTCCTCTGCGCCCGCTTCGGTGAGTTTCTGGATCGTCTGGTCGAACCGGGCACGATCTTCCGCGCTCATCGGCTTTACATCCTTTTGCTGACGACTCCAGTCGGCGCGCAGGTTGGCGTAATCGGCTGGCGGCAGCGCGTGTTTCCACAGGCCGTTGAAATCGGCGGCCTTGATCAGGTCGATCGAACCCTGCAGTGCCGCTTGCGGCGTGCTGCCTCCCGCTTGCGAGGCTTCGTCCTTGCCATGGCAGGCGCTCAGCAGCAGGGCGGCGAACAGCGGCAACATGGCATGGCGGAGGAAGGGGAGGCGCATCGGCAGGCTCTCGCGGTGGGTGGTGGGCGGAGCGCAGGCGCGCCGCGGGCGATGGTGATTGCGCAGGGTAAGCGGCGCGGCGGCAATGAAACAAGGTGTGCCGGGGCTTTCCGGGGGCCACAAAAAGAAAACCCCACGGGCCTGAAGCCTCGCGGGGAAATCCGGCAGAGCCGGAAGGGAAATGGCCTTGCCTGCAAAAAGTTGTAGGTCAGCAGGTGTTGGCAGACAAATGTTATCCGCTCGTCAAAGTTAAGGCAATACTTTTGTTTTACACCATAGCTTATTGTTTATAAACATAAATTACTTTACTTATAGCGCAGTGCGTCGATCTTCTGCTGGCGGCGCTTTTCCAGCGGGGCCGTCCAGTCGTTGTTGAACAGCGCCGGTTCCCACGCGCCGTAGGTGGCATTCGGCAGCACGAACCAGCGCGTGCCGATCCAGTCGAGATAGGGTGCCATGGCCCTGCGACGGCCCTCGGCGTTGTTCGCGAGCACCGTGACGAAATCGCCGATCTGGTCGCCAAACTGCATCAGCACGCGATATTGGCGGCTGATCCGCTGGCGCCGACAACCCTTCTCGCTGCCGATCTGCTCGCAACCCTCCACAAACGTGCCCAGGCCAAGAAACGCCTGCGGCCCCGACACCGGCAGGCCGACCTTGCGCAGATTGGCCAGGGTGACCTGGTCCAGGTCCTTGGCACGGTTGGAGACATAGATCACCGCGATACCGTGTCTGGCGGCGAACTGGGTGAACTGGACCACGCCGGGCAGGGCGCGCGCGGTTTCCTCCTTGCACCAGGCGGCCCAGTCGGCTTCGTTGAACTCGCCACCGCTGCGGATGAGCCGGGCCTGATAGGGCGAGTTGTCCAGTACGGTCTCGTCGATATCCAGCACCACCGCCGGTTTCAACCCTCGGAGGGGTGCCACGCGGTCGTTCCCGGGCAGGGCGTCCCAGTGCCGGTCACGCAGCGCGGCCAGCAGCCGGGACTGGGCGTCGCGATAGGTCTGCATGAAGATGAGGTCGTGCTCGATCGCGGTCTGGCTCCAGGCTACGGCGTTCAGATCGTCATTGGCCGCGACGCTTGCCGGTGCCGCAGCAGGCTGTGGCGCGGTCGCCGCGACTGGCGGGCGCGGTGGCGAGGCGGCACAACCGCCGAGCAGGATGAATACGAGCAGGGTCGTGGACAGGCGAAGCGACATGCAGGCTTTCCGGGTGCAAGAGGGATCGGAACGATGGCCGGAGTTTACGACAGCCGTATGGCAGCACCTGCAGGGCTGGCAGCCATCGCGGGCTGCTGACAGACTGGCGATCCCCTGGTTACGGTTGCGCCTCGCATGGACTCCTTCTTGCCCGCCTCGAGCGAACCTTCGCTTGCCATGCGCTATGCGAGTTACCTGCTGGCCGCCGTGGCGTTGCTGCTGCTGATCGAGGTCCACCTGCTGCCTGCCTTGCTGGCCGGGCTGCTGGTGTACGAGCTGGTGCAGGCGATGAGCCCGTTGCTTGAAAGGTGGATCTCCGGCGATGGTGCGCGGGTGGTGGTGGTGGCCCTGCTCGGTGCAACCGTAGTCGGTCTGTTGATCCTGCTGACCCTTGGGGCGATTACCTTCTTCCATCACGAGATCGGCAATCCCGAGCTGGTCTTGCAGCAACAGCTGATGCCGCTGGTGGAAAAAGCCCGCCAGCAGTTGCCGCCGATACTGGTCAACAACCTGCCGGACAGCGTGGATGACCTGCGCGTCGGTACGATCGAACTGGTGCGCAAGCACGCCGTGACGCTGCAGCTGGCCGGCAAGGGAGCGGTGCGTCTGTTCGTGCATATCATCATCGGCCTGGTGCTGGGCGCGATCATCGCGCTCAGCCGCACCCGCCCCGCACACCAGATGCGCCCGCTGGCAGCGACCCTGAGCCTGCGTTGCCAGCGCCTGGCCGAGGCGTTCCACAACATCGTGTTCGCCCAGATCAAGATCTCGCTGATCAACACCCTGTTCACCGCGACTTTCCTGCTCGGCTTGCTCCCGCTGCTGGGTATCCATGTGCCGCTGTCCAAGACCCTGGTCGTCGTGACTTTCATCGTCGGCCTGATGCCGGTCATCGGGAACCTCATCTCGAATACCGCCATCGCCATCGCCGGACTGTCGGTATCGCTGGGCGTGGGTATGGCTGCGCTGGTATTCCTGATCCTGATCCACAAGCTGGAATACTTTCTCAACGCGCGCATCGTCGGCACCCAGATCCGTGCCCGCGCCTGGGAGTTGCTGATCGCGATGTTGCTGATGGAGGCGGTTTTCGGGCTCTCCGGAGTGATCGCCGCACCGATCTATTACGCCTATCTCAAGTATGAGCTGGAAATGGAAGAGCTGGTTTGAAAGCGCTCTCGGGAGGCCGTGCACGGGCCTCTCGGTAAAGTCCATACCGCAAATGAAATCGAAAATCCATGTGAAAATTTCGTAGTGCAAAATCCTGCGAGCATGCTAGAACTCACAGGAGTCGTGAGTCGATGGCCAGCGGGTGGGGGTGCTGGCCGTTGCATTTTCAACATGCCGTCTCGGACCCATTGCCCGCCCATTCACCTGGCGCGGGCTCGACCGCTGCAAAAACTCTGAGGGGAGTTCCTGAAATAATGATCAAATCAAAAATTGCCGTGGCTATCGTTGCGGCTTTGGCGCTCGGCTATACCTCTGCGTACGCGCAATCGGCTCCGTCCGATGCGTCTCAGCAGAATTCCACGCAAACGCCAGATACCGCCAAGGCCAAACGACTGCAGGCGGTCACCGTGACCGGCTCGTTGATTCCGCAAACCGAGATCGAGACGGCTACGCCGATCCTCACGATCACCGCGGCCGACATGAAGGCGCGTGGCTTCAACACCATTGCGCAGGCGTTGCAACAGTCCTCCTTTGCCACAGGCACCGTGCAAGGCATGCAGGACACCAATTCGTTTACGACCGGCGCCGAAACGCTGAGCATGTTTGGCCTGCCGGTCGGTTTCGTGAAGTACCTGGTCGATGGCCGCCCGATGGGCAACTTTCCCGGCCTGTACAACGGCAGCGACACGTTCAACAGCCTGAGCGGCATCCCCATGGATATGGTGGATCACATCGACATCCTGCCGGGCGGCCAGTCCTCCCTCTACGGCTCCGATGCGATTGCGGGTGTGGTGAACATCGTGCTCAAGAAGCACGTTGACGCACCTACCCTCGATGCCCGTTACGGCTGGTACTCTGAGGGTGGCGGCGCGAGTCGCCGTATCAGCTTTGCGGACAGTTTCAGCGCGGGCAAGTGGAATTCGCTGCTGGGCATCCAGTTCGACAGCACACAGCCGATCTGGACCCAGGACCGCAGCCTCACCAGGGGCCTGAATCTCAACGGCACCGGTCCGAATGTCGCCAATCGCGACTATCTGGTGTACAGCCCTTACAACAATGACGGAGCGCCGACGGGCTACTATTTTGCGGATCCGAACAACTGCTCGAAGGTCGCTGGCAACTGGGGTGGAACCACGGCCAAATACAATCGCCCGGGTCGCGGAGATTACTGCGGATCGTTCAACAGCGTCGGCCCCGGTACGCTGACCCTCGATAGCAAGGCGGCGAGTCTCTACAGCCACAACACGTTTGACGTGAGCGACAACCTGCAGTTGTACGGCGACCTGCTCTACAACTATTCGGAAAAGAAGTTTGCGAACGGCAGCAACACCATGTTCTGGAACACCAGCGGTGTCGTGGCCAAGAGTACGAGCGGCTATATCTGGGATCCGTCGTTGAACGGCGGCAGCCTCGTGCAGCTGCAGCATCCGTTCGCGCCCGAGGAAGTCGGTGGCTACCAGCACATCATGAACAAGGAGTATGAGAACTCCTACCTGCTGACGTTGGGCGGCAAGGGCACGTTTGGCGAGTCGAACTGGGACTATGACCTGGGCTTCACCCATTCCGACGACCAACTGAGAGACCTCAGTTTCCAGCGTCTGGCCGCTCCGATGGAGGCCTACTACGCGAGTCACTTGCTCGGTGCGCAGCAGGGTACCTATTCCGGCTATCCGGTGTTCACGCCCGACTACGCGAACTTCTACAACCCGGTGTCGGTGGCCGATTTCAAGAGCTTCACGGGCTATTCGAACAGCCACGCAAAGACCTGGGACAACCTGTTGCGCGGGCAGCTGACCAATGCATCGCTGTTCACTCTGCCGGGTGGCGATGCGGGTATCGCCATGGTGGTGGAGGGTGGCAATGAAGGCTGGGATTCCACTCCCGATCCGCGGTTGCTGCAGACGGTTGTGGTCAACGGGCAAACCACTCCGTATTACTGGGGAACCAGTGCCACTCCGGGCGCGGGCCACCGGTCGCGTGCCGCCGCCACGGTCGAGCTCAGGATGCCTTTGCTGCAGCAGCTGACCGCCGATGTTTCCGGCCGCTACGACAACTACAAGGTGTCCGGCCAGGATGTGCATGCCGGCACCTACAACATTGGCCTGGAATATCGTCCGTTCGAGACCCTGCTGCTCCGTGGTCGCTATGGCACGGCGTTCAAGGTGCCGACGCTTTCCGATGAGTTCCAGCGCGCGAGCAACTATTACAACAGCGTCAACGATTACCTGAATTGCGGCCGGCTGGGTTTCAGTGGCTCCAATTTCCAGAACTGCCCGCAGCTGTATCAGACGGCCCAGTTCACCGGTACCACGGTGGGCAACCCGGCGCTGCAGCCGATCAAGGCCAAGGTCTGGAGCTATGGTGTCGTGTGGGCACCCATCGAGAAGATGTCGGTTTCCGTGGATTACCTGCACTGGGACATCAACAACGAAGTCGCCCAGCTAAGCACCGACACCTTGTCGAATACCGAGTATCTGTGTGACATCGGTACGATCGCCCCATCGTCGCCGACCTGCACGACGGCGTTCAACCTGATTACCCGAGGTCCCGGCAGGACGGTCAACGGGGTGACGCTGCTCGGGCCGATCAGCGCCATCACCACGCCCAAGCTCAATGTGGCCAACGAGCAGGTCAACGCCATCACGGCGAACTTCGGTTATGAGCGTGACATGGGCGGGTTCGGGCACCTGGGGCTCAATGTGTCCTATTCGGACATGTTGAAGCACACTTCCCAAGCCTATGCGCTTGACCCGACGGTGGATCTGCTGCGTCATCCCTATTACAGCACCGACTTCAAGAGCAAGGCCAACGCCGCGCTGACCTGGAGCAGGGACAAGTGGACCGCAACGCTGCTGGCCAACCGGTTTGGTCGCTCACCGAACTACCAGGCCTCGCAAAGCGACAGCTATGAACACACGCCGGGCAACGAGCTTGCGGGCAAACTGCCTTCGTGGACCCTGTACAACGCCAGCGTGACCTACAACCCGATCGAGAACCTCGGTCTTTCGTTGCAAGTCACTAACGTGTTCAACAAGATGCCGCCGAAGGACAACAGCTACCCGTCCTACTACTCGCCGTACAACTCGGACAACTACAACCCTTACGGTCGTGGCATGTTCCTCGAGGCGAACTACAAGTTCGGAGCTGGTGGCGGCTGATCGTCATCGGTGAGTCGTTGATACAGCGGCCCCGCTTCGGCGGGGCCGCTTTCGTTTCCGCTAGTGCCGATGGTCGCAGGGAGACGTCGAAGGCGTGCTGCAGCCGGGAGGCGGAGCCGTCGCCGCGTCGGTGATCAGGAGGGGATCGCGATACCGGCCGCGTTCAACAGTTCCTGCAGCTCGTTCAATTGCGCCCCGTACTTCTTCCAGCGCTGCAGTGAAGTGCGGTAGACGGGCTTGCGCACTTGCACGACGCTGGCGGTATTGACCGGTGCCTTGTTGTCTTCGAAGCGCAGGCAATCGTCGTGCCAGGGCAGCCTGCAAAATTCCAGCAACTGCCTCGTGCTGGCCTCTTGTGAGTCCACCAGTGCTTCGTAGTGCATTTCGAGGATGCGACCGGGAAGCACGCGTTGCCAGTGCGCGATCAGTCGATCGAACAGGGTGTAGTAGCGCCCGGTGTCGAGCAGATCGAACGAGTAGCCGTATTGGGGAGATTGTGCCGCAAACAACTGGCGGAAGTTGCTGAGGCAGGTATCCATCGGATCGCGCCGCAGGCAGATGATTCTGGCGTTTGGCAGCGCCCGGGCAATCCAGCCCACGTTGAGAAAATTGTGCGGCAGTTTGTCTATGAATCGAGGCTTGTGCGCCGTGCCTGGACGGGTGCTGGCGAGGTAATCCTCGCCGACCTTCTTCCAGTCCGGTCCCTGGAGGCGATGGACGGTGTCGAGGTCGAGTATCGGCGATGTACGACTGCCCGAATGCCGCTTCAGGGTCAGGCCGAAGTTCAACAGCTCACCGGCGGAATGGACATCCGGGTGACTGCTGATGATGCGTTCCACCAGGGTCGTTCCACTGCGAGGCATGCCGATCACGAAAATCGGCTCGTCCGATGGGCATCCCCCCGGGCTGGCTTGCGGTGCCGGAAACGCTGCCGTGATCGCGGCAAACAGTGCCTCGTCCTGAGCGATGTCGTAGTTGCGCCCGGCCCCCGCCGCGGATTTGCCACGGGTGTAGTGCGTGAACGCGGTGGGGTAGTCGCCGCAATCTTCGTATTCCTTGGCGAGTGCCATATGCAGATAGGTCTGTGCCTTGAGGTCGGCATCGCGCCCCTTCAATATCGAATGCAGGCGCTCGATGTGATTGTCTTCGGCCGACTGACGGCGTTGCTGGGCCAGCGTCAGGTGCGCCTTCCAGTAACACGGGTCGATATCGATGCAGGTTTCAAGCGTGCTCCTGGCCGATTCGATTTCGCCGGTTGCCAGCAGCGCCGTGGCGAGGTTGAAGTGATAGGGCGCATGGGTCGGGTTGAGTGCGACGGCTCCGCGAAAAGCGGCCGCCGCCTCGGCATGCGCGTGGGTTTGTGTGTAGATGACGCCGAGCGTGTCGAACGTGGCCGGGTCGGTGGGCGACAACGCCATCGCGCGATCGGCCGCCAGCCGCGCCTCGCGCGGCATCTGGCCGAGAGTCAGCGCCTTGGCGAATTGCGTGACGAATTCAACGCGCCCGGAGTCGAGGTCGGCAGCCTGATGCAGGTGCGCCAGCGCCTTGGGCATTTGCTGCAGCTCCATGGCCGCCACGCCTGCCATGTAGTGCAGCGCGGGATGCCGGGGCGCCATCGGCAGCAGCCGTACGGCGAGTGCCTGGGCCTTGGCCCAGGCGTGCTGGTTGAATGCGATGGTGAGTTCGGCGAATAGCGTGGCGGGATCGATCATCGGTCAGGTCATGAATAACGGATGGGGCAAAGATACCGTGTTTCCATCTTTCGCCCCGAAGAGACATCTTGATCGCGCCAGGCCCGCTGCAATGTGCGCCGCACTGTCTCGCGTCACCGGTCGGGTTGGGGGCCGTGGTGTCGCCACTGACCACCCGTCGCAACTTGTCGCCGGCCTCGCTGCCTTTGGACAATCGCATGAATTCTCCAGCAGGCTCGGTCGTGCCGCGTCGGTCCGTCGTTTGCATGCGCGTTGCGGGCGCTGCCAGCGAGTGGCGACCCTTCTCAACCCCCCGCCAGCATCGCGGCGATCTTCGCCATGTGCGACTGGGCGGTTTCGCGGGTGACTTCCTTGTCCGCCTCGGGATCCTTGCCTTGCCAGTGCAGGTCGGCCTGGGGCAGTTCGTGCAGGAAGCGGCTGGGCTGATTGCGGTGGATGTCGCCGTAGCGCTTGGTCTGCGCCGACCACGACAGCGTCAGCAGTTCCTTCGCGCGGGTGATGCCGACGTACATCAGCCGGCGCTCCTCGTCGAGGCGGCCTTCGTCGATGGCGCCTTCGTGCGGCAGGGTGCCGTCCTCGCAGCCGACGATGAAGACGAAGCGGAACTCCAGCCCCTTGGCCGCATGCATGGTCATCATGCGCACCGCGTTGCCCGGTTCGTCGCGGTCGGCGTGGCTGAGCAGGGCCAGTTGCGAGGCGAGATCGCCGGCCGTGTTGCCGCCCTTCTGCATCGCGCGGAACCAGTCGGCAAGTTCCTGCAGGTTGCCCAGCTTGCGTTCGCGCACGCTGGCGTCCGGCGTGCCGGCGGCGATCTGCGCCGCGTAGCCGGTGCGCTTGAGGATCAGCTCGACCAGGTCCGCCGCGCTCTGGTGCAGCGAGGCGCTGCGCAGTTCGTCCAGCAGGTTCGAGAACGACGCCAGCGCGGCGGCGGGACGCGGGGTGAGCTGGCGCAGCACGCTGTCGCTGCGGGTCGCATCGAGCAGCGAGCTGTGCCGCGACTGGGCCATCTGGCCGAGCTTCTCCAGCGTGGTCGAGCCGATCTCGCGCTTGGGCACGTTCACCACGCGCAGGAAGGCCGCATCGTCGCTGGGGTTGGTCAGCAGGCGCAGGTAGCACAGCAGGTCCTTCACCTCGGCGCGGTCGAGGAAACTCAGTGCGCCGGTGAGGTGATAGGGAATGCGCGCCAGGCGCAGGGCCTTCTCCAGCGGGCGCGCCTGGAAGTTGCCGCGATACAGGATCGCCATGTCGTGCCAGCGCGCCTTGTGCTTCTCGGCCAGCGTGGTGGCGATCGCGGCGACCCGCTCGGCCTCGTGCTCGGCCTCCTTGCATTCCAGCACGCGGATCGGCGCGCCTTCGGGCAGGTCGCTCCACAGCTTTTTTTCGTGCAGGTGCGGGTTGTTGCCGATCAACTGGTTCGCCGCGCGCAGGATGCGCTTGCCGCAGCGATAGTTCTGCTCCAGCTTGATCACGCGCAGGTTCGGCCAGTCGCGGCCGAGCTGGTCGATGTTCTCCGGGTTGGCGCCGCGCCAGGCGTAGATCGACTGGTCGTCGTCGCCCACGCAGGTGATGCCGCCACGCTCGCCGGTCAGTGCCTTGAGCAGGCGGTACTGGGCGTCGTTGGTGTCCTGGTATTCGTCCACCAGCAGGTAGCGGAAGCGCTCGCGCCACGCCTCGCGGCATTCGGCATCGGCTTCCAGGATGCGCAGCGGCAGCCGGATCAGGTCGTCGAAATCGACCGCGTTGAACGCCGCCAGCCGCTGCTGGTACATGTCGTAGATCGTGGCCGCTTCCAGCTCGCGCGGGCTGCGGGCGGCGGCCAGTGCCTCTTCCGGCGACAGGCCGCCGTTCTTGGCGCGGCCGAGCAGGTTGCGGATGCCGAACAGCACATCGTTCTTCGCGCCCTTGGGCGCCAGCTCCTTGACGATGGCGCCGCTGTCGTCGGCGTCCAGCACCGAGAATCCCTTGCGCAGGCCGGCGCGGGCGTGCTCGATCTGCAGGAATTTCAGTCCCAGCGCATGGAAGGTGCACACGGTCAGCGCCGCCGCGTCATCGGTGCTGATCAGCTTGGCCACGCGTTCGCGCATCTCGCGGGCGGCCTTGTTGGTGAACGTGATCGCGGCGATCTTCGACGGTGCCAGGTGCCGGCGCGCAATCAGGTGGGCGATTTTTTGGGTGATCACCGAGGTCTTGCCGGAACCGGCGCCGGCCAGCACCAGCAGCGGGCTGTCGCAATGTTCGACGGCGGCCAGTTGTTGCGGATTGAGCATGGATCGGGGCGATGCGAGAGGCGGCGGTCGATGGTAGCAGAGCGGCTGCCGAAGTCCGTGGCGACCGGCAGCCTGTCGGGCTTTGGTCGGCCGGGCTGCGAATCCGGCTGTGCGGTCCATATTTCCGCCGCTTCCTGGCCCATAGAACCACTATGGGCCGGCGAAGCGTCGAAAATCTCTCCTCGCACAGCCGAATTCTCGCCTCGACCACCAAAGCCCGACAGGCTGCTGGGTCATAATCCACCACTTGTGGCGCGCGCCGGGGTGGCGAGGCCGGGCGGGGACAGCATGACGGACCAGACCGAGACAGCGATCGAACAGTGTGACGTGGTGGTGATCGGCGGCGGCCCCGGCGGCAGTACCGCGGCGACCCTGCTGGCACGCCGTGGCTACCGGGTGATCGCGCTGGAGAAGGCGCATCATCCGCGCTTCCATATCGGCGAGTCGCTGTTGCCGATGAACCTGCCGATCTTCGAGCGGCTCGGCGTGCTGGAACAGGTGCGCGCGCTGGGGGTGTTCAAACCCGGGGCCGACTTCGAGGCCGACAACGAGCGCGGCTACAACACGTACGCGTTTGCCCGCGCGATCGGGGAGAGCCCGCCGCATGCCTACCAGGTATGGCGGCAGGATTTCGACAAGATGCTCTACGACCACGCGCGCGGTTGCGGTGCGGATGCGCGCGAGGGGCACGAGGTGGTGGGGATGGAGCAGTCCGGGCCGCGCGAGACACGGATCGAGGTACGCCGCGACGACGGCGGCAGCTACATCATCCAGGCGCGCTACGTGGTCGACGCCAGTGGCCGCGATGCGTTGCTGTCGTCGCGGAAGAAACTGCGGCGCCGCAACGACCAGCACCAGAGTGCGGCCATCTTCGGCCATTACCGGGGCGCCACGGCCCGCACCGGCGAGGATGCCGGGAACATCAGCATCTACAGTTTCGCGCACGGCTGGATGTGGATGATCCCGTTGCCCGACGGCGTGATGAGCGTGGGTGCGGTGTGCCGGCCGGAATACCTGAAGCGGCGCAAGGGCCGCACGGTCGAGTTTCTCGTCGAGACCCTGAAGCAGAACCCTGCGCTGTGGCAACGCATCGAACAGGCGCAGCTGATCGACGACGAGGTTCGCGTCACCGGCAACTACTCCTACGATGCGGCCCGGATGGGCGGCCCGGGCTGGATCCTGGTGGGCGATGCGTTCGCGTTTCTCGACCCGGTGTTTTCCTCGGGTGTCTACCTGGCGATGAGCGGGGCCGAGCAGGCGGCGGAGCTGGTCGATCGGGCGCTGCGCGAGCCGCGGCTCGAGCTGGCGCTGCTGCGCAAGCTCGAGCGGCGCCAGCGTGCCGCGATGCGGCGTTTCTCGTTCTTCATCTACCGCTTCAACGGGCCGGTGATGCAGCAGATGTTCCGTGATCCGCGCAATACCTGGCAGCTGGAGCAGGGCGTGATCTCGATGCTGGCCGGCGACCTGTTCGACACGCCACGGGTGCTGCGCAAGCTGCGCCTGTTCAAGCTGGTCTACGCGATCAGCGCCCTGCGCGACTGGCGCCGCAGCCGGGCCGAGCGTCGCTATCGGCTGGCGCAGGCGCGTGCGCCGTTCAGCGGGGGCACCACGCCGCTGGACGAGGCCTGAAAGCAGGAGCGAGTGACAAGGAACGAGCAGCGAGAGTGCATACTCGTCACCCGGCCGATGCCACCATTCTCGTTTCTCACTCCTGAGGCACTCATTTCCGATCTTATGGCCAAGCTCTACTTCTATTACTCGGCAATGAACGCCGGCAAGACCACCACGCTGCTGCAGAGCGCGTACAACTATCGCGAACGCGGCATGCGCACGCTGATCCTCACCCCGGCGCTGGACAACCGCTACGGCGAGGGCGTGGTGGCCTCGCGGATCGGACTGAAGGCGGATGCGCGCCGGTTCGCTGCCGATGAAAACCTGTTCGCCCTGGTCGAGGCCGACATCGCGGCGCATGGTGCGCTGCATTGCGTCTTCGTGGACGAGGCACAGTTCCTGGGCAAGGCCCAGGTGTGGCAGATCAGCGACGTGGTCGACCGGCTGAACATCCCGGTGCTGGCCTATGGCCTGCGCACCGACTTCCGCGGCGAGCTGTTCGAGGGCAGTCGCCATCTGCTGGCCTGGGCCGACAACCTGGAGGAGATCAAGACGATCTGCCATAGCGGGCGCAAGGCCACCATGGTGGTGCGCGTGGATCAACACGGTCGCGCCGTCACCGAGGGGCCGCAGGTTGAGATCGGCGGCAACGACCGCTATGTCTCGGTAAGCCGTGCCGAGTTCAAGAAGATCAGCGAAGGCAATGGCCAGATCGAATTGCAGCAATCCGTGCTGCCGCTCGGCGACAAGCGCTGAAGCGCGCCCATCCCAAGGAATCCCATGAGCCATCCGATCACCATCCCCGCGTGGCAGCGTCCGCACTGGCGAGCCAGCGACGAGGAGATCCTGCTGCAGTTCTACGTGTTCGGAAAATTCGACGCGGTGCGCGTACCTTCGCAGGACTACGGCAGCCCCGGCCTGCCGGCGGGCATCACCGCGACCAACCACCCGCATGCCGAGCTGCGCGCGTGGGAAGGCTATCCGCTGAAGGGTGCGATGGGCCGCATGTTCAAGGCCGATGCACCGGAGGCCTGGCAGCGTGCCTTCGATGCGCCGGAGGTCATGCTGGTACGGGGCACGCTGAAGGACAGCCAGGCCACCGGCTACCTGCGCGATACCCTGGGCGTGCTGGCCGGGATGCTGGATATCGGCGGCCAGGCGATCCTCGATCCGCAGATCCTGAGCCTGCTCGATGCGGGGGAGTGGCGCCGGAAATACCTGATCCGCGACGGCGCGCCGATCCGCAACCATCTGCTGATCCTGTGCGATGGCGAGCCGGAACCCGGCCGTTCGTGGATCCATACCCGCGGCATGCGCAAGTTCGGCCGCCCCGACATCAGCATCCATCGGGTGCCCGATGCCGCGATCGACCGGGCCGGTCTGCTGTGCGAGAAGCTGGTCGAGCTGGAAGCGCTCGGCGCGCATTTCGCCGATGGCCAGACGCTGGATATCGAGGGGATCAGGGAGGGCGTCGCGGTACGGCTGGGCGGCGGGCTGGACGATCCGCAGTTCAACAACACCTTCGTCGAGTTCAGCTGGCCGGCATAGGCACCCCGATGCCGCTCGACTTCTGTGAGCGACTTGTGGGAGCTACTTCAGTCGCGATGCTCCTGGCCGTTGGGTCGATCAAGGCAGGAGCATCGCGGCTGAAGCCGCTCCCACCAGGAACACGGTTCAGCGCTGGCAGTGCGGGCACCAGAACGTGGAGCGCTGGCCCAGCACCGCCTGCCGGATCGGCGTGCCGCACACGCGGCAGGGTTCGCCGGCACGACCGTAGACGTTCAGTTCGCGAAAGAAGTAACCGGGCGCGCCGTCGGGGCTGAGGAAGTCGCGCAGGGTGGTGCCGCCACGCTCGATCGCCCAGGCCAGGATGCGCTTCACCTCGCCGGCGAGCCGGGCGTAGCGCGCCCGCGAGACGCTGCCGGCGGCGCGACGGGGATCGATGCCGGCGGCGAACAGCGCCTCGCTGGCGTAGATATTGCCCACGCCCACGACGTTTGCGTTGTCCATCAGGAACAGCTTCACCGCTGCCGTGCGGCTGCGCGACAGATGCCATAGCAGGTCGCCGTCGAACGCCTCGGTCAGCGGTTCCGGGCCGAGTTTCGCCAGCAGTTCGTGGGTCGCCCCCGGCGCCTGCCACAGCAGGCAGCCGAAGCGGCGCGCGTCGGTGAAGCGCAGGATGCGCGGTGCCTGCGCCGGGGTGCGCTCCAGCGCGATGTCGACGTGATCATGCTTGCCGACCGGCGCATCCGGCGGCAGCACGCGCAGTAAACCGGACATGCCCAGGTGCAGCAGCGCGCTGCCGACTTCGGTGTGCAGCAACAGGTATTTCGCACGGCGTTCCACCGCGTCGATGCGCTGGCCGGGCAGCAGCTCGCTGATCTCGGGGGGAATCGGCCAGCGCAGGTCGGGCCGGCGCAGGGTCACCCCCAGCACGCGCCGGCCGACCAGGTACGGCGCGATGCCCCGGCGGGTGGTTTCGACTTCGGGCAGTTCAGGCACTCAGTTCCACGCCTCGTGGAAGCTGCCCTTCTGATCGATGCGCTCGAAGGTGTGCGCGCCGAAGAAATCGCGTTGCGCCTGCAGCAGGTTGGCCGGCAGCCGTTCACTGCGGTAGCCGTCGTAATAGGCGATGGCCGAGGAGAAGCACGGCACCGCGATGCCGGCGGCCACGGCGGCGCCCACCACCTCGCGCAACGCCGCCTGATAGTTCGCGGCGATGTCGCGGAAGTAGGGCGCGAGCAGCAGGTTGGCCAGCGACCGGTCGCCGGCGTAGGCCTCGGTGATGTCCTGCAGGAAGCGCGCGCGGATGATGCAGCCGCCACGCCAGATCCGCGCGATGGTGCCGTAGTCGAGGTTCCAGTCGTATTCGCTCGACGCCGCGCGCAGCTGGGCGAAGCCCTGCGCGTAGGAGACGATCTTGCTGAGATACAGCGCGCGCCCCACGGCGGCGATGAACGCCTTGCGGTCGCCGCTGAATGGTTTGGCTTCGGGTCCGGCCAGCTGCGTGCTGGCGGCGACGCGCTCGTCCTTCAGCGAGGACAGCACGCGGGCGAACACCGATTCGGTGATCAACGGCAGCGGCACGCCGAGATCCAGCGCGCTCTGGCTGGTCCACTTGCCGGTGCCCTTCTGCGCGGCACGGTCGAGGATCACGTCGACCAGATCCTTGCCGGTCTTTTCATCCTTCCGGTCGAAGATCTTCGCGGTGATCTCGATCAGGTAGCTGTCCAGTTCGCCCTGGTTCCAGTCGGTATAGACCTCGGCCAGTTCACGGTTGGACAGGCCCAGCACATGCTTGAGCACGGCATAGCTTTCGGCGATCAGCTGCATGTCGCCGTATTCGATGCCGTTGTGCACCATCTTGACGTAATGGCCGGCGCCGTCCGGCCCCATCCAGGCCACGCAGGGCGTGCCGTCCTTCGCGCGGGCGGCGATCTCGGTGAGGATGGGCGCTACCAGGTCGTAGGCGTCGCGAGGCCCGCCGGGCATGATCGACGGTCCGTGCAGCGCACCCTCCTCGCCGCCGGATACGCCGGTGCCGATGAAGTGCAGGCCGGCTTTCACCATCAGCAGGATGCGGCGTGGCTTCTCCAGCGAATCGACGAATTCCTGCAGCGTGTACGTGGGCACCAGGCGCCTGTCGGCATGCTCGGCGATCACCTCGTCCGTTTTTGCGCGGCTGCGGTTGTAGATCGAGACCGCGTGACCGCGACTCTCGATGTTCAACGCCAGGTTCTTGCCCATCACGGCCATGCCGATCACGCCGATCGCTTGCTGAGTCATCTGATCCACTCCTGACAGGAAATCTCTTGCCCCCGATGTGGGGCGCGCAGGCAGGCCTGCAAGCTTACGCCGTAGCGCGTGCCGGATGCAGGCGCACGGGGGATCAGTGCATTTCGGTCGCCCTGATGGCGGGCGAACGCGGCACGTAGCGCGCTGAGACCAGGGCGATGCGCCGGCCCACCCGCACGTAGTGCTGCGGTCCGGTGACCACGCTTTCACCGAATTCCAGCGCCTGGCCGTCCAGGGTCAGGGTGGCGCGCGGCGGCGCCAGGCCGATTTTCGCGAGGTCGAAATCGCTGGCCGGACGCCAGCTCAGCACATGGGCGGTGGCGGTATCGGCCAGGTCGAGCAGGCGCGCGTCGTCGGCGACCCGCGCCGGGGTGCCGTCGGTGCGCCACCAGTGACCGTCGCCGCGCTTCTCGTAGTGCAGCGGCGGCGCGCCGGCCAGGGTGATGCCGATGTGGCTGATCGTGGCGGGATCGAGCGAGGTCAGCGTGCCGGTGGCGTTGCCGGCGTCGCGTTGCAACTGCCAGCCGGCCAGCGCCAGCAGGGCCAGCACGGCGAGCAACAGCAGCAGGCGCTGGCGCGCGGCGCGTTTCATCGCTCAGCGCCGCCGCCGACGCCACACGATCGCGCCGCCGATCAGCAGCAGCAGCAGCGGCAGGGCGATCAGGAAGCCGAAGCTCAGCGCATTCAATTCGGTCTGCGAGATTTCCAGCAGCCGGTCCGGTGCGCCGCGCGGCGGCAGGTCGACCAGCTTGTCGTCGCCGAGCAACCAGTCGAACACGCGCTCGCCCAGCGCGCGGTTGCCGCCGTTGCCGAGGAACGTGTTGGACAGGAAGTCGCCGTCGCCGATCACCACCGCACGCTGTTCGCTCTTGTCCGGACTGGGCGACAGCCGGCTCAGCGCGAAGCCGAAGTCCAGCGGACCCTTCAGCTCGCCGGCCGAGGCGTCGAAGCGGATGTCCGAGGGCTTGGTGTTGTCGATCGGATGGAACTCGGTCCAGCTCTGCGGTCCCGAGCGCAGGAACGGCTTGACCGCCCAACCGGCCTGGGCCACCTGCGCCAGGGCCGACACCTGCGGGAACAGCGTGGTCAGGCGGAAGCCGCGGGTGATCGCCTGCGGCGGATAGTCGCCCAGCGTGAGCATGCGCGGGTCGTGCAGACCCAGCGCGGTACCGGAACCGTCGACCAGCACGCCGGGCAGCACCTGCACGCCCAGCGCGGCGGCCAGCGGTTTCAGGCCGAGGTCGTCGTTGCCCGGTTCGGTCAGCCACAGCAGGTTGCCGCCGTTCTGCACATAGGTCACCAGCGCCTTCACCGCGCCGGGGGCCAGCGCCAGCGAGGGACTGGCCAGCACCACCAGGTCGGTATGCTCGGGCACGGTGCCGACCTGGGCGAAGTTCAGCGGCACCGCGCGCATGCCGCGGCTCTCCAGCTGCGCCATGAAGGTGCCCATGTCCGCATTGGCCTTGCCGTCGGCACGCCGCTCGTCATCGCCGGTGACGAAGGCCACGATCCGATCACTGCCGCGTACCAGGCGCTCCAGCGCGTTGGTCAGGCTGCGTTCGGACAATTCGTCCAGACGCTGCTCGCGATCCTTGTAGCGGATGATCAGCGCGCCATCCACGGTGATGCCCAGTTCGCGCATCTTCGCCGGGTCCAGCTGCGGATCGACGAAGCGCAGGCTCAGGTCGGGCTTCACCGCCTGATAGCGCTGCAGGAACCCGGCCACGGTCTGGCGCAGATCGCCTTGCGGGTTCGCATAGCTGACGATTTCCACCGGGCCGTCGAGCTGGGCCAGCACGGCCCGGCTCTCCGCCGACAGGCTGATGCGGCCGTTCGCGGTCCAGTCGGCCTGCCAGGCGTAGCGATTGCCGAGATAGCCGATCGCACCCGCACCGAGCACGAGCAGCAGGGTGAACAGCCAGCTGTCCAGACGTCTGGAAAAATGTCCCATCAGCCACGCTCCCGCTCGGTATGGAGCCGACGTGTGGCCAGCGCCAGCGCCAGCAGGATCAGCAGCACGAACCACAGCACATCGTCGCTGGAAACCAGTCCGCGCAACAGCGGCTGCACATGGGTGCTCATGGCCAACCAGTTGATCGCGCCGCCGTTGATGCCGGCCATCTGCGCGCCCAGGTTCACACTCCACAGGACCAGCGTGAGAATCAGCGTGGCGGCGGCGGCGATCGCCGGGTGCGAGGCGAAGGCCGAGCAGGCCACGCCCAGCGCCGCCAATGCCGCCAGCATCAGCGCCATGCCCAGCGCGGCGGCGGCCAGCTTGCCCCAGTCGAGATGGGTGGCGTGCGCCAGCGCCAGCGGCATCGCCAAGGTCAATGCCAGCCACAGCAGCAACCAGCCCAGCACCGCCAGGTACTTGCCCAGCACCACGCGCGCGGCCGGCACGCCGGCCGCGAACAGCAACGGCAAGGTGCCGCTGCGCCGTTCGCCGGCGATCACCGACATGGTCAGCAGCGGCACGACCAGGAAGGCCAGCTGGGCCAGCTGGCCCAGCAGCGGGACCGCGACCAGGTCGGTGAAACCGGGGCCGTCGGGCATGGCGGCGCGCTGGATCTGTCCGGCCAGGAAGCCACCCAGCAGCAGGGTGAAGCTCCATGCCAGCCATGCCAGGGTCAGCGCCGCCAGTACCCAGGCCAGCGGGCGTACCAGCAGGCGCCGCCATTCCAGTCGCGTCACGGCAAACAGGCCACTCAGGGTGGAGCTCATGCGGCCTGCGCCGGCTGGGGATTCCCGTTCATCGCGATCTCGAAGAAAGTGCGTTCCAGCGCCGCATGATCGTCGGCATGCACCGGGCCGTCATGGCGCAACGTGCCCTCATGCAGGATCGCCACGCGGTCGCAGACGGCAGTGACCTCGGCCAGCAGATGGGTGGACAGGATCACCGCGGTGCCGGCGGCGGCCTGCTCGCGGATCAGCGTGCGCAACGCGGCCACCTGCACCGGATCGAGCGCGTTGGCCGGTTCGTCCAGCACCAGCAGGGCGGGGCGGTGCAGCAGCGCACAGGCCAGTCCCAGCCGCTGGCGCTGGCCTTGCGACAGCACGCCGGCCAGTCGCCGGGCCAGGGGCTGCAGTTCGAGCCGCTCGATGATCGCCACGCGCGCCTCGCGCAGGGCCGCGCCGCCCAGCCCGCGCAGTCGGCCGTGGGCATCCAGGTGTTCGCCGACGGTCAGTTCCGGCCACAGCGGGGCGCGTTCCGGCAGCCAGCCGATCAACTGGCGGGCCAGTTCGGGCTGCTCCAGGAAATCGCTGCCGTTCAGCTTGATGCAGCCGCTGTCCGGGCGCATGGCGCCGGCAATCATCGACAGGGTGGTCGATTTGCCGGCACCGTTGACGCCCAGCAGGCCCAGTACCTGGCCGCGTTCCAGCCGCAGGCTGAGGTCGGTTACGGCGGGGCGGCCCGCGCGCCGGCGACTGAGTCGATCCAGTTGCAGCAGGACGGGAGCAGGGGCGGAATGGTTCGGAGTCATTGCGTGATTGTCACGTCGCCCCCATTGTTAAACAACAGGCGCGCGTCATGTCCGTGAACAACTTCCACTTGACGTCCGCTTCCCGGGCGACTGATATGATGCTGCCTACACCATGCTGGCGGGTACGGAAACCCCTGATTTACACTGACTTGTCCCTCACCCGGTACTTTCCATGCTGAACGCGGTACTCAATTTCCTGAACGATGGTCTCACCGGCGCGAGCTGGGGCCAGATGCTGGTCTACATCCTGATCGTGACGCAGCTCACCATTTTCACGGTGACGCTGTACCTGCATCGCAGCCAGACCCATCGCGGCGTGGATTTCCACCCGGTGCTGGCGCACTTCTTCCGTTTCTGGGGCTGGCTGACCACCGGCATGGTCACCCGAGAATGGGTGGCGGTGCATCGCAAGCACCACGCCAAGGTCGAGACCGAGGAAGACCCGCACAGCCCGATGGTCTACGGCATCAAGAAGGTGTTCTGGGACGGCGTCTCGCTGTACCGCGACGCCTGCGAGTCGAAGCAGGACATGGAGCAGTACGGTCGCGGCACGCCCGACGACTGGGTCGAGCGCAACGTCTACGGTGCGCATCCCTATTGGGGGCCGACCCTGATGCTGCTGATCAGCATCGCGCTGTTCGGCGTGATCGGTGCGGCGATCTGGGCCGTGCAGATGGTGTGGATCCCGTTCTGGGCCGCGGGCTTCGTCAACGGCATCGGCCACTGGGCCGGTTACCGCAATTTCGAAAGCGCCGACACCGCGCGCAACCTGATCCCGTGGGGTTTCTGGATCGGCGGTGAAGAGCTGCACAACAATCACCATGCCTTCCCCAGCTCGGCCAAGTTCGCGCTGCGCAAGTGGGAGTTCGACATCGGCTGGGCGGCGATCTGCGGCCTGCGTGCGGTCGGCCTGGCCAAGGTACTGCGCGTGGCGCCGTCGCTGGACGTTCGTCCGAACGTGCGCCTGCCCGATGCCGAGACGCTGAAGGCCGTGCTCACCCACCGCTTCCAGGCGATGACCGACTACTACCGCGGCGTGATCGTGCCGACGCTGAGCGACGAAGCGCAGCATGCCGGCGAAAGCCTGAAGTCGATGCCTCGCCGCATCCGGCTGGCCATGGCCGACGGCGGTCGCTGGCTCGACAGCGAGGGCCGCGATCGGATGCAGGCGGTGCTGGCCAAGCGTCCGACGCTGGCCATCGTGGTGGAATTCCGCAATCGCCTGGCGGCGCTGATGGAGCAGCGCGGAGCCGAGCAGGCACTGAAAGGCCTGCAGCAGTGGATCCACGAGGCCGAACAGAGCGGTATCCGTGCGCTGCAGGAGTTCGCCGAGCGGCTCAAGGGCTACGCGGTCGCGACCGCCTGAGCGCACGCACGTATCGTGTTCCAGCAGAACCCGCCAACTGGCGGGTTCTGTTTTTGGGGGCTGGTAACAGAGGTAGTGCGGATGACGCCTCGAGTGTTGCTGATCGGTGCCAGCGGCGTGTTCGGCCGGAGCATCGCCCGCGCGCGCCTGCAGCCGTGCGCCGGATCTCATGCGGCGATGATGCGAGCGGGCGGTCGCGCAGACAAAAGAAAACCCGCCACATGGGCGGGTTTTCCTGGAGGCGCTGGGTCCCGGCCTTCGCCGGGATGACGTTCCGGCAATGCCGCCCGCGCCAGGCGCGAGCGGGCCGTCACGTCACTTGATCTTGCCTTCCTTGTACATCACGTGCTTGCGCACGACCGGATCATATTTCTTGAACTCGAACTTCTCCGGCGTGTTCTTCTTGTTCTTCTGCGTGGTGTAGAAGTGGCCGGTACCGGCCGAAGAGATCATGCGGATCTTGTCTTGTGTCTTGTTAGCCATGGCTCAATCCTCAGACCTTGTCGCCGCGGGCGCGCATCTCGGCAATCACGGCTTCGATGCCATTCTTGTCGATCGTGCGCAGGGCGTTGTTGGACACACGCAGTTTGATCCAGCGGTTTTCGCTGGCGACCCAGAAGCGACGCTCATGCAGGTTCGGCAACCAGCGGCGACGGGTGCGGTTGTTGGCGTGCGAGACGTTGTTGCCGCTCATCACACCTTTACCGGTGACTTGACATACACGGGCCATGATGACCTCCGTAAGAATGGCTCGAACAAGCCGAAGCTTGCCGACAGCCGTGATTACCACCCGTTAGCCAGGGCGATATCGGCCCAGCGGCGCCTTGCGCCACGCAATGCTGGAGAATGTTGCAACGCTCGATCGTGAGGTCCGTATCGCGTAACGGACCACCCGGAGAACCGGGTCGACATGGGGCGAGCCGCGTATTCTGGCAGAAAAACAAGGCTGTGCGCAATCCATGGAGCCCCATCGAGCGCCAATCGCAGGTGCGCGGGGAAGGGATGTATGGAACAATCAGACTCTTTTTCGATACGACCAAGACCCGAGGAACTCCCGATGGCAGAAGTGATCACCAACGACCAGGCCAACGGCCAGGCCAGTCAGCCTCAGCTGGTGATGCAGAAGATCTATGTGAAGGACGTTTCCTTCGAGGCGCCGAATGCGCCGCAGATCTTTCATGAGATCGACGAAACGGAGCAGCCGCAGGTGCAGCTGAATCTGGGGCAGAAGGCCACCGATCTGGGCAACGACCTCTACGAAGTGGTGCTCAGCCTCACCCTGACCTGCACGATCGGCCAGCGCACCGCCTATCTGGCGGAAGTGGAGCAGGCCGGCGTGTTCGGTATCGCCGGTTTCAATGAGTCGGACCATGCCGGGATCATCGGCAGCTACTGTCCGAACCTGCTGTTTCCGTACGCGCGCCAGGTGATTTCCTCGCTGGTGCTGGAGGGCGGCTTCCCGCCATTCCTGCTGCAGCCGATCAATTTCGATGCGCTGTTCGCCGAGCAGCAGCGTCGGGCGATGGGCGGTGACGAGGCCCCGGCGACGCTCAACAGCTGAGTCGCCTTCATGGCTGAAAACCCGAAGCTGACCGTACTCGGTGCGGGCTCCTGGGGCACCGCGCTGGCCGCGCTCATCGCGCGCAACGGGGTGCCCACCCGGCTGTGGGGGCGCGATGGCGCAGCGCTTGCCGCGATGGCGAAGGAGCACTGCAACCAGCGCTATCTGCCGGGCATCAGCCTGCCCGTCGAACTGGAATACGAAAGCGATCTGGGCCGTGCCGTGCGCGGTGCCGACATCGTGCTGATCGTGGTGCCCAGCCATGCGTTCGCCAGCATGCTGGCCGAGCTGGCGCCGCTGCTCGATGCCGGTACATCGATCGCCTGGGCGACCAAGGGCTTCGAGCCCGGTACCGGACGCTTCCTGCATGAACTGGTGGCCGAGCAACTGCCCGGCCGTGCCGCCGCGGTCGTGACCGGTCCCTCGTTCGCGCGCGAGGTGGCCACCGGCTTGCCCAGTGCAGTCACCGTGCACTCGGATGACGACGCGTTCGCCCAGCAACTGGCGAGCGTGCTGCATGCCCCCAACCTGCGCGCCTATTCCGGCCGCGACGTGCTCGGTGCCGAGCTCGGTGGAGCCATGAAGAACGTGCTGGCGGTAGCCACCGGCATCGCCGATGGCATGGAGCTGGGCCTGAATGCCCGCGCTGGCCTGATCACCCGCGGCATGAACGAGATGCTGCGCCTGGGCGTGGCGCTGGGTGCGCGGCCGGAAACCCTGATCGGGCTGTCCGGCCTCGGCGATCTGGTGCTGACCTGCACCGGCGACCTGTCGCGCAACCGGCGGCTCGGGCTGGCACTGGGGCGTGGCGTGGCGATCGACGAGGCACTGCGCCAGATCGGCCAGGTGGTGGAGAGCGTGCTCACCGCCGACGAAGTGGCGAGACTGGCCGACAAGCATGGGCTGGACCTGCCGATCAGCGCCGGCGTGCGCGCCGTGTTGCACGGCGAGGTCACCCCGGTCGACGGGCTCAAGGCGCTGATGGCGCGCGAGCAGAAGCCGGAATATCCGCAGGGCCTGTTCCGCACACCCTGAAGCCGGTTGCCTGGAGCGGCATCACCCGTCTTCAGGCAAGCGGTCGCATCCTGTCTCCGCGCTGCTAAGCTCAATGTTTTGATTGTCGCCACGGATCGCATGCGCATGCAGCAGCCGGACGAGAAACCGCAGATCACCGCAACGTCATCCGGCGATGACGAAGTCTTGCCGCTGGCCTGGCGCCGTTTGCTGGCGGCGCCCAAGCCGGCCGTGGTCGACGATCACGGCGTGCTCGGTTTCTTCCTGGAAGTGATGCCGGAAGATGGAGCCGCGTTTGCCCGGCTGGATGTGGCGCCGGTATTGCTGGCCGTGGCCGAGCACGGCCGCTATGCGCGGCCCGTACCGCTGGACAGCCGGCACCTGGCGCAGTCGCCGCTGCAACCGCATGAGCAACGTCTTGCCGCCACCATCCTCGGCTTGCCGCAGAGTGTGCGCAAGAGTCGAAGCTATGCACGTCTGGGTGGTCATGTCGGTGACACCCTGCTGGCCGAAGTCCTCGATACCGCACCGTGTTTCCTCGGTGGCCTGGCCGGCCTGCGACTGTCGCGCGGCAAGTCGCATCAGCTCAACTGGCACTGGCAGATGGAGGCGGACGGCACCCAGCGCTTGTTGCCCCTGCTGCCGCACAGCCAGCGCCTGCTGCGGATCGACAGCCTCTGGTATCTGGATGCCGAGCGCGCCACGCTGGGGCTGTTCGACGCCGCGGCCGAGGAAACCCACTGGCTCGAACTGCCGCCGCTGAAACACGAGCATGGCCGTCGTCTGCGCAATCGCCTGCCCGGTAGCCGGCTGGCCACGCGGGTACCGTTACCGCAGGTGTTCGGCGAGGTGCGTCGTTCGCGGCTGGCGCCGAAACCGGTGCTGGTGCTGCATGCGCTGACCCGCCACGCGCGGCTTGCCGCTGGCACGCCGCCGCTGGGTTACGCGCGACTGGCGTTCGACTATGCCGGCGAACGTCTGCCCGGTCGCGGCGGCGAGCCGCTGGTACGCCGCGTGCGCAATGGCCAGCTGGTCGAGATCACCCGCCGGCGCGCCGAAGAACTCACCGCGATGGAGCAGCTCGAGCGTGCCGGCCTCACCCCGGGCGTGGACACCGAGGGCCTGCCCTGGGATGTCGCCGAAACCCTGCCCGACGATGCGTGGCTGTTCCCCGGTGCCGGTTACGCCGGTGCGCTGGAGGTCAACACGCCCGCGCGCTGGCTGGCGCTGCGGCCCAAGCTGGAGCAGGAGGGATTTCAGGTCGAGTACGCGCCGAGTTTCCCGTTCGAGGTGCTGGAAGGCCCGGTGAGCTGGTACGGCCATGCGGTGGAGGATGCCGACGACCATGCGTTCGACCTGGAGATCGGCATCGAGCTGGATGGCGTGCGGCACAACCTGTTGCCGGCCGTGGCGCAGGCGCTGGCCGAGCACCAGTTGAGCCTCAGCCCGGCGCCGAACGAGCCCGAAGATGCCGTGTGGTATGCGCCGGTCGATGCGCGCCGCCGCGTGCCGGTGCGACTGAGCGAACTGCGCGGCTTGCTGGCACCGCTGGCCGAATACCTGGAGAGGCCGCGCAAGAAACTGCATCTGCCGCGAGTGCAGGCCGGGCGGCTGGAGGAGCTGATCGCCGCGATGCCCGGTGGCGGCACGCTGGAGGCGGCCGAGCCGCTGCTGGGTTTCGCCGCGCGCCTGCGCGATGCGGCCGAGCGCGCCAGCGATGCGGTGCCCGAAGGCCTCACGGTGGAGATGCGGCCGTACCAGCGCGAGGGCCTGCGCTGGCTGAACGCGCTGGCCGAGGCCGGCGTCGGGGGTGTGCTGGCCGACGACATGGGCCTGGGCAAGACCCTGCAGTTGATCACCCACCTGCTGTCGCTCAAGCAGGGCGGGGCGTTGACCCAGCCCGCCCTGATCGTGGTGCCGACCAGCCTGATCCCGAACTGGCAGTCGGAAATCGCGCGTTTCGCGCCGGCCCTGCATGTACTTACCCTGCATGGTCCGCAGCGCGCCGAAGAGTTTGCCCAGCTCGGCGCGCAGGACATCGTGCTGACCAGCTATGCGCTGTTGCCGCGGGATGTGGCGCCACTGCGCCAGCAGCCGTTCGCGCTGATCGTGCTGGACGAGGCGCAGCAGGTGAAGAACCCGCGCACGCAGGCACGGCGTGCCCTGCTCAGCCTGCGCACGTCGCGTTACGTCTGCCTTACCGGCACCCCGCTGGAAAACCACCTGGGCGAGTTGTGGTCGCAGATCGACCTGTGCGTGCCCGGCCTGCTCGGCGACGAAGGCGCGTTCCGCCGCCACTATCGGGTGCCGATCGAGAAGCAGCACGACGAGGAGTGCCAGCAGCGGCTGAACCTGCGGCTGGCGCCGTTCATCCTGCGCCGGACCAAGGCGCAGGTCGCGAAGGAATTGCCGCCGAAGACCGAGATCACCCGCCGGGTGGTGCTGGAAGGTCGCCAGCGCGAATTGTACGAAGGCCTGCGCCTGTCGCTGGCCGAGGAACTGCGCGAGGTGATCGCCCAGCGCGGCATCGCGCATTCCGGCATCGTGGTGCTGGACGCGCTGCTGAAACTGCGCCAGGTCTGCTGCGATCCGCGCCTGGTGAAGCTGGAAGCGGCGCGCGGCGTGCACGAATCGGCCAAGTTCGACCTGCTGATGGACATGCTGCCGGCGCTGCTCGACGAGGGCCGCAAGGTGCTGCTGTTCTCCCAGTTCACCGGCATGCTCAAGCTGATCGCGGCCGAGCTCGATCGCCGGCGCATCCGCTACGTGACCCTCACCGGCGACACCCGCGATCGCGCCGAGCCGGTGCAACGTTTCCAGAACGGCGAGGTGCCGCTGTTCCTGCTGTCGCTGAAAGCCGGCGGGGTCGGTCTCAACCTCACCGCGGCCGACACGGTGATCCACTACGACCCGTGGTGGAATCCCGCGGCCGAGGCGCAGGCCAGCGATCGCGCCCATCGCATCGGCCAGGACAAGCCGGTGTTCGTGTTCCGCCTGATCACCAGTGGCACGGTGGAGGAGCGCATCGAGGAGCTGAAACTGCGCAAGGCCGAACTCGCCGCCGCGGTGCTGGAAGGCGGCGGCAGCCGCGAGAAACTCAGTTTCGAACAGGACGACCTGGACTCGCTGCTGGCACCGGGCTGACCGCGGCGATCAGCGCTGGTCGTCGCCGCGCCGCGCCTGCCGCAGCAGGCTCCAGGCCATGCCGGCCACCATTAGTGCGCCGCCGATCAACACCAGCCACAGCAGCGAACGGGTCCAGTCGTATGGCGTCTTCGGCGCCATCAGGGCCGAAGCGCCCGCGGCGTCGCTGACCGCGCCAAGCGTCGCCAGCGGCGGCTGCCAGTCGGCGCCGGCTGGGCGCAGGCGTTCCAGCGCCGCGTCCACCGGATAGTCGCCGCGTCGTGCGGCATAGCTGCCGGCGAGCAGGCTGTACGGGCCGTCGCCCTCGGCCAGGAACACGAACACATCCGGCCGCCACGCGACGCGCAGCGACGGTGGCTGCGACAGCGGCGTGTCGGTATGCAGGCGCAGGTGCTGCACGCGCACGGTCGCGACTGCGGTGGAAGGATCTTCGCCCTCGTTCGCGCCGAGCCGCACGGCGGTGATCATGGCCAGTTGCCGCTCGCTGCCGCCATCGCGGTCGAGCAGGCTGAATCGCGCCACCGTGTTGTCGCCGGCAAGATCGATCCGCGCCGCTTCCACCGGCAGGGCCGCGGGCAGGGCGTAGTCGTAATTGACGCCACCGCCGCTGGCCGTCGAGGCGGGCGTGGCCGTCAGGGTCAGCCAGTGACGCGCGGCGATGCGCCCGGCCAACGGGTCGGTGTAGCTGCCGCGAAGTTCCACCCGCGGGGTCTGTGCGCTGTCCCACGGCGCGACGTCGTCCGCGCGCAGGCTCAGGCGGTAGTAGCGCGCGGGAGCGCCGCCGCTCAACGTGATGGTGTGCTGCTCGACCGCCTCGACACCGCGCCTGACGCTGACGATGTCGGCACCCTGGCCCCGTTCGACCCATGACTGCAGGTCGTCGCTGGACTGTGCGGAAAGATGAAAGCGCGAGTCGGCCGGCAGGGCGAGCGGGTCGATCTCGATGCGATCCAGCTCGACCCGGCGATGGGCATCGAGCAGCCATTGGCTCGGGCGGCCCGACGCGGCGGGAGTGGACGGCTGCTCGATCACGATGTCGCCGTTGCTGTTGCGCTGCACGCGCACGCCCGTACCGTTGCTCGCGCTGCTGGCCGGCAGCGGCAGCAGGGTGGCTTGCAGACGGAACGATTGCGGTCGCGGCGGTGCCTCGGACAGGGGCGCGAAAGGCACCTCCTGGCCCTGCGCATTGACCACCACCAGATCGCGCAGATGGGCGTCTGGCCGGGAGGCCGCATAGACCGCGGGCGTCAGCTCGACCCGCCACGCCGCACTGCGGCCCGGCGTAGCCAGGGCGTAGCGGTAGGCGTAGTCGGCCGGCGTGACGGCGCCGGCGGCGAACGGCAGCAGCAGGCACAGCAGCGGCCAGGCGCGCCATGTCGGCGGGCGCGGATCAGGGCGCATCGGCAAGCTCCCCGTTCGACGGCGATGACCGCCGCGGCGGTGCCGGTGCCAGATAGCCGATCACCGTGCAGAGCAGGCCGTAGGCAATGAACGAGGCAATCCCGAACAGGTTGCCCAGATGGCTGCGATCGACCAGCAGCAACTTGGCCAGCACCACGCCCATGGTCAGTGCACCGGCCAGCCAGACCAGCCGCTGGCCGCGGCGTGAACCCCACACCCAGGCCAGCAGGCCGAACACGCTCCAGGCCACGGTGAGCGACATCTGCGCCAGGCTCGAGTCGAACAGGGCGCCGTTCCACGGTACGTGGCCGAGCTGGTGCACGGCGCGCAAGGTGGCGCTGGTGGCGAACGCCATGACGAGCACGCCCAGCAGCATCGCCCGGCGCGAGCGCAGCGAGGCCGGTGTTGTCGCGTCGCCCAGCCAGCGGGCGAACAGCAGGCCGATGATGATCAGCAGCAGTTCCAGCGGATTGAGCAGCGGCAGATACGCCATCGGCGTGGCGTCACCGGCCAGGAACAGGCCGGCCAGCCAGTTCAACCCCAGCACGAACAGTACCGAGCCCAGCAGGGGTGGGCGCAGCGCCGGCAGCAAGTCGGCCAGCGGCGGTGCGATCCAGCGCGGCCGGATCAGTGCCAGTGCCGCCAGCGCGCACAACGGCAGCATCACCAGCAGCAGCATCCAGGCAGCAGACATCCCGGCCGTGCCCTGCAACTGCAGCTTGATCGCGACGCTGGCCACCAGTGCCCAGCGCCACAGCCAGCCCAGCTGGGTCAGCAGCGCCGGCGATGGCCAACTGCGCAGGCACTGCAGCGTGCGCCAGCCCAGCGCGGCCGCCAGCACGTTGGCGAGCAGATTCCAGCCCGCCAAGGGTTGCTGCCCGTCGATCAGCTGCCGCCACACCAGCGGCAGGATCGCGGCGAACAGGATCGGCGCGGTCCACGCCACCACGGCACCGAGTTCGAAGCGCGGCCGCCGCCGCGCCACTTCGGCGGCGACCCAGGCGGTCAACGCGAGCAGGATGATCGTTGCGGCGGTTTCGCCGGAGGCGTCGACATGCCGGCCGATCTCGCTCCAGCTCGCGCCCAGCCACCAGCACAGGCCCCACCCGTACAACAGCACCGCGGTCCAGCGCTGGAGCACCGCATCCGTGCCCAGGCGCGCGTAGAACGATGCGCTGGCGAAGGCGGCGGCGACCAGGGTCAAGGCACCGATGAAGTCGCGATCGAGCCACGCCGTGGCGATCATCGGCGCGCTGTCGACGTGCCCGATCAGCAGGGCGACCGCCGCCGCCAGCTGCAGGGCCACGCCGCTCCAGCGCGACAGCCGGCGCTGCTGGCGCAGGCCGAGCCAGATCAGGCCGGCGCCCTCGAGCGCGAAGACGCCGCCGGTCAGGCTGGCGCTCAGCGCCAGCGGCACCGCCAGGGTGGCGAACGCGATCGCCAGCACCGCCCAGGCATCCCGCAGGATGCCGAGGTTGTCGCGCCCGCGGATGCTCCACGCCACGGCCACATAGATGGCCGCCGCCGCCAGCGCGGAAAACGCCAGCGGCTGGCCGCGCCAGTGCAGCAGGGCCGCCTGCAGCAGCAGGCTGATCAGTGGATTGCCGAACAGCAGGCAGCCATCGATCAGCCTGCGCTGATCCGGAGCGGCGCGGCGCAGGTACAACAGCGGAATCGCCAGGTAGAACAGGAAATTCAGGATCAGGAACGGCTCGGTACTGGCGAACAGTTCGGGCTGGTACTGCAACACGCCCCACGCACTGCCGATACCGAACGTGGCCACGAAGCCGAGCAGGTTGAGCACCCGCCACGAACGCTTCCATGCGATGCCCAGAATGGCCAGGTTGAGCACCGCGTAGTAACTGAACAGGGCGACGTGGCTGCCATGGCCGGTCGAGGTGAGGATCGGTGCCAGGAAGCCGGCCAGCAGACCTAGCACCGCGAGGGCCAACGCATCCTGCAGCACGGCCAGCAAGCCGACGCCGGCGACCAGCACCACCAGCAAGACGAACGCCGCCGACGGCGGCAGCAACGCATACAAGCGGAATGCGGCAAACACGGTGATCAGCAGCACGCCGATCGCGCCGCCCTGCAGCGACAGCGCAAACACCCGCCGCGAATCGCGCTGACGCCAGCCGAGCAGCAGCGCGACGATCGCCGAAAGTGCCACCAGACTCAGGCGCAGACCGATCGGCACGCGCAGCATGCCGGCGTCCGAGGCGTACTTCAACAAGGCCGCCACGCCAGCGAACAGCACCAGCATGCCGATCTTCACCGGCACGTTGCCTTCGGTAAACCAACTCTTGATGCGGGATATCGCGACCGCGGCCATGTCGGGCTGCGCCGGTTTGTATGCGCGCACCGATGTGGGAATACGGGGGCGCTGGGGTGGGCTTCCCGGTGGACTCGCCAGCGGTGGCGGTGCGGCAGGCGCGGGAACGTCGGCGTGGGGGGTGTCCGACTGAGTCACCGGCTCCCATGTCGCCGGAGCGGCGGGCGCGGCTCGTTCGCGCTGGCTCGCCGGTGGTGGTGTCGCGACCCCTTGCGCCAGCGCCCGATCGAGCTGCGCACGGGTCTTGTCCAGTTCGCCGCGAAGTTTTTTCTGATGCGCCCAGATCAGGCCCAGCAGCACGCCCGTCAGCATGCCGTACAGATGGTCGCCGGAACCCGAGCCGTCGATCATGCCGACGACCATGAACAACACCAGTCCCGCCAGTCCCCAACCGATATACATGAGCTCCCCCCGAGCCACGCCGCCTCACGTTCCGCCGGCCCGGGCAGTCTGGCATGGAACGTCAGCCGGTCGGTAGGCAGGCCGCCGGTACCGGCCCCGATCGCCGCGATCCGCGACGAACAAGGTGCGGGTTCGCCACGTTCAGGACGAAGGCGGCATGCGTGTGCGCAGCAGCGCATCGACGGACTGCTGCCATTGCGGCGAACCGGGCGGCGATTGCGGCGCTTCCTGGCCCAGTTCATCCTGCACCGCCTGATTCCAGGCATCGGAACCGTGCTCCAGGGGGCGTCCGCTGCCGTCATTGATGCCCAGGCTGCGGTCGACCCATGCATACCATTGGGCGGAACCGAGCGCGACATTCGTCGGCGCGGCGTGACCGGCGTCGGCCTGCGGCGGTGCCGGCGAGGGCGAGCACGCCGCGAGCAGCAGGGCGAGCGGAAGGCTGGCGACGAGTCGGCGCATGGGCGTCTCCGTGGGCGGCTGGCTACGTGCAGCCTACCCTCTCGACTCCGGCCGATGATTAATTTTTCATGAGGCCCGCGGCGGTCTGCGACGGCGTTCAGCGAGCAGGTCGCGGCACCGCAACACGCCGGTTCAGTCGCGTGCGGCGACTTCGTCGATGTGCCGCAGCAGGTCGGCGGGATCGTCATACACGCGGAAGGCGCCGGACTGCTGCAGTTCGGCCTGGCCATAGCCGCCGCAGAGCACGCCGACGCCGAGTGCACGGGCACGTTGGGCGGCCAGCATGTCCCACACGCTGTCGCCGATCACCAGCGACTGGTGGATGTCCACGCCCAGGCGTGCGGCGGCGGCGAGGAACAGATCCGGGTCGGGCTTGGCATGGCGTACCTGGTCGCGCGTCACCACCGGCACCTTCGATGGATCGACGCCGAGCGCCTCGATATTCGGTGCCGCGGTCTCCATGCGCCCGCTGGTGGCGATCGCCCACGGAATGTCCCGTTCGGTCAGCCAGGCCAGCAATTCGCGCGCGCCCGGCAAGGGCCGCACCGAGCCCTGCGCATGCAGCTGCTTGAAGACCTCTGCATGCCACTGGCGCAGACGTTCGAGCCGCTCCGCGGTGATTTCCAGGTCCGTCTCGCGCAACAGGATGTCGGCGAACAGGCCACCGCTCATGCCGATCTTGCGATGGATGCGCCATACCGAGATATCCACCCCTTCGCGGTCCAGCGCTTCCTTCCAGGCCAGCACGTGCTGGTACACGCTGTCGATCAGGGTGCCGTCGAGGTCGAACAGGAAGGCGGTGTCGCTGCGGGGCATGCTCGTTCTCCTTTGGGTCGCCGGGGCCTCGCCGGCAGCTTGCTAGCCTCGCTTCAGCAGCGGCCGTCCCGATTCCAGCACGGCCAGCGCGGCCGCGCCCAGCAGGCCCGGCTCCGGGTTCATGATCGCCTGGGTCGGCACTTTTTCCATGATGTCGCGAAAGCGGCCCTTGGCCTCGAAGCGCTCGCGGAAGCGGCCACGCTCCAGCCACGGCAGCAGGATCGGGATCAGCCCGCCGGTAAGGTAGACACCGTCCCAGGCCCCCAGGGTCAGCACCAGGTCGCCGGCCACGCTGCCGAAGATCCCGGCGAAGGTTTCCACCGTGCGCGTGCATAGCGGGCAGCTGTCGTCCTTGGCGCGGGCGGTGATGTCTTCCGGTTTCAGCTCATCGGCCCTGGCCCCGACCATGTGGCAGATCGCGTCGTACAGGTTGACCAGCCCCTGGCCGCAGATCAGTCGCTCGTTGGAGACGCGCCCGTACTTGTGGTTGAGGTAATCGAGGATCGAGATGTCCTCGGGCGAATGCGCGGCGAAGCCGGCGTGGCCGCCCTCGGTTTGCAGCACGCTGCAATGGCCGCCGCGAACCAGCAGGCCGCCGACACCGAGACCCGTTCCGGGGCCGACGATGGCAAAGGTCTGTTCGTCATGGGCGCCGATCACCGGCCGCGGCACCGTGCCCACATCGACCAGGTCATCGCCCTGCAGCAGGGTCACCGCCATGCTCTGGGCGGCGAAATCGTTGACCAGGTGCACGTATTCCAGGTCGAGCGCGCTGGCGGTCTGCCGCGCGGAAATCGCCCACGGGTTGTTGGTGACCTTCACCGTCTCGCCATCGTCGATGCGCCCGGCGGCGGCGATGATGGCGCGGCGGACCTGCAAACCGGTATCGGCCAGGTATTGCTTCGCGGTGGAGACCAGCGATTCATGATCGGCCACCCGGTAGCGCCGGATGCTGTCGGGCAGCAGGGGCTGGCTGAGTGATGGATCGGCCACCCCGAAACGGACATTGGTGCCGCCGAGATCGACGAGCAGGGTGGGGGCACTGTGGGGCTGGCTCATGAAACTTCCTACGTCGTGGAACGCCAAGCGTGCCGACGTAACGCAGGTTAGTCCAGTGTTTTGCCCACCGTACGCGATGGAATGGGTGGTCGCGGGCGCTGGCTGGATGACGCGCAGCCGATCGCGGCGCAGGTGGCCCCGCCGGTGACGGCCCGTGACGGCGTAAAATGCGCGGCAACGTCCCGCGAGTACCCGCCATGAGCTTTCCCGCCATCCGCATGCGGCGCATGCGCCGCGATGCCTTCTCCCGCGCCCTGATGCGCGAGCACACCCTGCTGCCGACCGACCTGATCATGGTCGCGTTCGTGATCGAGGGCGAAGGCCGGCGCGAGGCGGTGCCGTCGATGCCGGGCGTCGAGCGGTTGTCGATCGACGAACTGCTGAAGCTGGCCGGCGAGTGCGTGCGGCTGGGCATTCCCGCGCTGGCGCTGTTCCCGTCGCCGGGATCGTCGGTGAAAACCGAGGATGCCGCCGAGGCGTGGAATCCGGATGGCCTGATGCAGCGCGCCACCCGCGCGCTGAAGGCGGCGTACCCGGAGCTGGGCCTGATCGGCGACGTGGCGCTCGACCCGTACACCACCCACGGTCAGGACGGCCTGATCGACGCCAGCGGCTACGTGATGAACGAGCCCACCGTCGAGGCGCTGATCCGGATGTCGCTGGCGCAGGCCGAGGCCGGCATGGATTTCGTGGCGCCATCGGACATGATGGACGGCCGCATCGGCTCCATCCGCGATGCGCTGGAAGCGGCCGGCCACATCCATACCCGCATCCTCGCCTACTCGGCCAAGTACGCCTCCGCCTTCTACGGCCCGTTCCGCGATGCGGTCGGCTCGTCGGCGAATCTCGGCAAGGGCAACAAGCACACCTACCAGATGGACGTGGCCAACAGCGACGAGGCACTGCACGAAGTGGAACTCGACATCGCCGAAGGCGCGGATGCGGTGATGGTGAAACCGGGCCTGCCGTACCTGGACATCGTGCGCCGGGTGAAGGACGCGTTCGGCGTGCCCACCTTCGTCTATCAGGTCAGCGGCGAGTACGCGATGCTGAAGGCGGCCTCGATGAATGGATGGCTGGACGAGAAGGCGGTGGTACTGGAGTCGCTGACTTCGATGAAGCGGGCGGGGGCGGATGCGATTCTTACGTATTACGCGATCGATGCAGCGCGGTGGTTGCGAGGAGAGTAGCAGGAACCCGTAAACAACAAGACTTGTCGAGTCTGGGGGCATGTGCGTGACTAACGATGGAACTGGTGAACCCTCGCCGTTTGGCACGTTGCGCTACGCAGAGGACTATCGCATTGCTGCAGAGAAGGTAATCGGCGATTGCAGCCCACTTGAAAGTAAGTTGCTGATGCCTGCATACAACCTCATTGCGCAGTCGATTGAGCTGAGTCTGAAGGCCTATTTACTTTCCATGGGCCATGGGAACCGTCAGCTACGTGGACCTGAGTTTGGGCACAAGCTCAATCAGCTTATTTCGGAAGCCGAAAGGCTAGGACTGAACAGCCTGGTTTTGCTCGATGACGTCGATCGACAAGTTGTGGCTGACTTGAATGTGCATTACGAGATGCATGAATTCCGATACATCAAGATTGGGTTGAAGACGCTCCCATTCTGGTCCCTCATTGCTCCGTTGGCGAAGAGGTTCACGCACGAACTACATGACTATTGCTTGGCGCTCTTATTGGGTGAAGAGGGTGCTCGTAAACGAGTTGAAACGTGTGGGAAATTTTAGTCTCGAGGCTGTAGGCTAGCGGATTCAGATTCAGTTTCTGCGATGTGCCAGTGTGCATCGCAGGGGCAAGAGCTTTCGTCCTCCTGCGGAGGGCGAGTCACTTGCTCTTTTGCTTGTCCAAAAGAGAAGTAACCAAGAGAAAACGACACCCCCCTTGGCGCTTGCCGGGCATCCCTGCCCGGCAAGTCCGTGAGCTGGGGCCGGGCTTTTCGACCGGACTCCTGTCCGGGCGAAAAGGAGTCGACATCCCTGTCGACTCCCCTGCGGGCCTGTCGTCCCCAGCTCACCGCCGCACAGGGGCCCCGGGTAGAGCAGCGGGCCGTCGTGGCCCGCACTCGGTGCGCCGCCGCTGCGCGGCGGCGAAAGCGGAAGAGCGACATGCGCGGCGTTGACTGCTTTGCTCCCTCTCCCCGGCAACGCCGGGGAGAGGGCTGGGGTGAGGGGGCTTTTGATCTGGCTGTTCTGAAAAGTACGCGCAGGATGCGCGTCGCTCTGCCCGGGGCCCCTCTGCAGCGGCGGGCGGGTGGAGGAACAGCCCGCAGGGTGACCGGCAGGGATGCCGGTCAGTTTGGCGTCAGTCCATGGATGGACTGTCGACAAACCCCGTAACCCGCACGCGGACCTTGCGGGCAGGGATGCCCGCAAGGCGCGGAAGCGGGGTGCCCCTCTCTTTGGTTACTTTCTCTCGGGCAAGCGAGAGAAAGTGACTCGCCCTCCGCAGGAGGGTGAAAGCTCTGTTTTCTGCGATGCCGGTGCGTGGCGGAGGCCCCGGATCACCATCGCGCGATACCATTGCCGCCTCAGACCGCAAACCGAGTCCGCAATCCATGACACCCACGCGTCTTGAAATTACCCGTCCCGACGACTGGCATCTGCATCTTCGTGATGGCGACGCGCTGGCCTCGGTCGTCGCCCACACCGCGCAGCGATTTGCGCGCGCCATCGTGATGCCGAACCTCAAGCCGCCGGTGACGACGGTGGCGCTGGCTGAAGACTATCGTCGACGGATTCTGGCGAGCCTGCCGACGGGGTCGCGTTTCCAGCCGCTGATGACGCTGTACCTCACCGAGGAGACCCCGGTCGAGGAGATCGCCCGCGCCAGGGCCAGCGACAGCGTGTTTGCGGTGAAGTATTACCCTGCCGGCGCCACCACCAATTCACAGTCCGGCGTGCGCGAGCTGTCGCGGGTGTATCCCGTGCTGGAGGCGATGGAGCGGCACGACCTGCCCTTGCTGCTGCATGGGGAGGTCACCGACCCGGAGATCGACATCTTCGATCGCGAGCGGGTGTTCATCGAGCGCCATCTGATGCCGCTGCGCGAGCGGTTTCCGGCACTGCGCATGGTGCTGGAACACATCACCACGCGGGATGCCGTGGACTTTGTCAGCGGGGCATCGGCGAACGTGGCGGCGACGATCACCGCGCATCATCTCCTGCTCAACCGCAACGCGATCTTCGAAGGCGGCATCAATCCGCATCATTACTGCCTGCCGATCCTCAAGCGCGAGACACATCGCGCTGCGCTGGTAAAGGCAGCCACCAGCGGCGACCCCCGCTTCTTCCTGGGCACGGACAGCGCGCCGCACATCCGCGCAGCGAAGGAGACGTCCTGCGGCTGTGCCGGCATCTACACCGCCCACGCCGCCATCGAGCTGTATGCCGAGGCATTCGAGCAGGCCGGCCGGCTGGATCGGCTGGAAGCGTTTGCCAGCTTCCATGGCCCGGACTTCTACCGGCTGCCGCGGAACCAGGATCGCATCGTGCTCGAACGCATGCCGTGGATCGTGCCGGAGGAATACCCGCTGGCCGGATCGACCTGCAGGCCGATGCGCGCAGGCGAGTCGGTCGCCTGGGCGGTCACGGAAACCCCGTAGATTGGTGTGAGCGAAGCGAACCCTATGATCTGTTTCTTTTCAGGAAGTGCTCGGCAAGCTGCGCGGCGTCGGCTTGAGATGTGGCACTCAAGTAGAGTTCGTCGCCGGTGATGGCACCATAAACAGTGGCGCTCCGTAAAACCTTTTTGTTTACGGCGACCACGATCCGCCTACCTTCGGCGTTGGTGGTCAGGTGCAGCATCTCTGTCGCATCGGAAGGCCTGAGCCTGATCACCACAGCCCACATCTGTGTGCGTTTGCCGTCCACAAGGCGGATCCCAAGGGGCGTCAGGTCGCGGGCCATCCTGCTACGGTCGACACATTCCCGGGGGGTGCCACTCGGATCGAAAACACCCGGTGCACGAGAGAAGTACGCAGCACCTTCCTCGAGTGCGCCATGCGCCGGACAGGAGAGCGCGAGCGTAATCGGTGCAAAGGTGAAAACAGTTCGAGCAGGATCAAGCGGCTTTCCGTCCTTTCCGCAACCGAACATAACTAACGCACAGGCGCTGATAAATACGACGCTCATCATGCGCATCGGGGTCACCTCAATGATTGGATCTGATGCCGCGATGACCTCGAGGCATAAGCGGCCAGGATGATATCAGGCGTATTTCACAGATCGGCGGCCGAGCGGCCGATTATTCCAGGGTGCTTCGACATGAAGGATCAATAAGCAAACTCGCGGAAGACCGGATCCACGCTGCCGTTCCACGGGCCATGGAACAGCTCCAGCTTGCGTTCGGCCGGGGTCTGGTTGGCCTGCACGATCTCCAGCAGCGGCTCGAGGAAGATGCTTTCGTCGGCGCCGTGCTTGTTGAGGCGGGCGCGGCGCTTGAGACCGTGGCCGGCGATCTTCAGCGCCTCCTCGGCGAGGTCGCGTACCGTGCCGCCGCGGAACGGCAGCTTCAGCGCGTGCTTCGGTACGCCGTCGCGCAGCGCGTGGCGCTCGACCGGGCTGAAGTCCTTGACCAGGTCCCAGGCGGCATCCAGCGCCTCGTCGTCGTAGAGCAGGCCGACCCAGAACGCGGGCAGCGCGCACAGCCGGTTCCACGGGCCACCGTCGGCGCCGCGCATCTCCAGGTACTGCTTCAGGCGCACTTCCGGGAAGGCGGTGGTGAGGTGGTCGGCCCAGTCCTTCATGGTGGCGCGGGTGCCGGGCAGGGCCGGAAGTTCGCCGGCGATGAAGCGCTTGAAATCCTGGCCGGCGAGGTCGAGGTACTGGCCGTCCTGCAGGCTGAAGTACATCGGCACGTCGAGGATGTAGTCGACGTAGCGCTCGTAGCCGAAACCGTCGGCGAAGACGAAGTCGAGCATGCCGGTGCGCTGCGGATCGGTATCGGTCCAGATGTGCGAGCGATACGACAGGTAGCCGTTCGGCTTGCCCTCGGTGAACGGCGAGTCGGCGAACAGCGCGGTGGCGATCGGCTGCAGCGCCAGGCTGGTGCGGAATTTCTTGATCATGTCCGCTTCGGACGAGAAATCCAGGTTCACCTGCACGGTGCAGGTGCGGGTCATCATGTCCAGGCCCAGCGAGCCGACCTTGGGCATGTACTCGCGCATGATCTTGTAGCGACCCTTGGGCATCCACGGCATCTCGTCGCGGCGCCACTTCGGCTGGAAGCCCATGCCGAGAAAGCCCATGCCCAGTTCGTCGGCGACCGAGCGCACGTCCTTCAGATGCGAGTTCACCTCGCAGCAGGTCTGGTGGATCGTTTCCAGCATCGCACCGGACAATTCCAGCTGGCCCGCCGGCTCCAGCGTGATCGAGGCGCCTTCCCGGGAAAGGGCGACCGGGTTCTCGCCTTCGCGGGAGACTTCCCAGCCGTAGCGGCTGGCCAGTGTCTCCAGCAGGATCTTGATGCCGCGCTCGCCCTCGAACGTGGGTGGCCGCAGGCTGTCGGTGAGGAAGCCGAACTTCTCGTGCTCGGTGCCGATGCGCCATGCCTCGCGCGGCTTCTCGCCGGCGGCCAGGTAGTCGGCCAGTTGCTGGCGGCCTGCGATCGGGGTGCTCTTCACGGCACTGGGTATGGACACGGGCACGCCTCGCTGGGTGGAGCGAGTCACTATGGGGGTGCTGAGCGGCCACGAAAAGGGCTTGACGGGAAATAATTGTACGTGGCGGTACAGATGGTTGCCGACGCCAGGCTCGAAGGCGCCGCGGGCCTCTCAGTGCGCGGTGTCGACAGCGGGACAGACCAGCCGTTGCACCAGCGCCGCGGGCAGCCCCTTCTGCCGGCCGATGGTCGCCAGCGAGGCGTCGGGCTGGTGCATCTGGATGAAGCGGTCGTCGATGCACGGGTTGGCGCCGTGATCGAGCAGGCGTTCCACGATTTCGGCATGGCCAAGGACGGTGGCCACGGTCAGTGCATCGGCGCCGTTGGTTGACGAACGGGCCAGGCCATTGGCGTGGTGGCGCAACAGCACGTCCACCGTCGCGGCGTCGCCGCAGCTGGCGGCAATGACCAGGGCCGGCCCGTAATACCGGCCCTCGTTCTTCAGCAATCCGGCGGCAGCGAGACCCTTGACCGTACTGGAGCCCTCCAGGCGCGCATCCTGCTTCATGGCGGCCACGGTCTGCCGGAAGAAGCTGTCCCTGAGCGGAGGTATCCAGCCCATGCCGTCGGCCACGGCGCCATCGCCCAGCAGTGCCTCGACCATGTCGGTGTGTCCCGCATAGATGGCCGTGAGCATGGCCGTCTGGCGCCAGCGCGCCACTTCGCCCGGATTCAGTCTCGCGAGCTGTTCGCGCGCCTCGGCGAGTCGGCCGTCGATCACATCGACCATCAGTGCGGCTACGCCGGGCGGGGCATCGTACAGATCCCGGTTCCACAGATCGCGCGCCACCGGCGTGGCCTGGCGGCACAGGTCCTGTGTCGACGGGGCGTTGTCCCGGCCGAGCGCAGGACAGGACAACAGCAGTGTGCATGCCAGCAATACGGGTCGCGAGAGCATCGGTGGTTCACCCCCAAGGCTGCGGCTCGATTTCATCCCAGGCAGGGTCGTTTCGCAAGTGCACGACAGCAGAAAGGCCGGCATGTGCCGGCCTTTCCAGGTCACGTCCGAAGACGATCAGCGCTTCATCGAATTGAAGAACTCGTCGTTGGACTTGGTGTTCTTCATCTTGTCGAGCATGAACTCCATCGCGCTGAGTTCGTCCATCGGGTGCAGCAACTTGCGCAGGATCCAGATCTTGGCCAGCAGGTCCGGATCGATCAGCAGGTCTTCGCGGCGGGTGCCGGAGCGGTTGATGTCGATCGCCGGGTAGACGCGCTTCTCGGAGATGCGCCGGCTCAGGTGCACTTCCATGTTGCCGGTGCCCTTGAACTCCTCGTAGATCACCTCGTCCATCTTGCTGCCGGTGTCGGTCAGCGCGGTGGCGATGATGGTCAGCGAGCCGCCTTCCTCGACGTTGCGCGCGGCGCCGAAGAAGCGCTTCGGACGCTGCAGCGCGTTCGCATCCACGCCGCCGGTGAGCACCTTGCCGGAGCTCGGTACCACGGTGTTGTAGGCGCGGGCCAGGCGGGTGATCGAGTCGAGCAGGATCACCACGTCCTTCTTGTGCTCGACCAGGCGCTTGGCGCGCTCGATCACCATCTCGGCGACCTGCACGTGGCGCACGGCCGGCTCGTCGAAGGTCGAGGAAATGACTTCGGCGCGCACGGTGCGGGCGATCTCGGTGACTTCCTCCGGCCGCTCGTCGATCAACAGCATGATCAGGTGCGCTTCGGGGTGGTTGTACTGGATCGCCTGCGCGATGTTCTGCAGCATCATCGTCTTGCCGGATTTCGGCTGCGAGACGATCAGGCCGCGCTGACCCTTGCCGATCGGCGCGATCAGGTCGAGGATGCGCCCGGTGATGTCCTCACTGGAACCGTTGCCCCGCTCGAGCTTGAACGCCTTGCGCGGGAACAGCGGGGTGAGGTTCTCGAACAGCATCTTGTTCTTCGACGCTTCCGGCGGATCGCCGTTGATCGTCTCCACCCGCAGCATGGCGAAATAGCGCTCGCCTTCCTTCGGGTGACGCACGCGTCCGGTGATGTAGTCGCCGGTGCGCAGGTTGAAGCGGCGGATCTGGCTGGGCGAGACGTAGATGTCGTCGGGGCCGGCCAGGTAGGACTCGTCGGCCGAACGCATGAAGCCGAAGCCGTCCTGCAGGATTTCCAGCACGCCTTCGGCCCAGATGCCGCCGCCGGAGCGGGCGTGCGCCTTGAGCACGTTGAAGATCACGTCCTGCTTGCGGGCGCGGGCGACACCTTCGTACACGCCCAGCGACTCGGCAAACTCCAGCAGCTGGATCGCGTTCTTGCGCTTCAGCTCGGTAAGGTTGATGACCCGGTCGTTGCTGCCCGGATCGGCGTTGTCGTCGTCCACCGGCAGGCCGTTCGGGTTGGGTCGCGGGTGGCCACCGCCCTGCGGACGGGGTTGCTGCGGATTGCCGCCGCCACCGCTGCCGCCGCGCTCGTTGCGACGGCGCCGGCCGCGGCCTTCGCGGGCTTCACGGGGGGCATTGTTCTGGCCGGCGTTCGGATTCGGGTTCTGGCCCTGACCCTGGGCGGGAGCCTGGTTCGACGCGGCATTCGGATCCGCGGCCGGCGGGTTGACCTGCTCGCGCGGTTCGGCGGCGGGCCGGGGCGGCTGCGCCTCGGTCTGGGCGGCCTGGGGCGCTGCCGGCGGCGCCGGAGCGGGTGCCGGTCGCTCGGCCGCGGGCATCGGCGCCGGTGCGGGTGCCGACGTGGCAGCGACCGGCCTGTCGACCTTCGGCGGGCTCTCGGTTTTCGACGCGGTTTCGGCATTCGCCGCCGCGATCGCTGCCGCCGTGCGCCTCGGCGCGCGGGGGCGCGGCTCGGGCTTGCCTTCGGCAACGGGCTTGGCGTCGGCGCTCTTGGCGTCGTTCGGAATCAGGTTATCGGTATCGGACACGGGCAATCCTCGCAGGGCGCCGTTGAATTACAGGAGGGAGGATGTGCGTCGCGCGGAAGGCGCAAGGGGACAGGACTGCCCCGACGGACGCATTGAATCTAGCACCCGCCGCATGTCGGCGTAAAGCATCGGCAACCTGCCCGGTCACGCGGAGCAGGTCGCCGGCAGCGGGTTTGTCACGAACGGATCAGATGGCCTTGTCGATCATCTGGGTCAGCTGGCCCTTGCTCACGGCACCGATCTGGGTGGCCTCGACCTTGCCGTTCTTGAACACCATCAGGGTCGGAATGCCGCGTACGCCATAGGCGCGCGGGGTCTGCTGGTTCTCGTCGATATTCACCTTGACGATGCGCAACTTGCCTTCGTATTGCTGGGCCAGTTCGTCCAGCATCGGCGCAATGGCCTTGCACGGGCCACACCATTCGGCCCAGAAATCCAGCAGTACCGGGGTTTCTGACTTGAGCACCTGCTGCTCGAAGGCGTCGTCGTTCACATGGGTAATCAGGTCGCTCACCGGGAATCTCCGTGGCTGGGGGCGCAAAACATGCGGGTGAAACACAATGGGGTGGCAAGGGTGGCAACACAAGGAGTGAGGACGGGCGGGGCCATCATCAGCTACACTCAGGCGCCCATGAAGCTGGGTTGGGTCGGAAGAAGACGTGCCATGACGGCAGGTGTTCATTCCAGCGCAACTCCGGGCACGATTCAAGGGCGGCTTGCACAGTCGCCCGTCAGACCGCCGGCAAATACGGCGTCGCACGCCGCGGCGCGACCTTGTTGACCCTGACATCGAGCCGCTTCGCTGCGCATCGCGCACCCGTCCTGCACCGCCCGCTGCCGATGTCCGGCGTCCGAGGCGGGTGCAGCGCATCACGCCGCCGTCAGGCAAGGTTTTCATTCCCCATATGTCACAAACTGTACTCACCGACACCTTCTTCACCAATTTCGATTTGCATCCGCTGCTGCAGCAGGGTCTGGACGACAGCGGTTTCACCCGCTGCACGCCGATCCAGGAAATGACCCTGCCGCTGGCACTGGCCGGACGCGACGTCGCCGGCCAGGCGCAGACCGGCACCGGCAAGACCTGTGCCTTCCTGGTCGCGCTGATGAATCGCCTGCTGACCACACCGGCCGTGGCCGACCGCAAGGACAGCGACCCGCGCGCCCTGATCATCGCCCCCACCCGCGAGCTGGCGATCCAGATCGACAAGGATGCGCAGGCGATCGGCCGGCACACGGGTCTGAAGACCGCGCTGATCTATGGCGGCGTCGATTACGACAAGCAACGCCAGCAGCTGAAGGACGGCTGCGACATCATCATCGCCACGCCCGGCCGCATGCTCGACTACCACAAGCAGGGGGTCTTCAGCCTCAACAGCGTCGAAGTGATGGTGATCGACGAAGCCGATCGCATGTTCGACCTGGGCTTCATCAAGGACGTGCGCTTCATCTTCCGCCGCCTGCCGCCACGCGAGCAGCGTCAGGTGCTGCTGTTCTCCGCCACGCTGAGCCACCGCGTGCTGGAGCTGGCGTACGAGCACATGCACGAGGCCGAGAAGCTGGTGGTGGAGAGCGAGAACGTCACCGCCGATCACGTGCGCCAGCTGGTCTACTTCCCGGCCAAGGAAGAGAAGATGCCGCTGCTGCTGAACCTGCTCGACCAGGCCAAGCCGAGCCGCAGCATCATCTTCGTCAACACCAAGGCCGCCGCCGAGCGGATCACCGAGCGGGTCAAGCGCCATGGTTGCCGCGTCGGCGCGATTTCCGGCGACGTGCCGCAGCTGAAGCGGCAGAAACTGCTGCAGCGTTTCCAGGAAGGCCAGCTGGACATCCTGGTCGCCACCGACGTGGCCGCGCGCGGCCTGCACATCCCGGCGGTGAGCCACGTCTTCAACTACGACCTGCCGCACGAGGCCGAGGATTACGTGCATCGGATCGGGCGTACCGCGCGGCTTGGCGCCGAGGGTGATGCGATCAGCTTCGCCTGCGACCTGTATGCGATGTCGCTGCCCGACATCGAAGCCTATATCGGGCAGAGCATTCCGGTGGCGCAGATGGATCCGCAACTGCTGATCATGCCCAAGCCGCGTGCGGTCGACGCCGAGTTTGCTGCCAATGCTGCTGCCGACAGCGCCGCCTACGGCGACGTGGTGCCGCCACGGCCTGGCGAAAAGCCGCGCCGTACCGGTGGTGCCGGCCGTAGCGGTGAGCGCAGCGGTGGCGCCGGCCATGCCGGCTCGCGCCCGCCACGTGAGCGCAGGCCGGCCGCCGTGGCATCCGAAAGCGTTGCCGCCGCGGTGGTCGAGCCGGTGGTCGCGGTCGCCGCGCAAACGGTTGAGGCGACCGGGGATACCTCCGTTGTCGAAGGTGCACGCAAGCCGCGTCGTCGTCGCGGCGGACGCAATCGCCGTCGCGAGGGCGAGGCGCCCGAGGCCGGCCAGACGAACGGCCAGACGAACGGCCAGACGAACGGCCAGAGTACCGCCGAAGCCGGCAGCGAGCGCGCTCCGAGGGGCGAGCGCCGTCCGCCGCGGGACCGCAACAAGGCGACCGAATCCAGCGGATCGGGTCACCAGCGTCCGTCGCGGCAGGTCGAGGTCACCGCCGGCAAGACCGGCGAGCATGCCCACCCGAACAAGCCCGGCTTGTTCCGCCGGCTGACCCGGCTGTTCACCGGCCGCTGAGCGGGTCGATTGCCGTGGGATGAATCCGCGGCGATCGATGGGTTGGGGAAGTCCGCATCTTGGTGCCGGCTTCCCTTATCCTTGCCGCTGGCATGACGACGCGCAGGCTCGGGGATACGCGGTGATCCAGTTTGATCAAGTCAGCAAACGCTACGAGGGCGGCCATGAGGCGCTCTCGCAGCTTTCATTCGAGGTGCCGACCGGCGAGATGGCCTTTGTCACCGGCCATTCCGGTGCCGGCAAGAGCACCCTGCTCAAGCTGCTGGGGCTGATCGAGCGACCCTCCCACGGGGCGATCAGCATGGGCGGCAAGAACCTCGCGAAGATCCGCCGCAGCGGCGTACCGAAATGGCGTCGACAGATCGGCATGGTGTTCCAGGATCACCGCCTGCTGATGGACCGCACGGTATTTGCCAACGTCGAGCTGCCGCTGGTGATCGGCAGCATCGCCCGCGCCGAACGCGCCCGGCGCGTCCGCGCGGCGCTGGAGAAGGTCGGCCTGCTAGCCTATGAGCGACAGTTGCCGGCGACCCTGTCTGCCGGGGAACAGCAGCGCGTGGGTATTGCCCGCGCCATCGTGGCGCGACCGACCCTGCTGATCGCCGATGAACCGACCGGCAATCTCGATCCGCAACTGGCGCTGGAGATCATGGGCCTGTTCGCCGAGTTCCAGCAGGTCGGCACCACGGTGCTGATCGCCAGCCACGACCTGCCGCTGATCAAGCGCATGAAGCGACGCGTGATCGTCCTCGACCATGGCCGGCTGGTGGCCGACCTGGCTGCGCAGGAGGTGCTGTGAACAGGCCTGCGGAAAACATTTCAGCCGGTTCCGACGCTCCGGCGCGCAACCAGCACAGCCATGGGCGGCGCTTCGCCAGCTGGCAGGAGCATCACGGCTGGAGCGCGGCGGCGAGCCTTCGGCGGCTGGCTTCGCGTCCGCTGGGCAGCCTGCTGACGATTGCGGTGATGGGGCTGGCGCTGGCCTTGCCGTTGGCGTTCTACCTGTTGCTGGGCAACGTGCAGAAACTCGGCGACGCGCTGGGCCAGAGCCAGTCGATCAGCGTATTCATGCAGCCGGGGCAGACCGCGCAGCAGGCGCAGTTGCTGGCCAGGCAACTGGGGGATCGCGCGGAAGTGGCCGCGGTCACCGTGAAGACCCCGCAGCAAGGCATGGACGAACTGGCGAAAATGCAGGGATTCTCCGGCGCCCTGAAGACGCTCGACGACAATCCGCTGCCTTACGTGCTGCAGCTGCAGCCGCGTGCCGACGTGGGCGCCAGCGCCCTCGAGCAACTGGTGACCGACGTGCGCACGATGCGCAGCGTCGATCTGGTGCAGGACAGCGGCAGCTGGCGGCAACGACTGGATGCCCTGCTCGGCGTCGGCAGGCGGGCCGTATTGATACTGGCGTCGTTGCTGGCGCTGGCGGCCTTGCTGGTGGTCGGCAACACGGTGCGGGTGGACATCGCCAGCCGCAGCGAGGAAATCGGTGTGTTGTTGCTGGTCGGTGCCAGCAGCGCGTTCGTGCGTCGCCCCTATCTGTATGCGGGGCTCTGGTATGGGCTGTTCAGCGGGGTGCTCGCCGCGCTGCTGGCGGTGCTGATCGAGTTCGCGCTGGCCGCGCCGGTGGCGCAACTGAGCCGGGCCTATGATGGGCGGCTCGAGGTCGGCGGATTGCCGTTGTGGTTGCTGCTGGCGGTTCCGCTGGCGGCGGCGGCGCTGGGCTGGCTGGGAGCGCGCCTGGTCAGTGCCTGGCAATTGCGCAGGGTGGTGTGATGGCTCTTCGATGCGGTGACGTGAATCGCAGCGGTTGATGTGGGCCTCGGTGCATTATCTTCAATTGAAGCGGGCGCGGGGGTGCGCCCGCAGGTTCATCGGCTAGGGACCGCCACGGGTCGGGTGGGTGAGTGAAGGAATGAGTACAAATATCAGCGGCCGTCTGCTGACCGAGGCGCCGCGCGTGCTGGTGGTCGATGGCTCGCGCGTGGTGCGACAGTTGATCAGCCGCGTGCTCAAGGCCGAGCTGCCCGGGGTCGAAGTGGTGGGTTGCGGCAGCGGCGAGGAGGCGCAACAGGTACTCGGCGAGGGCGTGTTCGACTTCATCACCATCGCACTGCGGCTGCCCGACATGGACGGGCTGGAACTGGCGAAGTTCGTGCGCGAATCGGCGCCGCAGATCTACGTGCCCATCGTGGTGGTGTCCGGCGACGTCGAAGACCGCCTGCACCGGCGCTCGCTGGGCGAGGATGTCACCGATTATTTCGACAAGGCACTGGGTTTCCAGGCGCTGGCCGAGTTCATTCGCGGCTATGTGAGTCCGCAAGCCAGCGCGGAAGGTACTGTGCTTTACGTCGAGGACAGTCGGGTGGTGGCGCTGGCGACCCGCCGCATGCTGGAGAAGATCGGACTTACCGTGCGTCACGTGGTCAGCGTCGAGGATGCGATCGCCCTGCTGGAGACGGATCGCTCGTTGGGCTGGATCGGTGCCGACCTGGTGCTGACCGACGTCAGCCTGAAAGGCGAGCTGACCGGCGGCGATCTGCTCAAGCACATCCGTGGCGAATTCGGTTACGGCAAGGGTCGGCTGCCGGTGCTGGTGATGACCGGCGACGAGAATCCGGCCAACCAGGCCGCGCTGATCCGGGCCGGTGCGAACGATCTGGTCGAGAAGCCGGTCGAGGAGAAGCTGCTGGTCACCAAACTGCTGTTCCAGCTGCGCGTGGCCGGGCATCTGCGCGCGCACGCGCAAGACGCATGAGCGATACCCCGATCAAACTCGAGCCGTCGTGGAAGGCGCGCATCGGCGACTATCTGCTGCGCCCGGAGATGCAGGGCCTGTCGACGTTCCTGCGCGCCGAGAAGCACGCTGGCAAGCGGATCTACCCGCCTGGCCCGGAGATCTTTGCCGCGTTCGAACACACCCCGTTCGACGCCGTGCGCGTGGTTATCCTGGGGCAGGATCCCTACCACGGTCCAGGCCAGGCCCATGGCCTGTGCTTTTCGGTGCGTCCCGGTGTCCGGGTGCCGCCGTCGCTGGACAACATCTTCAAGGAAATCCAGCGCGACCTCGGCATCCCGCGCCCCGACCATGGCTGCCTCACGGCCTGGGCCGATCGGGGCGTGCTGCTGCTCAACAGCGTGTTGACGGTGGAGGAGGGGCGTGCCGGATCGCATGCGAATCGGGGCTGGGAAGGTTTCACCGGCGCGGCGATCGACGCATTGAACCGCGAGCGTGAGGGCCTGGTCTTCCTGCTGTGGGGTGCCTATGCCCAGCGCAAGGGCCAGCTGATCGACCCTGGCCGGCACTGCGTGCTGAGTTCGGTGCACCCGTCGCCGTTGTCCGCCCACCGCGGTTTCATCGGCTGCGGCCATTTCTCCGCGGCCAACGCCTGGCTGCAGGCCAGGGGGCAGTCGGCCATCGACTGGTCGTTGCCGTCGCGATCCCTGCTGTAGGCCGCCTCACGGCCGCTTGAATGGGGGCGTGCGAGCCTCATGTGGATGCATCAGGGGTGCTGGACAAGGCCGATCTATATCTGTACCATTCGGTTCATTAAGGCCCGGGTCCGATCCGGTTCGAACCAATCGAGGTTTTAGCACTCTAATTATGTGAGTGCTAAACTTTGACGTCATGCAGGAGGTTTCACCCATGTCTCAAGCCTTGGTGACTGCCAACTTTCCGCTACCGAGCGTGGTGGGTAGTCTGGATGCCTATATTTCCGCGGTGCACCGGATTCCGGTACTCAGCGTGGAAGAAGAACAGGCGTTGTCGCGGGATTATCTCGAAGAAGCGAATCTGGCTTCGGCGAAGAAGCTGGTGATGTCGCACCTGCGTTTCGTGGTGCATGTCGCCCGCGGCTACAGCGGTTACGGCCTGCAACTGGCCGACCTGATTCAGGAAGGCAACATCGGCCTGATGAAGGCGGTCAAGCGTTTCGATCCGGATCAGGGCGTGCGCCTGGTCAGCTTTGCAGTGCACTGGATCCGTGCCGAGATGCACGAGTTCATCCTGAAGAACTGGCGCATCGTCAAGGTCGCCACCACCAAGGCGCAGCGCAAGCTGTTCTTCAATCTGCGCAAGAGCAAGAAGCGCCTGGGCTGGATGAACGCGGCCGAAGTGAGCACGGTGGCGAAGGATCTGGGTGTGCCCGAGGCGACGGTGCGCGAGATGGAGTCGCGGCTGTCCGGTCGGGACATCGGCTTCGAGCCGATCGGCGACGACGAGGACGCCAAGCCGGCGCCAGCGGCGTTCCTGATCGACGATGGAGCCGATCCGTACGAGAACGTGTCCGACGAGGACTACGCCGACAACCAGATGCAGACCCTGACCGATGCCCTGAGCCATCTGGACAAGCGTTCGCGCGACATCATCCAGCGTCGCTGGCTGGACGACGAGAACAAGGCCACGCTGCAGGATCTGGCTGACGAGTACGGTGTCTCCGCCGAGCGCATCCGTCAGGTCGAGGCGAACGCGATGAAGAAGATGCGCGGCCTCTTCGCGGTGTAATGCGAGGCGTCGGGCAAGGCCGCAACAGTGGTTGCGGACCCTGTCACGGCACGCAACGAAACGGCCCGGGAAACCGGGCCGTTTGCGTTGTTGCGCCGGCCTCAGCGCCGGATCGCTGCAGCCTGGCGCAGGGCCATGCCCTTGAGCACGTTCAGCGCCTGTGACAGCGCGTAATCGCTGGTCGCCAGCTTGCCGTCGTCGGCGCTGCCGTCGTCGTTGATGTCGTTGCCGGCCTTGGCATGCTCGTTGGCCAGGTGATTGGGCAGGTCGGCCTCGGAATTGATCAGTGACGGTGCGCTGTCCGCCTTGCTCACGGTGAGATCGGCCAGTGCGATATCCGGTTTGATGCCTTCGGCCTGGATCGAGGCACCGCTCGGCGTGTAGTAGCGGGCGGTGGTGATCTTCACGGCATGGTCGGCGTCCAGCGGCAGCACCGTCTGCACCACGCCCTTGCCGAACGTGCGCTGGCCCATGATCAGCGCGCGATGGTTGTCCTTCAGCGCGCCGGACACGATTTCCGCCGCCGAGGCGGTGCCGTTGTTGGTCAGCACGATCATCGGCGCACCGTCGAGCTGGTCGCCGGGGTGGGCGTTGAAACTCATGTTGGCGTCCTGCAACCGCCCGCGGGTGGTGACGATGATGCCGGAGTTGAGGAAATCGTCGCTGACCCCCACCGCCGCCGTGAGCAGGCCGCCGGGGTTGCTGCGCAGATCCAGCACGGCACCCTTCGCCGGACCGTTCTTCTTCAGCAGCTCGGCCAGCTTTCGTTGCAGGTCGCCCACCGTGTCATCCTGGAACTGGCTGATCCGGATGTAGGTGTAGCCAGGTTCCAGCTCGCGCACCTTGACGCTGCTGACCGAGATGTTCTCGCGCACCAGTTGCAGGTCGATCAGCTTGTTGCTGTTCTGATGGATGATGGTCAGCGCGACCTTGCTGCCGGGCTTGCCGCGCAGCTGCTTGAACATCTCGTCCACGTTCTGCGAATCGATCAGGATCCCGTTGATCTTGACGATGCTGTCGCCCGGCTTGATGCCGGCTCGTGCGGCCGGAGTGTCATCGATCGGCGAGACGATACGCAGGCCGCCGTCGACCTGCAGCACCTCGATGCCGAGGCCGCTGTACTGACCGGTGGTGTCCTCGCTGAGCTGGGCCAGGCCGTCCTTGTCCAGGTATTCGCTGTGCGGATCGAGTCCGCTGAGCATGCCGGTGATCGCCGCCTTCATCAGGGTCTTGTTGTCGACCTTCTCCACGTAGGCCTGGCGCACCACCTCGTACACCCGGCTGAAATTGCGGATGTCGTCCAGGTCGACCTGATCGGTGCTGGAACTGGCGCTGGCCGGTACGCTGGCACTGCTGCTGGCGGCCGGCAGGTCGATCGGCGGTGCGGCCGTGCTGCTGCCGCCGGCCACGGTGCTTTGCGCGTGCACGCCCGGTACGGCGAACAGGAATGGAACAGTCAGCAGCAGGACGAACTGATGACGGGAGGGAAGGCGCATGCGGGTGACTCCGTACAACGGGGAAACATCGCGCCGGAGCGCGACAGAAAAGGCGGCGGAAGCCATGGACAACCGAACGCCAGGGTAATTCACTGCTCAAGCACCAGCCTGCAGTGATGGCGTGATCGCGTCAACGGCGCTGGCTGAGCCAGCTGCGTGGATCCACCGGCTTGCCGCCCTTGCGCAACTCGAAATATACGCCGGTGTTGATGCCGGTGGGGGCGCTGGCGGTGCCGATCGCCTCGCCCGGTTCCACCTTGTCACCGACCCCATGCAGCAGGGTCTCGTTGTTGCCGTACATGCTCATCCAGCCATTGCCGTGGTTGACGATGATCAACATGCCGTAGCCACGCAGGAAACCCGCGTAGATCACGCGGCCGCGGGCCACGGCATGGATCTCGCTGCCGCCGCTGGCCTTGATCAGTACGCCGCTGCCGTAGCTGTTGACGGCGCCGCTGGCCGGCCACGGCAGGTTGCCACGGATGTCCGCGCTGGCCCGGCCGACCTCGATCGGCGGGGGTGCCCGATGGCCCGGATGTCTTCCCGTCGTCGCCGTGCGCGCCGCCGCGGCGCGGGTGGCCTCTTCGCGGGCGGCCTGGTCGATGACCTTCTGCAACTGCGCGACCAGGCGGTTGAGCGACTGCGCATTCTGCTTCAGCGCCGCCAGCCGCTGGGCCTGGTCCTTGTATCTGGCGTCGGTCTCCGCGGCCAGTTTCTGCTGTGCGGCGCGTTGCCGGGCCAGCGCCTTGGCTTGCTCCTCGCGCTGCGCCCTGGTCGCCTGCAGTGCCTGCTGGTCGGCGCTGATGGCGTCCTCCAGCTCCTGCAATTTCGACAGGTCGGTCATCAGCCGTTGCACACGACTGACCCGGTCCTGCTGGAAATACTTCGAATACACCAGTGCGCGGGCGATGCGCGCCACGTCCTGGTCGCCGAGCAGCAGGCGCAGATCCGAACCGTGACCCAGCGCATAGGTGGCGCGCAGCAGGTCGGCAATGGCCGCACGCTGGTTGTCCAGCGTCTGCTGCAGGCTGGCGCGTTGCTGTTGCAGCTGGTCCAGCTGCTGCTGTTTGGCCGCCAGTTCGCTGTCGGTCTGGCGTACCGAGCGTGCCGCCGCCGCCAGGGCATTGGCCTGTCGGGCCAGTTCCGCGTTGACGCTGTCGCGGCGTGCCGCGGTATCGGCCTGCTGCTTCGCCAGCGCCTCCATCTTGCTGCGCAGATCGGCCAGCTTCTGCCTGGCCTCGGCCTGTTCGGTACGGTTCTTGCCATCCTGGCGGGCCTGGACCGGCGGGGCGAGCAGGGTACAGGCCACGGCGAAGGCGAGCAGGCCAGGGACAAACGGGCGGGCGAAGCGGGCATGGTTGGGCATCGGTCGATTATTACCGAGCTGGACGACCGCGGCGAGACGGATCGTGCGGATCGCCGCTGGCTCACGGCGGCCTGCGCGATGCCGCAGCCTGGCTGAACGGGCTCGTGCGGGTCGGGTCGCACGGAACCGCCGCGGGCATATAGACGTCCAAATAACTTTTGACGCGGCGCAGCAATTGTGCTTTAGTCGGACAACACCCCGCGCGCAGCGACGGTGCTCATGGCAGCGCCGCCGGCGCGCGTCCAGCAATTTCGTCCGCCGGGGAGGCAAGATGGCGCAGTCAGTTTCCACCACGTTGTACGACCCGTCTTTCGAGCACGACAGCTGCGGCTTCGGCATCGTCGCGCAGATCGATGGGCGTGCCAGCGCCTGGGTGGTCGACACCGCGTTCGCCGCGCTGGGCCGGTTGTCCCATCGCGGCGGTGTGAATGCCGACGGCGTCAGCGGTGACGGTTGCGGCGTGCTGATCCATGGCCCGGCCCCCTGGCTGCGCGCGCTGGCGGCGGAGTCCGGCATTGCACCCGCCGAACGGTTTGCCGCGGGCCTGGTCTTTCTCGATCCGGCGGGCGGCGAAGCGGTGCCGATCGAGTTCGAGCGGCACCTGCTGGAAGCCGGGCTGCGGCTGGCCGGCTGGCGCGACGTGGCGGTCAATCGGGATGCCTGCGGCCCCCTTGCCAGCGCGACCTGTCCGCGTGTGCGCCAGGTGTTCGTGAACGCCCCCGCCGGCATGGACGACGCGGCGTTCGAGCGTGCGCTGTTCCGCGCCCGGCGCCGTGCCGAAACGGCGCTGGCGGAGGACCCGCAGTTCTATGTGGTGAGTCTTTCCGCCCAGGTGATCGGCTACAAGGCGATGGCTGCGCCTGGCCGGCTGCGCGAGGTGTTTGCCGATCTGGCCCATCCGGCCCTGGTCAGCGATGCGGTGGTGTTCCACCAGCGCTTCTCCACCAACACCACACCGCAATGGCGATTGGCGCAGCCGTTCCGGCTGCTGGCGCACAACGGCGAGATCAATACCATCCGCGGCAATCGCCGCTGGATGCAGGCGCGCGAGGCGATCCTGCGCTCGCCGCTGCTCGACCTGACCGACATCGGCCCGCTGGTGCGCCAGACCGGATCGGATTCGGAAAGCCTGGACAACGCGCTGGAAGTGCTGCTGGCCGGCGGCCTCGACATGCTCACCGCGATGCGCGTGCTGGTGCCGCCGGCCTACGCCGCGCGCGAGGATCTGGACGAGGACCTCACCGGCTTCTACGAGTACTACGCGCTGCACAGCGAACCGTGGGACGGCCCGGCCGGGCTGGTGATGTGCGATGGCCGCTACGCCGTATGCACGCTCGACCGCAACGGCCTGCGCCCGGCGCGTTGGGCGCTGTCGGACGACAACCATCTGATCGTGGCCTCCGAGGCCGGTCTGTGGGACATGCCGCCGGCGCGGGTGCTGGCCAAGGGGCGGCTCGGTCCGGGCCAGATGCTGGCGGTGGACTTCGCCGAAAAGCGGCTGCTGCACGATGCCGACATCGACGCGATCAACCGCAGCCGCGCGCCGTTCCGCGACTGGCTGCGCGCCGGCGTCCACTATCTCGAATCCGACCTGATCGATCCCAGCCTGGCCGCCGAGCCGCTGCCGGCGAACGAGTTGCGTCGTTACCAGAAGCTCTATGGCCTGAGCCGCGAGGAGCGCGAGAGCGTGCTCAAGGTACTCGCCGAGACCGAGGCCGAGGCGACCGGTTCGATGGGCGACGACACGCCGATGGCGGCGATGTCGCGGCAGATCCGCCCGCTGTTCGACCGCTTCCGTGAAGCCTTCGCCCAGGTCACCAATCCGCCGATCGATCCGCTGCGCGAACGGCTGGTGATGTCGCTGACCACGCAGATCGGTCCGGAGGGCAATCTGTTCGAACTGTCGGCGGAGAACGCGAGGCAGACCCTGCTCAACTCGCCGATCTGCTCGCAGCGCAAGTTGCGGCAGATGCTCGCGATGCCGCAGTTCGTCGACGCCACGGTCAAGATCGACCTGTGCTACCCGCTCGGCGAGGGGCTCGAGGCGGCGCTGCGCCGGTTCTGCCGCGAAGCCGAACTCGGCGTGCGTGGCGGCGCCGGCATGGTGTTTCTCACCGACCGCTACCCGAACCGCGAGACGCTGCCGGCGCACGCGCTGCTGGCGGTCGGCGCGATTCACGCGCATCTGGTCGAGACCGGCCTGCGCTGCCAGTGCAACCTGCTGGTGGAGACCGCCACCGCGCGCGATGCGCACCAGTTCGCCTGCCTGATCGGCTTCGGCGCCACCGCCATCTATCCGTGGCTGGCCTACCAGAGCCTGTTCGAGCTGGGCCGCGACGGCTACCTCAAGCGCGGCGACGGCACGCCGCGCGAGATCGGCCGCAGCTACCGACGGGGCATTCGCAAGGGCCTGCTGAAGATCCTGTCGAAGATGGGCATCTCCACCGTCGCCGGTTACCGGGGCGCGCAGCTGTTCGAGATCGTCGGGCTCGCGCCCGAGGTGGTGGCGCTGTGTTTCGCCGGCACGCCGTCGCGGATCGGCGGCGCCGGCTTCGCCGAACTCGAGCAGGACCAGCGCCTGCTCGCCGCCGATGCCTGGAACGAGGCGCAGCCGCTGCGCGCCGGCGGCATCTACAAGTTCGTCCACGGCGGCGAATACCACATGTACAACCCGGACGTGATCGATACGCTGCAGAAGGCGGTACGCACCGGCTCGATGACCGACTACCGAAGCTACGCGCAGCATGTCGACGGGCGCCCGCCCTCGGCCCTGCGCGACCTGTTGCTGCCGCACGCGGCCGGCGCGGAAGTTCCGCTGGACGAGGTCGAGCCGGTCGAAACGATCCTCAAGCGCTTCGACTCGGCCGGCATGTCGCTGGGCGCGCTGTCGCCGGAGGCGCACGAGGCGCTGGCGATCGCGATGAACCGGCTCGGTGCGCGCAGCAACTCCGGTGAGGGTGGCGAGGATCCCGCGCGCTACGGCACCGAGAAGATGTCGAAGATCAAGCAGGTCGCCTCCGGCCGCTTCGGCGTCACGCCGACCTACCTGATCAACGCCGAGGTGCTGCAGATCAAGGTCGCCCAGGGTGCCAAGCCGGGCGAGGGCGGCCAGCTGCCCGGGCACAAGGTGGATGCCACGATCGCGCGGCTGCGCTATGCCAAGCCAGGCATCGGCCTGATCTCGCCGCCGCCGCATCACGACATCTACTCGATCGAGGATCTGGCCCAGCTGATCCACGACCTGAAGGAGATCAATCCGGCCGCGCTGATCTCGGTGAAGCTGGTCTCGCATGCCGGCGTGGGCACCGTCGCCGCCGGCGTGGTCAAGGCCGGGGCCGACCTGATCACCATCTCCGGCCACGACGGCGGCACCGGTGCCAGCCCGCTCACCTCGATCAAGTACGCCGGCACGCCGTGGGAACTGGGCGTGGCCGAGGCGCAGCAGACCCTGCGTCGCAACGGCCTGCGCGGGCGCGTGCGGTTGCAGACCGACGGTGGCCTGAAGACCGGCCTGGACGTGATCAAGGCCGCGCTGCTCGGTGCCGAGAGCTTCGGTTTCGGTACCGGCCCGATGGTCGCGCTGGGCTGCAAGTACCTGCGCATCTGCCACCTGAACAATTGCGCCACCGGCGTGGCCACGCAGAACGAGATCCTGCGCAAGGACCACTTCATCGGCCTGCCGGAAATGGTGATGAACTATTTCCGCTTCGTTGCCGAGGACGTGCGCAGCCACCTGGCCCGGCTGGGCGTGCGCAGCCTGGGCGAACTGGTCGGTCGCAGCGACCTGCTGAGCCAGGTCGAAGGCAGCACGCCGGTGCAGCGCCAGCTCGATCTCTCGCGGCTGATCGCCAGCGACGGGCTGGGAGTCGAGGTGGATGCCGCGTGCACCCTGCCGCGCAATCCGATGCGCGACGAAGCCGCGCTGGCCACCCGCATCTCGACCGATGCGGCGCCGCTGGTCGAACTCGGCAGCGGCGGCACGTTCCACTATGCGATCGCCAATACCGACCGCGCGATCGGCGCACGCCTGTCCGGCGACGTGGCGAGACGCTGGGGCGACCACGGCATGATCGAGCCGATCACCCTGCAGCTGGACGGCAGCGCCGGCCAGAGCCTGGGGGCGTGGAATGCCGGCGGCGTGCAGATCGAGCTGACCGGCGAGGCCAACGACGGCGTCGGCAAGGGCATGACCGGCGGGCGCATCGTGGTGCGGCCATCGGACGAGTCGCCGTTTGCCAGCCAGGAGGCGTCGATCCTCGGCAACACCTGCCTGTACGGCGCCACCGGCGGCGAGTTGTTTGCCGCCGGACGCGCGGGCGAGCGCTTCGCCGTGCGCAACTCCGGCGCGCTGGCGGTGATCGAGGGCGCCGGCGATCACTGCTGCGAATATATGACCGGCGGCGTGGTCGCCGTGCTCGGTTCGTGCGGGCTGAATTTCGGTGCCGGCATGACCGGCGGCTTCGCCTACGTGCTGGATCTCGAGCGCAGCTTCGTCGACTGCTACAACCACGAACTGGTCGACATCGTGCGCATCTCGCCGGAAGGCATGGAGCATTACATGCAACACCTGCGCGGACTGATCGCGCGGCACATCGAGCTCACCGGCAGCGCGTGGGGGCGTCATCTGCTGAACGACTTCCGCGGCCTGCTGCAGCGTTTCTGGCTGGTCAAGCCGAAGGCGGCGAGCCTGGCCGCGCTGGCCGACGAATTGCGGAGAGCCGCATGAGCAACAAGAGCGAGAAAAGAGCGACGAGGAGAGAGAAACGAGAGAAGGCTGCCGCCCTTGCCTTGCTTTTTCTCGTGTCCCACTTCTTCTCTCTCACTTCTGGATCCATGGCATGAGCGACAAACTGTTCCAGTTCCTCAATCTGCCGCGACAGTCGCCGAAGGCGGTGCCGGTGGCGATCCGCGTGCTCGGCTACGGCGAGATCAGCGGGGACTTCACCCCGGCCGGGGCGGTCGGCCAGGCCGAGCGCTGCATCGACTGCGGCAACCCGTATTGCGAGCACGCCTGCCCGGTGCACAACTACATCCCGGACTGGCTCAAGCTGGTGCAGGACGGACGGCTGTTCGAAGCGGCCACGCTGATGCACGAGACCAATCCGCTGCCGGAGATCTGCGGCCGCGTGTGCCCGCAGGATCGTCTGTGCGAAGGCGCCTGCACGCTGGAGCAGGGCGAGTTCGGCGCGGTCACGATCGGGAGCATCGAGCGCTCGATCACCGACGAGGCGTTCCGCCAGGGCTGGCGGCCGGACCTGTCCGGCGTGGTCGAGACCGGCCGGCGGGTCGCGGTGGTCGGTGCGGGTCCGGCCGGGCTGTCGTGTGCCGACCGGCTGCGCCGCGCCGGCATCGCGGCCGACGTGTTCGATCGCCAGCGCGAGATCGGCGGCCTGCTCACATTCGGCATTCCGCCGTTCAAGCTGGACAAGTCGGTGGTGCGCGTGCGGCGCGAAGTGCTCGAAGGCATGGGCGTGCGCTTCCACCTCGGTGTGGAGATCGGTCGCGACATCACGTTCGATAGCCTGCTCGCCGATTACGACGCGGTCTTCATCGGCACCGGCGCCTACACCTTCGTCGACGGCGAGCTGCCGGGACGCGAGCTCGACGGCGTGCATGACGCACTGCCGTTCCTGATCGCCAACGCCAACCGCCTGCTCGACGACCAGCCGGTGCCGGCCGCGCTCGACCTCAACGGCAAGCACGTGGTGGTGCTCGGTGGCGGCGATACCGGGATGGACTGCAATCGCACCGCGATCCGTCTCGGTGCCGCTTCGGTCACCTGCGTCTATCGGCGCGACGAGGCGAGCATGCCCGGGTCGCGGCGCGAGGTCGGCAACAGCCGCGAGGAGGGCGTGCGGTTCCTGTTCCAGCGCCAGCCGCTGGCGATCCTGGGCGAACAGGGCAATGCACGCGCGGTGCGCGTGGTGACCACCGAACTGGTCGACAGCGGCGACGGCCGGCCGAGGCCGCGCAATGTCGAGGGCAGCGAAACCGAGCTGCGCGCGGACGTGGTGATCCAGGCGTTCGGCTTTCGCGCCAGTCCGCCGGCCTGGTGTGCCGAGCACGGCATCGAGCTGGACGCCGCCGGCCGCATCCTCGCCGGCGGCGCCGGGCGGCTGCCGTTCCAGACCGGGCACGCACGGGTATTCGCCGGTGGCGACAACATGCGCGGCGCCGACCTGGTGGTACGTGCCGTGCATGATGGCCGCGAGGCCGCGAAATCGATCGCGCAGGTGCTCAGCGTGCAGGCGCAGACCCTGGCCCAGTTCGCCTGAGCCGACGGATTGCCCCGGCGCTCGCGCGCTTGGGTAAGCTCGGGTCTGTCGATGGTCAATGGCGTGCGGCGTGCTCAACAGACTCTGGCTTGGCTTCTTCCTGACTGCCGCGGTGGCGGCGCTGGCGCAATGGCTGATCGGTGGCCATGCGGAGGTATTCGCGGCGGTGGTGGCCGCGTTGTTCGACATGGCCGAGCTGTCGGTCAAGGTGATGCTGCTGCTGTTCGGCACGTTGACCCTGTGGCTGGGCTTCCTGCGCATTGCCGAGCAGGCCGGTCTGGTCGACGGTCTGGCACGGATGCTGGGGCCGCTGTTCGCCCGGTTGATGCCGGAAGTGCCGCGCGGGCATCCGGCGATCGGCCTGATCACGATGAACTTCGCCGCCAACGTGCTGGGGCTGGACAACGCCGCCACCCCGATCGGCCTGCGCGCGATGCGCGAGTTGCAGACGCTGAACCCGTCGGACGACACCGCAAGCAACGCACAGATCCTGTTCCTGGTACTCAACGCCTCGTCGCTGACCCTGCTGCCGGTGACCGTGTTCATGTACCGCGCGCAAGCCGGCGCGCACGATCCCACCCTGGTGTTCCTGCCGATCCTGCTGGCCACCAGTGCCTCCAGCCTGGTCGGCTTTCTCAGCGTGGCCTTCATGCAGAAGCTGCGCCTGCGCGATCCGGTCGTGCTGGCGTGGATGGGCGGCTCGGCGGTGTTGCTGGGCGGTTTCATGGCGCTGCTCTCGACGATGACGGCGACAGCGCTGGCTTCGCTGTCCGGGTTGATGGGCAACCTGCTGCTGTTCGGGGTGATCATCGCCTTCGTCAGCGTGGGTGCCTGGCGCAAGGTGCCGTTGTTCGACAGTTTCGTCGAGGGCGCGAAGCAGGGCTTCGACGTGGCGAAGAATCTGCTGCCTTACCTGATCGGCATGCTGTGTGCCGTCGGCGTGCTGCGGGCGTCCGGCGCGCTGGATTTCGCGCTGGACGGCATCCGCTGGCTGGTGCTGCATGCGGGGCTGGATGCGCGTTTCGTCGATGCGTTGCCGACCGCCCTGGTCAAGCCGTTTTCCGGCAGCGCGGCGCGCGCGATGCTGATCGAGACCATGCATCATTCCGGCGTCGACAGTTTTCCGGCGTTGCTCGCCGCCACCGTGCAGGGCAGCACCGAGACCACGTTCTTCGTCGTCGCGGTGTACTACGGCGCGGTCGGCATCCGCCGGGTACGCCACACCATCGGCTGCGCGCTGCTGGCCGACCTCGCCGGTGTGCTGGCGTCGATCGGCGTGTGCTACTGGTTTTTCGGTTGAGGAGATACGCATGTGCCTGATTGCTTTCGCCTGGAACGTGCATCCGCGCTGGCGCCTGCTGCTGGCCGGCAATCGCGATGAATTCCATGCGCGTCCCAGCGCGCCGCTGGCGCGCTGGGACGATGCGCCGATCATCGGCGGTCGCGATCTCGAGGCCGGTGGTACCTGGCTCGGGGTGACCGATGCGGCGCGCTGTTGCGTGGTGACCAATGTGCGCGATCCGCGCGACCCGCAGATCGGCAGTTCGCGCGGCTTGCTGGCGACCGATTACCTGACCGGCCGTGCGGATGCCGCCAGCCATGCGCAGCAGTTGCTGCGGGCGGCCGCGAACTATCGGCCGTTCAACCTGCTCACCTTCGATGCGCAGGCGGCGTTCTACCTGGGCAACCGGCCCGAAGCGGGTGCGCAGTCGGTCACGCCGGGGGTGCACGGCCTGTCGAACGCCGACTTCAATACGCCGTGGCCGAAGACGCGCATCCTGATGCAGCGGCTGCGCGACTGGATCGATGCGGGCGGCGACACCGACTTCGCACCGCTGTTCGAGGCGCTGGCCGACGAGCAGGTGGCGCCGGATGCGCAACTGCCGGACACCGGCGTAGGGCTGGAGCGCGAGCGCTGGCTGTCCAGTGCCTTCATCCACGGCGAGCAGTACGGCACGCGAGCCAGCACCGTGGTGGCGATCGGCCATGACGGCGGCGGAGTGATCGTGGAGCGGCGCTTCGGCCCGCTCGGTCGCCTGGTCGGGGAGAGCTTGCTGCGATTTGGGGATCTGCCTTCGCCCTAGCGCGCTTGCCGGGGTTCGATGCCTACGCCGCGCATCGGCATTGTCGGCTGCCTGCTCCGCTGGCGGCTGGCTAGCCTGTGACCCATGTCAACGCAGGGGAGCACGGACATGCACAAGGGACGGTGGCTGCCGGTCGCCGGCATCATGCTGCTGGCGGCCGGTGCCAGCCACGCGGCCGGATGCCCGGGCTGGTCGGCCGCGCAGGCGAAGCGGGAGCTGGCTGCGCTGCATGACCGGCTCGACGACTGGAACCATGCCTACCGGGTCAGCGGGCAGTCGCCGGTGGATGACGCGATCTACGACCAGGCCCTGCAGCGGCTGGAGCGGTGGCGTCGCTGCTTTCCCGCGCAGGCGCCGGCGCCGCTGGCCCATCTGGCGGACGCCGGCGGCCGGTCGACCGCACCGGTGGCGCAGACCGGGCTGGCCAAGCTGCCGGATGCCGCGGCGGTGGCGGCGTGGATGCGCGAGCGCGGCCAGCGCGATCTGTGGGTCCAGCCGAAGGCCGATGGCGTGGCAGTGACCCTGTTGTATCTGGACGGCCAATTGCGCCAGGCCAGCAGCCGCGGCGACGGCCTGCACGGCTCGGACTGGACCGCGACGGCACGGCGCATCGCCGCCATCCCCCAGCATCTGCCGGATGCGCTGGCGCGGGTGGTGCTTCAGGGTGAACTCTACTGGCGCCTGCCGGGCCATGTGCAGGCCGGCGACGGTGGTGTCAACGCGCGCTCGATGGTGGCCGGTGCACTGGCCCGCGATGCGCTGGACGCCGCCACCGCCGCACGGATCGGCCTGTTTGTCTGGGACTGGCCCAGTGGCCCGGCCGACATGCCGGCGCGGCTGGCCGGATTGAAGGCGATGGGGCTGCTCGACAGCGTGACGTATACCCGGCCGGTCCACACGCTGGACGAGGTGAAGCGCTGGCGCGCGCAGTGGTACCGCCACGCGATGCCGTTCGCGGCGGATGGCACGGTGCTGCGTCAGGGTCATCGACCGCCGGCCGTCACCTGGCAGCCGGAGCCACCGGCGTGGGCGGTGGCCTGGAAATACCCGGCGGCGTCGGCACTGGCCGAGGTGCGCGCGGTGGATTTCGCGATCGGCCGCAGTGGTCGCATCACGCCGGTGCTGGAACTGGAGCCGGTGCAGCTGGATGACCACCGGGTGCAGCGGGTCAGCGTCGGCTCGTTGCAGCGCTGGCGAAAGCTGGATATCCGACCAGGCGATCAGGTCGAGGTGGTGCTCGCCGGCCTGACCATTCCACGGCTGCAGTCGGTGGCCTGGCGCACACAGGTCCGTGCACCGTTGACGCCGCCCGATCCGAAGGCCTACACGCGCTGGAGCTGCTGGCAGCCGAGTGCGGGCTGTCAGCAGCAATTCCGGGCGCGGCTGGTGTGGCTGGGCGGCAGGCAGGGATTGCAACTGCAAGGGATCGGCGCCGATACCTGGCAGGCGCTGATCGACGCGGGACTGATCCACCAGCTGCTGGACTGGATGAGCCTGACCCCGGTGCAACTCGCCACGGTGCCGGGTCTCGGTCCGACCCGTGCCGCCGCGCTGGCTCAGGCCTTTGCCGCGGCGCGCGAGCGTCCCTTCGGGCGCTGGCTGCATGCGCTCGGCATGCCGGCCAGCGGGACGGCCAGGCTGCCGGGCTGGGCGGCCTTGAGCGTGCGCGCCACCGCGGACTGGCAGGCCTGCGATGGCATCGCGGCCGGCCGCGCAGACCAGCTTGTCGCATTCTTCGACGATCCCGGGGTGCGGGCACAGGCGGCCCGCCTGCATGCGGCCGGGGTGGCGGGGTTTTGAGCGCGGGACAACCCGCTGCTGAGGTGGCTCAGCTCTTGAGTTCGCCGTCGAGGTAATACCAGCGTCCCGCTTCGCGGACGAAGCGGCTGGTTTCGTGCTGGCGCTGCGCGCGGCCGCCGCCGAGGCGGTAGCGGGCCACGAATTCGACGCTGGCGTGGTCCTCGTCGACGGCCTGCTGCCGGCGGATTTCCAGTCCCAGCCAGGTGGGCGGCGGCTGTTGCGCTGCCAGCCGCAGCGAGGCCGGACGGGTGGTGGCATGCCAGCTCGCCAGCAGGTAGTCCTCGCGCTTCAACACGTAGGCGCTGTAGCGCGAGCGCATCAGCTGTTCGGCGCTGGTTGCCGCCGCCCCTTCATGCAGGGGCGCGCAGCACTGGATGTAACCGGCGGGATTGCCGCAGGGGCAGGGCGTCAGCGTGTCGATCGACTTCATCCCGCCTTTGTACCCGGTTCGACGGGTTTGTACAGGTCGGTGGTGTTCAGGCGCGGGTTCGGCGCCACACCCGGCAACGGTTGTTGGCCGGCATCGCGATGTCGTCGACGAGGGTGAAACCGGCGTCGGCGGCCAGCGCATCCACCGCCTCGGCATCGCGGATGGCCATGTGCGCGCCACGCGCCTTGAGCCATTGATCGAATGCGGCGTTGCTGTCGCTGCTGTAGCGGCCGTGGAAATTGAACGGGCCGTAGACGATCAGGCGCGCATCGGCGCTGGTGATCGTGGGCAGCCGCGCGAACAGCTGCTGCACTTCATGCCAGGCCATGATGTGCAGGGTGTTGGCGCTGAACACCGCGTCGAATGGTCCGTCGGGCCAGTTGCCGGCGACGTCCAGCTCCAGTGGCGCGGGCGCGTTCGGCAGCGCCGCTTCATCCAGCCATGCGCGGATGCCCGGCAGGTATTCGGCGCGGTCGGAACTCTGCCAGCTCAAATGCGGCAGTGCCGCGGCGAAATGCACCGCATGCTCGCCGGTGCCGCTGCCGATCTCCAGCACATGCCGACGGTCGGCAAGCTGCTCGCGCAGCACCTCGAGGATCGGTTCACGATTGCGCTCGCACGAGGGCGAGTGCGGCTTGTCCATGCTAGACCGGATGCCCGCGCAGCACGCGCGCGGGCAGCATCAGCAGCGCACCGAGAAAGGCGAACACCGCGGTCACCGTGATGCCGACCAGACGCAACGGCAGCAACAGCAGCCACACGATCGGATACAGCACCAGCGCCAGCAACGCCAGCGGCCAGCAGAACACCAGCAGCAACAGCCAAAGCAGGAAACCAGCCATGCGTCGTTCCTCGCGGGTGGTGGGGACAGGCCGGATTTTAGCGCAGGTCCGGGGCGACGGGCAGATGACTCCCGGCACCCCGCGACCGGGTCATGCCATCGGGCTCACGCCGATCAGCCACAGATGCAGCCAGAACGCGAAGGCGACCCAGACCGCCACACCGATGACCAGGGTCAGCGCATCGCCCCTCAGCGTGCCGGCGGGATAAACGGTGCCCGCCTTGCGGTCACGTCGCCGCGACACGATGAACAACACCACCGCCCACAGCAGGAACGCGCCGAACAACACCACGTCATGCAGCATGCCGGTGGCCAGCAGGTGGCCGAAGGCCCATACCTTCACCGCCAGCACCTGCGGATGGCCGAGCTTCGACTTGAAATGATTGCGCGGCACCCGCGCGGCAAAAAACAGCACGAATGCGATCAGCGTGAAAAGGGCATTGAGATGGCGCAGTGCCAGCGGCGGCACATACAGCACTACCGGATGTTGCCGTGCCAGCCCGAAGCCCCAGCACAGCAGTACGAAACCGGTCACCGACACCAGGGCGAACAGGCCTTTCCAGCGCTTCGCGCCGAGCCTGGCGATCTGCCGGCTGCGCCAGTCATCCGCGAAGATGCGCAGCGAGTGCGCGCCGAGAAAGATCAGCAGACCGAGGATCAGCACGGACATGACGGGCACCCTGGTTCGAAAGGTGGGCCGAGTATAGGCGACGACGGGGGGTGCTCAGGCGGTGCGTGGTTCAATCCGGACGGCGAGTGCCGCGGCGCCGTGGCGCAGTGTGACCGGGGCGGCTGGACGGCCGGAGGACAACCAGGCATCGCCGGCATGCAGCGGCCCATCGACGGTGTCGATCACGCCGCCGGCGCAATGGACCAGCACGATCGCCGGATCCACCGCGCGGTCTCCGGGCTGCCGCCACGGCAGCACTTCACCGCGCACCTGCGTGCGACGGGACATCAGGTTGAAATCACGGGTCGCGCCGTCGATCAGGGTCACCGCCACCGCAGCTTCGCCGGGGAATGCAAACGGCTGCAGGGGCACGCTCAGCGCATGGACGCGGTCATCGTCGAGGGTCATCGTGAAGCCATTGCCGTCGAGCAGCACGATCTGCCGGTCGATACCCGGGAAACGCGAGAACGGTGCGTCGCTGTCGACTTCGGCAACGCTGACCCGCCACAGGAAATCGCCACTGCCTGCGTCCGCCGGATGGACGGCTATTTCGCGAGTGCGGCCGAGACCGTTTCTCCATGGCTGCGGCGGGCAATCCTGCAGGCGGATGATCATGGGTTTCGCCGGTGCATGCGCTGGAAGGGCGACGGGGCGTCGAGCATAACGTTGCGGCACTCCTGGGTCATCACGCCGGCGATGGATGAACGCGGCACGCAAGATCCTTACGTCGTCGAGAGGCATTCCTTCGAGAGCAGCGGGACCCGCTTCCGGGGACGATGGCATGGCCGCCGTGCGCAGCGATCGGCACGCGGGGGCACCATTGGACACATGGGGTCACTGTGAGGCGCGCCATCGGGTCGGCCGGCGACGGTCTTGCTCGCCGGAAGCACTCTCATCGCGACATCGCCGATCGGGCCGGATCGGCATGTGGCTTCCCTTGCGGGCGCGCATGCGCCGACGCCGGATGCCCCACTCGGCAGGCGCGACGTGCGGGGCTGCACGGGTGGGGCTCCGGCCGATACCCGGTGGAATATGCCCGCCCGAGGTTCGTGCTTGTCTCGAAATGAAGGCGACAGCGCTGTCACCACGGTGCCGTCACGTGATGGAACAGAGATTGCATGGAGATCCTCACGCAATCACGTTCCTGCGACGTGGGTTGAATATCATCCACCCCTTTGGTGATCCACTGGATTCCTCGCGGGTGGCAACCGGGTCATACCAGGCAAGGCACTATCAAGGTGGATTTACAGGCAGATGAGGAGAGTGAATACGGCGTTTGACGAAAAGCGGTGGACAACGGAGGATGAGCGCGGCGACAACGCCGATCGGCTTTCGATCCTTCGGACCTCCGGTCCGTGGCGGGGCGTCGGGTGATGAATCTCCGGCTCGCCCCGCCTCTCGAAACGCCTGCGGGTGCCGCACCGCTGGTGTGGCTCAGCCGGCTGATCGAAGCCAACACACCGATGGAAGTCGGCGCCCTGATCGTTGAATCGGCCGAATCCCTGCCCGATTGCAGGCGCGTGAGCCTGTTCTGGGACGAGGCCGAAGCGCACCCTTATGGGGCGCCAGGCACGTCGGACGAAATTGCCTGGGCCCGGCGTGCGCTCACCGGCGACGGGCTGTGCCTTGCCGACGATGATTGTCGCGTGGCTTGGCGCCTGATGCCGGGCGAACGCTTCGTGCTACTGCTGGATTTCAGCTGCGCGCAGTCGGTTGCGCGGATTCGCGAGCTTCTCGATTCGAACCTCGCACAGGCTATACGCCGCCTGCGTCACGTGCTGGATCTGGCGGACCTGCACCGGTCGCACGGGTTGCTGGAGCGCTCGGAAAGTCTGCAGCGCGCGCTGTTCGCGATATCCGACCTGGCCGGCTCCGAGCGGGAGATGCCTGAACTGCTGCGGGGCATTCATGCCATCGTCTGCACGCTGATGTACGGCGAAAACTTCTTCATCGTGCGGCACGATCCCGAGCGCGGCACGCTGCGGTTCCTGTATTTCGTCGACGCCGAGGACATCGAGGTGCCCGACACCAGCCGGGACGTACTGCTGGAGGATTTGCGCCACACGCTTACCTGGCATCTGCTGACCGGCGGCAAGCCGCTGATGGGCTCGCTCGATCAGGTGCGTGAACAGGTGGACGGGGAGCTGGTCGTGAACGGCCCGGACAGCGACGACTGGCTTGGCGTACCGATGCTTCGAAACGGCCAGGTGCTGGGGGCACTGGTAGTGCAGAGCTACCGCGAGGCATTGGTGTACTCCGATGAGGACCGCGCGCTGCTGGAGTTCGTGGGCAGCCACATCCTTACCGCGCTGGAGCGCAAGCAGAGCAAGGACGAACTGGAGACCCGCGTGCGCCTGCGCACGCAGGAACTGGCCCAAGCCAACCGTGGCCTGCAACTGGAAATCGAGGAGCGCCAGCGTTCCGAGCAACTGCAGGCGTCGTTGTTCCAGCTGGCCCAGCTGGCCACGGCCGACATCGATGAACACGAATTCTATCGGCGGGTGCACGCCGTGGTCGGGGCGCTGATCAACGCGGAGAACTTCTTCATCGGTCTGGTCGATCAGACCGTGGCCATGATGAGATTCGCCTACGTCGTCGATGTCACCGGTGAAGCGTACGAGGATCGGCCGCTGGTGCGCGGTCTCAGCGAATACGTCATGGCGCATGGGCCGCTGATCACCGACAAGGCAACCGTGTTCGACATGGCCGCGCGCGGGCTCGTCGAGCTGAAGGCCGTGGGATCGATTTCGGCGTGCTGGCTGGGTGTGCCGCTGATGGTGGGGGAGGAGGTGATCGGCCTGGTGGCGGTACAGAGCTATGCCGAGGAAGTGGCCTACGACCTGGCCGATCAGGAGCTGCTTTCCTTCGCCGCGCTGCAGATCGCCAACAGCATCTACCGACGCCGTTCGGCCGCCTCGTTGCACGAGGCCAATACGCAGCTGGAGCGACGTGTGGAGGAGCGTACGCACGAGTTGCGCCAGCAGATCCGCCAGCGTGAAGAGATCCAGGAACAGCTGAAGCATCAGGTGATGCACGATCCGCTGACCGGACTGCCCAACCGGGGTTTCCTGCGCGATCGGCTGGGTCGCGTGCTGGGATTGATGAAGCGCGAGCCGCGCAGGCGGTGCGCGCTGCTCTACCTGGATGTCGACCGCTTCAAGGTGATCAACGACAGCCTGGGGCATCTGGCCGGCGATCAATTCCTGCAGGAGGTGGCCCGTCGGCTGCTGTGCTGCGTACGCGACCCGGATCTGGTCGCGCGGCTTTCCGGGGATGAGTTCGCGATCCTGCTGGAGGACGTACCGCTGCCGGCCACCGCGGTCAGCGTGGCGCAACGGATTCTCTCCACGCTTGGCATGCCGTTGCTGATGGCGGGCAGGGAACTGGAACCGTCCGCCAGCATCGGTATCGCCATCGGCGACGCAAGCTATGCCGGCGCCGACGAAGTGCTGCGTGACGCCGACATCGCGCTGTATCGCGCCAAGGAAAAGGGCCGCAAGCGCTTCGAACTGTTCGACGAGACGCTGGCGAAGAACGTGGTCGATGTACTGACCCTGGAGGGCGAGTTGCGCCATGCCCTCCTGCACGACGAATTCGAGCCCTACTTCCAGCCGATCTGCCGCCTCGATGGTGGCCAGGTGCTGGGCTACGAGGCGCTGATCCGCTGGAATCATCCACGGCGTGGCCTGCTCAAGCCGGATGATTTCATCAAGATCGCCCAGGACTGCGGGATGATCGAGGCAATCGACTGGCGCATGTTCGAGCTCAGCTGCCGTGCGCTGGCGGGCTATGACGAGGGTGAGCCCTTCATGACGTTGAATGTCTCGGCACTGCACCTGGGCAGCGCGGATTTCGACGCGCGCCTGCTCGAGCTGGTCGGGCGCAGCGGTCTGCCGCCGGGGCGACTGATCGCCGAAGTGACCGAAGGCGCGCTGATCGAGAACCCCGAGCGCGTGCGGGCCATGCTGGAGCGGTTGCGCAGCTTCGGGGTGGGCGCGGCCCTGGACGATTTCGGCACGGGCTACTCCTCGCTCAGCTACCTGCATTCGCTGCCCCTGCGCATGTTGAAAATCGACCGCGCGTTCGTGTGCGAGCTGAACAAGGGCAGCAACACCAGCAGCACCCGGGTGGTCGCGGCGATCCTTGCGCTGGCACGGGCGCTGGATATCCAGGTGATCGCCGAAGGCATCGAAACCGAAGTCGAGCGCGCCGCCCTGCTGGCGATGGGTTGCGAGATGGGCCAGGGCTACCTGCTGGGCCATCCCGAACCGATGCGTGCGCGACTGGCACCCCATCATCCACCCGTGCCGACAGGGAGCCTGGAGGCATGAAACCGCGTGATGCGGGACGCCGCCGGCAGGCCGGGCGCGCCGAGGCCGATCAGCGGGGCAGGGTGTTCGCTGCCTGCGTCAGATGGAAGGATGACTGTGCCGGGGCGTCCGTCGAGCCGGTGTTCGCGTGCCGTCGGCGCTCATCCCTGGCGGCGGTCGGCGGAGGCGTTCACGCGGTTCGCTCGATCAGTCGCCGGAACGGCGGCAGCGCCTTCAGCATGCCGCTGCCGTAGCGTTTGGTCACCACGCGGCGATCCAGCAGCACGATGCGACCGCGGTCGGTTTCGTTGCGGATCAGGCGACCGCAGTACTGGGTGAGCAGGCGCGTGGCCTCGGGAATGCTGACCTCCATGAACGGATTGCGTCCGCGCGATTCCAGCCATTCGGCGTAGGTGGCGCCGACCGGATCGGTCGGCACCGCGAACGGCAGCTGGGTGATCACCACCGTCTCGCACAGCTTGCCGGGCAGGTCGAGGCCCTCGCCGAACGAGGCCAGGCCGAACAGCGTGCTGCCCTTGCCGGCCTCGATGTCGGCGCAGTGCTCGGCGATCAGTTGCGACTTGCCCAGCGAACCCTGCGCGCGCACCTTGCGCACCTGCGCGATCGGCAGCTTCTGCAGCACCCGGTCCAGTTTGGCGCGCGAGGTGAACAGCACCAGGTTGCCGGCGTCCCAGTCGAGGTGATCGGCCAGCCACTGGCTGATCTCCTCGGCGTGGGCCTCGCGTGCATCCGGCAGGGTGCGCATCGCGGGCACTTCCAGCCGCGCCTGCGCGGCCAGGTCGAACGGCGAGGGCAGGCTCAGGGTGATCGCGTCGTCGGGCAGCCCCACCGCGTCGGCGAAACCGCGGAAGTTGCCGCCCGCGCTGAGCGTGGCCGAGGTCATCACCACGCCGCTGGCGTTGCCCCACAGCACGCTGCGCAGCAGGCCGCCGGCGGACACCGCCGAGGCATGGCAGACCAGTTGCTGGTCGCTGCCGAGGGTGACCCAGCGCGCCAGCGGCGGCGCCTCGTCGGGATCCTCGCTCGACCAGGCCCGCCAGCAGCTGGCCTGCTTGCCGATGCGTTCCAGTGCGATGCCGAGCTCGCGCGACAGGGCTTCCTGGGTCGGGCCGCCATCGGTCATCTCGACCACGGCCCGGCGCACCGCGGTGAGCCAGCGCTGGATCTCGCCGGTACTCAGGCTGAGCATGCGTGCGTGCTCGACCCACGGCGCGGGCAACTGGCCCAGCGAACCGCGGTACATCGGCTCGGTTTCGGCCGGATCGGGCAGCCAGCCCAGACGGATTTCCTTCTCCAGTTCCTCCAGCGCGTTGCTGAGTTCCTGCAGCTTCTCGTCGCCGCGATCGAGGCTGAGCTTGCCCAGGCTTTCCTTGTCGGTCAGCGAATAGGCCGCGTGCACCTGCCGGCCAAGTCGACTCAGCTGGCGCACGGTGGCGCTCATGTAGACCTCGCTGGCGCCGCGGTCGATCGCCTTGGCCGGCACGTGGTGGCCTTCGTCGAAGATATACAGCGTCTCGTCCGGCCGCGGCAGGATCACCCCGCCCCAGCCTTCTTCCTCGCCCGGCATGGTGAGATCGGCCAGCACCAGGTCCTGGTTGGCCACGATGATCTCGGCGTCGTCCACCGCGCGGCGCGCGGCGAAGAACGGGCAGATCATGAACTGGCCGCACTTGCGCCCGGTGCAGCCGCCGGCGCTGGTGGTCACCATCGGGCGCAGCAGATCGCTGACCGGTTCGGGCGCCGTGTCCATGTCGCCGTTCCATTCGTGCTGGTCGAAGGCGGTGCGCAGGCTGGCCAATGCCTGCTTGTCGCGCGGTTGCGGTGGCCTGGTCCACAACACCAGGTCCGCATCGAAACCGGCCAGACCCATCTGCGCGGTGTCGTTGATGCTGTTCACCGCCATCGCCAGGTTGCGCGGGCACAGGTAGCGGCCGCGCCCCTTGGCCAGCGCCACCTTCGCCTCGATGCCGTTGAGCTTGAGGTACAACGGGATATCGCGCTGTACCAGCTGTTCCTGCAGCGCCACCGTGGCCGTGGCGATCAGCAGCTTCTTCTTCTGGAAGCGCGCCACCTCCACCCCGGCGATCAGGTAGGCCATCGACTTGCCGGTGCCGGTCGGCGCCTCGATCACCGCCACGCCGCCGGTCGTGCCGAACGCCTTGGCCACCTCGGCGATCATCCGGCCCTGCGAGGCGCGCGCGCGGAAACCCGGCAGGCCGTCCTTCAGGCGGGCATAGGCGGCGCGGATGGCATCTTTGGTGGTGTCGGCGAGCATGCGGGATGGAGAGCCTGTGGCGCGGATGACGCGTGGGTCGCGGCAGCGGCGAATTGTGCCGATGCGCGTCGCGCCGGAAAGGCCGCGCCCGAGTCAATCGGGCAGTCTATCGTCATTGCGTACCCGGGCGCAGACAAGTGCCCTGCACAGGTCCCGCCAGGGGCATTGCGCGGTATGCTGGTCCACGGGCGTTGGCCAGCCCGGGCTTGGGGGAGAGCTCCATCCATGACGCATCGGGGTGCCATTGAGTCGACGCCGTCCGACAACAGCTCGTTGCAGCTGGTCTGGCTGGCACGACTGAGCGCCGCGCAAACGCCCGATGAAGTGGCCGAGGCGATCGCGCTGCTGGCGCAGGACCGGCCGGGTTGCATGGCGGCCTGCGTGGTGTGGCGACTGGACCATCCCACCTCGTGCCACAGCGTGCCGGCAACCCCGATCGACGCGGCCGATCGCACCTGGCTCGGCGACGCCAGCCGGGCGGGCGGCCCCCACGGGCATCCGGATCGGCAACGCGTCGCGATTCGCCTGTGCGAACAGCCCGAGGCCGCGGTGCTGCTGTTGCGCCTGCAGGCCGGCGTGGCCCCCGACGCATTTTTCGATGGCCTCGCCGCGCCTTTGCAACTCGCCGGCCTGCATCTGCGGCGCGCCTTGCAGTGGTCCGAACTGCAGGACTCGCACAAGCAGCTCGAGCGTTCGGAAAACCTGCAGCGCGCACTGTTCGCGATTTCCGACCTGGCCGGCTCCGAGCGCGACATGCCGGCGATGTTGCGCGGCATCCATGCCATCGTCAGCACCCTGATGTACGCGGAAAACTTCTTCATCGTGCTGCACAACGCCGTGCAGGACACGATCCGCTTCCTGTATTTCGTCGACGTGCAGGATCCGACGCCACCCGGCGACGGGGATGACCTGCCGCTGAGTGCGATCGAGTACACGCTGACCTGGTACGTGCTGCGCGACGGCAAGGCGCGCATGGGCGATGCCGAGGAACTGCGCAGCCAGGTGCGCGGGCCGGTCGCCCTGGTCGGTGCGGACAGCTACGACTGGCTCGGCGTGCCGATGATGCGCGAGGGCCGGCCCGCCGGTGTGCTGGTCGTGCAGAGTTATCAGCAGGACATCGGTTTCACCGGCGAGGACCTGACCCTGCTGGAGTTTGTCGGCAGCCACATCCTCACCGCGCTGGAGCGCAAGCAGGGCAAGGACGACCTCGAGCAGCGGGTGCATCTGCGTACCCAGCAACTGGCCGAGGCCAATCGGGGCCTGCAGCTGGAAATCCTCGAGCGGCAGCGCGCCGAGCACCTGCAGGCGGCGTTGTTCCAGATCGCCCAGATGGCCACCGCGGATGTCGATCAGGAGGCGTTCTACCGGCGCGTGCACGAGGTGGTCGGTGAACTCCTGAATGCAGAGAACTTCTTCATCGCCTTGCTCTCGGACGATCGCCAGCAGCTGACGTTTCCGTACGCGGTGGACGCGGTCAAGCGTCCGCCGGTCAGTCGCCAGCTCGGACGTGGCCTGAGCGAGTACGTGCTGCGCCTGGGTACCGCGCTGCGCGTCGACAATGCCGAGATCGAGGAACTCGATCAGCGCGGCGAGATCGCCCCGGGGCGCATGGGTTCGCCGGCGATATGCTGGCTGGGCGTGCCGCTGATCGTCGGCGACGAGGTGATCGGCCTGGTGACGGTGCAGAGTTACCGGCCGGAGGTGGTGTACGGGCCGGCCGACCAGGAACTGCTCAGCTTCGTCGCGTCGCAGATCGCCAACAGCGTGGCCCGGCGCCGTTCCGCCGAGTCGCTCAGGCGTGCCTACGAACAGCTCGAACACCGGGTCGAGGAGCGCACGCTGGCGTTGCGCAACGAGATCGTCGAGCGCGAGCGCATGCAGGACCAGCTCAGGCACCAGGTCATGCACGATGCCCTGACCGGGCTGCCGAACCGCAGCTACCTGCGCGACCGCATCGACCGCGTGCTGGCCGTGATCCGGCGCGAGTCGCAGCGTCACTGCGCGCTGCTGTACCTGGATGTCGACCGCTTCAAGATCATCAACGACAGCCTCGGTCACCTGGCCGGCGACGAGGTACTGAAGGAGGTCGCGACCCGGCTCGCCAGTTGCGTGCGGCATCCGGACCTGGTGGCCCGACTGGCGGGAGACGAATTCGCGATATTGCTGGAACAGGTGCAGTTGCCGGTGGATGCCACCGCCGTGGCGCAGCGCGTGATGGATGCGCTGAGTGCACCCATGCAGATCGACGGCAAGGAGCTGCAGGTGACCGCCAGCGTGGGCATAGCGATCGCCGATGGAAACTACGTGGCAGCCGATGAGGTGCTGCGCGATGCCGACATCGCGCTGTATCGCTCGAAGGAGCTCGGGCGAAAGCGCTTCGAGCTGTTCGATGCGACGCTGGCCAAGAACGTGATCGATGTGCTGGCGCTGGAGGGCGAACTGCGCAAGGCCCTGCAGCACGACCAGTTCGAGCCGTATTTCCAGCCGATCTGCCAGCTCGATGGGGGCCGGGTGCTGGGCTACGAAGCGCTGATCCGCTGGAACCACCCGTTGCGCGGCCTGCTGCAGCCCGCCGATTTCCTGAGGATCGCCGAGGACAGCGGCCTGATCGAGGTGATCGACTGGCGCATGTTCGAGCTCAGCTGCCAGCTGCTGCTTCAGTACGCATCCGACGACACCTTCCTGACCCTGAACGTCTCCGCGTTGCATCTGCGTCACGCGGATTTCGACACGCGCCTGATCCAGTTGCTGGAGCGTACCGGCCTGCCGCCGTCGCGGCTGGTGGTCGAGGTCACCGAAGGCGCGCTGCTGGACAACCCCGAGCGCGTGCGCGCCACACTGGAGCGCCTGCGGGTGATCGGCGTAGGTGCCGCGCTGGACGACTTCGGCACCGGCTACTCCTCGCTCAGCTACCTGCATTCGCTGCCGCTGCGCATCCTGAAGATCGATCGCGCCTTCGTGCAGGAGCTGGACAAGGGCGCCAATACCAGCAGCACCACGGTGGTGGCGGCGATCCTCGCACTGGCGCGCGCGCTGAACATCCAGGTCATCGCCGAAGGCATCGAGACCGAGATCCAGCGTGCGGCCCTCACCGCGATGGGCTGCGACATGGCTCAGGGCTATCTGATCGGGCGTCCGTCACCGATCGCCTTCTGGTTGGAATCCCGCGCCGCGGGTGCGTGACCGGCGCAAGGATCGCGCTGTCCGGGGGTGCCACGATGGGCTGCTGTCACGGCTGGCTCAAGCCGGCGACGCCCGGGCCGATATCATCGTATGGATAACCTCGATCTCCGGCGCCACGCGACACCGATTGACAGTGGTGGCGACCGCGGCGGCGCGGGGTTCGTGTTTCGGCGGGTCAGCGCCGGAGTCGGGTCATTCGGATGAACCCCAAGCGCACGCCGAGTCCGAACGCGTCGGACGGGACGGACCGGCCAGCATGGCTGAGTCGCCTGATCCAGGCGGCGACGCCGGCGGACGTGACGGCACTGATCATCGCGCTGGCGCAGTCGCTGCCGGATTGCCAGACGGCAACGTTGCTGCATGGACCCGACGAGGCGTCGATCGGCCCAGGCACCGCGGCGAGGCCGGCGGGCATGGTCTGGGCGCGGGCCGCACTGAGCCGTGACGAACTCTGTCTCAGTGAGGACGGCCGCTGGGCGGCATGGCCGCTGCTCTCGGGCGAACGCGTGGTTCTGCTGCTTCACTTCGCTGCTGGCCAGGTGGCGGAACAACTGCGCGAAGCGCTCTCCGCCGACCTCGGGCTGGCCGGCCAGCGCCTGGCGCAGACGTTCGAGCTGAGCAATCTGCAAGGCGCGAACAAGCAACTGGAGCGCTCGGAAATCCTGCAGCGCGCGCTATTCGCGATCGCCGATCTGGCTGGCTCCGACCTGCCGATGCCGAAGATGCTGCGCGGTATCCACAAGATCGTCAGCAGCCTGATGTATGGAGAGAATTTCTTCATCGTGCGGCATGACCCGCTACGTCGGACCTGGCGTTTCCTGTACTACGCCGACGTGATCGACACTGAGGGGCAGGACACGACGCGCGAGACGCCACTGGATGACTGGCGCGGCACCCTGACCCACCGGGTGTTGACCAGCGGCCAGCCGATGAGGGGCAGCGCCGAAGCGTTGCGCGCCACGATCGACGGCGTCCTGCTCAAGATGGGTCCCGACAGCAGTGACTGGCTTGGCGTGCCGATGGTGCTCGACGGCCAGGTACACGGTGCACTGGTGGTGCAGAGTTACAAGCCGGGCGTGAGCTTCACGATGGAGGATCAGGAGTTGCTCGGCTTCGTCGGCAACCACATCCTGACTGCGCTGGAGCGCAAGCAGGACAAGGACGAACTGGAGTCGCGCGTGCGGCTGCGCACCCGCGAGCTGGCCCAGGCCAACACGGGCCTGCAGCAGGAGATACTCGATCGCCAGCGCGCCGAGCAGTTGCAGCGCGCGCTGTTCCAGCTGGCCCAGCTGGCCACTGTCGACATCGACGAGAACTCGTTCTATCGGCGCGTGCACACCGTGGTGGGCGCGCTGCTCAATGCGGAGAATTTCTTCATTGCGCTGCTTGCCGACGACCGCAGCATGCTGGAGTTTCCCTATTACGTCGATGTCAACGGACACAGCAAATCGTCGCGTGCGCTGGGCCGTGGGCTGAGCGAGCATGTCCTGCGGCATGCCCGGCCGATACTGGTCTGTCGGGCCGAAATCGACGAGCTGGTGCGCCAGGGCGAGATGGGTCCCAGCGACACGCCGAACGTCGCCACCAGCTGGCTGGGCGTGCCGCTGCAGGTCGGTGATGAGGTGATCGGGCTGGTGGTAGTGCAGAGCTACGTGCCCGAGGCACGCTACAGCGAGGCCGACCGCGAGCTGTTGACCTTCGCGGCCCTGCAGATCGCCAACAGCATCTACCGGCGCCGCACGGCGGTGTCCCTGCATGAATCCAATGTGCAACTGGAGCGCAGGGTGGACGAGCGCACACAGGAATTGCGCCAGGAAATCCAGCAGCGCGAGCGGGTGCAGGAGCAACTGAAACATCAGGTGATGCACGATCGGCTTACCGGGCTGCCCAACCGGGGTTTCCTGCGCGATCGTCTGAACTGTGTCCTGGAGACCTTGCAGCGTCATCCGGAGCGGCGTTGTGCGCTGCTTTACCTGGATGTCGATCGATTCAAGGTCATCAACGACAGCATCGGTCACCTGGCCGGTGACGAGTTTCTCAAGGCGGTCGCCGATCGCTTGCGCTGCTGCGTTCGCGACCCGGACATGGTCGCGCGGCTGTCCGGCGATGAATTCGCGATCCTGCTCGAGGACGTTCCGGGAGCCGAAACCGCGGCGGAAGTCGCCCAGCGCATCCTGCGCGTGCTGGGCGCGCCGCTGCGGTTGTCGGGCAAGGAGCTGGAGCCGTCGGCCAGCATGGGGATCGCGATTGGCGACAGCCGCTATCTCAAGAGCGACGACTTGTTGCGCGACGCCGACATCGCGCTCTATCGCGCCAAGGAACGCGGGCGCAAGCGGTTCGAGATGTTCGACGAGACGCTGGCGACGGATGCGATTGACGTGCTGACCCTGGAAGGCGATTTGCGCCACGCGCTCATGCACGACGAGTTCGAACCACACTTTCAGCCGATCTGCCGCCTCGATGGCGGCGAGGTGGTCGGCTACGAGGCACTGATCCGCTGGAACCACCCGCAGCGGGGTGTGCTGATGCCGGCGGATTTCCTCCGGGTGGCCGAGGACAGCGGCCTGATCGAGACGATCGACTGGCGCATGTTCGAAATGAGCTGCACGCGCTTCAAACGGGACGCGCCATCCGGGATCTTCGTGACCATCAACGTCTCGGCGCGCCATCTTCGCCATCTCGACTTCGATGTGCGCCTGCTGCAGCTGCTGGCCCGAACCGGACTGTCACCCACGCGCGTGATCGTTGAAGTCACCGAAGGCGCGTTGCTGGACAGCCCCGGGCGCGTGCGCGACACGCTCGATCGGCTGCGGATGGTGGGCGTGGGTGCGGCGCTGGACGACTTCGGCACCGGCTACTCGTCGTTGAGCTATCTGCATTCGCTGCCGCTGCGCATGTTGAAGATCGACAAGTCGTTCGTGCACGAGCTGCAGCATGGGGCCAATACCAGCAGCACCACGGTGGTGGCGGCGATCCTCGCATTGGCGCGCGCGCTGAACATCCAGGTCATCGCCGAAGGCATCGAAACCGAGACCCAGCGCGCCGCCCTGAAAGCGATGGGCGGCGACATGGGCCAGGGCTATCTGCTTGGATATCCCGGCCCGCTGGCCGGAGGGCTCGACCGCGCCGAGCCGCATCCGGCCGGTCACGAACTGGCGGCAATCTGACGCAGGGCCGATTCGAAGGCTTCCGGTGGCTGGCCGCCGGAAATCAGCTGCCGGCCGTTGATGATCGTGGCCGGGACCGACTGGATGCCGCGAGTCAGGTAGAACTGTTCCTGCGCACGCACCTCGTCGGCGTAGCTGTCACCGGCAAGGATTTCCCTCGCCCGTGTCGCGTCCAGCCCCGCTTGCTGCGCCAGTCGCCGCAGCGTGTCGTGCGCGCTGACGTCCTCGCCATCGGTGAAATAAGCGCGCAGCAGCAACTGCTTCAGTGCCAGCTGGCGACCTTCCAGTTCGGCCCAGTGCAACAGCCGATGCGCATCGAAGGTGTTGTAGACACGACTGCGCCGATCCATGTTGAAGGTGAAGCCCAGCGCCGCACCGCGGGCGCGGATCGCTTCGCGGTTCGCATCGATCTGCTCAGCGGTGCTGCCGTATTTGCGCACCAGGTGTTCGGTGGAATCCTCGCCTTCGGCGGGCATCTGCGGATTCAGCTCGAATGGCTGGAAGTGGATCTCCGCGGCCACTTCGCCATCAAGATTGGCCAGCGCCTGCTGCAGCGAGGCCAGCCCCACCGCGCACCACGGGCAGGAAACGTCGGAGACGAAGTCGATGCGGATCGGGACGGCGGTGCTTGAGGTGGACATGGGAAACCTTGGCCGGGAGGGCGCAGCCGGGCGACTGCCCGTCACGCCTAGATGAGGTCGCCTGGCGTGCATTCAATCGCGCCTGGCCAGGGCTGCACCGGATGCGCGACCGATCTGCGCAGGTCAGCCGCCGGTGATGTCCAGCGCCACGGCTTCGGCGATGCGGATGCCGTCGACGGCGGCCGAGAGGATGCCGCCGGCATACCCGGCGCCCTCGCCGGCCGGGTAGAGTCCTCGCGTGTTCAGGCTTTGCAGGCTGTCGTCGCGCTTGATCCGCACCGGCGAGGAGGTGCGCGTCTCGACCCCGGTGAGGATGGCGTCGTGCATCGCATAGCCCCGCACCTGGCGCTCGAATGCGGGCAACGCCTCGCGGATCGCGGCGATCGCGTAGTCGGGCAGGGCGCTTTCGAGGTTGCCCAGGACCACGCCGGGCTGGTAGGACGGCTGCACGTCGCCGAACTCGCGCGAGGCCCGTCCGGCGAGGAAGTCGCCGACCAGTTGGGCCGGTGCGCTGTAATCGCTGCCGCCCAGCACGTAGGCGTGGCTTTCCAGTGCGCGCTGCAGCGCGATGCCGGCCAGCGGACTGCCGCTGCCGTCGAACGGGGTGAAGTCGGACGGGTCGATGCCGACCACGATCGCGGCGTTCGCATTGCGCTCATTGCGCGAATACTGGCTCATGCCGTTGGTGACCACGCGGCCGGGTTCGGACGTGGCGGCCACCACGGTGCCGCCGGGGCACATGCAGAAGCTGTATACCGTGCGTCCGGGCGCATCCGGGCCGGGCTTGCCGTGATGCACCAGCTTGTAGTCGGCGGCGCCCAGGATCGGATGGCCCGCTTGCGGCCCGAAGCGGGCGCGATCGATCACCGATTGTGGATGTTCGATGCGGAAGCCGATCGAGAAGGGCTTTGCCTCGACGTAGACGCCACGCGCGTGCAGCATCTCGAAGGTGTCGCGCGCACTGTGGCCCAGCGCCAGCACCACGTGGTCGGCGCGGAGCTGTTCGCCGCTGGCCAGGGTCACGCCGCGGATCTGTTGCCGCCCGTCCGCCGCCGGCTCCAGCAGGAGATCGTCGACGCGGCTGCTGAAGCGGATTTCGCCACCCAGCGATTCGATCGTGGCGCGCATGTTCTCCACCATCGTGACCAGCCGGAAGGTGCCGATGTGCGGCTTGCTGACGTAGAGGATTTCCTCCGGCGCGCCGGCCTTGACGAATTCCGTCAGCACCTTGCGGCCGTGATGCAGCGGATCGCGGATCTGGCTGTACAGCTTGCCGTCGGAGAACGTGCCGGCACCGCCCTCGCCGAACTGCACATTGGATTCGGGGTGAAGCTGGCGCTTGCGCCACAGGTCCCAGGTGTCTTTCGTACGCTCGCGCACCGCCTTGCCACGATCCAGGATGATCGGGCGAAAACCCATCTGGGCCAGGATCAGTCCCGCGAACAACCCGCACGGACCGAAACCGATCACCAGCGGCCGGTGCGCCAGCCGTGGCGGCGCCTGCGCCACGACATGGTAGTCGGTATCCGGCGTGGGCTGGACGTGCGGATCATCGGCGAAGCGCTGCAGCAGCTCCGCTTCCCGCGGGGTATCGATGTCCAGCGCGTAGATCAGCGCGATCGCCCCGCGCTTGCGCGCGTCGTAGCTGCGCTTGGCCACGCTGTAACCGGTCAGTTCGGTGGCGGTGATCGCCAGCCGCCGCAGGATCGCAGCGGTCAGCGCATCGCCGGAGTGATCCAGCGGCAGCTTGAGGTCGGTGAGTCGCAGCATGCGGGGTCGTGGGGTTCTTCCGGCGGCAGGGCCGGATTTTCGCACGTCGCCATGGCGGTGCGGGGGATCCGCCGGATGGCGCGGCTCGATCGCCGCCGTCGAACCCTGCCGCGAGCGGCGCGGGCGCCAACGAGTGGATCGATGCGGCGGGGCGCCTTCAGCTGCTCCGGCTGTCGGCCGGGAGGCGGGCGGTTATCTTCAGGCGGCTGACGCGATGCGGCGGAGATCCATTCGGGCAGGGGCAGAAGCTGACGCCCTGCGGCAACTCAGGGAGGCCAGGAGATCGGTGAATTGCTCGCCGGTGGCCTGCGGGTGCAGCAGGATGAAGCAATCGCTCTGGGTGTCGGCCGGGCGATGGGCGGCCGCGATGCATATCTGACCGTCCCGGGTGGCCAGTACCGGCATCGCGGAATACTCCGAATCCCACAGCTGGCGACGCACGAGCCCATGTTGCGGGCCGCCGGCGATGATGCATTCGATGATCTTTTCCATGATGTCCGCTCTCGTGTCGCGTGGGTTGGAGGTACGCGATACATCAAGCAGGTGTCGGGCCAGCATGGAGGGTGCGAACGGGACCCTCGTCACAGTTTCGAGTCTTGCTGTCGGAATTCGCGATGCAGGTCCATCTGACGGCGGCCGGGCTGCGGCGATCCGTTGCCGGATCGCCGCGGGCACAGCTCAGGGCTTGCCGATGAAATCGCTCTTGCCGATCTCGGTGCCGGCTTCGCGCAGGATGTTGTAGGCGGTGGTGCAGTGGAAGAACAGGTTCGGGATCAGGAACTGCAGCAGGTAGGCCTGGCCCTCGAAGTTCATCTCGCCGCTGCGCATCTTCAGCACGATGGCGCGTGCCTCGCTGCCGTCGATCTGTTCCGGTCCGAAGCCCTGGATGTACTCGATCACGCGGGCGATGCGTGAGTGGACCTGTTCCAGCGTGGTCTCGTTGTCCTCGAACGTCTGGGGTTCGGCGCCGGCCAGCCGGGCCGTGCCGCGCGAGGCCATGTCGCAGGCGATCTGCACCTGCTTGACCAGCGGCAGCATGTCGGGGATCAGGCGTGTCTGCAGCAGCACCTCGTCGCTGACGCCCTTGGCGCTCGCATGCGCCGCGCCCTTGTTCAGCACGTGGGCAAGGTTGTCCAGTGCGCGGACGAACACGGGGACGCTGGCCTGATACATGGAAAGTGTCATGGGTATGGCTCCGATGGGTCGTGGGACAAGGTGTCGGTGGATACGTCGTTGAAGGGCAGCGCGGCCACGGGCGCGACGATCGGCGCGGCCGCCACGAGGGGTCGATTCCCGGTCACGCGCAGCGCGAGCACGGCGGCGACCATCAGCAGGGTCGCGGCGAGCAGGAATGCGGCACCGGGCAGCGGTACCGGCGCGTGGTCGCTGATGAACAGCGCGAACAGGTTCGCGAACAGTGCCGGCCCGAAAATGCCGGCGAGGCTGGCCAGGCTGGTCAGTGCACCCTGCAGTCGGCCCTGTTCGTGCGGGTCGACCTGGTGCGACATCATCGCCTGCGCGGGTGGCCCGGCCAGCCCGCCAAGACACAGGAACGGAATACCCAGCACGAACACCCACGCCGTCCCCGCGAAGCCGAACAGCAGATAACCGCCGACGCACAGCAGCAGTCCGGCCAGGATCAGCCGGCGCTCGCCCAGCGCCGGCATCAGCCGCCGCACCAGCACCGCCTGCACCAGGCCGCTGCACAGGCCGACCAGGCCCAGCGTGTAGCCGACCGCCTGCGGTCCCCAGCCGTAGCGGTAGTCGGTGTAGAGCACGTAGGTCGAATTCAGCGAGAACTGCGCCAGATTGATCAGGAAGAACACGGCTGCCAGCCCGAACACCTGCGGGTAGCGGCGCAGCAGCACCAGCGCGCCGAACGGGTTGGCGTGGCGCCAGTCGAAGCGCGCACTGCGTCGCTCCTTCGGCAGCGACTCCGGCAACACGAACAGGCCGTAGCAGAAATTGACCAGCGACAGGCCGGCCGCGACCCAGAACGGCAGGCGCACATGCAGGTGACCGAGAAAGCCGCCCAGCGCCGGGCCCACGATGAAACCGATACCGAAGGCGGCGCCCAGCGTGCCGAACGCGGCCGCGCGCTTCTCCTTCGGGGTGATGTCGGCGATGTAGGCATTGGCGGTCGAGAAACTCGCCGCGCACACACCGGACACCGCCCGGCCGATGAACAGCAGCCACAGTGCCGGCGCCAGCGCCATCAGGATGAAGTCGATGCCGAGGCCGAGGCTGGAAATCAGGATCACCGTGCGCCGGCCATGGCGGTCCGACAAGGCGCCCTGCACCGGCGAGAACACGAATTGCATCAGCATGAACAGCGCGCCGAACGCCCCGGCCCAGACGGCGGCCTTGGCGATGCTGCCACCGATCAGCTGCACGATCAGATGCGGCAGCACCGGGATGATGATGCCGAATGCCAGCATGTCCAGCATCACCGTGACGAAGATGAAGGTGAGCGCGGCGCGTTGGGGTGGTGCGGCGGCAGTCGGCGAGTCCATCGGGCGGGGCGATGCGGTGGGACGTGCACGATAGCGGAATCGCGATGGCGCCACATCTGCAATGGTCGGGGTGGCCCGATGGCGCTACCGAGCGTTCGATCCGACGATGACACCGGCCGGCATCCGCTTCATGCAGGGTCCGGATGTGCGGGGACGGGTTCGGCGCCGATGCGCCCCTGGCCGAACGCGTGGATCCAGGCGGCCACGGCCTCGGGATGTTCGAGATGCAGGTGATGGCTGCCGTGCATGTGGTTGACCGCGATGTCCGGCACGCATGCCGCACGCGCCTGCATCAGCGCGCTGGGCAGGTACGACGTGGCGGGTTGTGCCAGCAGCAGCGCGGTGGGTGCGGCGATGCCGCGCAGCAGGGCGTGAATCTGCGACTCGGCCAGTCGCAACGGACTGGGCCGGGTCAGGCGCGGGTCGCTGCGCCAGCGCCAGCCGCCTTCGGTTTCCGTCAGGCCGCGCTGCACGATCGGCCATGCCAGTTCGGCGCGCATGCCGCTGGCGAGGCAGCGCGCGCCGACCGCCTGCTCGATGCTGTGGAATACCCGCAACGGCCGGCGGTTTTCCGCGCGCGGCGCCAGCGCCTCGCGAAAGCGCGACAGGGTATGCGAGCCATCGTCGCCGAGCGGCCCGAGGCCCTCGATCAGCAACAGGCGTTCGATCCGGTCCGGCCGGGCGGCCGCGACCAGCGAGGCGATGCCGGCGCCCAGCGAATGGCCGAGCAGGGCATGGCGGGGCAGCTGCAGGATCTCGGCGGCGGCCAGCACGGTCTGCACGTGGTCGAGATAGTGGTAGTCCGCGCCCCCAGGCGGGTGATCGGAGTGTCCATGGCCGGGCAGCTCCAGCGCGATCACCCGATAATGCGTGGCCAGCAGCGGCGCCAGCAGCGCAAAGCTGCCGGCGTTGTCCAGCCAGCCGTGCAGCGCCAGCAGTGGCGGCGCCGCCGCATCGCCCCACAGCTGCGCGCGCAGGGTCAGATGCGCCAGCCGGACCGCCAGTTCAGTCGGGGCGGTCACGGCGTTGCTGCGCGCGTTGCCGGGCGTCGCTGCGGTCTTGCCGTGCGGCGGTCGCATCGTAGTCGGCCGCGAATTCCGGCCAGCCCTGGGTGTGGCGAAGGACCAGGGCGGCAAGGCTGTCGACCTGTTCGGCGCTGTCGTTGAGCGCGGGGATATAGCGCAGGGTTTCGCCGCCGGCGTCGATGAAGAAATCACGATTCTGCATCGCGATCTCCTCCAGCGTCTCCAGGCAGTCCACCGCGAACCCGGGGCAGGCGACGTCGAGTTTGCGCACCCCTTCGGCGGCGAGCCGGCGCACCGTCGCGTCGGTGTAGGGGTGCAGCCAGCGCTCGCGCCCCACGCGCGACTGGAAGCTGATCACCAGCTGGTCGTCGGCCAGTCCCAGTCGTTCGCGCAGGAGCCGCGCGGTGGCATGGCACTGGCAGAAATACGGGTCGCCGGCATGCAGGTAGCGCTCGGGAATGCCGTGGAACGACAGCAGCAGTTTCTCGCCGCGGCCATGGGCTTTCCACCAGCGTTCGATGCTCAGCGCCAGCGCCTCGATGTGGCCGGGATCATCGTGGTAATCGTTGACGATGCGCAGCTCCGGCGGCCAGCGCAGGGTCTTGATGCTGTCGGCCAGCGCATCCAGCACCGAGCCGGTGGAGGTAGCCGAATACTGCGGATACAGCGGCAGCACCAGCAACCGGCGTACGCCCTCGCGCTGCAGCTGCGCAATCGTGTGTGCCACCGAGGGCTCGCCGTAGCGCATCGCCAGTGCCACCCGGATCGGTGCGTCGGGCCGCTGCCGGATCAGCTCGGCCTGCAGTCCGCTGGCCAGCGCCTCGCTGCCGAAGCGCAGCGGCGAGCCCCGCTCGGTCCAGACCTTGCCGTAGGCGTGTGCCGAACGCGCCGGCCGGATGCGCAGGATCACCCCGTGCAGGATCAGCCACCACAGCCAGCGCGGGTATTCGATCACCCGCGGGTCGGCGAGGAACTGCGCCAGATACGGCCGTACCGCCCTGGCCGTGGGGGCGCTCGGGGTGCCCAGGTTGACCAGCAATACGCCAGCCTGAACGGACGGCGTGCCCGGCTCGTGGGAATAGCCGGCAAGGCCGGTATAGTTGTTGCTGAATGGCATCGTGGCAGTCAGGGCTGGATCAGCCTTGGAGTCTGCCACAAGCCCGGCGCACCGCGGTGCGTCGCCCCGTCCCCGAATCTGTACGGAGCTGCCCATGTTGAAGACCCCATTGCGTCGTCTGCTGCTTGTCGGCATGGCCCTGTTGCTGCCGGCGCTGGCCGTGCATGCCGAGGATCCCCCGCTGGTGCGCGCGACCAACGCCGTGCGCGTGCTGAACGACATCATGCAGGCGCCGGACAAGGCAATTCCGCAGGACCTGCTGCGCGACGCCAAGGCGATCGCGGTGATTCCGGACATGATCAAGGCCGGCTTCATCTTCGGCGGCCGTCGTGGCGAAGGCCTGATCTCGATCAAGAGCCCGGACGGCACCTGGTCCAATCCCAGCTTCATCACCATGACCGGCGGCAGCATCGGTTTCCAGGCCGGGGTGTCCTCGACCGACGTGGTGCTGGTGTTCCGCACCCAGCGCGGAGTGGATTCGATCGTGCGCGGCAAGTTCACCCTGGGCGCCGATGCTTCGGCCGCGGCCGGCCCGGTCGGGCGTACCGCCACGGCGGCCACCGACAGCCAGTTGAAGGCCGAGATCTATTCCTATTCGCGCACCCGCGGCCTGTTTGCCGGCGTGGCGCTGGACGGCTCGGCGCTGCGCATCGACTACGATGCCAACGCGGCGGTCTATGGGGCCGGCATCACGCCGCGACGCATATTCGAGGGCGGTGTCAGCCACGTGCCGACCCCGGTCGTCGATTTTCGCGACCGGCTTGAGGAGTACACTGCGCGTTGAACGCGGAAGTGTTGTGGCGCATGGGGCGCCGTCGGTTCGCCAAGATGGGTTCAGAGGTCGATTATGGGTTTTGACAGTGTGTGGCATTGGCTGATCCTGCTGGCGATCGTGCTGCTGGTGTTCGGCACCAAGAAGATCCGCAACCTCGGGCCGGACCTGGGCGCCGCCATTCGCGACTTCAAGAAGGGCCTCAGCGGCGACGACGAGGCCAAACAGAAGGAAGAAGAGGCCCGGCGCAAGGAGGCCGAGCAACTGCGCGCCGACGAGGCGCCGACCGACCGCGCCAGCACGCAGCGTCAGCGCGACTCCAGCGAAAAAGCCAAGTAGACGCATGGTGGGCGGGGCGCGGCGATGATCGAGATCAGTCTCGGCAAACTGGTACTGCTCGCCCTGATCGCGCTGATCGTGCTCGGTCCGGAGAAGTTGCCCGGTGCGGCGCGAACCGCCGGCGCCCTGTTGCGGCGCGTGCGCAGCGGCTGGGACGATGTGCGTGCCGAAGTCGAGCGCGAGCTGGAGATCGAACAGATCCGGCGCAGCGCACGCGAAGCCGCCGCCCTGGCCGAAGCGACGCAGAACGAAATGAAAGACAGTCTGCAGCAGATGCGCGAGCCGCTCGAAAAGGTCGCTGCCGAGGTCGCGGCGGTAACCGGTCCGCCGCCCGCCCCCGGCGATCCGGTGCCGAGCGGCGACGAGGGGGCCGACGAGGTGCAGGCCGAGCTGCCGCTGGACCTGCCGCCTGAAACCACCAGGAAACCCCCGCATGACCACGCCTGAGCCGGACGCACCGGAGAATTCCGACGGTGTCGGCGAGAGCCTGCAGCAGGGGTTGTTCTCGCATCTGCTGGAACTGCGCACGCGATTGCTCAAGTCGGTAGCCACCGTCGTGCTGCTGCTGCTGGCGCTGGTGCCGTTTGCCAACAGGCTGTATTCGGAGCTGGCCGCGCCGCTGGTGGCGCGTCTCCCGCACGGTGCGCACCTGATCGCCACCGAGGTCACCAGTCCGTTCATCACGCCCTTGAAGCTGGCCTTCTATACGGCACTTTTCATCAGCATGCCGGTGATCCTGTACCAGCTGTGGGCGTTCGTCAGCCCCGGCCTGTACAAACACGAGAAGCGGCTGGCGCGGCCGTTGCTGGTCGCGGCGATGGGCCTGTTCTATCTGGGCTGCGCGTTCGCCTATTTCCTGGTGCTGCCGGCGGCTTTCCGCTTCCTCACGGCGGTGACGCCGGAGGGGGTGGAAATGATGACCGACATCAGCCACTACCTCGACTTCGTGATGCTGATGTTCTTCGCCTTCGGGCTGTGCTTCGAGGTGCCGGTGGCGGTGGTGGTGCTGGCCGCGGTGGGCGTGGTCGACCTGGACAAGCTGCGCAGTGGACGCCGTTACGCCATCGTCGGCGCGTTCGCGATCGCGGCGCTGATCACCCCGCCGGACATCACCTCGATGATGATGCTGGGCATTCCGATGTGCCTGCTCTACGAACTGGGTGTGCTGGCCGTGCGCTGGCTGGTGAAGCCGGGTTCGTTGCGACCCGACGCAAGCTGAGCGCGGCCCGCTGCGACCGGTTCAATACAGGTCGATCGGATCGACATCCAGTGACCAGCGCACCCGGCGTGCCGATGGCAGCGCCAGCAGGGCCAGTTGCCACGAGCGCAACATGCCATGCAGCACGCTGCGGCTGACTGCCTCCAGCAGCAACTGACTGCGATGCCGACCCGCGCGCAGCGGCATGGGCGCGGGCATCGGGCCGGCGAGCTGCCAGGCGCCGTCGGGCGGCAGGGCGGCGCAGGCGTCGGCGAGAAATGCATCGACATGCTCGCGCAACCCGGCATCGGCGCGCAGCAGCACCTGATGGCTGTACGGCGGCAACTGGATCTGGCGCCGCTCGGCCAGCAGTCCGCGCGCGGCGGCGGCATAACCGTGGGCCAGCAGGCCACGCAGCAAGGGGTGATCCGGCTGGTGCGTCTGCAGCAGGACGCGGCCGGGCTTGCGCGCCCGCCCGGCGCGCCCGGCCACCTGCACCACCAGCTGGGCCAGCCGCTCGCTGGCCCGGAAGTCCACGCTGTGCAGGCCCTCGTCCACGCCCACCATCGCCACCAGGGTGAGGTTGGGCAGGTCATGGCCCTTGGCCAGCATCTGGGTGCCGACGAGGATCGCCGGCTGATCGTCCCGCAGGGTGCCCAGCAGTTGCTCGAACGCGTCGCGGCGGCGGGTGGTTTCGCGATCCACCCGCAGCACCGGCACCTGCGGGAACTGCGTGACCAGGGCCTCCTCGAGTCGCTCGGTACCCTGGCCCTGCGCCTTCAGCTCGGTCGCGCCGCAACTGGGACAGGCGTCCGGCAGGCGCTGGCGATAGTCGCAGTGATGACAGATCAGCTGGCGCCGGCCGGCGTGCAGGGTCAAGGGCCGGTCGCAGCGGGAACACTCGGCGTGCCAGCCGCAGCTGTGGCACAGCAGCACCGGCGCGTAGCCGCGGCGGTTGCGGAATACCAGGGCCTGTTCCCCGCGGGCCACCGTTTCCGCGACCGCGGTCAGCAGGGCCGGCGACAGGCCGTGTTCCAGTCGCTGCGCGCGCATGTCGATGATCTGCACCTGCGGGGGGCGGGTCGCCCCGGGGCGGGCGCGCAGATGGAGGCTGCGATAGCGGCCGCTCTCCGCATTGGCCAGCGATTCCAGCGACGGCGTGCCCGAACCCAGCAGCACCGGCACGCCCAGCGCGCGGGCACGCACCAGCGCCAGGTCGCGGGCGTGATAGCGGAAACCCTCCTGCTGCTTGTAGGCGCTGTCGTGCTCCTCGTCGACAATGATCAGTCCGGCTTGCGGCAGCGGCGTGAACACCGCCGAGCGGGTGCCCAGGATCACTCGTGCCGTGCCCGCCCGCGCCCGCAGCCAGGCGCGTGCGCGATCGCCCTCGGACAGGTTGGAGTGCAGCACTTCCACGATCACCCCGAGGCGTTCGCGCAGCCGTCGCACGGTCTGCGGCGCCAGCCCGATTTCCGGTACCAGCAGCAAGGCCTGTCGGCCCTGCGCCAGCACCTGCTCGATCAGCGCCAGGTAGACCTCGGTCTTGCCGCTGCCGGTCACGCCATCGAGCAGGAACGGCTGGTACTGGCCGAGGCAGGCACCGACTGCGGCTACGGCCTGGTGCTGTTCGTCGCTCAGTTGCGGCGCCAGCGACGCCGGCAACGGGTGGTGATCGAGCGGGGGGCGTTCGCTGCGTTCGAGCAGGCCGGCCTCGGCCAGGCGACGGGCCGCCGCCCGCCACCCGGGCAGACCCTCGGTCAGCTCCTGGGCACTCGATGCGCCAGCCGCCAGGGCGGCCAGCAAGGCCTGGCTGCCACCGCGCCGGCCGCCGGCATCATGGGTGCTGCGACCGCTGGGGGTAAGCGACCAGTATTCGTCGCCGATGGCCGGCAGGGGCCTGGCTTCGCGCAGGCTCAGGGGCAGCGCGTTGGCATAGGCCTCGCCGGGGGCGCCCAGCCAGTAATCGGCGGCCCAGGCCAGGGTCCGCATCAGCTCGGCATCGAGCAGCGGGGCATCGTCGAGCAGCCGGACGACCTGTTTCAGCCGGTGGCTGCCGATCGTCGCCTCGGCATCGATCGCCACCACCACCCCGACCCGTTTGCCACGGCCGAACGGCACCAGCACCCGGCTGCCCACGTGCGACTCTCCCGCCGCGGGGGGCAGGTAGTCGAACAGGGTGGGCAAGGGCAGTGGCAGGGCGACGCGAAGGACGGCGGGCATGGTGACCTCAATGGCGGCCCAGTGTAACCGCAGCATCGTCGCACCCTGACCGCGGCGGGTCTGGAAATTACCGGTCAGGTGTTGCGCGCACTTGCTGCTCATCTATCTGAGGAGTTGAGGGTAAGTAGCTATCAATCGGAGGTTTTTGCGCTTATCCACAAGAGCTGTGGATAAGTCTGTGGATGTGGCGGGGAAGGAGGGCCTCAAAGCGCGCCGTGGCGCCCTTCACGACAGCATGACCAAGTTTTGGTCAGGCAAAAAAAACGTTTTAATTCAATCTGTTGAAAATGTCGGTAAGCCGACGTTCACATGATTGACAAACGATCTTCACGCACCTTGACAGGCCGGTGACGCTGTGCAAAACCGCCACGGCGGTGCTCGTCGAGCGGGCTTTTGGGAGGGGCTTTCGAGCGTCGGTGGGCCATGCCCGACGAGCCGGAGACGAGCAGGGCAGGGACCAGCAGGCGGATGCGGCAGCAGCCGGCCACCCGATATTTCTACACCGTCGGCGGGCAGCGTTGCCGATCGATCCGTTCATGCCTGATCGGCAGGTAGACCGGGGCCCGGAAGCCCGGGCCGGTTTCCGTCCTGCCCGGCGGCTTGCCGAGCCAGACGCCGCAGCTGGCGCAGTGCGGGCCCTCGGTGGGCCGGCCGCTTCACCAAGATTCCCCACCCGGCGCAGCGGGCGATCTGCACACCGGTCGGGATGCAGGCCAGCCGTGACCTATGGCTCAGGTAGAATGGCCGGCCCTGGAGTCTGCTGTGCCCATGAAAGCTTTCCGTCCCGAGCGCGCCCGTCTGGTGCACGAGATGCGTGCCACCGTGCGTCTCGCCCTGCCGTTGATCGCTGCCCAGCTGGCCGCGATCGGCAGCAATGTGATCGATGCGGTGCTGGCCGGACACGTCAGTGCGCATGTACTCGGTGCCGTGGCCGTGGGTGCCAGCATCTGGTCGCTGGCGATCGTCAGCGGCATCGGCATGATGATGGCGGTGCCGCCGTCGGTAGCGCAGCTCGATGGCGCCGGCCGTCGACACGAGGTGGGCGCGGTGTTCCGCCAGGCGCTGTGGCTGGCACTGGGCATGGGTGTGCTGCTGTGGTTCGCGGTGCGTCATGCGGCGCCGCTGATCGATCTGATCGGCGTGACGCCGAGCTTGCGCCATGACGTGCAGCGCTTCCTGCTGGCGATCAGTTGGGGCGCCCCGGCGTTGACCTGCTATTTCGCGCTGCGCGGATTGTCCGAAGGCCTGTCGCTGACCCGGCCGTCGATGTATTTCAGCCTGGCCGGACTGGTACTGCTGGTGCCGCTGGGCTATGTGCTGATGTTCGGCAAGCTGGGCATCCCGCCGCAGGGCGCGCACGGCTGCGGTGTCGCCACCGCGATCGTCCTGTGGCTGGAAATGCTGTCCTTCGCGGTCTACGTGATCTGTCGGCGCCACTACCGCGGGCTCGGGTTGTTCGATCATTTCGAGTGGCCGGACCTGCGCCGGATCGGCGCGCTGGTGCAGGTCGGCCTGCCGATGGCGGTGAGCCTGCTGGCCGAGGCCGGGCTGTTCGTGGCCACGGCGCTGATCATCGCCACGCTTGGCGAGGATGTGATTGCCAGTCACCAGGTCGCGGTCAACATCGCCTCGCTGTTCTTCATGATCCCGCTCGGACTGGCGATGGCGATTACCGTACGGGTCGGCAACGCGGTGGGGCGCGGCGACGAACGCGGTGTGCGCTATGCCGGCCTCTGCGGCATCGGGCTGACTCTCGTCACGCAACTGTTCTCGGCCACGCTGATGCTGTGCCTGCCGTACTTCATCGCGGTGCTGTACACGCATGACCCCCGGGTGATCACGCTGGCCGCGCAGCTGATCATGCTGGCTGGCCTGTTCCAGTTTTCGGACGGCATCCAGGTCGCCGCCAACGGTGCGTTGCGCGGCCTCAAGGACACCCGCGTGCCGATGGCGATCACCTTGTTCGCCTATTGGGGCATCGGCATGCCGGTGGGCTGGTGGCTCGCGTTCCATCGCGGCATGGGCGCGCGCGGCATGTGGATCGGCCTGATCGCCGGCCTGTCGGTGGCCGCGGTGATGTTGTTCACCCGGTTCTGGCGCAGCGCCTGGAAACAGCGCTGGCGGCCACGTTCGCATGACCACGCCGGTGCGACCGGCTACGCTTGATCCCATGACTCAGGAAACCCGCATGACCCCTCCGCCCCCGCTCCGTCGCCACGGCTTCTGGGCCTTTCTGCGCACGTTCGGGCGTGGCCTCAACATGATCCGGTTGATCATCCTCAACCTGGTGTTCTTCGGCCTGCTTCTTGTGCTGCTGCTGGTGGTTACCGCCGGCGTGGCCGGCAATAGGCTGGATGGCACGCTGCAGAGCGACAGCGTGCTGGTGATCAGGCCGCAGGGCCAGCTGGTCGAGCAGTACAGCATCGAGCCGCTGCAGCGTGCATTGACCGGCCTGTCCGGCGAGGATCCCAAGCAGGTGCAGGTGCGCGACCTGATCGGCGCGATCGACGCGGCGGCGAGCGACAAGCGGATCAGCCGCATCCTGCTGCTTCCCGGCGACCTGCAAGGCGGCGGTTTTGCCGCGTTGCGCGAAGTCGGTGCGGCGCTGGACCGGTTCCGCGCGGCGGGCAAGCCGGTGATCGCGTGGGCGGTGAATCTGGATCAGGGCCAGTATTACCTCGCCGCGCACGCCGACCGTCTGCTGGTCGATCCGCAGGGCGGCGTGATGATCACCGGGCTGGCCAATTACCGCTTGTTCTACAAGGATCTGCTGGACAAGCTCGGCGTCGACGTGCACCTGTTCCGTGTCGGCGAGTTCAAGAGCGCGGCCGAGCCGTACATCCTCGACCACGCCTCGGCCGAAGCCAAGCAGGCCGACAGCTACTGGATGGGCGGCCTGTGGGACAGCTATCTCGCCGAAGTGTCCGCGTTGCGGAAACTCGACCCGGCGACGCTGCGCGACGACATCGACAACCTGCCGCAGCATATCGCCAGCACCCAGGGCGACCTGGCCCAGCTGGCCCTGAACGAGCATCTCATCGACGGCACGGCAACCCGCGCCGAGCTCATCGCGATGATGCGCAAGGAAGGCGTGCCGGCCGACCGCAAGGGACACAGTTTCCGGCAGGTCGATCTGTCGCGTTATGTCGCCAGCCTGCCCAGCGATGGCCATCCGTTCGCGGCCGGGGTGGCGATCGTGGTGGCCGAAGGCGAAATCAGCGCCGGCAAGCAGTCGCCCGGTTCCATCGGCGGCGAATCGACCGCTGCGCTGATCCGCGCCGCGCGCGAGGACCGCAAGACCAGGGCGCTGGTGCTGCGGGTCAACTCCCCCGGCGGCGAAGTGTATGCGGCCGAGCAGATCCGTCGCGAGATCGAGCTGACCCGGGCGGCCGGTATCCCGGTGGTGGTGTCGATGGGCGACGTGGCGGCCAGCGGCGGCTACTGGATCTCGATGAACGCCAACCGCATCTTTGCCGAGCCGAACACCATCACCGGCTCGATCGGCATCTTCGGCATGTATTACTCGGTGCCGCATACCCTGGCGAAGCTCGGCATCCGGAGCGACGGCGTCGGTACCGGACCGATGGCCGGCGCATTCGACATCACCCGTCCGCTGGATCCGCATGTCGGTGCGGTGATCCAGGCGATCATCAACAAGGGCTATCGCGACTTCGTCGGCAACGTGGCCAAGGCCCGCGGCAAGAGCTATGCGGCTATCGATGCGATCGCACAGGGCCGTGTCTGGACCGGGCAGCAGGCGCTCGATCGTGGTCTGGTCGACCAGCTCGGCGGACTGGCCGCCGCCGTCGCCGAAGCGGCCCGGCTGGCCAAGCTGGGCAAGGGTTATCCGGTGCGTTACGAGGAGGCCCCGCTGGGCGGTTTCGAGCGCTTCCTGATCGGCCTCAACCGCAGTGCCAGCGTGCGGGTGATGCAGTCCTGGGGCATTCGCCTGCCGGGCTGGTTCGCCCAGTTGCCCGCGCTGGCGCCGGAACTGCAGCTGCTGCGCGATGCCCGGGCCGGCACGCCGAACATCTACGCCGACTGCCTGTGCCGTCCGCGCTAGGCGCGGACCCGCGGCAGGCGGCGGTGGCCGCCGGAGGGTAAGGCCGCGGGGCAGGGTTACTGCTGCTGCGCCTCGATCTGCTTGCGCTGTTCTTCGGCCTGCTTGTCCACCACTTTCTGCACGTCCCTGGCGCGCTGTTCCTGCGCCTTCATGGCGTCGAACGGGGTGGCGACATCCGCCGCCCTGGCCTTCGGTTCCGGCGGCTTGCCGGAGCAGGCGCCCAGAGCCAGCAGGCAGAGCAGGAGCGGCAACTTGTTCATGGCGTTTCTCGCAATGGATGAGCGCTGGGAGTGTCTCGCCGCGGGTGCGTGCAGGCAAGCATGGTGTCGGCAAGGCGATGTCCGAGCTATGCGTGCCGGGGCCGACGTTTTAAGCTGCGTCCATGAACAGCCGCCTCGATGCCTGGCAACTGCAAGGCCACACCGCCCTGATCACCGGTGCCAGCAAGGGCATCGGTTACGCCGTTGCCAGGGAACTGGCCGCGCTGGGTTGCGACCTCCTGCTGGTGGCGCGCGACGAAGACCACCTCGAGCAGGTCCGGGTGGAATTGACCGATGACTTTCCCGGCGTCGAGATCCTGGCCTTCGGTGCGGATCTGACCGAGGCCGAGGAGCGCCTGGCGGTGTTCGACTGGATCGCGGATCTGGGCGCGCCGGTGTCGCTGCTGATCAACAATGTGGGTGGCAACCTGCCTAGGGCGACGCTCGAATACAGCACGGACGAGGTTAGGGCGATCCTGGAGCAGAACCTGATTTCCGCCTTCGAGATGTGCCGGCTGGCGCACCCCCACCTGGTGCAGCACGCCAATGCGGCGATCGTCAACGTGGGCTCGGTATCGGCAATCACCCATGTGCGCACGGGTTCACCCTACGGCATGAGCAAGGCGGCGCTGCACCAGCTCACCCGCAACCTGGCCGCCGAATGGGCGGTGGATGGCATCCGCGTCAACGCGGTGGCGCCCTGGTATATCCGCACCCAGCGCTCGGAACCGGCGCTGGCGGACGCCGACTACCTGGATGAGGTGCTGGAAAGGACGCCGCTCAAGCGCATCGGCGAGCCCGAGGAGGTGGCGGCGGCGATCGCCTTTCTCAGCCTGCCGGCGGCCAGCTACATCACCGGCCAGGTACTGGCGGTGGACGGCGGATTTCTGAACTACGGTTTCTGAGCGGCACGCCCGGAACGACCCGGTCCGCCTGCCGGTGAGCGCAAAGGCGTGTCGTCTTCCCCTGCCGGGCAAAAGTCCAAGGAGTCCTCAGAATTCGGCGTCGTGTTCCTCGGCGGCCAGACCGAGTGTCACGGCACCCTCGCCGACGTTGACCATGCCGGTGATGCTCATCGGTGCCTCCATCAGTTCGACGCCATGCTCCTCGCAGGCCGCACGCAGTCCGGCATAGCCGGGCAGGTGGGTCAGCACGGCCAGGTCGCCGCCGTAGCTCACGCAGACCAGCGGCACCAGCAGACCGGCACGCACCCGCTGGGCGGCATAGCCGAACAGTGCTTCCGCGCCCTGCTCGAAGCCACGAACCTTGCCGACTGGGCCGGTTTCGCCGCGGAAACAGCGCAGCAGCGGTTTGATGTCCAGTGCCGAGCCAAGCATCGCGCTGAACAGGCTGACGCTGCGGTCGTTCTTTTTCTTGGCGCGGGCACGCAGATAGTAGAGGTCCCGCGGCAGCATGTAGCCATAGCTGTTGTTGGCGATGTAAAGCAGTCGCTCACGGATCGCCGCCGGGGTGTCGCCGGCCGCGATCATCCGGGTCGCCTCGTACACGGCGGGGGCTGCACCGGCAAAGATGTTGCGGGTGTCGATGACCCGCATCATGAAGGGACCGGGGATGGAGGCCGCTTCGCGTGCCTGGCGATAGTTCTTGAGGATCACGAAGCTGGCGCGGTTGACATGCTCGTTGATCGGGCTGCGGGTAGCGGTGATGGTCAGGCAGAACACGCAATCCTGCTCCAGTACCAGTTTGTCGAGGAACAACTTCTGTACCTCTTCCACCGGGCATGGCTCGGTTTCCGCCGAATGGCTGCGGCTGCCGAGCCGAAGATCGATGAACCGCTGAAGCTCAGCCGGCTTGCGATCGTCCAGGAAGACTTGGCCATCCACCTTGACCGTGATCGGCATCACCGCGATGTCGTGCTGCTGCATGAATGCCGGCGAGAGATCGCAGGCCGCATCTATTGCAAGACCTATCCGCATGACTTGATTCCCCCATGGATGGCAGGAGAAACATAGCATGCGGACCGTGACGTGGAAGGAGCGCCAGCGAGGGCCGGATCCACCCGGGAGAAAGCTGGCAGGCCGCCGCGTCCGCCGCCTAAGATGGAAGGACATATCCGACGTCCCGCGCGGGTGTCTTCCCCGGTCACGTGATTCGAGTAGGGTCCTGATGAAAAACAAGCACGAAATCGTCTCCAACTGGTTGCCGCGATATACCGGTACCCCACTGGAGCAGTTCGGCGAGCACATCCTGCTGACCAATTTCGGTCATTACGTGGAGCTGTTCGCGCAATGGCACGGGGTGGAGGTGCAAGGGCGCGACCGGCCGATGCCGAACGCCACCGCGGATGGCATCACCCTGATCAATTTCGGCATGGGCAGCCCCAACGCGGCCACCGTGATGGATCTGCTCGGTGCGATCCAGCCGCAGGCCGCGTTGTTCCTGGGCAAGTGCGGCGGGGTCAAGAAGAAGAACCGGCTCGGCGACCTGGTGCTGCCGATCGCGGCGATTCGCGGTGAAGGCACCAGCAACGACTATCTGCCGCCGGAAGTCCCGGCACTGCCGGCGTTCCAGCTGCAGCGAGCGGTGTCGACGATGATCCGCGACCTGGGCCACGACTACTGGACCGGCACGGTGTACACCACCAACCGCCGCGTGTGGGAACACGACGACGCATTCAAGAGCTATCTGCGGCGTACCCGCTGCATGGCCGTGGATATGGAGACCGCCACGATCTTCGCCGCCGGGTTTGCGAACCGGATTCCCTGCGGTGCGCTGCTGCTGGTGTCCGATCAGCCGATGATTCCGGAAGGCGTGAAGACCGAGGCCAGCGATCGCAACATCACCTCGCAGTTTGTGGAGGCGCATATCCGGATCGGCATCGAGGCGCTCAAGCTGGTGCGTCGCAACGGACGCAGCGTGAAACACCTGCGCTTCGAGGAGGATGGGGAAGCCGAGTGAACCGGTCGCGGGGAATCTTGTATCCGGGATTATGGATACGCGCGCGTATGTTTTGGCGTGCTGGTTGTCGGCTTGCTGAAGTCCGCACGGGCGTATGCCGCGCAGTGCCTCGCACGGGCCGGCATGGTGAGCACTGGGGAAATCCGTATCGGAGCTGTATGGATCGGGAATGAGGTGTCTCGAGCCCCGCGACCTCGGCCGCACTTGTACAAAATATGTTGACAATGCGTTAAGGTGCACGAGACAAGAGGCGGCGAAGGACTGGTGAAGCGTGTGATTTGGGTACTTAAGGACGAAGCGTACCGCGCGCCATCGGGAGCTTGAGCTTGATGGTTCGCGAAGGTTTGCAGCTTGTTCACGTAGCGTTATTTGCCTGTTAGTATCACCCTGGATCAGCAACTCCAGGGTCTGCGGTTCATCGGTCTGGGAGAGTCGGGCCAAGTCGTCAAGCTTTTGGGCAGAACGTTTCTGACCCAAGGTAAATAATTAATCGGAGGGTGTCTTTATGAAACTTGGGGTCAAGAAACTTTCTTCGGCAGTTCGCCTGGCGCTTTCGCTGGGTGCTGTCATCGCGGTGGGTGCCTCGAGCACTGCATTCGCGCAGGATACGAGCAACTCAACGCAGGACACCGCCAGCACCAAGCAGGCGCAGACACTGCAGACGGTCGTGGTTACCGGTTCGCACATTCGTCGTGTGGATCTGGAAACGTCCAACCCGGTCGTCACGATCGACGCCGCCGCCATCAAGGCAACCGGCAAGCTGACCCTCGGTGACGTGCTGCAGTCGCTGCCGGCAGTGACGGGCGGCAACATCAACCCGCAGGTCAACAACAGCGGCGGCACCGGCGGTTCTTCGGTCGGCCTGCGCGGCCTGGGTTCCCAGCGGACCCTGCTGCTGATCAACGGCAAGCGCATCATCAACCAGGATCCGAACTCGATCCCGGCCGACATGATCGAGCGCGTCGAAGTGCTGACCGACGGTGCCTCGTCGGTGTACGGCTCCGATGCGATCGGCGGCGTGGTCAACTTCATCCTGAAGAAGGATTATCAGGGCGCCCAGGTTTCGGTGAACTACGGTGAATCCGACCACAACGACGGTGCCTCGCGTGGTGCCCAGTTCACGTTCGGCCAGACCTCGGACAAGGGCAGCATCGTTGCCGGCATCGACTACAACAAGTCCGACGCCATCCTGGCCTCGAACCGCAAGTTCTCCCAGAACTCGGTGTCGCTCTATGGCACCAAGAGCACCCCGGTTCACAGCTTTATCGGTGGTTCGACCTTCATCGCGCACGGTCGCGTCCAGCTGCCGGCCGCTCTGCAGGCCAGCCTGGGTTGCAAGTACGGCGTGGCCAATACCGGCGCCAGCGGTCAGAACCCGGCGACCGATTACCATTGCTTCACCAATGCCGACAAGTACAACTACGCCAGCGTCAATCTGATCCAGACCCCGCAGGAACGTACCAGCCTGTTCGTCAACGGCACCTATAACCTGGGTGAGCACGTCACGGCGTACATGGATGCATACCACAACAAGACCACGTCGGGCTTCCAGCTCGCGCCGGCCCTGTACGGTACCGCCTACGGTGCGATGATCTCGAAGGACAGCTACTACAACCCGTTTGGTCAGGATTTCGTACCAGGTGGCAATGATTTCCGCGTGCGCCTGGTCTCGGCCGGCAATCGCAGCGCCAACTACGGCACCTCGACCGATCAGGTTCATGCCGGACTGAAGGGTGACTTCACCATCCTCGACCAGGCCTGGAACTGGGATGCGGGAATGAGCTATGGCCATTTCTCGCAGGATCTGATTACCCGCGGCCTGCCGAACACGGCCAAGCTCAATGCCGATCTCGGTCCGTCCCATCTCGATCCGGCCACCGGCCAGGTGGTCTGCGATTCGGGCGCTGCCGGTTGCACCCCGTTCAACCCGTTCAACATGTTTGACCCGAAGTCGGTCGCTGCCTTGCAGGCCGCCGCCGTTCCCGCGATCAGCAACCGCCACCGGATCGAGAAGGTCTACTCGGTTGATGTCAACGGTGGCCTGTTCGACCTGCCGGCCGGTACCGTGCAGCTCGCTGCCGGCGCCGACTATCGCAAGGAATACACCAACAGCACGGTCGACCCGTTGCTGTTGATCGATCCGGTCAGCCTGAACTGCACGCTGGGTAGCCAGTGCGCGTCGCCGCTGCAGGGCGGCTACACCGCGAAGGAAGCCTACGCCGAGGTATTCGTGCCGATCCTGAAGGATCTGCCGGGCGTGCAGAGCCTGAACGTCACTATCGGTGACCGTTATTCCAAGTTCAACCTGTTCGGTACCAACAACAGCAAGAAGTTCGCGGTGGAATATCGCCCGATCAACGACCTGCTGCTGCGTGCCACCGTGTCGGACGTGTTCCGCGCCCCGACCGTGCTCGACAAGTTCGGTGCAGCGACGAGCGATGCGCCCAAGCTCAGCAACGATCCCTGCAACGGCATCACCACCGCCGGCAACCCGGCTTGCGTGGGCGTGCCGACCGACGGCACCTTCACCAATACCGATGTGGCGGCCGGCCAGCAGATCAAGGGTGTGGCATCCGGTGCCTCGTACGCGGGCATTCCGATCGGGCCGGAGAAGGGCAAGTCCTTCGACTGGGGCTTCGTCTACTCGCCGAGCTACGCTCCGGGCCTGTCCGCCAGCGTGGACATGTGGAAGATCTACCTGAACGACACCATCACCACCATTGGTGCGCAGACGGTACTCAACCTGTGCTACGCCGGTGAAACCACGTACTGCCCGCTGATCAAGCGTTTCCCGGCCGGCAACGTCAATGCCGGACAGATCGACAACATCATCGAGCCGACCGGCAACCTCGGCCGTACCGATGCGGGCGGCGTGGATCTGTCCCTGCGCTACAAGCTGCCGCAGTTCTCCTTCGGCAACTTCACGATCGGTGTGGACGCGACCTACCTGTCGCGTTGGGACCAGCAGACGGCGCCGGGCAGCGATGCCAACGCGGTCTATCATGATGCCGGTCACTTCATGCCGTTCGGTTCGGCACAGGCTGCAGCCTGCCCCAGCGGCGGTGGCGTCTGCCTGTTCCCGCGCTGGCGTGGGCAGGGTTTCCTGAACTGGAACCTGGGCAACTGGGACGCTTCCTGGCGCATGCGTTACATCGGCCGTTTCCAGAACGGTTCGAAGAGCCCGAGCCAGGATACGTTCCCGGGTGGCGTGTGCTACTACGAGGGCAAGCCCGCGGGTAACCACTGCAACGCGACCGGTTTGGTCTTCAAGTACGGCGCCACGGTCTACAACGACGTATCGGTCGGCTACAACATCGAGCCGTACAACACCCGCGTCGACTTCGGCGTGAACAACCTGTTCGACAAGCAGCCGCCGTTCCTGTACGCGAACAACACGCTGAATGCGAACACCGATCCGAGCGACTTCGACCTCATTGGCCGCTACTTCTGGGCTCGCGTGACGGTCAAGTTCTGATCGAGTAACCTGCTGCAATAGTTGTATGTTGACGAGCCGCGCGAATCACTTCGCGCGGCTCCTTTTTTTTCAAGATGGCCATGACGACACAAGCGAAACAAAGAATTCTCGAGGCGTTCCAGATCGGCCAACTGGCCGAGGCGGAACAACTCGCCCGGTCCCAGCTGGAGCAGCAGGGGGGAGATGAAGATCTGCTGTTCTTGCTGGCTCTGAGCCTGCAGCAGCAGCAGAAGTTCCAGGAAGCCCTGCCGGTATACGCGGAACTGGCGCGACTGTTTCCGGAAAACAGCCTGCATGTGGGCAACCATGCCACCGCCTTGCGGGATGCCGGTGCCCTGGACGAGGCCGAAGAGGCGTATCGTGTTTCGCTGCGGCTGGACCCGGCGAATACCGAGCAACTACTCAACCTGGGCATGCTGCAGTTGCAACAGCATCGTTTCATCGAAGCGCGCGACACCTTGCTGGATGCCTTCGCAATCGAGCCGGATGTTCCGTCGATCCGGATCCACGCGGCGCGGGCCTGTGCGGCCTGCAGGGATGATCAACGCGTAGACGAATTGCTCAAGCCGTGGCGTAGCTGGCTGCCGCTGGAGCCGGACGAGCAGTTCGAGCTGGCCATGCTGCAGCTGATGCTGGGCGATGCCAATTCGGTGCAGGCGCTGCTCGAGGATCTGCTGATGCGGATGCCGTCGCACCTGCAGGCACAACTGCAGTTGGCGAGCGTGTACGAGAGGGTCAATCAGCTGGATCTGGCCGAAGCCAGGTTGCAGGAGATCGAAGCCGGGCAGCGCGAGCACGAGTCCGACGACACGGTGCGCCGCGAAATCGCGCACCAGCGGGCTACGCTCGCGGTGCGCCGGGGTGATATGGCAGCCGGAAGGGCCTTGCTGGAGCTTGCCGGACCGCGGACTCCGGGCGACTACACCCACTACTTCATCCTGGCAGGTGTGTGCGACAAGCTCGGCGATCTCCCGGGCGCACTGCGGGCGCTGGAGTCGGCACACGCATTGCAGGCAGAGGAAATGCGTGCGGTCGTGCCTGATCGTTACGCACCGGACGCCCCCATCATTCCGACCGCGGTAGGCCGGGTGACGGCACAGGATTTCCGCGCATGGCCGACACTCAGCGCCCCCGACGCGTCGCACTCCCCCGTCTTCATCGTCGGGTTCCCCCGTTCCGGAACCACCTTGCTGGAACAGATGCTGGATGCTCATCCAAAGCTGCAGTCGATGGACGAGCGGCCGTTCTTCAACGTCCTGGTCGATCGTCTGGACGACCATGAATTCCAGTTTCCACGGGACATGTACAAGCTCGACCAGCGCGACTGCGACGAGCTGCGCAAGGCCTACGTGAGCATGGTGTGCACCAAGGTTCCGCGCCGGTGGGACACGCAACTGGTGGACAAGAATCCACTCAACATGTTGTGGCTGCCGATGATTCATCGACTCTTTCCGGAGGCGAAGATCATCCTGGCGTTGCGGCACCCATGCGACGTGTTGCTCAGCAATTACATGCAGAATTTCCGTTCGACCGTGCTGGCGATGGCCTGCGAATCGCTGCCCCAGCTGGCAAGGGCCTACGTCACCGCGATGGAATGCTGGCTCGATCATGTCGAGGTGTTCAAGCCCAACGTCTTCATTTCGCGGTACGAGGAGTTGGTCGCCGATACGGTCGGACAGACCCGCAAGATCGCCGAGTTCATCGGCCTTGAAGATGCCTCGGCCATGTTGAATTTCGATCAGCATGCACGCGACAAGGGATACATCGCCACACCGAGTTATGCCCAGGTGATCGTGCCGGTGAACCGCAAGGGGCTCAATCGATGGGTGCGCTATCGGGAGGCGTTGGCGCCGGCGCTGCCCATCTTGCAGCCCATGCTCGATCACTGGGGCTATTCGGTGGATGCGCCCGTTTGATGCCTGGGGGAATCGTTCAGTTGTCCGGAATCTGCAGCAACTCGGGCACGTACGCGGCGTAATTCTTCCATCGGCGAAGCGATCGCGCGTTGATCGGCTGCCGGGCCTGCCACAGGCTGGCGGTGCTGATGATGGAGCCGCTATCCGCGTTGCCTGAAAGCAGGTCATGCGGTGGCAGCTCCAGCCAGTCCGCCACGCTGCGCAACAGGCTTGCCGGGTCCGCTACCAGCTGTTCGTACTCGACCGTGCGGATGGCATCGGGATAGCGCGTCAGCCAATGTTTCATCAGCCGGCGCGAGCCGTGGATCACCGCGCCGATGTCGGTGAAATCATAGGCAAAATCCTGCGTTCCAGCCTGAAACGACTGCATCCACAGTGAAAGCGCATTGTCACGCGCATGGCGCCTGCAATAGAGGAAGCGGGCATTCGGAAATAGCGCCAGGATCAGGTCGACGTGCATGAAGTTGTGCGGCTGCTTGTCGAGCATCCAGCGCGCACTGGAATCGTCCTGGCGCAGTTGGGCTGCATAGGTCACGGCCGCCCGCTGGAGGCGCTCGCGATATTCGCCGCTGCCGGTGATGACCTGCTCGGCGAGCACGGGGAGCCAGGGCAGTTCGCCGCGCTGGCAGACCTCGGGATGTCGGGCCAGCCGCTCGGCCAGCACGGTGGTGCCGGAGCGGGGCAAGCCGATGATGAACAGGGGCGTCCAGTCCATGGGCGCAGCGAGCTGTTCGGCCGGGAGGGTGCGGCTGAGTCTCGCCTCGATGCTCCGCCGCCAGCGCTTGCGGGGCCAGCGGGTGGCGGCATGGACGATGGTGTTTGCCTGGCGCAGGTAGCCGGTGGCCTGGGCATAGTCGCCGATGTCATCGTGGGCCTTGCCCAGTCCGAACAGCAGTGAGGCTCGTGCCTGGTCGCTGAGGTCGGGCAGCAGAAGGTATCGGCGCAATCGGGCGAAGTCGGGGTGACTGCCGTCGGCGTAACGCTGCAGGCCGGTGAGGCCCAGCGGGACGTGCCATTCCAGGCCGGCCAGGTCGTGATCGAGTACGTATTCCTGCCGCTTGCGGGCCAGCTCGAACTGACCCAGCTGGGTCAGCAGCATGCCCGCATAGGCATGCAGGCGGGGATCGCCGGACCCGGCGGCGATTTCGTGTTCGCATAACGCCGCCGCCTCGCGCTTGCGACCGCAGTCGTCGAGCAGTTCGACAGCACGGATGACCAGGTCGGCATCATGCCGCTCGCGCTGAAAGCCGGCGCGAACCACCGATGCAACGGCATGCATGCGTCCCTGCTCCTTCAGCAGTCGTGCCAATTGGAAGGTCGCCGCGACGCAGTCCGGGTCATCATCGAGTACGCCGCGCAGCAAGGATTCCGCGCGTTCGCTCGATCCCTGTTGAAACACGATGCCGGCCAGCGCCAGTCGTACTTCGGGGGACGCGGGGAATTGCGCCAACGCAGCGTCCAGAACGGCCAGCGTAGCCTCGCTATCCCCGCGAAGAATCAGCATCTGGGCACATTCCAGCCAGACTGGCTCCGGTGCGCCGGTGAGGGCATCAGTCAACGCCCGGTGCGTGCGGATGCCGGCGGAGCATTGGCGATCGTACTCAGCCAGGGCGAGGTCGGTCCTGCTGGGACCGCCGGAAGCGCTTTCGGTGGAATGATTCATTGGAAAGCGACCTTACGATGCACGGACTCAGGTGTCGAACTGGGCGAGGTGAGTCTCGACACGACCGCCCCGCGCCCTGTCAGTCGCGCCACGCGGGCAAGTCCAGCGCGGAACGCAGCGGATCGAGCAAGGCGCCGTAACGAGGCGCCCTGGCGGTGTTCGACATCAGCGGTTGGCGCACCTGGGTGGCACTGGGCGAGCGCACCTCGCGCGTGTTCTCGTGGAACCGCAGGCAGGCTTCCTCGAACGGCAGGTCGCAGAACTCCAGCAGCTGGCGAATGCGGGCGGTCGGGTCCGCCAGCATGGCCTCGTAATCGTGGATCAGTACGCGCGAGGGATGCAGGTTCTGCCAGTGCCGCAAGCTGCGGTCGTAGTCACGCCAGAAACTCGCGAGATCGTCGAAGTCCCGGGTGTATTCATTGTTGTCGAGGCGCTGTCGATAGCACGAAAAACAGGTTTCCAGCGGGTCGCGACGGCAGCCGATGATGCGCGCGCCCGGCAGCATGGCGCGGATCGCACCGAGATAGATCCAGTTGCCCGGAAGTTTGTCGGTGAAGCGCGGCCGCGTGCTCCGCCAATAGGCGGTACGTTCGAGGTAGCGGCGGCCCAGCCGCTCCCAATCGGCGGGTTGCATCGCATTGACCCATTGCGGAAAGTGCTGGCCACGACGTCGCGATTCTTCAGCCAGCACCTGAGGCAGGTCGGGCAACTCACCGGCACCGTTCACCAATGAATGCGATGCGAGTATTTGCTCGACCAGGGTCGAGCCGGAGCGTGGCAGGCCGACGATGAAGACAACCTCTTCGCCCAACATCCCCGGCGCACCCGCGGGCGGCGGCGTAAAGACCGCATTGAGCGAAGAAATCGCCGTGGAGTAGCCCCGTCGGTCCCAGGTCCGGCGACGGCGTGCAATCGCATTGGCGGTGGCCAGCGCCTCGAGCGATTGAGCGTATTGCCCGGTATCGTCATAGGCCTTGGCCAGGGCGAAGCCGATCGCCATCAGATCGTCGTCCGTTGCCTGTGGCGCAAGCAGCGCCTGCTGCATCTGCTGGATATCTCCTTCGTCAAGACGCTGCGCTCTGAGATCGGCCAGCCCCCACCACGCCATGCCGGCCCAGGGTTGCTCCGCGATCACCCGCCGATACTCCGTAGCGGCCTGTCCGGCTTCGCCACGCATGCGCAGCATGTCAGCCAGCAGGGCTCGTGCCGGCATGTGATCGGGGGCAATCGCCACGGCCCGTTGCAGTGCGCCCAGCGCCTCTTCGTTGCGCACCGAACGCACCAGCATCACGCCCAGGTTGTACCAGGCAATGGCCATGTCCGGTTGCAGTTCGCAGGTGCGTCGCAGGGCGGTGATGGCAGCATCGTATTCGCCGGCCTGGCCGAGCAGGGTGCCCAGGGTGTTGTGATAAGCGGGATCGTCAGGCCGCTGCGCCAGCGCGCGGCGCATGGTGCGGACCGACTCCTGGTGTTGCCCCTGCATACCCTGGATGCCGGCCAACATGCGCAGGACTTCCGGATGCTCGGGGTGCTCCGCCGTGACGCTGGCCAGATAGAGGCTGGCCTGGTCGACACGACCGGCATCCAGTGCCTGCCCCGCGGCGACCACTCGTTGCGCGGCAGTCACTGTCAATCCATCGAGGCGTGTAGTCATTCTTCACTCCGGGTTGCCGGCGGCGGCGCCATGGCCGCTGTTCCGATGCGTCGTATTCCGACCAGAGACCGTACTGCCCGTGACTGGCCGGGTATGTGATGGAGGCATCGCGCGAACGCGTATTATGCCTTTGTGGCCGGCCCGTAGACGCAGCATGGTGTCGGTACCAGTCAACGAGGGAATGAAACCGGAATGATGAACAACTTGCAGCAGGCAACTCCCGAGACATGCCGGTCGATGGCGATGGAGCATTTGCGTCGCGGCGAGGCCGATCTGGCCGAACAGTGCTTTGCCCGTCTTCACGGAATCGCGCCGGATGACGTGCAGGCGCTGCAGTTCCTTGCCGATCGTCATCTTGCCCGCAATGACCACGCGCAAGCGATCAAACTGTTGCGGGACGCCGACCGGGTCAAACCGGAAGACCCCGCCGTCCTGAGCCAGCTGGGTTCGGTCCAGCTGGCAGCCGGCGATTTCAGCGCCGCCGCGGTCAGTCTCGGGAGCGCGCTCGCGCGGACACCGCAGGCCTTCATCACGCGTCTGCAGCTGGGTATCGCGCTGGAGCAGCTGGGGCGTGCGCATGAGGCACTGCAGGCCTATTTCACGGCAGTGCGAACGGCGCAAATGAAAGGGCGCTGGCTTGACGATGCCACCACGGCGCCGGTGCTGCGTGACGTGGTGAAGTACGCCATGAACTACGCCAACGAGGGGCGCAAGCGGTTGTTCAACGAGGTGCTGGACCCGCTGCGGCAGCGTTACGGCAGGTCCGAACTGACACGGGTGGAACATGCCCTGGCCATCTATCTGGGCGAGCAGCCGAAGAGCATCCCGGATCAGCGTCAGAAGCCGAAATTCCTCTACTTTCCGGATATTCCGAGCCAGCCGTTCTATCCGCGCGAGCGCTTCCCCTGGCTGGAGGCGCTGGAGGCGGCGACCGGCGCCGTGCGTGAGGAACTGCGCGCGGTGTTGTCGGAGGATCGTCAACTGGAACCGTTCCTCGGCGTACAGTCTCCCGAAGATGCCAGGGAGATGCTGCGTTCATCCAGTGATCGGACTGCCGCCTGGGATGCCTACTTCTTCTACCGTCACGGCAAGCGCTACGACGCACATTGCGCCGCCTGTCCGCAGACCACGAGCTTGCTCGACACCCTGCCGCTGGTTCGCATCCGCGATCATGCGCCGGAAACACTTTTCTCCGTACTGAGTCCGGGTGCCCATATCCTGCCGCACACCGGCGTGACCAACACGCGTCTGGTGACTCATCTTCCGCTGATCGTGCCGCCCGATTGCGCTATTCGCGTGGGTGGCGAGGACCACGTCTGGCGGGAAGGTCACTGTGTCACCTTCGACGATACCTTTGAACACGAGGCGTGGAACCGCAGCGGCGAAACCCGGGTCGTGCTCATTCTGGACAGCTGGAATCCGGATCTCAGCGAGGCCGAGTGCCTCGCGGTGACGGACCTGGTGGAGGCCATCGGCGATTTCAACCAGGCGAGTGAGGCAGCCTCGGAATCCCCGACACCGGCCTGAGCCCCCTGGAGCCGCTCGAATCGCTTCGGGCCGAGATGATCCAGGGTGGAATGGAACCGTTGCCGAACCCGCCAATTTCAGTGCGGTGCCATTCGTTTGCCGCGGCTGGCGCCCGGGTAGCGTAGCGTTCGGCAGGGATCTCGCCACCCGCAGGGGCGGGCGCCGGTTCCCCGTTTCGCTCGGTACGCCGATCGCGGTGTGGCGCACGGGACCATTGGCTCCGGCACGCCCGCACCTGCGGGGGCAGCGACGGGATGCCCGGGACAAGATCCTCCTGCGAGGAAGCCCGTTGGCTCGCCCGCCAGCGGAACCGGCCGGCGTCTCCCAGGCCCGCCTCTTGCCGGACGAGGCCCAAGCTGGCGCGCCGAAGTTCAATCTGAGAGCATGGTGACTCAATCGATGACGAACGCAGATGCGTTTGCATGCCGTTCGGGTCATTGGCCAACTCACTGCTGCTTCGCCCTGATTCGTGACAGCAATCGCCGGCGCAATCCAAGATGTCTGATGCAACAACCAAGTACTGGGATCGAGCCCAGCGCTATCTTCTCAATGGCCAGACCATGGCCGCACGCATTGCTCTGGAGTCCCTGCTCCAGCGCAATCCGGTGCATGTTCCCTCGATGCTGGCCCTTCACGCCATTGCATTGGAGGATGGACGGGTGCAGGCGGCCACTGCGCTGGCTCTGACCGCCGTGGAGCATCTGTCGGACGATCCGGAGTTGATCATCGATGTGGTGGATGCGCTATTGCAGGTGGGCGAAACGGTGGTGGCGCGGGACACCCTGGAACATGCCGCCCTTGCGCGAATCGGCGACGCCGCCATGCTTGCCCGGATGGCCAAGCTGCGCCGCATTCTGGGCGACCATGAGGGATCATTGGCCTTGCTGAATCGCGCTGACGCCGCGGGCATGAACAGCCCCGAGTTCAGATTCGATCGTGCGCATGCGCTGATCTTCAACGGGCATCTGCAGGAGGGGGAGGCCGAACTGGAAGCGAGCCTTCGCCTGAGGCCGCTGGACGGCATGACGACGCTCTCACTCTCCAGGGTGCGCAAGCAGACCAGCGAGCGCAATCACCTGGACCGATTGAGGCAGCAGTTGCAGCAGGTCGCCGCGGGGACGGACGACCAGGCGATCCTGCTGTTTGCGTATTACAAGGAACTGGAAGATCTTGGTCGCTATGACGAGGCCTGGGATGCGCTGGAACGTGCGAATGCGGCCATGTATGCACGCCAGAACCATGATCCCGATTATGCGTGGCGCTTGTTCGATGGCCTGATCGAACGCTGCACCCCGGAATTTCTGCAGCCCGCGGATGTGGTTCACGAAGGGCCGCAACCCATTTTCATCATCGGCATGCCCCGCTCCGGGACGACGCTGATGGAGCGCGTGATCAGCAACCACTCACAGGTGACCTCCGCGGGCGAACTCTACGATTTCGGGATGCAGCTTCGCTGGGCGGCGGACAACCAGAGCATCCTGGACGAACGCGTCGTGGAGCGATTGCCCGGACTGGACTATGCGGATATCGGGCGCCGGTACCTGAACCGGACCCAGTGGCGCGCTCAGGGCACGCGGTTTTTTGTCGACAAGATGCCGCGCAACTGGATGCTTGCCGGGATGATCCATCGCGCCTTGCCGCAGGCGCGGATACTCAACATGGTGCGCGATCCCATGGACGTGTGCTTTTCCAATTTCCGCACCTGGGTCATGGGCGAATCGTTTCCGTGGAACTACGACCTGCAGGCGCTTGCCGCGCACTATCTGCAATACCGGAAGGTGCTGGCCCACTGGCACGCGGCCATGCCGGGGGTCGTCCATGACGTGTCGTACAGTGAACTGGTCAGGGATCCGGAAGCTACCACCCGCAAGGCGCTTGCGTTCTGCGGTCTGGAGTGGGAGCCGGGCTGCGTGGATATCACGAGCAACAAGGCAGTGGTCGCGACCCTCAGCGCCGCCCAGGTCCGCGAGCCGATCCACCAGCGCTTTTTCCAGGAGTGGCGGCACTACGAGAAGCAGCTGCAGTCGCTTTACGAGGCTGTCGCCCTCTGACGGGGGCAAGACCCCGTTCGATGGTCAGGCCGGGCTTCGACCGGCCGATGCGTCTCGCAGGCTCACTGCGTCGCCGCTTCCCGCTCGCTCAGTACCTCGGCACGCTGGAATCCACCTCGCGCGCCCAGGCGTCCATGCCGCCTTCGACGTTGTGCACGTTGCTGAAGCCGTGAGCGGCGAAGCGCTCGGCCATGCCGCGGCTGGAGATGCCGTGGTGGCAGATGAAGGCGAGCGGGGTGTCCTTCGGCAAGCCGGCGAGGCTCTCGTAGCCCTCGTCCTCCAGCACGCGCGCCTGGGCCAGCGGAGCGGCCTGGGCACGACCGGCGGCAGGCCGCACGTCGATCAGGGTGATGTCGCCGGCGGCGAGCCGCGCCTGCAATTCCTGCACGCTGAGCGACTTGATCTCCTGCGCGCCCGGGAACTTCAGGCTCAGGCCCTCGCCCTGCACGGTGGACACCCAGTCGATCACGATGCCCTTGGCGCGCTGGGCGCTGGCGGGGTCGAAATGGACTTCCAGGCCGTTCGCATGCGCCACGATGTCGTGTGCGCCGGCCGGTGCCAGCTGGAAGCCGGCGCTGTGGTCGGGGCCGATTTCCAGGTGCAGCGCCACGCCCTGTGCGTTCGCGGTGCCCTGGCGGATGGCCTCGGCGGCGGCATCGGTGATGGTGATCTCCGGCGGCGTGCGATCCGGCGCGGCCGCCCCGAACAGCGCGTGCAGTTCGCCGCTGCCGTACATCTGGCTGATGATGTCGGCGCCACCGACCAGCTCGCCTTCTACGTAGAGCTGCGGAATCGTCGGCCATTCGCCATACGCCTTGATGCCTTCGCGGATTTCGGGGTCGTCCAGCACGTTGACCGTGTAGTAGTCGGGCAGCAATTCGTTCAGCGTATTGGTGGCGGCGGCGGAGAAGCCGCACATCGGTTGCTGCCGGTTGCCCTTCATGAACAGCACCACGCGGTGGTCCTTGAGCAGGGTTTCGATACGTTCGCGGGTGGTGGTGTCGAGGGACATGGGGAAACTCCGGGCAAAGAAGGCAATGATACGCCCGCCAGATATGCGGCGATCCCGCCCGCCTTCAAGGCCGCCGTTCAGGCGGCCCGGTGCAGTTCGCTGAGATCGCGCCGGCACAGTCCCAGTGGCGCCAGCGCGAGCGCGGCGGCGGGCGAGGGCCAGACCAGCTCGCGGCTGGCGCGGCCCAGCGCGGTCGGCCGCTCGCTCCAGTGGAACAGCTCCATCGCCCCGGTGTGATCCTCGACCAGCGCGGTGCAGTGCTCCACCCAGTCGCCGTCGTTGAGGTAGAGCACGCCGCCCAGCTCGCGCACATGGCCAAAGTGGATGTGACCGCAGATGTGCCCGTCGAATCCGCGTGCGCGCGCATCGCCGGCCACACGCTCCTCGTAGGCACGGATATAGGCCAGCGCCTTGCCGATATGCGACTTGACGATGATCGAGAGCGGCAGATAAGGCAGCTCCAGCCGCTGCCGCACCACGTGCAGGCGGCGATTGCCCCAGCAGATGAAGCGATGCATCGCCTCGCCCAGCTGCAGCATCCAGCGCCGGCCGAGCTGCTCGGGATCGAATTCGTCGCCGTGGCTGACCCGGTAGCGACGGCCATCGGCCCCGACATGCACGGCCTCCCGCTCGATCCTTATCCCGCCGAAATTCTGTCCATGCAGCGCGCGCATCGGTGCATCGTGGTTGCCCGGGATATAGGTCACCTCGACCCCGCCACGGGCCAGCCGGAACAGCTCGCCGATCACCGCGCTGTGCGTGGCATGCCACCAGGGTCGCTTCGCCAACGCCTCCATGTCGATGATGTCGCCGACCAGATAGAGCCGTTCGCAGCGCAACTGGCGCAGGAAATCGAGCAGGTAGGTCGCCTTGCAGTCCGCCGTGCCCAGATGGACATCGGAAATGAACGCGGTGCGGCAGTGGAAAGTCTTCATGGCGCGGATTCCCCGGTGGTTGCCGGGGCGCCAGTATGCGGACGTCAAATCACCGTGCGATGGCGAACAGGTTGCAGCGGCGTTGCCGCCCCGCTCAGTCCGGCGAACGCAGCGCCGCGTCCGCCACCGGCGCGATCCGCTCGACCCACAAGGCGTACTGCGCCGCTGAAGGGTGCAGGCCATCGTCGGCGACGAGCCCGGGGTGGCTGCGCGAAATGTCGGTGATGTCGACGAACCGGGCGCCGCGCCGCCGGGCCTCGTCGCGGGCCGCCGCATTGTAGGCATCCAGCTCGGCGGCGATGACCGCGCGGTCGCGGCCCTGCTCGCCGGCAAAGCGGGTAACGCCCCAGTCGGGAATCGACACCACCAGCACCCGCCCGGCCCGATCGCCGGCCAGCGCGATCGCGCGGGCCAGCAGGCTGGCGAACTGCTCGCGATAGTCATCCACCGGACGGCCGCGATACTGGTTGTTGACGCCGATCTGCAAGGTGACCAGCGCGTGCGCGGACGCCAGCGACGCCGCATCCATGCCGTGCGCCAGTTCGTCGGTGGTCCAGCCGGTGACGGCCACGATCTTCGGCTCGTCGATCACCCGGCCCGCCTGGCGCAGCTGCCGCACCAGCACGGCGGGCCAGCGCCCGGAGGCGGCCACCGCTTCGCCGATGGTGTACGAGTCACCGAGGGCGAGATAGTGCGATGAAGTGCTGGCAGGCGTCATGTGGCGACGTGCCGGGATTCAGGCGACCGCGACGACGGCGGTATCCGACTGTTCCCGCGCCATCCGCGCCAGCACCCGCTCGATGCGCACGAAGACCTCGTGCAACTGCACCGGCGGCGGCAGCAGGGTCAGCCGGAAATGGCGGCTGCGCGGCACGTTGAAGCTGCTGCCCGGCACCACCAGTACCGATTCCTCCTCGAGCAGGCGCAGTGCGAACGACTCGTCGTCGAAGCTGACGATGCGATCGGCACGTACCTGCGGGAAGGCGTACAGCGCACCGCCGGGGGTCACCAGCTCGAGATAATCACTGGCGGCCACCCCTTCCAGCACGGCGCGACGCGCCTCGTGCAGGCGCCCGCCGGGCGCGGTCAGGGCGCCGATGGTGGCGGCGCTCTGCAGCGCCGGCTGCACCGCCCATTGCGCGGTCACGTTCGCGCACAGGCGCAGCGCGGCGAGCAACTGCAGGGCATCGCGATACGCCGTCGTGCGGGCGGGATCGCCGGACAGGCTCATCCAGCCGACCCGGTAGCCGCAGGCGCGATGCACCTTGCTCAGGCCGCCAAAGCTGAGGCAGGGCACGTCGCCGGCCACCTCGGCCAATGGCTGGAACGTTTCGCCGTCGTAAAGGATTTCGTCGTAGATCTCGTCGGCCAGCAGCAGCAGCCGATGGCGTGCCGCGATGGCCGCCAGGCGCTGCAGCAGCTCGCGCGGATACACCACGCCGGTGGGATTGTTCGGATTGATCAGCACCAGGGCACGGGTGCGCGGGGTGATCAGTGCCTCGATCTCCTCCGGGTCGGGCAGGTGGCCGTGCTGGGCGAGGCAGCGGTAATAGCGCGGCTGGCCGCCGTTGAGGATCGTGGCGGCGCTCCACAAGGGGTAATCCGGGCTCGGCAGCAGGACTTCGTCACCGGGGTGCAGCAGCGCGCGCAGCGAGATGTCGATCAGCTCGCTGACGCCATTGCCGATGAAGATGCGTTCGGGCTCGATCCCCCGGGCGCCGCGGGCCCGCTGCTGTGCCGCGATGGCTTCGCGGGCGACCTCCAGTCCCTGCTCGTGGCCGTAGGCCTCGCTCTCATGCAGGTGGCTGGCGATCGCCTCGCGCAGGTGCGCTGGCGCCTCGAAACCGTAGCGACCGGGGTTGCCGATGTTGAGCTTGATGATGTCGAGGCCGGCCGCCTCCAGCTCGCGGGCGCGCCTAGTCAGCGCGCCCCGAATCTCGTAGCGCACGTCAGCCAGGTGCGCACTGGGTGTGATCGAAGCCAACGCCGGTGTCCTAGGTGAGGTCAATGGCCGGCGCCAGTGCCGGTCGGGTCGATGCTAGCAGCGTGATGCACTGCAGCGCGAGGCCCGTCGGGGCCAAATCGCGGTTCATCGTCTGGAAACCTTCTGGCAGGGCATAATCACCAGACCATGCAGACAGACCCTCGCCATGAGTGATGCCGAAACGATCGAACGGCTGCGGCACATCGGCTGGCGCGGCGACACGCTGCCCGATGCCGGCCTGCGCCTGGCCCGGGTAGTTGCCCAGCACCGCGCCGGTTACGAGCTCCACGATGGCGAAACGCTGTTCGGCGCGCAGCCGGACGGGCGCTTTCTCAAACGCGGGATCGATCCCGGCGAGCGCCCGGTGGTCGGCGACTTCGTCGAAGTGGTCAGTGGCGCGCCGCCGCATATCGTCACCGTGGCACCCCGGCGCACGGTGCTTTCCCGCGCTGCTGCCGGCGAGCGCTACGAACGCCAGCTGATCGCCACGAATATCGACTACGTGCTGGTGCTGACCGGGCTGGACGGCGATTTCAACCCGTCACGGATCGAGCGCTACCTCTCGTTGACCGAGGACTCCGGCGCCCAGCCGGTGGTGCTGTTGAGCAAGCTGGACACGCGCGAGGACGCCGCCGGGCAAATCACCGCGTTGCGCGCGCGGCTGCCGGATACCACCCCGATCCACGCCCTGAACTGCAAGGACCCGGCCAGCGCGTTGCTGCTGGCGGCGTATCTCCAGCCGGGCGACAGCGCGGTGCTGGTCGGCTCGTCCGGCGCGGGCAAATCCACCCTCACCAACACGCTGCTCGGCAGCGCCACGATGGCCACCGCCGCCGTGCGCAGCCACGACAGCCGCGGCCGCCATACCACCACCCATCGGGCGCTGCTGCAGTTGCCCAGCGGCGGCTGCCTGATCGATACGCCCGGGATGCGCGAACTGAAACTCACCGGCGAGGAAAACCTCGACCTGTTCGCCGACATCGAGGCGCTCGCCGAGCAATGCCGTTTCGCCGATTGCGGCCACGGCAGCGAGCCCGGCTGTGCGGTGCAGGTGGCGCTGGACAACGGCGAGCTGACCCCGGGCCGCTGGCGCAATTACCTGAAGCTGCACGACGAGCGCGAGGAGCAGGCGGCGACGCTGGAAGCCCGACTGCGCCGGCAGCGCGGTGGCCGGCCGATCGAGCAACCGCGTGGGCATCGCGGGCAGCGCGATCGGGATTGACCGGTCGCACGCTGTCGGCTGCCCGGCGGTCGGTTTACTATCGGGTCGAGCCCCCATGGATTGCCACATGCGCCGGTTGTCCTCCAGCTATACCGTGTTCTACAAGCGCGTGCTGCCCTTCGTCTGGTTGCTGCTTCCGCTGTTGTCGGCCTGGCTGCTGTGGAACATCCCGGCGCATGCGCAACAGCCTCGCTGGCCCGCTCTTTTTCCGATGCTGGTAATCCCCGCGATCGGTCTGGTGCTGTTCAAGAAGCTGATCTTCGACCTGGTCGACGAGGTCTGGCTCGATGGCGAGCAATTGCTGGTGAAAAGCCGCGGACTGCAGGCACGCATCGCGCTGGCCGACGTGGTCAACGTCAATACCACCAGCATGACCAACCCGCGGCGCATCACGCTGATGTTGCGCAGCGACTCGCGCTTCGGCCGCAACGTGAGTTTCATCCCGGCCAGCCCGCGCGGCTTTGCCTCGGCGTTCAAGCCCGATCCGATCGCCGTCGAGTTGATCGGGCGAGTCGATGCGCTGCGCCAGGTCCGTCGATGAACGCCGATCACGGCGCGCTCGCGCCCGGGCTCAGGCGCTACGCCGCGCTCGACCAGCGCCTGCTGGCGGCGGTCCGCGGCATCCATATCCTGGGCACGGTAGGCTGGCCGGCATCGCTGGAAAACCGCATGATCGAGGCGTACGGCAACGGCCGGTTCGCCCTGCCGCAGGTGCACTACCGTCCGCCGGATCTGGCCGAGGCCCGCGCCGAGCTGGCAGCGATCGAGGCGGCCGCCGGTGGCAGCGATCCGCAGGATGTCGATCCGCTCGGCGACTACCTGCGACGCACCGCCGAATCGTGGCGGATCGCGGCACAGATGCTGGAAGCCGTCGGTACCAGCGAAGTCACCGCGCCGTCGATCGCCCTGTACGGCAAGCCCGGCGACCTGATTCCCGGCAGCCAGCGCAGCAACCTCGATGCGGCACGTTATTTCGTCGAGTTGTCCGATGAGCTCGGTGCCGATCTGCTGGCCGACGAGAGCAGCGTGAACGTGCCGGCCGACGTGCTGCAGGCGGAGCTGGCGCTGACCCTGGATGCGTTTTTCGGCGCCGGCCGGATCAGCGTCGAGGTCGATCCCGAGCTCACCGCCAAGGCCGCCGCCGGGGCCACCCGGATCCGCCTGCGCGGCGGCGCCAGCTTCAGCGAGTACGACCGTCATCAACTGCTGGCGCACGAGGCCTACGTGCACTCGCTGACCGCGCTGAACGGCCGCCGGCAGCCGCTGCTGAGCTCGCTGGGGCGTACCTCGCCGCGAGTGACCGCCACCCAGGAAGGGCTGGCCGTGTTTGCCGAGCTGATGTCCGGTGCGATCGACATCACCCGGCTGAAGCGGATCAGCCTGCGCATCCTGGCGATCGACATGGCCCTGAACGGGGCCGATTTCGTCGAGGTCTACCGCTATTTCAGCGATCGCGGCCAGAGCGTGGCGGACAGCTTCCATTCGGCGCAGCGGGTGTTTCGCGGCGTGCCGCTGGGCGGCGGCGCCGCCTTCGCCAAGGACAACGTCTACCTGTCCGGCCTGCTCACCGTGCACACGTTCTTCCGCTGGGCCCTGAAGCAACGCCGGATGGATCTGCTGCGGCACCTGTTCGCCGGCAAGCTGGCGCTGCACGACGTGATCAGCCTGCAACCGCATTTCCAGTCCGGCGCGATCCTGCCGCCGTTGTGGCTGCCGCCGTGGATGCAGCACGTGCACGGGCTTGCCGGCAAGCTGGCGTTTTCGCTGTTCGTCAACCGCATCCACATGCACCGGGTGCAGGAAGACGAGCTGCTGCTGAGCGTGTAGCCGTCGCCTGCGGGCGGCCGACGAAGCCCGCCCGATGCTAATATCGGCATTCGTCATCTGCCCTGGCGGATGGCGTTCCCTCCCCGATGAAAGCGCATCCCATGTCCCTTCCCGAAGAACTTCGCCTTGCCGCGCTGGAGTATCACCGCCATCCGCGGCCGGGCAAGATCAAGGTCACCCCGACCACCTCCCTGCTGACCCAACGCGACCTGTCGCTGGCGTACTCGCCGGGGGTCGCCGCCGCCTGCGACGCGATCGTCGAGGAGCCGGGGTCGGCCGCCGAGTACACCGCCCGCGCCAACCTGGTGGCGGTGATCACCAACGGCACGGCGGTGCTGGGGCTTGGCAACATCGGCCCGCTGGCCGCCAAGCCGGTGATGGAAGGCAAGGGCGTGCTGTTCCAGAAGTTTGCCGGCATCGACGTGTTCGACATCGAGATCAGCGAGAACGACCCGGACAAGCTGGTCGATATCATCGCCTCGATGGAGCCGACCTTCGGCGGCATCAACCTGGAGGACATCAAGGCGCCGGAATGCTTCATCGTCGAACGCAAGCTGCGCGAGCGGATGAAGATCCCGGTGTTCCACGACGACCAGCACGGCACCGCGATCATCGTGGGTGCGGCGATCTTCAATGCGCTGGAAGTGGTCGGCAAGAAGATCGAGGACGTGAAGCTGGCCACCGCCGGCGCCGGTGCGGCGGGTATCGCCTGCCTGGACATGCTGGTGGCGCTGGGGCTGAAACCGGAAAACATCCTCGCCTATGACCGCGAGGGCGTGCTGTACACCGGGCGCGACCATCTGGATCCGGACAAGCAGCGCTACGCGCGCGATACCGACAAGCGCAGCCTGGCCGAGATCGTCGCGGGCGCCGATGTATTCCTGGGCCTCTCCGCCGGCGGCATCCTGAAGCCGGAGATGGTCGCGACGATGGCCGACCGGCCGATCATCCTGGCGCTGGCCAACCCCAATTCCGAGATCATGCCGGAGGATGCCAAGCGGGTCCGCCCGGACTGCATCATCGCCACCGGCCGTTCGGACTACCCGAACCAGGTCAACAACGCGCTGTGTTTTCCGTACATCTTCCGTGGCGCGCTCGACGTCGGCGCCACGGTCATCAACGAGGCGATGAAGCTGGCCTGCGTGCGCGCGATCGCCGCGCTGGCGCGGATGGAGGCTTCCGACCTGGGCGGTGCCTACGGCGGCGAAGTGCCGTGCTTCGGGCCCGAGTACCTGATCCCGCGGCCGTTCGATCCGCGCCTGCTGGTCGTGCTGGCACCGGCCGTGGCCCAGGCGGCGATGGACTCGGGCGTGGCCACCCGACCGATCGCCGACATGGAAGCCTATGTCGAGAAGCTCGGCCAGTTCATCTACCGCACCGGCCTGCTGATGAAGCCGGTGTACGAACGCGCGCGCGCCGACCGCAAGCGCGTCGCCTACGCCGAAGGCGAGGAGGAGGTCGTGCTGCAGGCGGTGCAGACGGTGATCGACGAGCACCTCGCGTTCCCGATCCTGATCGGCCGTCCGGACGTGATCCAGACCCGTATCGAGCGACTGGGTCTGCGCATGCGCGCCGGCGTGGATTTCGAGTTGACCAACATCAACGACGACCCGCGTTTCAACGAGTACTGGCAGCAGTACCACACGATGACCGAGCGCCGCGGGGTCAGCCCGGCGGCAGCGAAGAACCTGCTGCGTTCCCGCCCGACCCTGATTGCCGCGCTGATGGTCGAGCGTGGCGAGGCGGACGCGATGATCTGCGGTCTGGTCGGTCGTTATCACAAGAAACTGGGTTACCTGCGCAGCGTGTTCAACCTCGATCCGGGCGTGCAGTGCACCTCGGCGATGAGCGGGGTGATCAACGACAAGGGCGCATGGTTCTTCCTCGACACCCATGTGCAGTGCGACCCCACCGCCGAGCAGATCGCCGAGGCCACGTTGCAGGCCACCTATCGCCTCAAGCGGTTCGGCGTGGAGCCGAAGGTGGCGCTGCTGTCGCATTCCAACTACGGCAGCCACGACAACCCCAGCGCCGCGAAAATGCGCAAGGTGTGGCAGATCCTGAAGGCGCGCGCACCGAAGCTGGAGATGGACGGCGAGATGCAGGCCGATACCGCGTGGGACGAGGTGCTGCGCCAGCGCATGTTTCCGCACACCACGCTCAGCGGCCGCGCCAACCTGTTCGTGATGCCGAACCTGGATGCGGCCAATATCGCCTACAACATGGTGCGGGTGATGACCGACGGCGTGGCGATCGGTCCGATCCTGATGGGGCTGGACAAGTCCGCGCATATCCTGACCCCGGCCTCGACCGCGCGCCGCGTGGTCAACATGACGGCGGTGGCCGCGGTCGATGCGCAGATTCGTGCGGCCCAGAGCGAGCGGCGCGGCTGACGGGCCGTCATGCCGTCCATGCGCTCACGTACGGACGGCTATTTGGCGACCACCGGGACAGGCCGCTAAACTCAACTGTTGCCGCGCCACATCCCCGGCGGCGCGAACCCCTTGCAGGCACGTCCCACCGTGCCGTGGAGAACTTCATGGATCAGCTCGACGATATCCTCAACCAGGACATCGACCCCACCGAAACCCGTGAGTGGGTCGACTCGCTCGATGCAGTGATCCAGCACGACGGTACCGAGCGCGCGCACTTCCTGCTGGAGCGCATGGTCGATACCACGCGCCGCTCGGGTGGCTACCTGCCGTTCGATCCGACCACCGAATACGTCAACACCATCGCCCCCGCCCAGGAGGCCAAGTGCCCCGGCGATGCGGCGATGGAATGGCGCATCCGCTCGCTGATCCGCTGGAACGCGATGGCGATGGTGGTGCGGGCCAACCGCAAACCGGGCGAACTGGGCGGGCATATCGCCAGTTTCGCCTCGTCGGCGACGTTGTACGACGTGGGCTTCAATCATTTCTGGCGGGCGCCGTCCGCCGATCACCCGGGCGACCTGGTATTCCACCAGGGCCACTCCAGCCCGGGCATCTATGCGCGCTCGTTCCTCGAAGGCCGGCTGGCCGAGGATCAGCTCGACCTGTTCCGCATGGAGGTGGTCGGCAAGGGCCGCGCGCTGTCGTCGTACCCGCATCCGTGGCTGATGCCGGATTACTGGCAGGTGCCGACGGTCTCGATGGGCCTGGGTCCGATCCAGGCGATCTACCAGGCGCAGTTCTTCAAATACCTCGAGCATCGTGGACTGATTCCCAAGAGCGACCGCAAGGTGTGGTGTTTCCTCGGCGACGGCGAGACCGACGAGCCGGAGTCGCTGGGCGCGATCTCGCTGGCCGGCCGCGAAGGTCTGGACAACCTGATCTTCGTGATCAACTGCAACCTGCAGCGGCTGGACGGTCCGGTGCGCGGCAACGGCAAGATCATCCAGGAACTGGAAGGCGAGTTCCGCGGCGCCGGCTGGAACGCGATCAAGCTGGTCTGGGGCAGCTACTGGGACCCGCTCCTGGCGCGCGACCACAAGGGCGTGCTGCGCAAGCTGATGATGGAAACCGTCGACGGCGAGTACCAGGCCTGCAAGGCGTTCGGCGGGGCCTACACGCGTGAGCATTTCTTCGGCAAGTATCCGGAGACGCGCGAGATGGTGGCGAACCTCAGCGACGACGACATCTGGCGGCTGAACCGCGGCGGCCATGATCCACACAAGGTCTACGCGGCATATCACGCGGCATCCAACACCAAGGGCATGCCGACGGTGATCCTGGCCAAGACGGTCAAGGGTTACGGCATGGGCGCGGCCGGCGAGTCGCAGAACCCGACCCATCAGCAGAAGAAGCTGGACGAGGATTCGGTGCGCCACTTCCGCGACCGCTTCCAGATCCCGATCCCCGACGACAAGCTGAAGGACGTGCCGTACTACCACCCGGGCCAGGACTCGCCGGAAGTGCAGTACATGCTGGAGCGCCGCAAGGCGCTCGGCGGTGCCTTGCCGCAGCGCCGACGCAAGGCCGAGGCGAAGCTGAAGGCACCGGAGCTTTCGGCGTTCGAGCAGATCACCAAGGGCACCGGCGAGCGCGAGATCTCCACCACCATGGCACTGGTGCGCGGCATCAACCTGCTGCTGCGCGACAAGCAACTGGGCGAGCGCGTGGTGCCGATCGTGGCCGACGAGGCGCGTACCTTCGGCATGGAAGGCATGTTCCGCCAGATCGGCATCTATGCGCCGTTCGGGCAGAAATACCGACCGCAGGACTCCGACCAGCTGCTGTATTACCGCGAGGACCAGAAGGGCCAGGTACTGCAGCAGGGCATCAGCGAGGCCGGCGGCATGGCGTCGTGGATGGCCGCCGCGAGCAGCTATTCGACCAGCAACCAGGCGATGCTGCCGTTCTTCATCTATTACTCGATGTTCGGTTTCCAGCGCATCGGCGACCTGGCCTGGGCCGCCGGCGACATGCGTTCGCGCGGCTTCCTGATCGGCGGTACCGCGGGTCGCACCACGCTGAATGGCGAAGGCCTGCAGCACGAGGACGGCCAGTCGCACCTGATGTCCGGCGTGATCCCCAACGTGAAGTCGTATGACCCCACGTTCTCGTACGAGGTGGCGGTGATCCTGCAGGACGGCACGCGCCGGATGATGCAGGAGCAGGAGGACATCTACTACTACATCACCGTGATGAACGAGAACTACAGCCACCCCGACCTGCCCGGCGGCAGCGAGGAAGGCATCATCAAGGGCATGTACCTGTTCAAGGACGGCGGCAAGCCGAAGAAGGGCGAGCCGCGCGTGCAACTGCTGGGCTCGGGCACGATCCTGCGCGAGGCGATCGCGGCGGCCGAGCTGCTGGAGAAGGATTTCGGCGTGAAGTCGGATATCTGGTCCTGCCCCAGCTTCATCGAGCTTCGTCGCGACGGCTTCGATGCCGAACGCTGGAACCGGCTGCACCCGGAGGCGGAGCCGCGGGTGCCGTACGTCACCGCCCTGCTGGAGGGGCGCCAGGGTCCGGCGATCGCCGCCACCGACTATGTGCGTGAGTTCGCCGACCAGATCCGCGCATTCATGCCCGATGGCATGCGCTACACCGTGCTGGGCACCGACGGCTTCGGGCGTTCGGACACACGCGCGCACCTGCGCGAGTTCTTCGAGGTGGATCGCTACTGGATCGCGCACGCCGCGCTGGCGGCGCTGGCGAAGGATGGCAAGGTCAATGCCAAGGACGTCAGCCGGGCGATCAAGGAATACAAGCTCGACCAGGACAAGCCGAATCCGCTGACCGTCTGAGCAACGGGACCGCGCATGAAAAAACCCGCCACTCGGCGGGTTTTTTCATGCGCGGCGGGCTCACCCGCGACCGCGCCGATTCAATCCTCGTCGTCGCTGCGGAACGCACGGCGCAGCAGCAGGAACGCGCCGATCGTACCGGCCACGATCGCCACCGTGGCGGCCGGATGACGGTTCACCTGCCGGCGCAGGCGCCGATACTGATAGTTGGCCTCGTCGGCCAGGTCCTCGGCCGCGTGCGACAGCTGCTGGCCGTACGGCTTGCCGCGCTTGCCGAAGCGCTCGTTGATGCGGCGGCGGCCACGTTCGAGCAGGCTCTGCGCGCTGCTGCTGGCACCGTCGGCGTAATGGCGTACACGCTCACCGGCCTGTTCGGCGGTGTCGCGGATCTGACGCTCGATATCACGATTGCGCATGAGGGTTCTCCTTGGCATCTGGTCCCACAGGCTGCCAGCGTCGCCGTGACCGAAGCGTAAACAGCGGCCTGTGCCGGTCACCTCCGTTCAGCCGGCGGGAGGTGTTCAGCCGCCGAGCCGGTACTCGCCGCCGCGTTCCAGCGCCCTTTGATACGCCGGCCGGGCATGGATACGCTGCAGGAACGCCGCCAGCCGCGGATAGTCGCCGCCCAGGCCGCCGCGGGCCACGAATGCCTCCAGCGGAAAGCTGAGCTGGATGTCGGCGGCGCTGAAGGCATCGCCGACAAACCAGTCGCCGCTGCCCAGCTCGCCTTCCAGATAGTCCAGGTGCAGCTTCAGCTGGGGGTCGATGAAACTGCGCTCGACCTTGTCCGCGATGCTGCGGGCGACCGGTCTGACGAAGAACGGCGCGGGCGCCGTCCTGACCCGGCGGAACACCAGTTTCAGCAGCAGCGGCGGCATGGCCGAACCCTCGGCGTAATGCAGCCAGTAGGTGCAGCGCAGTCGTTCGGGCGTGCCGGCGGGCGGCAGCAGGCGGGCCTCGCCGTAACGCCCGGCGAGGTATTCGATGATCGCGCCGGACTCGGCCACGGTCAGTTCGCCATCGGTGATCACCGGCGACTTGCCCAGCGGATGGATCGCGCGCAGCTCCGGCGGCGCCAGCATGGTCCTCGGATCGCGCTGGTAGCGCCTGATCTCGTACGGCACGCCCAGTTCCTCGAGCAGCCACAGGACGCGCTGCGAACGCGAGTTGTTCAGATGGTGGAGGGTGATCATTCGGGAGCACCGGAAACGGTGGACGGTGTGCGGGCGGGATGGAATTCGCGCCGGATCGGCGCGCTGCGCAGCCGCTTGATGATCCAGCCGAACAGCACGCTGAAACCGATCGCCATGATCGCGCCGAAGACCTGCATCGCCAGCATGAACCCATGCATGCCACTGGCGAATTGGGCTGGCGCGTTGGCCGGCAAGGCCATGACCCGTTGCATCGATCCCATGAACCACCACTGGAAGACCAGGCCGAACAACTGGTAGGCGATGGCAAAAGCCATCAGGCCGATGAACAGGCGGCGAGCCCATTCGCGCCGACGCAACAGCCCGATGGCGGCGGTCAGGGTGATGATGGACAGCAGCAGGAATCCGCGGAAGAACCAGACCATGTGGGCCAGCATCCAGCCCGTCGGCGCCGGCATGTCCGGCGGCAAGGGCTGGGTAGCGAGTGGCTGTTGCATGGTGGGCAGAAATACCAGCTGGAGCATCAGGTTCTGCAGCAGCCCGATCAGCGTGGTGAAACCGGCGAGGCAGATGAAGATCCATCCCAGCACGTTGATGAAACTGGAGCGGGCGACGGGCATGGCTGGCGGCACGGACATCGGGGCAGCTCTCCATTGAAGAGCTGCCAGCATGGGGGATCGGGCGCCGACCGGCAACGACACCGTGCGCACGTTTCCCGACGGGTTGCATGAGGCGCTGACTATGGATCGAGCGTGGCCGTCCGCGAGAGCACCGATACACCGGCTTCGTCGAAGGCTTCGACCGCCACCACGTAGCGCACGCCCTTGTTGAGGGCACGCAGCCGGAGCTGCGTCGGCTGGTCGGCGAAGCGCTGCCAGGTTTCGTGCAGGCGATCTGCGGCGAGTCCCCAGCGCACGTTGTAGCCGACGGCACCCGGCACCGGCTTCCAGACGATGTCGGCATTGCGCGTATCGGCATCACGGGTGGCGGAAACCAGTTCGGGCGCCGGAGGCGGGTCGCCGTCCGCGTTGCCGAAGACACGCAGGTCGGAAATCGCCAGGTGCCTTGCGCCGACGTGCACATGCACATAGCGCACATAGCGAATGCGGGCGGGCCGGTCCAGTTCCACGTAGGCGTTGGGGCGATCGCGCTGCTCGTGCGAAAGGTCGGCGAGCGTGCTCCAGTGCGAGCCGTCGCTGGAGCCTTCCAGCTTGAACCGCGTGATGATGTCCGGTGCGTCGCCGTAGCGGCCGGCCTTGTAGTCGGTGTAGTTCACCTGCACGGCGCGCACGGTGCGCTCGCCGCCCAGATCGACGGTCAGCGTCTGCCCCGGCGCGCTCGACGCGGCGACCCAGTAAGTGCGAGGGTTTTCGTCGGTGACCTCGGCCGGGCCGTGACCGGGCAACTGCGACGAGGCGCTGGCCTGCTTGTGCCAGGACAGCAGCATCCAGCCGGTGAAGGTGCTCTCGCCGGGTTTGAGCTTGTGCTCGGGCATGCGCTGGGGGAAGTCGCCGAAGCGGGTGTCGACCCACATCTGGCCGTCCGCATGGAAGCCGGCCGGGAACAGGTCGATGCGCCGCTCGAACTTCCAGTTCACCCCGACCCACATGGTGCCGGTGTTCCAGCTGTTGCCGTAGGCGTCCTCGAAGGTGGAGCCATGGCCGGCACCGACCACGAAACCGCCGGGCTTGTAGCCGATCGGGTTGTACGGCGCGTAATGGAACGGGCCGAGCGGCTTGTCGCTGGTGTAGACGCCGGTGGCGTAGACGTTGTACTCGGTGCCCGGCGCGGCGTACTGCAGGTAGTAGCGGTTGCCGTGCCGGTTCATCCAGGCGCCCTCGACGTATGGCGCGACGGTGTTGTCGGTATGGTCCTGGCCGAAGCGCTCCCAGCCGTGCTCCTCCGGATGCAGGCGCAGCAGGGCCTGCGGCTTGCTGACGAACGAGACGCGCTTGCCTTCGCCTTCGCTGGCGTGGTCAAGCGCCAGGTCGATCTGCGCGCCGTACAGCGGAAAGATGTTGGAGGAGTCCCAGTACAGGTAGGTCTTGCCGTCCTCGTCGCGGAACAGGCCCGGATCCCACGGCCCGGGCGGCAGGTCACCGGGCTTCATCTCGCTCTCGTGACCGACCCAGGTGGCGCCGGGTACCGGCGGCAGCATGCGGGTCCAGAACTTCCAGTGGCCGTGGGCGGGGTCGGTGGAATACAGCAGTGGCACCGGCTGCATCGCCGACTGCATCAGGAACAATTTGCCGTCGGCCACCAGGGTGGCCGGTGCGACCGGGCCGTCGAACGGCCAGCGATCCGGTTTCACGAACTGCCAGTGCAGCAGGTCGGTCGAGCGCCAGTAACCATCGGCCAGCGTCTGGAACAGGTACCAGGCATCGCCGAAGCGCACGATCGCCGGGTCGGCACCGGTGCGGTACGAGACGCCGTCGTTCATCTGCTCGTAGTTGTAGCGGTAGTCGATATCGACCGGGTTTGCCCAGGTGCGTCCATGGGCGCCGGCCGCGGCGGCCGGGGCAGCCACGACACCCTGACCGAGCAGTGCGATGACGGCGAGCGGCAACCGCCAGGACCGCATCGGCGGTCCGGGGGGAATGCGTGGAGGGCGACCTGACTGCGGCATCGGGCGAGCATGCAACGGCGATTCGCCGGGTGCAAGGTCGATGGCGGCGGCTGCGATTCGAACTCAGTAGATCTCGCCGACACAGCAGCGCAGGCTGCCGCCGGCCTTCTCGATCTCGTCCAGTTCCACCGCGCCGATCGCAAAATCGTAATCGGCCAGTGTCTCGCGCTGCTCGGTGGTGAGTGCGGCGGCGGCGCCGACACTCATCCATACGCTGCGGTCGGACAGGCTGATGGCATTGGCGGCGAACGCCCGTTTCTGGGCGGGCGTCAACCAGATCGCGCGGTTGCCGTAGGCCTGCGCGATCGCGGCGGCGACCGCGGGATCACGAAAGCCGTCGACCGCGATGATCGCCGCGCGACTGGCCAGCAGGGCCAGCACCACGTTGGTGTGGTATTCCGAGTCGGCCAGTTCGAAGCAGAACGTGAGGCGCAGCCCGAATGCCTGGTGCATCGCGCGTGCGCCGGCCATGTCGCAACGCTCGCTGAGGCCGCAATAGCCGACGCCCCGCACGCGGTCGATGATCAGCGAACCGGTCAGCTCGGCGACCAGGTCGGTGCAAGCGGACAGGTCGATCTCGTCGTAGCCCAGCAGGTCGCCGAAGAACGCACGGATGTCGGTGCGTTCGGCCTCGCGCTGGCGCACCGCATGCCGCATGCGGCCGATGATCAGCCGCCCCGGTGCGGTGGCGAACACGTTGTTGGGGAAAATGGCATCCGGCGTGGCCGGATCGCCGGGAAACGTGATGATCGGGCAGTCGGCCCGCAAGGCCTGCGCCAGGGCGCCGTGCTGCGCCAGCGCCTTCAGCGGGTCGACCGCGAGGCTGGTGTCCATGTAGCGGTTGTCCCGTGCCGACTCGGCCGCCAGGGCGAACTCGGCCGGCGCCACCAGAAACGCCGCGCGCGCCGTCGCCGCGGCAGCGGGATGTGGCGCCAGTGCGACATAGGCCTCTAGAAACTCGCTTGGCGACTGGGTGATCACGGCAGGACTCCGCATGCTGTGAAGAGGTGTGCAGCCTAGAGAATATCCGGTACCGGCTCGCCCGGGCCACTGGCCTCGACATGCAACTGCTGGCGCCGCCGCAGGCCGGGAAACATCGCCATCCACAGGCCCACCACCAGCAGCGTGCCGACACCGCCGATCACGGTGGCGCCGACTGCGCCCAGCCACGCGGCCAGCATGCCGGACTCGAATTCGCCGAGCTGGTTGGAGGTGTTGATGAAGATCGCGTTGACCGCGCTGACCCGGCCGCGCATGTCGTCCGGCGTATCCAGCTGCACCAGCGCGCCGCGGATCACCATGCTGACCATGTCGAACGCGCCCAGTGCGAACAGTGCGGCCAGCGACAGCCACAACGTGGTCGACAGCGCGAAGACCAGCGTGGCCACGCCGAAGCCCGCCACCGACGCGAACATGATCGGGCCCACCCGCCGCTGCATGTTGTGCCGCGCCAGCCACAGCGACATCAGCAGCGCACCCACGGCCGGCGCCGCGCGCAGCAGGCCCAGGCCCCACGGCCCGGTGTGCAGGATGTCCCGGGCGAAGATCGGCAGCAGCGCAGTGGCACCGCCCAGCAGCACGGCGAACAGGTCCAGCGAGATCACCCCCAGCACGTCCGGTCGGTGCCGGATGAAATGCACGCCGGCGAACACGGTCTTCAGCGTGGCCGGCTCGCGTCGTGGCGGCGCCTGTTCATGGCGCAGCCGGCTCAGCAGGATCACCGAGACCAGATACAGCGCGGCGGCCACCGCATAGACCACGCCCGGCCCGGCGACATACAGCAAGCCGCCCAGCGCCGGGCCCATGATCATGGCGGCCTGTCCGGCCGAGGCGTTCACCGCCATCGCCCGCGGCAGGATCTGCGCCGGCACCAGCGCGGGCAGCATCGACTGCAGCGCGGGAAACTCGAACGCCTTGGCCACGCCGATCGCGAACACCAGCGCCAGGATGCCGACTTCATGGATGCCGTGGCGCAGGCTCAGGCCCGCCAGCAGGGCAATCGCGATCCATTCGACGATCTGCCCGAACAGCACGATGCGGCGCCGCTCGAACTGGTCGGCCACGTGGCCGGCCGGCAAGGCCAGCAGCAGCGAGGGGATGAACTGGACCAGTCCGATCAGGCCCAGATCGAGCGCGCGGCCGGTGATCGAATAGATCTGCCAGCCCACCGCGACCGACAGCATCTGGAAGCCGAAGCTGGAGGCGATCCGGGCCAGCCAGAATGCGACAAACGCGCGGTGTTGCAGCAGCGAATCCGCCGGGGGCGTGGTGGGCGATGGCATCGGGTGTCCTTGCGGGGAGGCCATTATCGAACCGGCGCCGCATCCGGCAAAGTGCCGTGGGCCGCGGGCGACCGTTTAGCTGGCAGACAGGCGAATTGACATGTTCTTGCCATCTTCCGGCCAAGGGTCACCAGGCACCGTTCCGTTGAGGGCGAAGCTCATGGGCAGACAGGCGCAGCGCGTATACACCGACGAAGCCAGCATCCGGCAACTCGAGTTGCTGGTCGACGAATTGCCGGCCCAGGGCCACGTGGTGCTGCTGATGAAGGACGGCAGCAGTTGCGATGGCGTGGTCAGCGCGCGACCGACCGTGCAGGTGTTCCGTGATGCCGACGAGCACGAAGGCATCAATGCCGTGGTGCAGCTGCAGCGCCCCGACGTGCCGGAGTGGCGTCGCCGGATATGGCTGGACCAGGTCCTGCGGGTCGAACATCTGGATTCGGGCATGGCCGGCGAAAGCTGAGCCCGCGCGAGCCCGTGGGGGTGGGGCGTCGGGCGATCGGCGGTGCAGGCCGTAGAATCCCCGGCATGACGAATCCTGCCGCTTTCGATTACCGCGACTTCCAGCGCTGGCAACGACCGGTCGAAATCGGCTTCTGGCTGCTGTTGCTCACGCTGAACGCCACATTCAACAGCGTCACCTCGACGATCGATCATGCCGGGGTTCCGGCGTGGCAGCCGTGGTCGTGGGAGTGGAGCAGCGCACTGGCGCTGCTGGCCCTGCTGCCGGCCGCGATCGCCGCCGAGCGGCGCTGGCCGATCCGTTTCGATACGTGGTCGCGCAGCCTGCCATGGCACCTGCTGGCCAGCGTGCCGTTCAGCCTGCTCCACGTGGGCGGCATGATCGCGTTGCGCAAACTGGCCTATGCCGTGGCGGGACTGCACTACGATTTCGGCCCGTGGTGGATCAATGCCGGCTACGAGTACCTCAAGGACGTACGGACCTATTTCTCGATCATCACCGTCCTGACCCTGTACCGGTTATGGCTGCTGCGGCTGCAGGGCGAGGCGCGCCTGCTGGCCGCGCCGGATGAAGGCGCGCCGGCCGAGCCGCTGGAGCGCCCCGAACGATTCCTGGTACGCAAGCTGGGTCGCGAATTCCTGCTCAACGCGCGCGAGATCGAGTGGCTGCAGGCCTCGGGCAACTACGTGAACCTGCATCTGCACGGCCGTGACTATCCCTTGCGCGCCACCATGGCGGGCATCGAGGGGCGGCTGGATCCGGCGCGCTTCGTGCGGGTGCATCGCAGCTACTTCGTCAACCTCGATTGCCTCGCCGCGATCGAACCGCTGGAGACCGGCGACGCCCGCCTGCAATTGCGCGACGGCGCCAGCATTCCGTGCAGCCGGCGCTACCGGGCGGCCTTGCGCGAGCGCTTCGGGTCGGTGGACTGAGCCGCGCCGGTTGCGCCATGCGGGTCGCTCGTTCCAAGCTACAGCCCCGTTTCCGATCGGTGTGCCACTGATGAATTCCGCTATCCATCGTTACTACGCGACCGCGCTGTGCGCGGGCCTGTTGCTGGCCGGCTGTTCGCAACAGGCGAGCGCGCCCGCGCCGACGCCCGCGCAGCAGCAGGCACAAGCCGACGCGGCCGCGGCAGCGCGCAACCTGGACACCTATCGGCAACTGCTGCGCATCGGCAACGACGAGATGGTGGTGACGATGGGCAAGGACATCGTCAGCCGCTTCCCGAACAGTGCTGCGGCGAAGGAAGTACAGAAGACCCTGCCGGCGATCGAAAAGCGCTACACCGAGAACCACGAGAAGAACCGCCTGGCGGCCCTGTGGGTCTACCAGGTGGCGCCGATGGCCGGCGGCACGCAGTCCACTGCCGCCATCTACAACAGCGAGCCGTCCGGCGGCGAGCGGGTGCAGCTGGTGCTGCGTCGGCATACCAGCTGGGGCCAGAGCGTGTTCCTGTACGGCAGCAAGCCCGGGTTTGTCTGCCGCGGCAACTGCACCGTTGTCGCCACGGCCGACGGCAAGCCGGTGCGGATCAAGGCGTTTGCGCCCTCCACCGGCGAGCCTGCGTTGATGATCCGCGACGACAAGGCCTTCCTCGCCCTGTTGCAGAAGAGTGCGAAGCTCAGCATGCAGGTAACGCTGGCCGACGGCGAGAAGAAGGAAACCCTGGTTTACGAGGTGGCGGGTTTCGATCCGGCCAAATGGCAGCCCCTGGGCAAGGGCGGCAGGAAGTAGCGTCGGGAGCGCGCTTGCTCCGCCGAGAAACGGTGGTGCTGGCTGTCCGTCGTGTTTTTCGGGAAACGGGTTTGCGCCGGCCCGGCCGGCGGCGATGAACTTCGCGGGCGCGGCGTGGTATCTAGTCATGGGTTCCCCAAGCAGGATCAGGTCATGTCGAGAATATTCGTGCTGGGTCTCCTGGCGGCCAGCCTCGGGCTTGCTGCCTGCTCCAGCGTGCCGTATTCGCAGCGGCTCGCCGAGCGCCAGGCCGCCTACGCGGCAGCGGCCGGTGCGCCGGTGCACAGCTTCCGTTTCTATCATTCGCTGTGGTCGTGGGAGCCGCTGGGCCGGGATCAGCTGGTGGTCTACACCCGGCCGCAGCAGGCGTTCCTGCTCGATGCCGGCGGCTGCCTCGATCTGGACTACACCAACGCGATCGGGCTGACCTCGAACCTGGGCGAGGTCAGCGTCGGCTTCGACAAGGTGCTGACTGGGCGACGCAATCTTCCCTGCACGATCACGCAGATCCGCCCGATCGACGTGAAGCGCCTGAAGGCCACCCAGGCGCAGCAGCGCAAGATCGAAACGGAGCCGCGTTCCGCCGCCGGCGCGCAGTGAACTGCCGGCGCCGACCGCGGTAGCGGGCCGCGGCCATGGTGCCCACGAAGGCGGCCGGAACAGCTTCCGGCCCCACCGGTCTGCGATCGGGGCGTCAGTGCAGGAACAGCTTCGCGGTAATCCGGGCCAGTGGCCTTTCCAGCGCGGCTTGCAGTCCCGCCGGCAGGTCCAGTGGCTTGAGCAGCATCTTCACCGTCATGGCCGCCGGCATGTGCCGGCGCAGCAGGCCCTGCGTCCGGTCGCTGATGCGGCGGAACTCCTGCTCGTTGCCCAGGTGCTGTGGATAGCACTGGTTGAACACTTGGCGCAGTGCGATGTCGCTGTCCTCGCCCTTGACCTCGTTGACCCGCCGCAGGATCGCGCGAAAGACCTTGTAGCGACCGAAGCCCTCGCGTTCCCGATACTGCCGGAAGTGCTGGTAGAAGTGCTTGTAGTGGCGTACTTCGTCGCCCTTGATATGGTTGGTCAGCTGCTTCAGCACGGGTTCGTCGGTGATCTCGTGCAGGGCGCGATAGAGGCTGGCCGTGCCGGTTTCCACCACGCAGCGTGCGGCCAGCTCCAGCCCGCGATTGGCCTCGAGCTGTCCGGTGGTGCAGACCGCGCCGTATGCATTCCAGAACGCCTGGAAGCCCTTGTTCCAGTCGAACTCCGGCCAGACCTTGCCGACGTAGGCGGCCAGTGCGCGGCCATGCTGCAGTTCCTCGTGTTCCCAGTGCTGGCTGAGCCAGGTCTGCAGCTCCTGGTCGCCGGCGAAATGATCGATCAGGTTGCGCGCATACAGGTCGGAACCACTCTCGACGAAAGACGCGCTGCACAGCAGGAAGAACAGATCCTCGTTGTGACGCACGCGTGCGATGTCGATCCGGTCGAAGTCCAGACTGTCCAGCGTCCAGGGTAGGTCGGTGCCATGACTCAAGCGAATTTCCCGTGCGGCAAGGCAGCCGACAAGGCTGCTGCGAGGTCACTCACGTGACCGGAAGATGGCACAGGATAAGGCCTTGGCCGGGCCACGGATTAACGCCAACCGACTTGCCGTTCAGGGTGGCGCCGTTTTCAGCGAACCACCGTCACCGGAACGTGGGCGCGCGCAAGCACGTTGCCGGACACCGAGCCGAGCAGCCAGCGTGCCAGCGCACCCCGTTCGGTATGGCCGATCGCGATGTGATCGATGCCGTGTTGTTCGACCTGGCTCAGCAGCACGTCGCCGGGGCTGCCATGGGTCAATTCGACATCGACCAGGCTGGCTGCGTCCGGCACGATCGCGGTCAGTTCGGCCAGCAGCTCCTGCGCCCGCCGGGTGCCGGAGTCCGCCATCATCAGGGCGCAAACGTCGGCGCCGCCCTCGGTGACCTGCAGCACCGACACCACGCGGACCCGGCCGCCGCCGCAGCGGGCCAGATCGATCGCGAACTGGAATGCTCGGCGGGAAGCATCCGAGCCGTCATATCCCACGAGTGAGTACTTGACCATGCTTTTCCATCCTGCGATCCGGCCTCGGAGCCTTGTCGAGTCTATGCAGTGTTTCGGTCTCGCCACAACCCGCGGCATGCTGCAGCGACCCGGTCTCGCCGGTCAGGGACAGTCTGCGCGGCACCCCGTTATTGCGGCATCAAGGCGGGCTGCCTGAACGGACAGTCATCCTTGTGCACGTCTCTATCACGCTGCAGTGCACACGATTCCAACACCAACGCAGCGACCTGCCGACCTTTCGAGGGGCATCGCCGATGCTGCGGCGGCAATCAATCCCATCCTGCATGTGACAAGGAGAGAACCGATGATCAAGCGTACTTTTGGAATGGCTGCCCTGGTGATGGCCTGTGCTGGAGCGATGACCGTGCTGCCGACCAGCAATGCACAGGCTGCCGAAGCGTCGGTGGAATGTGACCTCAGCTTCAACCTGTCCGGTTGGTCGTTGATCTACAAGCATGCCGAAGGCACCGGCACGGTGACCTGCAACAACGGTCAGACCGCACGCGTGAAGATCACGGTGGTCGGTGGTGGCCTCACCGCCGGCAAGTACCACATCGACCACGGCAAGGGCGAAATCAGCCACGTGCACAGCATCGCCGATGTCTATGGCGACTATGCACAGGCCGGCGCCGAGGCGGGCGTGGTCAAGAGTTCCACCGCGCAGGTCATGACCAAGGGCACCGTGTCGCTGGCGATCGCCGGCACGGGCGAAGGCGTCAACCTGGGCATTTCGGCCGGCAAGTTCACCATCAGCAAGCTCTGATAGTCACCGAAGGCGACAAGAAGAAGGGCGCCCCCGGGCGCCCTTCTTTCGTGGTTGCGGGTAGACTGCGGCGATCGCTGCACCGCGCCCTTTCCCGGTAGGAGAATTCCTCATGCGTCGCCTTGCCTGTCTGCTCGTGTTGACCCTGTTGTGCGCGTTGACCGCCCCGGCATCTGCTGCCAGCCCGCAACCGGGCGACGCCGCACCGACGTTCCGCTTGCAGGACCAGAACGGGCATTGGCGCACACCCGCCGATTTCCACGGTCACTGGCTGGTGATGTACTTCTACCCGAAGGATTTCACCCCCGGTTGCACCACCGAGGTATGCACGTTCCGCGACGACATCGCCAAACTGCGCAAGGCCGGTGCCGACGTGGTCGGGGTGAGCCTCGATGACGTGAAGTCGCACGCCGATTTTGCCGCGAAATACCACGTCCCGTTCCCGCTGCTGTCCGACACCGGCCGCACGGTGGCGACCCGCTACGGTGTGCTGACCTCGCACATGGGCATGCACTACGCCAGGCGCACCACCTTCCTGATCGACCCCCGGGGCAGGATCGCCAAGGTCTACGTGGATGTCGACCCGGAGAAGAACTCGGCCCAGGTGCTGAGTGACCTCGCCACGCTGAAGGCCACACCCTGATGCCGTTGGCGATACGCACCGACACGGCGGCGGCACGGCGGTTTGCGCCATGGGCGATCGGTCCGTGGGTGCTGCTGCTGATCGCAGGCCTGGGCTTCGTGCAGTATCTGCAGCACGCCGAGTACGCCTATCTGCTGGCAGCCCTGCTGGTGATCGTGGTGAGCGCCGGTTGCATCCTGCGGCAGGGGTGGGCGCGCTCCACGATGCAGCTGCTGGCCGTGCTGCTGGCGCTGTGGGCGCTGGCCAGCGGCGTGCTGATGCTGCAGCACTGGGGCGATTTCGAGATCGCCCGACAACACGCCCAGGCACAACCTCAACTGGGCCCGATCGCGCTGTGGATGATCGCGCGGGCGCAACGCACCTGGCAGATCGGGCTGGCGCTGAAAGCGTTGGGGATACCGCTGCTGCTGTGGCTGGCCTGGCAGCTGGGCCGGCCGGCGGTGCGCGCGCAATTCCGGCGGCGGCGCTGAACTGCGCACGATCGGTGCAACGGAGCCAACCGGCGCTAGACTCGCTTCGGGTTTACCTCGGGGGCTGGGGAATGAAACGTGGATGGCTGGTTTTGTCGTGCATGATGCTGACCGGTATGGCGTTGGCTGCCGGGCCAGCCGCAGTGCGCAAGCGGGTGCAGGCGAGCATGCTGGTCACCGGCTCGATCACGGTGGCGCCGGACGGCAGTGTCAAAAGCTATGTCGTTGACCAGCCCGAACAGCTGCCGTCGCCGGTCATCGGTCTGATCAAGCGCAGCGTGCCGACGTGGCGGTTCGTGCCGGTCGTTCTCGATGGTCGGCCGGTGTTCGCCAAGGCGGCCATGAACCTGCGCATCGTGGCAAAGCCGTTGGGTGACGGCAAGTACTCGCTGGGCATCGGCAGCAGTTATTTCAGCCAGCCATCATCGAGCGGTGATCCCGGCAGGGAAACCGTCACTGCCAGGCAGCGGCGGCCACCCAACTACCCGCCGTTTGCCGTGGAAGCGCGCGTTTCCGGTACGGTCTATCTGGTGCTGAGGGTGAACCGGCAGGGAATGGTGGTGGATGCTGCGGCGGAACAGGTCAACCTGGACGTTGTTGCCAACGATACAGAGATGAAGCGGTGGCGAACCGTGCTTGCCGATGCGGCGTTGCGCGCAGCACGGAAATGGACGTACAACCCGCCAACCTCGGGACGCGATGCTGCGGCGCCCTCCTGGGTGATCAGGGTACCGGTCGAGTTCAGTTTGAGTGAGTGGGGTAAGCCGGTTCCGGTCGCGAAGTATGGCGCCTGGCATGCTTATGTGCCGGGGCCGCAGAATACGCCCGCTTGGATGATGGAGGAGCCTGGCGTAGGGGGCAGTGCCGATGCCATTCCCGCGGGTAGCATCTCCCAGGTTGGCCGGGGCCTGCAGATGACCACCTCACTCAATGGCGCCTGAACTGAGCCTGCTCTGTTGCATAGTGCCATCATCCTGTTCGGGCGACGTTTCGCCTGCACGCGCCAGCACATTCAGCCGAGGTTGGCAGGACAGCAGCTATCGCTGGTAGGCCTTGTCCCCGGAAAAAACTGCCGATGCGTCTCTACCGTTCGCTTGCCATCCTCCTTTTCCTGTTCGCCGGATCGCCGCTGCAGGCGCAGGATCTGGCCGCTACCTGCCATGCCAGCAGCAGCTATGACGTCACCCTGAAGACGGACAGCGTGCTGTTCGACCGCGCCGCGCCGGCGCCTTTCCATGTCGATATCCAGCACGGCGCGCTGCGTACCGATGGTGCGGCCGTGTCTCTGAATGCCGAGGACCAGGATCGAATGGTGCTGTTCGAGCGTGCATTGCGCGCGCTGGCACCGCGGGTGCGTTCGGTGGCCCTGAACGGCGTGGACATGGCGGTGCGGGCCATTCGCGCCGAAGCCGATGGCATGGGCCTGGGTGCCGATACCCGCGCCGAGTTCGATCGCCGCCTGAGTGCGGACGCGAGCGAGCTCAAGCGACGCATCGCGATCAGCCGCAGTACCCACGACTGGCAGGGTGAGGCCGCGGACCAGAGCATGAACCGGATGGCGGCGGACCTGCTGCCCCTGCTGGCGGCGGATCTCGGCCAGCAGGCGATCAGCGCGGCCTTGAGCGGGGATATGCAGACTGCCGGCAGTCTGCGCGACCGCGCCACCTCGCTGGCGACCGAACTGCAGCCGCGGCTGCAGCAGCGCATGCAGGCGCTGCGCCCCCAGATCGAGGCGTTGTGTCCCTCGATCCGGCGCCTCGCCGAATTGCAGCAGGGCGTGCGTGGCAGCAACGGACAGCCACTGGATCTGTTGCAGATCGGCCAGTGAGAGCCGGGGTGGCCCACTGCCAGCTGACTGGCTTGCGCTATTCGGCGAGGGGTTAATGCTGCGCTAAGTGGCCGGGGGCGACGATGGCCCGGTGAATCAGTCCCCGACCCGGAAAAAAGCGCTCATGCCGCCGCGCACTCCGCATGGCGCCTGCAATGCCCTGATCCGGCGTGGCATCGACCTGCGGCTGCTGTATCGGCAGGCGGCATCGGCGTGCGAGCCGGGGCTGCGCGTGGTGCTGAATGACAATGCGCAGACGCTGGGTCTGCTGATCGCCGAACTGCAGGCGCAGCTGCGCGCCGATGGCGGCAGCCCGAAGGCACACGGCAGTTGGCATGGCGCCATCCGACGGCGGCTGACCGGATGGCTGGTACGCCTTGCCAGTCGACCGGACACGGCCTGGATCCACGCACTGGCACATCAGGAAAGTGCCCTGCTGCAGGCGTTCGAGCAGACCATCGCCGCGCTGCCGCCCGGTTCGGTGCCGGGCCTGTGCCGGCAGTTGCCGCGCTTGCGCGGCATCCAGCTGGACATGCACAGTCTGGTCGGCAGCGCACACTGAAGGAGTCGCGATGGCAGCGTCCGCGCAAGAGGTTGTGGATTTCTGGTTCGACGAAGCGCATGCGGGAAACTGGTTTGTTGCGGATGCGGACTTCGATGCGCAGATCCGCGAGCGCTTCGGCACGGCGGTGAAAGCGGCCGCGAGCGGACAGCTGGACGAATGGATGGCCACAGCGGAAGGGTGGCTGGCGTTGCTGATCCTGCTCGATCAATTCCCGCGCAATCTGTACCGTGGCGACGCCGGTGCCTGGGCCGCCGACGTCAAGGCGCAACGTGTCGCCTTGTCAGGTCTTGCCCGCGGGCATGACCGGCAACTGCTGCCGTTGCAGCGCGTATTCGCCTACCTGCCGCTGGAACATGCCGAAGACATGGCGCTGCAGCAGCGTTCCGTCGAACTGTTCGAGGCGTTGGGCGTGGAAGTGCCGCCGGAACAGCGCGCGCAGTTTGCGGACTTCCTGGACTATGCTCGGCGACATCGCGAGGTGATCGCGCGCTTCGGCCGCTTTCCGCATCGCAATGCTGCATTGGCTCGGCTCAGTACGCCGGAAGAAATCCACTACCTGGCCCAGCCCGGCGCGGGGTTCTGAACCGGCCGATGCGGCGCAATGGATAGCCGATTCATCACCGACCAGGGAGCAGGTCATGCGCATGTGTCTCGTTGTTGCCTTGTTCGTCTTCAGTGCCGCCGGGCAGGCCTCCAGCACCTTGCGCGTGGGCAACCAGGTGCTTACCGCCGGCGACAGCCGCGAGCGCGTCACCGAGTTGCTGGGCAAGCCGTCCTCGAAGTCGCACAAGCACAGCTCTCGCAACAGCCACGGCAGCCGTCGCGGCGGCGTGCGCGTGCTGGAGCGGAACCCGGGCGGCGAACGATGGCGGTACCGGCGTGGCGACCACGTCACCGTGGTGACGCTGGTGGATGGCCGGGTCACCGACATCGAGGACGAGCGGCTCTGATCCCGCGGCATCCGTGACTGATGACAGGGCATGACGGCTGGCCCATGCCGCAGCGCTCGCACCGGTACATCGTGGTCGTACGGTCCGGTCATCGGGTACCGGCCGCCCTCACGGGGATACGCTCATGGGCAAGATACTCCCGCTGCTCGCGCTGGCCCTCGGCCTGGCCTCCGCTGCGCAGACGCAGGCGCATGACCTGCACTTCGACAACGACCACTGCGGCTACACCACGGACTACGACATACGGGTCACTGCGGACGGCATCGCGTTCGATCGCCAGGGCCGGCCGGCGGCCAGCGTCTTCATGCATGACGGGCGGCTGCGCGTGGATGGCCGGCCAGTGGCCCTGTCCGCCGCGGATGCCGATCGCCTGCGCCAATACGAGGGCGACGTTCGCCAGTTGCTTCCGGCGGTGGCGGGGATCGTGCGGGAAGGGCTGGATATCGGCTTTTCCGCGATGACCATGGTGGCCACGACGTTCGCCGCGAATGGCGAGCAGCGCGACAAGTTGCTGCAGCGGCTCAATCGCAGGCATGCGGCGGCACTGCGCCAGGTCGACGACGGCATCGGCAGCGGCGTGTGGAAGCAGAGCGACATCGCGGACACGATCGAGGACGGCGTCGAGAGCGGCGTCTCCGAGATGGTCGGCACGATCACCGCCAGCGCGGTAAGCGCCGCGCTCAGCGGCGACGACGCCCGGGTGGCGGCCTTGCAGGCACGCGCCGACTCGCTGGAGAAGACGATCGAACAGGAGGTCGATGCACGCGCGGACCGACTCGGCCAGCGTGCCCAGGCGCTATGTCCCCGCCTGAGTGAACTGGAACAGCTGCAGCAGCAGTGGCAGTTCCGGCTCGGCGACGGTTCGCGCCTGCAGTTGCTGAGCCGCACGAGCGCCCGCAAGGACGAGGCAGCCCTGGCCGGGGCTGGTCGCTGAGCCGGTTGCGGCGGTGCCATCGCCCGGCGACTGCCGCTTGTCCTGATCGGTTGCCGCGGCCCCGGGAGATATTTTCACGGGCACGCTGCTAGGCTGACCCTCGATTTTCTTGACACGAGGCAAGGCCATGCTCGATAGCCCGATCAAGGCGGCCGCCGCCGTCGCGGCGACCCACGGGATTTCCGGCTATACCGATCAGGCGGTGCAGATCGGGTTGCGCCTGATCGGTGCGCTGCTGGTGCTGCTGGTGGGCATGTGGATCGCGCGCCGGATGGCGAACTTCACCCAGCGCGCGCTGGGGCGGGCCAGGCTGGATACCACCCTCAGCGGCTTCGTGCGCAATCTCACCTACGGCGTGCTGGTCGCCCTGCTGGTGGTGACCGCACTGGGCGTGCTGGGTGTGCCTTCGGCGCCGATGGTCGCGGCACTCGGCACGGCGGGGCTGGCGATCGGGCTGGCCTTGCAGGGAACGCTGAGCAACATGGCCTGGGGTGTGCTGCTGGTCATTTTCCGGCCGTTCCGGGTCGGCGACTTCGTCACCGCCGGCGGCGTCGAGGGCACCGTGGAGAGCATCAACCTGATGCATACCCTGCTGTCGCTGCCGGACGGTCGCGAGGCGATCATGCCGAACGGCAAGGTCGGCAGCGACGCCATCATCAACTACAACCGCCGGGGCACGCGCCGGTTCGAGCTCACCGTGGGCATCGGCTACAAGGACGACATCGGTGCCGCGATGGCCGAGATCAAGCAGCTCTTCGAGCAGGACGAGCGCATCCTCGAGGATCCCGCGCCGGGCGTGTGGACGTCCGCGCTGGGCGAGAGTTCGGTGGACCTGATCGTGCGGGCCTGGACCCGGCCGGAAGATTTCTGGGCCACCAAGACCGACCTGCTGCGGGCGATCAAGGAGCACTACGACGCGGCCGGCATCAGCATCCCGTTTCCGCAGCGCGAGCTCACGGTGGTGCAGGGCAGCCTGCCGGCAGGTTCGCCGGCGCGAAAGGACTGACCGGACACGGCAGCGACGGGCAATTCCGCCGCTGCCATACCGGGATCATTCCACGGTCACCGTGCGCCGGTTGTCGCTGGACACCTTGTCGATCAGCTCGTTGTAGGGGTCGATGCCGGCCAGCGCGGGCAGGCCGTCGACGGTGACCGTGAGCGTGCTGTCGCCATCGGGCAGCATGCGTTTGTGCAGGTACAGCGGCTTGCCGTCCTTGCCGGCTCCCGGCGAGGCGGCGAACACGCCGATCTCGATCGGGACGTCCGGCCTGCCGGTGGTCTCCTTGCCGGTACCGTCGACGTAGACCTTGCTGGCATGCACTTTCAGGGTGACTTCGTACTTGCCGTCGGGCAGTTTCTTCGCGGTGGCGTCGATGACGCGGTTGTCGAACAGGGTGATCTTCCAGAACAGGTCGTCGAGCAGGCTCTTCCATTTCGGATCGATGGCGCCGCCGAGCGCGTCCAGGAATTCCCTCGAGGTGGTGTAGGGCGGCTGCTGAAAGCCCTTGTCGATCAGGAACTGTTTCAGCACGCGGTCGACCACGTCCTCGCCGAGGTAGTCCTGCAGGGCGTAGAACACCAGCGAGCCCTTGCGGTAGTGGATGTATTGCTGGTTCTCCACCCGGGCCAGCGGCTCCTCGGCCAGCTTTTCCGTGGCGCGCCCGGCCAGGTAGCTGTCCAGTTCGTATTTCAGGAATTTGTGCATCTGCCCGGCGCCGTACTTGTGCTTCATCACCATCAGCGCCGAGTACTGCGCCAGCGACTCGCTGAGCATGGTCGAGCCCTGCATGTTGGCGCCGATCACCCGATGCGCCCACCATTGATGCGCGACTTCGTGGGCGGTGACGTAATAGACGTAGTCGATCTTCGAGGTATCGCGCAGGTCGGCAATGAAGCCGATCGATTCGGAGAACGGCACGGTGTTCGCGAACGACTGCGCGAAGCCGGCATAGTTCGGAAACTCCAGGATGCGCAGCTGGCGGAACTGGTACGGCGTGTAGTTCGCGTCGTAATAGTCCAGCGAATCCTTAACCGCCTGGATCATCCGGTCCACGTTCCAGGCATGCGCGGGGTTGTAGTAGACGCCGATCTGCACGCCCTTCCACTCGACCTGCTTCACCGCGTAGCGGGCGGACAGCCAGGAGAAGAACGGCAGCATCGGCTTGTCCATCGTGTAGTGGAAGTAATGCCGGCCATGCGCCGTCCATTCCTTCTGCAGATAGCCCGGTGCCACCGCGATCTGGTCGGCGGCGGTGGACACGGTGGTGTCGAAGCTGATCCAGTCCGCGTCGTTGCTGATGTAGGTGTTGGCACGCGCCTTCTCGTCACCGAGCTCCGGCATCCGCGGCACGTCGCCCTTGAGGCCGTATTTACGCCGGTCGTTGCGGTCGGTGATCTGCACCTGGCTCTGGTAGCCGAACTGCGGCATCACCTGGTTGTTGAAGAACGTGCCGTTGTGCGCCAGGAACTGGCCTTGCGGACTGTTGGTGAAGCCCCTGGGCGCGTATTCCAGGCTGAAGTCGAAAGCCATCGACGCACCCGGCGCCAGCGGCGTCTTCAGCCGGTAGATGGTGAAGCCCAGCGCCTTGTCCGCGCTGACCGTGTCGTGCGGTGCGAAGTTCAGCGACTTGACCGTGAAACCGTCGGTGAAGTTGACGTACAGCTCGCTGATCGGCGCACTGTGCTTGTTCACCAGCGTGTAGTGGCCACGGATGTCGAGCCTGCGCCGGTACGGATGGATGTCCACATCCGCCTGCACCGAAGTGATCCGCGGTTGCGGCAGATCCTTGTACTTCGCGTATTTCTTCTCGTAGTCCGCGCGCTGGCGCAGCTTCGCCGTGCTGTTCTGGAAATGGTTGAGCACGTTGGTGTTGTAGTAGATCCAGATGCCGCTGCCGATGAACGCGAGCAGGGCCAGTGCCAGCACGAGCTTCGCCGGGTCATGCAGCCGCGCCCGCGCCTCGCGCAGCCGGTCGGGCCACGCCTGGCCGGTGCCGCGTACCCAGAACAGCGCGGCCAGCACCAGCAAGGCGGCGGCGCAGCTCGCCCAGTAGAAGTCGAACCACAGTGCGGCGCCGAGGTAATGGCCGAAGCCGTTCATGTCCGAATACGGCACGCCGGGCGCGTTGCCGTAGTTGTACAGGTTCTGCTCCCAGTGCAGCAGGCCGAAACCGAGCTGGGCGACGAACCACAGGATGGTCAGCAGGTAGCCGAGGAACTTGTTGTTCGACAGCACCTGCAGGAACAGCGCCAGCACCGCCAGCAGCACGAACGGGATCGCGTTCAGCGCCAGCGTCGACAGGTACAGACCCGGCTCGATGTGCGTGTAGCCATGACCGAGTTGCCAGCCGATGCCGACCACGGCGCCGACCAGCAGGAATGTGCCGATCACCGCCAGCAGCGCACCGAGCTTGGCGGTCAGCGGGATCCAGTCGGGCAGCGGAAACGCGTCGCTGACCTCGGCCGAGCGCTGGCTGCGCTCGCGCCACACCAGCTCGCCGGCATAGAACGTGATGATGATGAACAGCAGCCACTGGAATGCGCCCTGCAACATCTCCAGCACCTGGTGGGTGACCGGCCAGGTCGCGGTGCCGTAGATCTTCCCGGCGAGGAACAGCGAGGCAACCAGGTTGGTCAGGCCCAGCGCCAGCATGATCAGGAACGGAGCGCCGCGCAGCACGCCGAGCGTGTCGAAGGCGAACTGCGCGCGCAACTGCAGCAAGTGGGCGCGAAAGTCGTCGGTCAGCCGCACCGTGGGCAAGCTCAGCGTGGCATGGCTCGCGCCAGGCCGCATCATCGGCGGCTCCGAGCGCTTCTTGCGCCGCGGCAGTTGCAGGCCCTCCCGGTTCGGGCGAAACAACGCGGCGCTGGCGCCCAGCAGGGCCAGGCTCACGCCCAGCCACAGCAGCCGGTTGAACAGCAGCACGCCGGTCAGCGCGGGCAGCTCGTGGTTGGACTGGTAGGCCGACCAGTAGCGCGTGACCAGGCCGACGGTGCGCCCGCCGAATGGATCGAGCATGGCCGCGAGGAAATGGTTGTTGACGTCGCGGGAGAGCAGGCCGACGATCAGATTCAACGCGAAGTAGGCGATCAGGCCGATGTAGGTGGCCAGCAACGAGCGCGTGGTGGATGCGATCAGGAACAGCAGCGCGGCGATGAACAGCATGTCCGGCACCACCATCACGCCGAACGCCCACGCATAGCCATGCCAGCTTGACGGCCCCAGCCGCGCGGCGTCGATCCACGGCATCATGCCGCCGATGGCGATGCCGAGGGCACAGGCCAGCATCACCGCCAGCGCCGCCAGGTAACCGGCCGCAAAGCGTCCGCCGAGGTAGCTGGTGCGGCTGATCGGCGTGCTGAAGAACAGCTCGGCGGTGCGATGGTCGAAATCGCGCAGGGCGGCACCGGCCACGAACACGGTGACCAGGAACGTGCTGAGCAGGGTCAGCACGGTGAGCAGCCGCACGATCACCAGTGGCGCATTGCGCAGCACGTTGCCGCTGGCGCCGCCGGCGACCACCGCATCGGTGCTGACCAGGGTGAAGGCGAGCGCACCGAACACCACCGCGATGATCCAGAACAACGGTGCCTTCAGCTGCTGGCGCAATTCAAAGCGGAGTATCTCGAAGAACATTCGGTATTCCCGTCCGGCGTGTCGGAAGCGGCGGTGAGCGTGGAGTCGCTCAGGCGGCCCTGGCGGTGGCCTGCGCGCGCAGGCGGCCGAAGTAGACGTCTTCCAGATCCGGCGCGACCGCCTCGAAGCCTTCTTCCGGCAGCGAGTCGGCCAGCACGTGCAGCAGGGTGCGGCCCCCGGCGAGGCGGGTGGACAGAATGTTCATGCGGGCGCGATAGCCGTCCAGTTCGGCCTTGTCGATCGTGCGGCGCCAGACCCGGCCGTCCAGCGAGCGGATCGCCTCGGCCGGCTCACCGCTGAGCAGCACCTGGCCCTGGCCGATGATCGCCATGTGCGAGCACAGGTCGGTCACGTCCTCGACGATGTGGGTGGACAGGATCACCACCACCCGCTCGCCGATCTCGGCCAGCAGGTTGAGGAAGCGGTTGCGTTCCTCCGGATCGAGGCCGGCGGTGGGCTCGTCCACGATCACCAGGCGCGGATCCCCGATCAGTGCCTGGGCGATGCCGAAGCGCTGGCGCATGCCGCCGGAGTAGGTGCCCAGCTTGCGCTTGCGCACGTCCCACAGGTTCACCTGGCGCAGCAGCGCCTCGACCAGCTCGCGCCGCTCGGCCTTCACCGTGACGCCCTTGAGCACGGCGAAGTGCTCCAGCATCGCCTCGGCCGAGACCTTCGGATACACGCCGAATTCCTGCGGCAGGTAGCCGAGCAGGCGGCGGGTGGCCTGCTTGTCGGCGAGCAGATCCATCGTGTCGAGCTTGATGCTGCCTTCGTCCGGATCCTGCAGCGTGGCGATCGTGCGCATCAGCGAGGACTTGCCGGCGCCATTGGGGCCGAGCAGGCCGAACATGCCGTTGGGTATGTCCAGCGAGACGCCGCGCAGGGCCCTGACGCCGTTCGCATAGGTCTTGGACAGGTCACGTATCGTCAGCATCGTTGGCTTCCTGCGCCGCTCCGCGCGGCTGGAGATAAGTCAGGGTAGGGCATGGGCGGGGGTGGTGCGTGCGCACAAGGTAATGCATACGCCTGCGCATGGAACAGGTCGATTCGTCGGTTCGGAACGCGTTGTGCAGTACGGATGGCCCATGCCTTCGTTATGATTGAGGCCTTGCATGCGACCGCCATCCCCGAGCGGCACGCCACAGCCATCAGCAGGAGTCATCATGGCCGACCTCAAAGAAGCCCGCGTCCCGGATATCGGCCACGCCGACGTCCCCGTCATCGAAGTGCTGGTCAAGGCCGGCGACCGGGTGGAGAAGGAGCAGAGCCTGATCACGCTGGAGTCGGACAAGGCGACCATGGAAGTTCCCGCACCGTTCGCCGGCATCGTGCGGGAGATGAAGCTGAAGGTGGGCGATGAAGTGTCCGAAGGCGCGGTGATCGCCCTTATAGAAGTCGTCGGCGCAGCCGACACAGCGTCCCCCTCTCCCGCTTCGGGAGAGGGCAGGGGTGAGGGTGCGGGCGTACGGGGTGGCTCCGACAAGGAGACCGGCCGCTCTCCCGCAGCGGGAGCAAACGCACAGCCCACGCAAGAATCCGCCCCGGCCCCGGCCCCGACGGCAGCCGAACCGAAGTCCGCACCCGCTGCCGCACCGGCCGCGCAACCGGCGCCCGCTGTCGCGCCCGCGGCCGCGCGCCCGCCGCTGGATGCCAGCATCGTGATGCCCGGCGACGCCCCCTACGCGAGCCCGGCGATCCGCGCGTTCGCGCGCGAGCTGGGCGTGGACATCACCCAGGTCAGGGGCAGCGGCCGCGGCGGTCGCATCCAGCGCGAGGACGTCAGTGCCTGGGTCAAGCATGCGCTGGCTTCCGGCGCGCGTCCGAGCAGCGGCGCGTCCGCCTCGCTGGGCGGGCTCAACCTGTTGCCGTGGCCGAAGGTCGATTTCGCCAAGTTCGGCGAAATCGAGGAGAAGCCGCTGTCGCGCATCCAGAAGATTTCCGGTGCCAACCTGGCGCGCAACTGGGCGATGATCCCGCACGTCACCCAGCACGAGGACGCCGACATCACCGAGATGGAGGCGTTTCGCAAGCAGCTCGGTGCCGAGAACAAGGAGCTGAAGATCAGCCCGCTGGTGTTCCAGATCAAGGCGGTGGTGGCGGCCCTGAAGGCGTTCCCCCAGTTCAACGCCTCGCTCGACGAATCCGGCGAGAAGCTGATCCTGAAAAAGTATTTCCACATCGGCATCGCGGTCGATACGCCCGATGGCCTGGTCGTGCCGGTGCTGCGTGATTGCGACAAGAAGGGCCTGCTGGAGCTGGCCCGCGAAATGGGCGAGATCTCGAAGAAGGCACGCGACAAGAAACTCGGCCCGGCCGAGATGTCCGGCGGCTGCTTCTCGATCAGCTCGCTGGGCGGCATCGGCGGCACCGCGTTCACGCCGATCGTCAATGCACCGGAAGTGGCGATCCTCGGCGTGTCCAAGGCGGCGATGAAGCCGGTATGGAACGGCAGGGAGTTTGCCCCGCGGATGATCCTGCCGCTGTCGCTGTCCTACGATCACCGGGTGATCGACGGTGCGCTGGCCGCGCGCTTCGCCTCGTTCCTGGCCAACCAGCTCGGCGATATCCGTCGGCTGCTGCTGTAACGGACGACCCGGTGCAGGCTCCCAGCGCATTCCTCTACCTCGACATGGCTCCGGCCACGTCGACGGCCATCCACCAGGGCATCAGGCAGGTCGCCGAGTGGCTGGAGCTGGGCGTCAGGTTCGGCGGCGTCACCGTGACCATCGGCTCGCTGCTGGGCTCGGTACTGCTGTTTGCGCTGTTCCTGTTCGGCACCGGGGTGCTGAAGCGCCTGCTGCATCGCTACGCCCTGCGCAACGAGCACGTCAATCTCTCCACGGTCTACACCGTCGAGCGTTTGCTGCACTACCTGTTGCTGAGCATCTGCCTGTTGTGGGCGCTCAGCGTGGCCGGTATCCCGATGGCGAAGATGACCGTCTTTGCCGGCGCGCTGGGTGTGGGGCTGGGCTTCGGCCTGCAGGCGATCTTCAACAATTTCGTGTCCGGCCTGATCCTGCTGTTCGACCGCAGCCTCAAGGTCGGCGACTTCGTCGAGCTGGCTTCCGGGGTGCACGGTCACGTGCGCGAGATCCGCATCCGCGCCACCCTGATCAGCACCAACGACGACATCGACATCCTGGTGCCGAATTCCGAGTTCGTGACCGGGCGGGTCGTCAACTGGACCCTGCGCGAGGTGGCGCGGCGACAGAAGATCCCGTTCGGCGTCGCCTACGGCACCGACAAGGAGCTGGTGAAGAAGGCCGCGCTGGAAGCCGCCGCCGCGGTGCCGTTCACGCTCAGCCTGGATGGCCCGCGCGCGCCGCAGGTATGGCTGGCCGGCTTCGGTGATTCCTCGCTGGATTTCCAGCTGGTGGTCTGGCTCAACGCCGAGGCCACCCGTCGCGTCGGCGCGATCACCGCCGCCTACAACTGGGCCCTGCATACCGCGCTGGAAAAGTACGGCATCGAGATCCCGTTCCCGCAGCGCGACCTGCACGTGAAGAGCTGGACCCGGCCAGGTCAGCGCGACGATGAGGGCCGGCCCGAAGCGGCCGCTCCGATCGCGCGCGACGCCGGCACGCATGACAACGACGCGGCAAAGGATGTCACACGCGACATCGCGGAAAAATCCGCCGGCCGCTCCGACACCCATCCCCCCCAAGATCCGGACGCAGCGCGCTGACGTCCCGCAACACGAAGGAAGCAAGCCATGGCCAACACCATCGAGATCAAGATTCCAGACATCGGCGGCCACGACAACGTACCGGTGATCGAGGTGCTGGTGAAGGCCGGCGACACCGTGGCGAAGGAGCAGAGCCTGATCACGCTGGAGTCGGACAAGGCGACCATGGAGATCCCCTCCAGCGCCGCCGGCGTGATCAGGGAGCTTCGGCTCAAGGTGGGCGACGAAGTGTCCGAAGGGGCGGTGATCGCCGTATTGGAAACAGTCGGCGTAGCCGACACGACCACCCCTTCTCCCCCGCGGGGAGAAGGCCGGGATGAGGGGGCACGGTCGCCGGACAGTTCGAACAGCGCGAACAAAGGCGGTGAGTCTCCCGCGAGCATCCGCCCCTCACCTCAATCCTCTCCCCAGAGGGGAGAGGAGGCGAAGGTGCCGCAAGCGGCGTCGTTGTCAGGAAGAACGGCGGACCTCGAGTGCAAGCTGGTCGTGCTGGGCTCCGGCCCGGGCGGCTATACCGCGGCTTTCCGCGCCGCCGATCTGGGTGTCGACACGATCCTGGTCGAGCGGTACGAGAGCCTCGGCGGCGTCTGCCTCAACGTGGGCTGCATTCCGTCCAAGGCGCTGCTGCATGCCGCCGCGGTGATCGACGAGGCCGAGGCGATGGCCGCGCACGGCGTCAGCTTCGGCAAGCCGAGCATCGACATCGACAAGCTGCGCGATTTCAAGAACAAGGTCGTCGGCAAGCTCACCGGTGGTCTTTCCGGGATGGCGAAGCAGCGCAAGGTGCGTACGCTCCAGGGTATCGGCAGCTTCGTGTCGCCGAACGAAATGGAAGTCCGGACGAAGGATGGCGTGAAGCTGATCCGTTTCGAAAACGCGATCATCGCGGCCGGCTCGCAGTCGGTGAAGCTGCCCTCGTTTCCGTGGGACGACGAGCGCATCGTCGACTCCACCGGCGCGCTGGAACTGCGCGACGTGCCGAAGAAACTGCTGGTCGTCGGCGGCGGCATCATCGGCCTGGAAATGGCCACCGTCTACGTGGCGTTGGGCAGCGAGGTGACCGTGGTCGAGTTCATGGACCAGCTGATCCCCGGCGCCGACGCCGACCTGGTCAAGCCGCTGGCGCAGCGCCTGGGCAAACGGCTCAAGGGCATCCATCTCAAGACCAGGGTGGTCGAGGCCAAGGCCACCAAGAAGGGCATCGAAGTCAGCTACGAGGGCGACAGCATGCCCGAGACCACGCTGTTCGATCGCGTGCTGGTGTCGGTCGGTCGCTCGCCCAACGGCGGCAAGATCGGCGTGGACAAGGCCGGCGTCGCCGTCACCGAGCGTGGCTTCATCAATGTCGATGGCCAGATGCGCACCAACGTGCCGCACATCTTCGCGATCGGCGACCTGGTCGGCCAGCCGATGCTGGCGCACAAGGCCACGCACGAGGCGAAGGTGGCCGCCGAAGTGGTCGCCGGGCAGAAGAGCCACTTCGATGCGCGGGTGATCCCGTCGGTCGCCTACACCGATCCGGAAATCGCCTGGGTCGGCGTGACCGAGCGCGAGGCGAAGGAAAAGGGCCTGAAGATCGGCGTGGGCAAGTTTCCGTGGGCGGCCAGTGGCCGCGCGATCGGCATCGACCGCACCGAGGGCTTCACCAAGCTGCTGTTCGACGAGGAAACCCATCGCGTGGTCGGCGGCGGCATCGTCGGCGTGCACGCGGGCGACCTGATCTCCGAGATCGCGCTGGCGATCGAGATGGGCAGCGAGGCGGCCGACATCGGCCTGACCATCCACCCGCATCCCACGCTCAGCGAATCGGTGGGCATGGCGGCGGAGATCTACGAAGGCACCATCACCGACCTGTACATGCCGAAAAAGAAGTAGGCGGCTCAGGCGAAACGGAAAGTCCGGGCCTTCCCGGACTTTCCGTTGACGCCGCCGCCCGCCGTGCAGACATTGCCATCGGCGCCTGGCCAGCAAGGCCGGCAGCGCAGCTGCGTGCCGGATGGACCGACATGCAGCACAGGCCGAAGGCTTTCGCTTGCCATCACTTCAGGCCGACAGTGCATAACCGTTCTGGCGAAACAGCCGCAGGCACGCGTCGACCACCTCGGCATCGAAGAGACTGCCGCGTCCCCGTTCTATTTCCGCCAGTGCCCGGGTGATGCCCAGCTCTGACCGGTACGGTCGGCGTGATGCCATCGATTCGACCACGTCGGCGACCATCACGATGCGCGATTCGAGCAGGATGGCCTCGCCACTCAGCCCCTGCGGGTAGCCGCTGCCGTCCATCCGTTCGTGATGCTGCCAGGCGACCATGGCCACCGGCCAGGGTAGTTCGATGCCCTGCAGGATCTCGTAGCCGGTTTGCGGATGCTGGCGGACCAGTTCCCACTGGTCGTTGGTCAGCGGCTCGAGCGTGGTGAGGGTCTGCAATGGAATGCTGATCTTGCCGATGTCATGCAGGCTGCCGGCAACCTGCAGGCCCTGCTGGCGACGCTCGTCGAAGCCGAGCTCGGCGCCGATCGCCACGGCGATTTCGCCGACCCGGTGCGAATGGCCCTGCGTGTAGGCATCGCGCAATTCGGACAGATTGGTGGCCACTCGCACGGTGCTCATGAAAGCCGCCTCGAGCTCCGCCAGATGCTGTTTGGCCAGCCGTTCGGCATGTACTTTTCCGGTGATGTCCTGCATCAATCCGACAATCGCCGGCCGGCCGTGGAACGAAGCAGTGGCGCCATGCGCTCCGACCTCGATCTCATGCCCATCCTTGCATGCCGCAGTGAAGGCGTAGCTGATCTGGTCCACGTTGCCCTCGAGGCGCACCCGGATGTTTTCGGCGACCGCACCGCGATCCTTCTCGGCCACGATCAGCAACGGCTCCTGGTCGATCAATTCGGCGGTCGTATAGCCGAGCATCTCCGCCATGCGCGGGTTCACGTAACGCATCCTGCCATCCTGAATCAGGTAGACCCCGGCAATCGACTGCTCGATCAGGCAGCGATAGCGCTGCTCGGACTCGCGCAATTCGTCCAGCGCCTTTCGGCGTGCTGCTTCGCGGGCGAAGTTGTCGAGCGCAAAACTGATGTTTGCTGCCATCTGCACCAGCAGCTGGCGCGTCGCCGGTTCAAAGGCATCCGCGGCGTGAGAAAACAGCACCAACATCTCGGTGGGGATGCCGTTGCGTCGCAGCGGAAGCACCGCTGCCGAACCCAGATCGAAGCGGGCGACGCGCTGATGCCAGCCCGCATCGCGCGCGTCGCCTGGAAAGTCCTCGTGCCAGACCGGTCGGTCTTCCCGCGCGGCCAGCATGGCCATGTCGACGACGAGCGGGCTGTTGCCCGCTACCGAGACCTGCAGGCCGTCCAGGAATTCATCAGAATGGCCCCCCGTATTGGCGACAACCCGGCATGCTCCGCTGTGGGGGTCGACTTGGCCGATCCACGCGAGTTTCACGCCACCGCTCTCCACTGCGATATGGCAGATTTCCCGCAGCAAGGCTTGCTCGCTGCTGTAGCGCACGATCGCCTCGTTGCACTCCGACAGCGCTACGTACAGTTGGGTCTGGTGCAGCAGCTTCCGTTCGCTGGCCCGAAGTTCGGTCATGTCGTGTACTGTCCCGACCAGTTGCGTGCAGCGGCCATCGGCGCCAAAGACCGGGGCAATGGTGACCACGCCGGTCTTGCGTCCCGCCGGATAATTCGCGGAGGCCTCCCAGCTGACCGGTTCGCCGGTGGCGCGCGCCTCGCGATATTTTTTCAACACGACGCCCATCGCAGCGGCCGGAACGATCTCCTCGAGCAAGGCGCCCGCAAGCCGCTCCGGCATCAGGCCGGTGGTCTCGAGAAAATTGCGGTTGACCGAGGCGAAGCGCAAGCGGTCGTCCGCTTCCACTTCCAGCATGAACAGGGGGCAGGAGGCGTGGTCGTGGATCAGCGCCAGATGCGCTTCGTGGACGCGCAGTGCCGCCAGCGCCTCCAGCAGCGCGGCATTGGCCTGACCAAGGCGCGTTTCACTGGCATGCAGCCTGCGGAGGACCAAATGGTAAAGCGCCGGAGCCACCAGCAGCGTCAGCACGGCGGCGTTGACCATATCCCAGCTGACGTGCTCCATCTCCAACTGGGTCAACGGCGCGAAATAGGTGCGCAGCACGTACAGCAGCAGGAACCCTGCACCGAAAACAAGCACGCCGACCAGCGAAGCGGCGCCGACAGGACTTGTCAGCCACGCAAGCCATTTCCTTGGACCCATTGCTCGCCCCCTCCGGCGGCTGATGCCGCCCGTCATGCTACCGCCATCGCGCGCGCCGCGCAGCGCCCGGCTTTACTGGCCGCATGCCGTCGCTCCGGGCATCGAGGAAGCCTGTCGCGAACGTCCGGCCCGGCTTGGCTCGATACTCTCGCGAAGCGGTATCGGCCGTTTTCATGGGTGCGATGTCGTGCGGCCCGGTGTCGCGCAGCGGTCTCTTGTCGACAGGCCCCCGGCGCTCCAATCCGATTGCAGGAGGGCTGATTTCCCTCCCCGTGGAAACCGTTCGCCAGTCCACTCGGTACGTGAAGTGCTGGCCCGGCAGCGTCGGTACTCCGGTGCGTCCATTGCGCCGATCGATGGGGGCGAGGGTGGTGCGTACCGTGACCGGGCAGACGGGACTGGACCTGTGGCTGGACGATGCCGCTTGACCGCTCCATCACGCGTTGCGGATTATGAAGAGTCTCCACCCACACGAAGAATCCTCCATGAAAAAGTCACTGATCCTGGTTGCCTCGCTGGCCCTGGCCTTGCCAGCACTCACGGCGACAAGCGTCCAGGCGCAGAGCCGCCATCATCACCATCACACGGTCTGCCGGGATGTGCGGGTCAAGCACATCGGCTCGAAGGACGAACACCGCCTGATCGGTACCGGTATCGGAGCGCTCGCGGGTGGCCTGCTCGGCCATCAGGTGGGGGGCGGCAAGGGCAAGACGCTGGCCACGGTGGGTGGTGCGGTCGCCGGCGGTTACGTCGGCAATCGCGTGCAGAAGCACGCCCAGGACAAGAAGACCTACTACACCACCGAGCGTCGCTGCCACGAGGTCTACGACTGAGGCGTGCCGGCGTGGGCGGGCCGATCAGGCCGTCCGTCCGTGCCTCCGCTCAATACGGCGTGCCGTCCTGGCGCTGCCGTCGCAGCGCGCGGGCGTACCACTCGAACTCGTCGAGGAAACGCTTGAGCGTGTGGCTGACGTGCTCGTTCTGCGGCACGCCGTCTTCATCCAGCGCCGAGGCGATGCGTGGGATCGGGCATTCGCTGGAGATGCTCGGCATGCCCAGTTCGGCCAGCGTGGTGCGCAGCGCGACGGCCGCGCGCACGCCGCCGAACATGCCTGCCGAGTAACAGACGATGCCGGACGGACGCCAGAAATACTCCTCGAGGAAATGATCGAGCAGGTTTTTCAGTGCCGGCGGGATACCGTGGTTGTATTCGCCGCTGACGATCAGGAAGCCGTCCACCCGGCGATACAGCGTGGCCAGTTGTCCCAGCGCGGCGGGCGCGGTGCCGGCCGCGTATTCCTTGTACATGCGGTCGAGCAGGGGCAACTGCAGTTCCATCGGATCGACCAGCACCGCCTCGTGGCCGCGCGCTTGCAGCGCCCGGATCACCAGCTTCGCGGCGCGGATGCCCATGCGCTGGTGTCGCACCGAACCGAGCAGCACGGCGAACGACATCGGCGGGGTTTCGCTGGGCATGCCGGGCTCCATGGATCCGTGGACTGGGATAATTCCGCCGATCCAGATTACCCTGACCGACCGATCGGATGAAACGGGATAGCCATGTCACTCACAGTCTGTGTTGCCGGTGCCACCGGCTGGGCCGGGTCCGAGCTCGCGCGGGGGATTGCCGCGACCGACGATCTCAGCATGGTCGCCGCGGTGGCGCGCCGGCACGCCGGGCAAAAGCTCGGTGACGTGCTGGACGAACCGCGGCTGACGGCATCGATCTTTGCCCGTGTGGACGAAGCCCTGGCGCAACCGTGCGACGTATTCGTCGAGTACACCCATGCGGACAGCGCGAAGGCGAACGTCCTCGCGGCGCTGGAACACGGCACCCACGTGGTGGTGGGCAGCTCGGGTCTGTCCGACGAGGACTACGCGCAGATCGACGCGGTGGCGCGGGAACGCCAGCGCGGCGTGCTGGCCTGCGGCAACTTCGCGCTGACCGTGGTGCTGCTGCAGAAATTCGCCGAGATGGCGGCGAAGATCATTCCGCACTGGGAGATCATCGACTATGCCTACGCGGGCAAGCCGGATGCGCCCAGCGGCACGGTGCGCGAACTGGCCGGACGGCTGGGCAAGCTGCGCCAACCGCAGCTCGATGTGCCGCTGGAGCAGACCATCGGCATACGCGAGACCCGCGGCGGCACGCTGGCCGGCAGCCAGGTGCATGCGGTGCGCCTGCCGGGCTTCGTGATCGGCGCCGAAGTGATCTTCGGCATGCCGGACCAGACCCTGAGCCTGCGCCAGAATGCGGGGAACAGCGCGAAGCCGTACGTGGACGGCGCCTTGCTGGCGATCCGCAAGGTGTCCGGCCTGATCGGCCTGCATCGCGGGCTGGATACCGTGCTGGAGCTGTGAGCCCCGGGCCCGCCGTGCCGTTCAGTGCGGCCGTTGTCCGTGCCCGTGCTGCTGCCACGCGCCCAGCAGCCAGGACCCGCCGATGCAGGCGGCGAAGACCAGCAGCCAGCGTGCGGCCGAGGGTTGCGGCGTCGGCAGGATCGCCAGGATCGGCGGCAGCCACGTGCTGCCGTAGAGCAGGCCGACCACGATCGCGCCCAACAGCAGCGCGATGCCCAGGGCCAGCGTCAACACCCGCTCGAAACCGGCATCGGCCGTGCGCGCGGGCGCCGCGGCCACCCGGGCAGCGAGCTGCTCGGCGAAATCGGCCGGCAGGCCGTCGGCCAGCGGTTCGCGCAAGACCCGCGCCAGCAGGCGGTAGCGTTGTCCGCGGGCATCGTCGCCGGCGGGATCGAGCTGCAGCCGTTCCCGCCGCATCGCGCGTTCCTGTGCCAGCCATTCGCGTTCGCTGGCAGGATCGTCGAACGCGGGGATGTGCTCGTCGATGTCGTGATTCATGCTGCAACTCCAAGCCGGGCTTCGAGCGCGCCGCGCAGGCGCAGTCGGGCGCGGAACAGGTGGCTCTTGATGGTGCCGCTGGCCAGTCCGGTGATCCTGGCGATCTCCGGGATGGACGTCTCCTCGAGGTAATACAGGGTCAGCACCGCGCGTTGCAACGGCGGCAACGATTCGATCGCGGCGTGCAGGTGCTGTGCGGTCTGCTGGTCGGCGCAGGCGGCTTCCAGGTCGAAGTCGCTGCCGATGTTGTCCACCAGTGCATGGTCGTCGTCGGGCCCGGCGGAGTCGACCAGCGGAATGCGCTTGCGCTGCAGGTGCCGCAGCGCCGTGGTGTAGGCGATCCGTCCGATCCAGGATTTCAGCGCGCTCTCGTAGCGGTATTGATGCAGGTAGCGGTGCACGCGCAGGAAGGTGTCCTGGCACAGCTCGCGCGCATCCTCGGGGTTGCGCACCATGCGCTGGATGATGTGCCAGCACAAGCCCTGGTATTCGCGGACCAGCCGCTCGAACGCGCCCGGCCTCGCGGCCAGCACGGCGTCGACCAGTTCGCGGTCCGGGCTGCTGATGTCATCCATGGCACAAGGGATACGCCCACCCGGTGAACGGTTGCAAGCCTTTCGCTGCAACCGCCGCGAGCCTGCGCGTATCTATCGTTGTGAACGGCCGCCCTTCCGCGGCCAGCCAACGAGGAGTTTCATCATGGATCTCGGAATGTTCATCCCGATCAGCCTGTTCATCTGCATCACCTACGCGATCAAGGTGGTGGTCGACGCCAGGGTGCGCAGCCGCATGATCGGCGCCGGCGGCTCGGAAGAGCTGGTGAATTCGATCCTGCGCGACGAGGCGCAGCGGCGGCGGCATTCCTCGTTGCAATGGGGCATCGTGTTGATATCGGTGGGTCTCGGCTTCGGCCTGATCCAGTGGTTCGGCTGGCGCGACGTGACCCCCGGCATGATCGCCGTGCTGGCCGGAGTCACCGGCCTGGGCAATCTGGCTTTCTTCGCGATCGCCCGCAAACTGGGTTAGCCGACCGGTCCGGCGACGGTCTACCCGGCGGCGTGGTCGTCGCCCGGCATCGCATCGGCAAGGTGTTTTTCCAGCGCCCGCAGGTTGTTGTTCATCGACGTGAGGGTTATCTTCATCTGCCGCAGCGTGTACTGGAACGCCTGCGGATCGACCGGGCGATTCATGTCCAGGTCGGTGCTGAAATTGATCTGTTGGCGTATGTCCAGCGACAGCAAGCTGTCGTGCTGTACCCACGAGGCCGCATCGTGTTGCGCTGCGTAGGCTGCGAAATACTTCTTCAGCGGGCCCGGCGCGATCCAGCTCACCGAGTGGTTCGTCACGGCCACGTCCCAGGCCGAGGTCGGCAGGGTCGGCCAGTTGATCCTGAGCCGGAAGCCGCTCCTGTGCGCCTGCAGGTGCTGGTTGATGACGGCGACCGGGGCGCCGTTCCTGAGGTCGGCGGTGAGGATGGCGTCGAGCTGGTCGACCGCCTGCAGCGACTGGTCGTTTTGCCGCAACGAGTCGCGGGTCTCGGCCAGGTTTTCGCGCAGTTCGGCGCTCATCTGCCGGCTCGCCGTCTCTGCCGCATCGGTGTGGTGGGCGTGCTCGATCCACGCCTCCAGCCCCAGCGCGGTGAGGATACTCAGCACGATCATCAGGTAATGCTTGAGAAACTCCTTCGGCGATTGAAGGCGGATTTTGGGTAACTCGATGTGCATCTCGCGGTTCCGTGCATGGGCGTCGCGCCCCATCGACGCGCAGGGTACACGATCCGTGCCGCCCGATCAGCGCAGTACGCGTGCCGCGCCGCCGACCACCTTCGTGCGTGTCGTCGCTGCATGCCATTGCATTGCCCGGATCGCCGGCGCCACGGTCGCGCGGGAGAAGCCGCATGGAGAAAACGGCGACGGCCTCTTCCCGACGAGCGGCAAGAAGCCGTCGTGGCGCGAGTTGCCGCGCTGGATCAGCGGTCGATGGCAGGTTGTTCGAACAGGTCGGCCTGGGCCTGGTAGCTGTCGCGGTCGACGAAGCCGGCCAGACCCACGCCGACCAGCCGATAGCGGTCGTCGGCGGCACGCTCGACCCGCTCGCGCAACGCACAGGCGATGTCGGCCAGTTCGATGGCCGAACGAGGCTGTTGCGGCGGCGTGAGGCTGCGGGTCAGCGTGCGGAAGTCGGATGTCTTCAGCTTCAGCACCACGGTGCGGGCCACGCGCTCGTGCTCCCGCTGATAGCCGGCCCAGGCCTTTTCGGCGAGCCGGCGGATATGCGGTTCGAGCTCGTCCAGCAGCAGGTCGTGCTCGAACGTGTCCTCGGCGGAGATCTGCACGGTGGGCCGCTCCGGCTGCACCGGGTGCTCGTCGATGCCGCGCGCCAGTTCGTGCAGGCGCCGTCCCCAGCGGCCGAAGCGCATCTCCAGCGCGGCCAGCGCATGTGAACGCAGCTCGCCGACCGTGCCGATGCCCAGCTCGGCCAGCTTCGCCTCCATCACCTTGCCGACGCCGGGCAGCCGACCGACCGGCAACGGCGTGAGGAACGCCTCGACCTGATGCGGGCGGATTACGCACAGGCCATCGGGCTTGTTCCAGTCCGAGGCGATCTTGGCCAGGAACTTGTTCGGCGCCACGCCGGCGGATGCGGTGAGCCGGGTCTCCTCGCGGATCGCCGCGCGAATCGCCTCGGCGGTGGCGGTGGCCGAGGGCAACCCGCTATGCGTCACGGTGACGTCGAGATAGGCCTCGTCCAGCGACAGCGGCTCGATCAGCTCGGTGTGCCGCGCGAAGATCTCGCGGATCTGCCGCGACACCGCCTTGTAGCGGACGAAGTCCGGCGGCACGAAGATCAGCTGCGGGCACAGCCGCTCGGCGCGCAGCGCCGGCATCGCCGAGCGCACGCCGAACACGCGCGCCTCGTAGCTGGCCGCGCACACCACCGAGCGGGCGCCGCGCCACGCCACCGCCACCGGCTTGCCGCGCAACGCGGGATCGTCGCGCTGCTCCACCGAGGCGTAGAACGCATCCATGTCGACATGCAGGATTTTTCGGGGGGGCGAAGGCACGCGGTCAACCGACGGGGGATCGGCCTCGATTCTAGGTCGATGCGGGCCCCACCGCGAGCGGAGCCGGCCGGCGTCACATTCGGTTCGCGAGGTGGCGGCTATGCTTCGGGTTCGACTCGAAGTGGAGCGCCCATGAAGATCCTGATGGTCCTGACCTCGCACGATCGCCTCGGCGATACCGGCAACAAGACCGGCTTCTGGCTGGAAGAGTTTGCCGGGCCGTATTACGTCTTCAAGGATGCCGGCGCCGAGATCGTGCTGGCCTCGCCCAGCGGCGGCCAGCCGCCGCTGGATCCCAAGAGCGATGCGCCGGATGCGCAGACGGCGAATACCGAACGTTTTCGCAAGGATGCCGAGGCCGTTGCCGCACTGGCGGCCACCCACAGGCTGGCCGATGTGGCCGGTGGCGATTACGACGCGGTGTTCTATCCCGGCGGGCACGGTCCGCTGTGGGACCTGGCCGAGGATCGCGACTCGATCCGGCTGATCGAATCCACCTACGCCGCCGGCAAGCCGGTCGGCGCGGTGTGTCACGCGCCCGGCGTGCTGCGCCACGTCAAGGCAGCCGATGGCACGCCGCTGGTCAAGGGCAAGGCGGTCACCGGTTTCACCAATACCGAGGAGGCTGCGGTCGGCCTCACCGAGGTAGTGCCGTTCCTGGTCGAGGACATGCTCAGGGACAACGGTGGCAAGTACTCGAAGAAGGATGATTGGCAATCCCATGCGATCACCGACGGCCACCTGGTGACCGGGCAGAATCCGGCTTCGTCGGAGGCCGCGGCGGCGGCCGTGCTGGCCCTGTTGCGCTGACGGTCAGGCCAGTCCGGCGGACGCTCTAGCGGGCTTCTGCGCGAGTCATCGAAGAGCGTGCCGGCATGAAAGCGGTCGTCCGTGAGGAGCGGTCTTCGGTATCCCCGGTGTGCTGCACGGCAATCCCGCGTCATGCTCGGCTGGGATGCCCTGCATCATCCGCGCCGACGCGCACCCCAGCTGCCTCGGCAATCTGGCGGACGTGCTGGCGCCGTATGGATCGCATCGGATACGGTCATCGATGCAGCCCGGATGACCGCGCCCGCGCACACCGCGAGCCCACGGGGCACGCGTGCGTTCGACGTCAGCCCGCGGCGGTACCGACAAAGACCCATGCCTCGATACCGGAGGCGAGCGTGACGGCGACACGGCGGTAGTCGTCGACCTCGTAGGCGTCCGCGTGGGCCAGCTCGCGTGGGTTGATGCGGAAGACGCTGCCGTCCACCGCGTCTTCCGCGCTGCCGGTGTAGTGGACGATCGGGTGGTGACCGGCGCCGCTGGTGGCGACCACCTGCGGATCGTCGATGCGGATCATCTCGCGGCGATAGCCATGCAGGCGGTCGGGCTGGCCGGCGAGCAGACGGCCAAACGTGGCCAGCTGGACCGAGGCATCCTGCAGGGTGCCGTAGGAGAACAGGTATTCGGTGGCATCGGCATCGGTGTCGCGCGACGGCAGCTGGTCCAGTTGCGCCGCCAACAGGCGCGCGAAGCGCTCGGCCGCCTCCGGCCGTTCGGCCAGGTGCAGGAACGGCTCGATCAGTTCCAGCTCCATGATCAGGAAGCGTCCGCCACTGATCACGCCGTCGACGCGCACGTAGCCGTGATCGGCATGTCCGATCCCGGCGACCGCGGCCAGTGCCAGTTCGGTGGCGGCCAGCGTCGCGGCACCGGGCTGGATCGGCTCGATGCTTCCGCCGTATTCGCTTTGTACGCGGTAGTCGCCGGGAGCCGGGCGCTTGATCACCGCGTGGCTGAACTTGCCGCCGAAATACAGCAGCGACCATTCGCCGTCGCTGACGACCTCCGGCACGAACGGCTGCACCAGGTAGTCCAGTTCCCGCGGCAACCGGGCCACCGCCTGCGCGAAGGCCGGATCGCCGACGGTGCCGCGCAGCGTATGCCAGGCGCCGCCGCTGATGCGCGGCTTGATCACCACCTGTTGTGCCGGCATCGTCGCCAGCACGTCGTGCAGCTGCTGCGCGCCGGCGAGCCGGGTGGGGATGATCGCGACGCCGTGTTCGGCCAGCTCGAGCAGGTAGCGCTTGTCGCTGTTCCAGCGCAGCAGCCGGCTGTCGTTGATGGTGGGAACGCCCAGTTGGTCGAGTCGATCGAGCCAGGCCAGGAATGCCGTGTGCTGCTTGAAGTAATCCCAGATCGTGCGGATCAGCACCGCGTCGAAGCGCGACCAGTCGACCGTCGGATCATTCCATATGCAGGAGATTGGCTGGATGCCGAGGCGTTCCAGCGATACGGCCAGATGAGCGTCATCCCGCTGGATCGATGGCAGTTCAGCGCACGTGGCGAAGGCGAGCCGGCGAGCGGCAGGGGGGTTGGACATGGCGACATCTCAAGTAACGGAAAGGGCGCCCTTGCGAGAGATCGCATGCCGAGCGTGGCGGACGACGATCCGCTGCAGCACCCCTCGGCAGCGCCGACCCGGCGAAGCGACCGCCGCGTCATGCATTGGCGGCGCGTGCCGCGCCGCGGAGCGAAGTGTTCCGGTGCGGCCGGCGCTTGTCAATTTGCACGATGCCCCTGTTGCCGCCTCGCCAGCCGCACCTGCCAATCGGGACTGGCTCAACCACGGTCCACAATGGCATGGTAGCGGCCATGCTGACCGAACCCGCCAATGCCTATGCCCGTCGCCTGAATACCTGGGACGCCGCGATGATCGTCATCGGCGGCGTGATCGGGGCGGGCATCTTCCTCACCCCGGCAACGGTCGCGCACAACACGTCGTCGGGCACGCAGGTGTTGATCCTGTGGGCGCTCGGCGGCCTGCTGACCCTGGCCGGCGTGCTGTGCTACGCCGAGCTGGGCGCGCGGCGGCCGCAGGCGGGCGGCATCTACGTGTACCTGCGCGAGGCATTCGGCCTGCTGCCGGCGTTCCTGTTCGGCTGGACCATGGCGCTGATCAACTACCCCGGCAGCGTGGCGGCGGTGGCGACGAAGTTCGCCGTGTATTTGTGCCGGGCACTCGGCGTGACGCGGCTCTACGAGTTGCCGGTCGCGGTCGGCGCGATCGTGTTCATCGTCTGCATCAATCTTTTCGGCATCCGCGCCGGCGCGTGGATGCAGAACGTATTCACCGTGCTCAAGGTGGCGGCGATCGCCTTGCTGGTGGTCGCCGGGCTGGTGCTGGCGGACGGGCACCTGGGCCTGGCGCTGGCGGTGGATACGTCGCAGTCGGTGTCGTCGGGCGCCCTCGCCGGCGCCCTGCTGCCGGTGCTGTTCAGCTATGGCGGCTTTCATTACCTCAACGACCTCGCCGGCGAAGTGCGCAATCCCCAGCGCACGCTGCCGCGCGCGCTGGGCATGGGCATGGCCGGCGTGGTGATCTGCTACCTGCTGGTCAACTACGCCTACCTGGCCGGGCTCGGCCATGCCGGCCTCGCGGCCAGCCTGGCGCCGGCGGCGGACCTGATGCAGCGGTTGTTCGGCGTACGCGGGGCCACCGTGATCGAGGTGGGCATCGCCTGTTCCACCTTCGGCTACTGCAGCATCGCGATCGCCGGCGGCGCACGCGTGCTGCAGACGATGGGTGCCGATGGCGTGTTCTTCCGCGCCACCGGACGCGTGGATGCGCGCACGCGTGCGCCGCAGATCGCGCTGGCCGTGCTGGGTGCGTGGGCGATCGTGCTGACCTTGTCGGGCACCTTCAACCAGTTGCTCAACTACACCACGGTAGGCGAATGGCTGGGGCATGTGTTCGGCATCGGCACGCTGTTCTGGTACCGCAAGCACTTCATCGACGATCCCGCGCCGTACCGGGTGCCGTTCTATCCGCTGCTGCCGCTGATCTTCGTGATCACCGTATTCGGCGTGATCGTGGCCAGCGCGATCCATGCGCCGGGTGACGCGGGCATGAGCCTGCTGATCATCGCGCTGGGTGTGCCGGTGTATTACGGCTGGCAGCGCTGGACGCGTCGCCATCCGGTGTAATCCCGGCTGACCTGGCGCCTCGGCATAATGGCGGCATTTTCCGCAGGGACCCGTTGCCGATGAAACGTCACCTGTTGATCTGGTTGTGCCTGGGCGGACTGGGCGGCTGCCACGCGGCGACCGCGCCGGGGGTGCTCGACCTGGCCAGCCCGGCGGCGACGCCGCAGCTCACTCTCGATCATGTGCAGCGGATCGGTGCGGCCGAGCAGGCCGGCGATCGTGTGGCGCAACAGCGCTATGCGTTCCAGCCGGCGACGCATCCCCAGCTCGTGCTGACGCCCGCCCGCGGCAGCTGGGACTGGTCCAGCCAGGGCGAGCTGCGCCTGCGCGTGCAGAATGCGATGCCATGGGCGGTCACCCTGCGGGTCGAGATCGACGGCGCGGTTCCGGCCCAGCGCCTGCAGGCCATCGTGGGCGTGCCGGCGGGGCCGGCGCAGACCCTGGTGATTCCGTTGCAGGCCACTTCGCCCCGGGTGCAGGGCATGCAGGCGGGCCCGCCGATGCCGTTCGACGATCATGGCCAGCCCGTGCTGGTGGCGGCCACGGTTGAAGGTCGGCTGGATTTGCACAAGGTCGGCGCGATCCGGCTGGAAGTGCCCGCGCCGCAGGCGGTGCAGACCCTGCTGTTCGGTCGGGTGGAGACCGCGCCGGGCACCGCCGCATTGCACCAGGCCTATGCGGGCATCGTCGACCGCTACGGCCAGTTCACCCGCGCCGGCTGGCCGGAGAAGATCGCCACCGATGCCGCACTGCGGGCGGCCGTGAAAGCCGCGCCGGCGGAACCGCCGCCGAGCGGACGGGATGTCTGGGGCGGACGTCTGGACGTCCAGGGCCTGAACAGGACGGGCTGGTTCCACACGCAGAAGCTGGACGGCCGCTGGCAGCTGGTCAGCCCCGACGGCCACGCGTTCTTCTCGCTGGGCGTCAACGCGGTGGCAGCCGATGGCGGTCGCAGCTATGTCGAAGGCCGTGAGTTCATGTTCCACGACCTGCCGCCGGACAGCGGGGCGTGGGCCGCGTTCTACGGCCGCAGCGACAGCCGTCGCCCCGAGCAGGCCGCCAGCGCGGGCATCGGCGACAACCACGGCCGCTGGTTCGATTTCCAGGCAGCGAACCTGTATCGCGTCGACGGCAACCACTGGCTGGCCGCATGGCGCAGCCGCACGCTGGATCGCCTGCAGGCCTGGGGTTTCAATACCCTCGGCGACTGGAGCGATGCCGCGCTGGGCCAGGCGCACCGGCTGCCGTATACGCGTTCGATCAATATCGCCGGCGATTACGCCAACGTCGCCAGCGGCTACGACTACTGGGGGCGCATGCCCGATCCGTTCGACCCGCGCTTCGTGCAGGCCACCGAGCGTGCGGTGCTCAAGGCAAGCGCCGACGTACGCGACGATCCCTGGCTGCTCGGCTACTTCGCCGACAACGAGCTGGCCTGGGCCGGCAGCGGGGCGCAGGGGCGCTGGGGGCTGGCGCTGGGCACGCTCGCCGGTGACGCACACAGCCCGGCCAAGCAGGCCTTCATCGCGACGCTGAAGAAGGAATACGTGGCGCCGGAAACCCTGGCCACCGCGTGGGGCATCGCGCTGACCTCCTGGGATGCGCTGAACGTCACCGGATTCCATGCGCCGGCGCCGGATGAGGCGCACCCGGCGATCGCACGCGACTACAGCGCCTGGCTGCGCCGCTATGCCGATACCTATTTCCGTACGGTGGCCGAGGCGATCCGCCGCCACGACCCGCACCACCTGTTCCTCGGCGGCCGCTTCGCGGTCAACACCCCCGAAGCCGTCGCCGCCTGCGCCCGGTACTGCGACGTGGTCAGCTTCAACATCTACGCCGACCTGCCGCAACACGGCTTCGATGCGACCGCCATGCAGTCGCTGGACAAGCCCGTGCTGATCAGCGAGTTCCATTTCGGCTCCGACGACCGCGGCCCGTTCGGCAAGGGCGTGGTGTCGGTCGCGAACGAAGCGCAGCGCGGGACGGCCTATGCCCGTTTCCTCGCCGCTGCCGAGAGCGACCCGCAGATCGTCGGCGCGCACTGGTTCCAGTACACCGACCAGCCGGTGACGGGGCGGTTGCTGGATGGCGAGAACAGCCATATCGGCCTGGTCGGCATCACCGATATCCCGTTCGGGGGATTTGTCGGGGCGGTGCGGGCGGCGAACCGGCAGTCGCAAAAGCAGCCGCTGCAATGACGAGGGACCTGGGCATGGTGCATCCACCGCTCGACTCCACGACTCACCCTGCCGTCAGGCCCTGTTTCCCCTTGTGCCGAATTTCTGGAAGTGTCCGCATCGACGGGGGAGAACCCGCTCAGCCCCGGAGCAACGCAAATGCCAACAACAGGATTCCGGCTGCGGAGACGTTCCACGCCAGCGAACGAACAAGCGGGACGCCGAAGGCATAGAGCGGCAGGTACAGGATTCGGCCGGTGATGTAGAGGCCCGCGCCCCACCGGGATACCAGGCCAACTCGATCAGCGAGAACGACGGCGAGTGCGAGAGCGGCGAAAAAAGGAAACGTTTCGCAGAAGTTGGCCAGCGCGCGAGCGAGGCGAGCGGCGGTTCCTGCAAGCGGTGCAACGGGCTCGTCTCTGGCACCTGCTGTCCAGCGATAACCGCGCTGGAGACTTGCCGAATGCGAGGCAAGAACAATATGGGCGAAGCCGAGAAGGACACCGAAGCCGAGGACGCGAATCTCAAACGGGATCAAGGTGGCTCCTTCGCCGGCGGAGGTGCCTGACGCTGTCGAGACCCCGGTAGGGGCTCGTGCGCCGGATGTTCAGCTTCCTGGCGGCCTGCGTCAAGCAGCGACGGGGAGACCGGGGAAGTTGAACTCCCTTGCCCTCGTTCGCTGCTCACCAGGGTCTTCCGCGGTGCCCGCATTTCGACCGGCGGGTCTCGCGTCTTCGCTGCCATGACCTGAAAGGAAAGTTCGATGCGCAGCAATCACGAACGAGGCCCTCACGGCCGCGCGCTGTATCAGGCCGGGCTGCCGGACGTGAACGAGTGGCCGGGCGGCATTTCCATGGCCGTGACCACGAAATGTCGAACCAACGGCTCGAACTCCAGAAGGTAATCCTGATCTTCCGGGTAGTACCTGGCCCTGAGCAGATCGTCGCCGGCAAAGGCACGAATGCTCTCCTCCGACGCCCAATGCGTGACGGTCATGAAATGCGACACCTCGGCCTCGTCACGGCGCAGCACCGCGACGCTCAGGTTGCCCGGAACCGAGCGGTAATCCGGAATCGCCCGCTTCTCGAGGAAGGCTGCATAGGCATCGGCCTTCGAGCGCGGGGTAACACCGTGCCACATGCGGCAGATCATCAAACTCTCCCATGCCGTGCAACGCTGGAGTCAGGCGACGTAGCCGTCCGCCTCGAGCGGAATGGCAGGCAAGACCGTACAGCCAATTTTGAGCGAGCGCACGTGGGCTCACGCGGAAGGGTTCCGCGGAGGGTTGGCCCGTCATGAGGGGTGAGGATCGTCGTTGCATTCCCGCGACTCGAGGTGTCGTGTCTCATGGCTGTGGAAACGGAAAAACAGACCGAGTGGCCGATGGTGCGCCGGCCCGCGCTGAAAGGTCTAGACTGGCTGCAACCGGACGTTCCCGCCCCAGGGCGCGGAGGGTTTCAGTGTGGTCACTTGGGTGTACGCGGCAGTACTGGCGTTTTCCACTTCCACCGCCACGCCGGCACCGGTTGCGCTGGCCGAACCAGAGATGCCGCGCCCGGAACAGGTCATGGCGGTGCCGCCGGAGTTGCGCGCGCAACTGCAGCAAAAGGTCATCGGTGCGGGCGGCTCGAGCATGCAGCGGCTGCAGCGGCTGGTGGACTTCATGTTCCAGGAGTCCGACCTGGGCATGCAATACGCGACCGATGCCACCTTGACGGTCGGGCAGGCCTACCGGACACGCAAGGCCAACTGCCTGACTTTCACCCTGCTGACCGTGGCGCTGGCACGCGAAGCGGGGCTACGGGCTTACGCACAGGAAATCGAGGATGCCCTGGCCTGGCGCGAAGAGGGCGGCATCGTCTATCGCAGCGACCACGTCAACACGGGGATCGCCATCGGCCAGAGGCGCTTCACCATGGACGTGGCGCGGGATTCGGTGCTCGTGCGGCACCCGCCCAAGACCATTTCCGACCAGCGACTGCTGGCGCTCTACTACAACAACCGCGCCGCCGAGCTGATGGCCGGTGCATCACCCGCCGCAGCCGTTCCCTACATGATGATGTCGCTGCAGCTGGATGCCGGCTACGCGAACAGCTGGAGCAACGCCGGCGTGCTGCAACTGCGCCTGGGCGACTTGCGCGGCGCCGAGCGCGACTACCTGAAGGCGCTGGCACTGGATCCGGTGAATACCGGCGCGCTCTTCAACCTGGTGACCCTGTACCAGAACCAGGGCGATGAGGCACGCAGCGCCGTCTTCAAACGGCGCCTGGAGAAAGTGCAGCTGAAGGACCCCTACTACCAGTTCCTGCAGGCCCTGGATGACGAGAAGCAGGGCGACTTCGCGGAGGCGGTGAAACACTACAAGCAGGCCATCCATCTGTATGACAGCGAGCCGCTCTTTTACTTCGGACTGGCTCGCGCCTACCAGCAGCTGGGCGACCAACGCCGCGCACGTCATGCCCTCGGCCACGCCCACCGGCTCAGTCAGGCCAGCACTGACGAGCCGTATCAGGCCGGGCGGGTCAGCCAGCGGCAATGAGGGGAATACGCCGTCATGCGGCCTGGCGCGGCTCCGACACGCATTTCAGGGCTATGCCATGTTTTTCTTTATTTTCACCAAAAAAGGTGAAAATATGGCGGCCATGAGCCTGCAACTGACCAGCCGCCAATCCAACATCCTCGACTTCATCCGGGCCCGGCTGGAGCAGGCCGGGCAGGTGCCCACGCTGGAGGAGATCGGCCAGGCGATGGGGCTGGCGAATGTCAGCGCGGTGCTGAAGCACGTGCGCTCGCTGGAGGCCAAGGGGCGGCTGGTGATCGAGCCGAATCGCTCGCGCGGGATCCGGCTGGTGAGCTCGGCCGATGCGCTGGATGCGGACACCATGGAGTTGCCGCTGGTGGGCCGGATCGCCGCCGGCGAGCCGCTGTTCTCCGAGGCGCGGATCGAGCGCACGCTGCGGGTGTCGCGCTGGCTGTTCCGGCTGCGGCCGGACTATCTGGTACGGGTGGTCGGCGACTCGATGCGCGACGAGGGCATCCTCGATCAGGATCTGGTCGGTGTGCATGCCACGCCGGTGGCGCGGCACGGCCAGGTGGTGGCGGCGCGGGTCGGCGGGGATCGCTTCACGATCAAGCGGCTGCACTGGCAGGGCGAGGTGATCCGCCTGCTGCCGAACAGCGCGGGCTACCAGCCGATCGATCCGGATCCGACCGAGGACTTCGCCATCGAAGGTCTGTTTGCGGGCCTGTTGAGGGGCAGCTGATGAGCGCGGTGGTGGTGGCCTTGTCCTCGCTGCTCGACGCGCAACAGGTCTGGCGCGGGCGCGCCGCGCCGGCTTCCAACGGTGAACGGTCGGCCGGCGCGCAGCCGACCGGCTGGGCCGCGCTCGATGCCGTGCTGCCCAGCGGCGGCTGGCCCGAGGCCTCGTTGTCGGAGATCCTGCTGCCGCTGGATGGCGTGGGCGAGCTGCAGCTGGTGCTGCCCACGCTGGCGCGGCTCAGTCGGGGCGCGCGCCCGGTGGTGCTGGTGGCGCCGCCGTATGTGCCCTGCGTGGCCGGCTGGCGCCAGCAGGGCGTGGACATGCGCCGGGTCGAGATCGTCACGGCGACGGAGCGCGACGTGCTGTGGGCGACGGAGCAGTGCCTGCGCTCGGGCAGTTGCGCGGCGGTGCTGGCGTGGCCGCAGCAGGCCGACGACCGCGCGCTGCGCCGCCTGCAGGTGGCGGCCGACCGCGGTCGCGCGCTGGCCTTCGCGTTTCGCGATCGCCGGCATCTGGCGAATGCCTCGCCGGCCGCGTTGCGACTGGAGCTGGAAGCCACGCCGCGCGCCCAGGCATGGGTGCGCAAATGCCGTGGTGGCGCGGTGCCGGCGCAACCGGTGCCGCTCGCTTGCGCTTCGTTGCATTGATGGCCGGCGCAGATGTTGTGGGCCTGTGTATTGCTGCCGCAACTGGCGCTGGATGGGGTCCTCCGTCGGCGGTCCGGCGACGGTCCGCTGGTGCTGGTGGCCGGCGCCGCGCAGGCGCGGCGCATCGTGGCGGTCAATGCCGCAGGGCGTGAGGCCGGTTTGCACCCGGGTCAGCAACTGAGCGCGGCCCAGGCGCTGCTCACCCCGTTCGATGCGTTGCCGTACGACCCCGGGATGGTCGAGCGCTGGCAGCGATTCCTGGCTGCGGTGGCGTATCGCTACAGTTCCGAAGTGAGCCTGCTGCCGCATGCCATCGTGCTGGAGGTGAGCCGCAGCATGGGCCTGTTCGGTCCGTGGCCGCGGCTGGAAGGCCTGTTGCGTGCGGACTTCACCGCGCTGGGCTTTCGCCATCGCATCAGTGTCGCGCCCACCGCGCATGCCGCCTATGTGCTGGCGGGCGTCGATGACGGCCAGGCGGTGCTGGCACCGGAGGCGCTGCGCCGCGCGCTGCAGCCGGTGCCGTTGCGCAAGAGCCGCTTGCCCGCTGCCGCGGCCGAGGCCCTGCCGGGCATGGGCATCCGCACGCTGGGCCAGTTGCTGAGCCTGCCGCGCGATGGCTTGCGCCGCCGCTTCGGCGCCGAATTGCTGGCGGCGCTGGATCGACTGACCGGCGATGTCCCTGCCGGCCTGGAAATCTTCCGCCCGCCGGACAGCTTCGACCTGCGCAGCGAATTGCAGCACGAGGTGGAGAACCTCGCCGCGCTGATCTTTCCGCTGCGCCGCCTGACCGGCGACCTGGCCGCCTGGCTGACCGGTCGGGACGGTGGCGTGCAGCGCTTCGTGTTGCGCCTGGAGCATCGTGACGGCAGCAGCACCGACGTGCCGGTCGGCCTGCTGGCGCCGGAGCGCGATGCCGGCATGTTGTTCGAGCTGGCGCGCGGGCGGCTGGAACAGGTGCAGCTGCCCGCGCCGGTGCTGGCGTTGCGGCTGGTGGCGCGCGAGCTGCCGCCGTTCGTGCCGGCCGGTCGCGACCTGTTCGACGAACGCCCGGCGAACGCCTTGCCGATCGAGCAGCTGCGCGAGCGCCTGCGCGCGCGGCTCGGCGACCGTGCCGTGCATCAACTGGGCAGCACCACCGACCCGCGTCCCGAGCGGGCCCAGCGCATTGCGGCGCGCGACGACGGCTGGCAGGAACCGTCGCCGCGGCCGACCTGGCTGCTCGAGCGACCGATTCCCCTGCGCGGGGGCGCGCCGCGCATCCTGGCCGGCCCCGAGCGGCTGGAAACCGGCTGGTGGGATGGCGGCGAGGTGTGTCGCGATTACTACGTGGTCGAGACCGCGCAGGGCCAGCGCGCATGGGTGTTCTGTGCGCCGGGCGAGCAGGCTGGCTGGATGCTGCAGGGCTGGTTCGCATGAATGCGTATGCCGAACTGCATTGCCTGTCGGCGTTCTCGTTCGGGCGCGGCGCCTCCAGCGCGCGCGAGTTGTTCGAACGGGCCAGGGCCTGCGGCTACAGTGCGCTGGCGATCACCGACGAATGCTCGCTGGCCGGCATCGTGCGTGCGCTGGAAGCCTCGCGCGAGACCGGGGTGAAACTGATCGTGGGCGCCGAGTTCCAGCTGGAGGACGGACCGAAGCTGGTGCTGCTGTGCGAGAACCGCGCCGGCTATACCGCGCTGTGCGGACTGATCACGCGCGGCCGGCGCGCCTCGGCCAAGGGTACGTATCGGCTGCACTGCGCCGACCTGGCCGATGGCCTGCCGGGCACGTTCGCGTTGTGGTTGCCCGGGCGTCATGCCGATCCCGCGCACGGGCGCTGGATGCGCGCCACCTTCGGCGAGCGGGCGTGGCTGGCGGTGGAATTGCACCACGGCGCCGACGATGCGCAGCGCCTGCGCGAGCTCGAGCTGCTGGCGGCCAGCCTGGACCTGCGTCTGGTCGCGGCCGGCGACGTGCACATGCACGTGCGCCGCAGGCTGGCCCTGCAGAACACGCTGACCGCGATCCGTCATCGCGTGCCGGTTGCCGAGGCCGGCGCGCTGATCTTCCGCAATGGCGAGCGCCATCTGCGCCGGCGCGAGGCGCTGGCGGCGATCTATCCCGCCGCCTTGCTGCAGGAGAGCGTGGCGATCGCCGCGCGCTGCCGGTTCAGCCTGGACGAACTGGAATACCGCTACCCCGACGAACTGGTGCCGGCGGGGCACAGTGCGATCAGCTGGCTGCGCCAGCTCACCGAGCAGGGCATGCGCTGGCGCTGGCCGGAAGGGCCGACGGAAAAGGTGCGCGTGCAGATCGAGCACGAACTGAACCTGATCGAGGAGCTGCACTACGAGTCGTACTTCCTCACCGTGCACGACATCGTCCACTTCGCGCGCAGCGAGAAAATCCTCTGCCAGGGCCGCGGCTCGGCCGCCAACTCCGCCGTGTGTTTCGCGCTCGGCGTCACCGAGGTCGATCCGGCGCGGATCAACCTGCTGGTCGAACGCTTCATCAGCAAGGAGCGCAACGAGCCGCCCGACATCGACGTGGATTTCGAGCACGAGCGGCGCGAGGAAGTGATCCAGTACATCTACCGCAAGTACGGCCGCGAGCGGGCCGCGCTGGCGGCCACGGTGATCTGCTATCGCGGCCGGAGCGCGGTGCGCGACGTGGCCAGGGCGCTGGGTCTGCCGCCGGAGCAGGTGGACCAGCTGAGCGGCATCTTCGCCTGGTGGGATGGCGAGGCCTGCCTGGATGAGTTGCTGCGCGAAGGCGGTTTCGATCCGCACAGTGCGGTGCTGCGGCGGGTGCTGAAACTCACCGCCGAGCTGCTCGACATGCCACGGCACCTGTCGCAGCACGTGGGCGGTTTCGTGATCAGCGATGCACCGCTGAGCGAACTGGTGCCGGTGGAAAACGCGGCGATGCCCGGGCGCACGATCATCCAGTGGGACAAGGACGACCTGGACACGATGAAGCTGCTCAAGGTGGATTGCCTGGCGCTGGGCATGCTCAGCTGCGTGCGCAAGTGCCTGGATCTGCTGCGCGCGCATCGCGGCCAGGATTACGCCCTGGCCACGTTGCCCGACGATGATCCGGCCACCTACCGGATGATCCAGAACGCCGACACCATCGGCGTGTTCCAGATCGAGAGTCGCGCCCAGATGGCGATGCTGCCGCGGCATCGGCCGGCGAATTTCTATGACCTGGTGATCCAGGTGGCGATCGTGCGGCCCGGGCCGATCCAGGGCGACATGGTGCATCCGTACCTGCGCCGGCGCCGTGGCGAGGAGCCGATCGACTATCCGTCGGAGGATCTCAAGGCGGTGTTCGAACGCACCCTGGGCGTGCCGCTGTTCCAGGAGCAGGTGATGAAGCTGGCGATCGTGGCGGCCGGCTATACGCCCGGCGAAGCCGATCAGCTGCGTCGGGCGATGGCCGCGTGGAAACGCCACGGCGGCATGGAAAAACATCGCGAGCGGATCATGCGGGGCATGACCGAACGCGGTTATTCCGAGGCCTTCGCCGCGCAGCTGTTCGAGCAGATCAAGGGCTTCGGCAGCTACGGTTTCCCGGAAAGCCACGCCGCGAGTTTTGCCGGCATCGTCTACGCCAGCTGCTGGCTGAAATGCCACGAGCCGGCCGCGTTCGCCTGCGCGCTGCTGAATGCCCAGCCGATGGGGTTCTACGGGCCCAGCCAGATCGTGCAGGACGTGCAGCGCCACGGCATCGCGGTGCGCCCGCCGGATGTACGCCACAGCGACTGGGACTGCACCCTGGAGGAGGATCCGCGCGGTCGTGGGCAGCCGGCGCTGCGATTGGGGCTGCGGCAGGTGCGCGGGTTCCGGCAGGACGCCGCCGAGCGGCTGTCGCGGGCACGCGCCGAACATCCGTTCACGGATGTGGTGGATCTGTGTGCGCGCACCGGCATCGACCGGCGCCAGCAGGAGCTGCTGGCCGAGGCGGGTGCGCTGAGCGCGCTGGCCGGGCACCGCCATCGGGCGAAGTGGGCGGTGGCCGGGGTCGAGCCGCAGCTGCCGCTGTTCGGCCGGGACAGCCCGACGGAGCAGGCCATCGTGCTGCCGCCGCCCTCGGTCGCGGAAAACCTGGCGGCCGACTATGCGCGCACCGGCCTCAGCCTGGGGCCGCATCCGCTGAAGCTGATCCGGTCGCGGCTGCGCGCCGCGCATTACGCCGATTCGCACAGCCTGCGCCGCCAGCCGCACGAAAGCCGGGTGCGCGCGGCCGGTCTGGTCACCCAGCGGCAGCGGCCGCAGACGGCCAGCGGGGTCACCTTCATCACCATCGAGGACGAGCATGGCTGCATCAACGTGGTGGTCTGGAACCACGTGGCGCAGCGGCAGCGGCGCGTCTATCTGGAGGCCCGCCTGCTGGGCGTGGAAGGGCAATGGGAAGCCGTCGACGGGGTCAGTCACCTGATTGCCCGGCGGCTGGTCGACCTGAGTGCGTTGCTGGGTTCACTGGACAGCCGCTCGCGCGACTTCCATTGAGGCTCCGCTTGCGCTGCCGTCGCCCGGGCCCCTAGGCTGCCCACACCGCCGGGAAAGGGGAGGCATGGGGATGCCACCGGCGGTTTTCCTTAATTACCGATGAAAGGGGAGTCAGTCATGGGTACTTCTTCGTTTGCTGCATTGGCCGGCATGGGCCTGTTCGCCATGCTGGTGACGTGCGTGGTCGGCATCCTGGTAGCCGCACTCGTGCTGGGCGTGGCGTTCCGGCTGGTGGTGGGTTACATGCCGTCCTATCTGCGTGCGCTGGGCGCGGTGCTGCTGACCGCGGTAGCCGTGGTGGTGGTGTCGATCATCCTGCGCATGATCCTGCCGGGCGGCCTGAGCGGCCTGTTGTCGCTGGTGACGCAATTCCTGGTCGGCGCCGCGGTGGTCAACTATCTGCTGCTCGCCCGGAACGGCAGCCGGATCGGCTACGGCAAGGCCTGCGTGGTGCAGTTGCTCTACCTGGTGATCGGCATCCTGCTGGCCCTGATCATCGGCTTCATCTTCTCGATGGTGTTTGGCGCGGCGATGCTGGGCATGCACTGAGTCCGGACCGGCGAGGCAGGACGACGGCGAGGGTGGATGGTCCACCCCGCCGTCGTCTCGTGCGGCTTCACACCAGGCTGGTGGCCACGCCGAAGCCGATCGCCATGATCATGGCGATCGCCATGCAGGCACTGCCGGGGCGAATGCGCCGGGCATCGATGCGCGGCACCAGCCGCCACAGCAGCACGGTGCCGATCAACATGTCCAGCACCAGCACGACGCGCAACAGGCCCGAGCTCAGCAGTGCCGTGTACGGGGGATGCAGGTGGCCTTCGTAGGCGGCTACGCCGACGACCAGCAGCATGCCGATCATGCTCCACAGCAGGCAGGCGAAGTAGATGCGGTTGAACACCACCGCACAACGTTCGGTCCAGCGCAGCACCGACCAGCCGATCAGGGCAAACACCAGCGCCGCCATGCTGCTGTAGAGCACCCACCAGAGCAGGCTGCTGATCACGGTAAGCAGGGTGGTCATGTGACTTGCTTGAATCCCAGTCCGCGCAACAGCTTGGCCATCAGCCAGGCCGGGCCGATCAGCAGGTACGACAGGTCGGTGAGAAAGCTGGGGCGCCGCCCCTCGAACTTGTGGCCGATGAACTGGCCGATCCAGGCGACCACGAACACGCCGACGGCCAGGTAGCAGAGCGAAGCCGCGCCGAGCCGGTAATACAGCAGGTTGGTGAGCAGGCCGAGCAGGGCGAACGCGATCAGCAGCGCGATCGCCAGCCGGTGCGAGCGCTTCCAGTACCAGTAGAACGCCAGCACCATCACCGCCACCGCCCATGAGCCGGGGCGCAGCAGCGAGGCCGGCACCGGGATCGCCCACAGCAGCGCGATCACCGACCACACGATCGGGGGTACGCAAAACCAGTGGAACACCCGATTGACCGGATTCCGGTGGTCCTCGCTGTAACTGTCGAGCCAGCTCTGCATGTCGCGCATCTGCCTTTCCCCCGTCGGATTCAGCTGAGTCGGATACCGGCCAGGCGCTGCAGCGCCTCGGCATATTTGGCGGCGGTGCGGGCGATCACCTCGTCGGGAATCACCGGGCCGGGCGCGGTCTTGTTCCAGTCCTGCGTCTCCAGCCAGTCGCGCACGAACTGCTTGTCGTAGCTGGGCGGGCTGATCCCCACGCGGTATTCGTCGGCGGGCCAGAAGCGCGAGGAATCCGGCGTCAGCATCTCGTCCATCACGTACAGCGTGCCGCCGGCATCGGTGCCGAACTCGAATTTGGTGTCGGCGATGATGATGCCACGCTCCGCCGCATAGGCGGCCGCCCAGCGATAGATCGCCAGGGTTGCGTCGCGCACCTGGCCGGCCAGCTCGGCGCCGATCGCGTCGACCACCGCGTCGTAGCTGACGTTCTCGTCGTGGTCGCCCACCGCGGCCTTGGTCGACGGCGTGAAGATCGGTTCCGGCAACTGTTGCGCCTGCTGCAGGCCGGGCGGCAACACGATGCCGCACAGCGAACCGCTGGCCTGGTAATCCTTCCAGCCCGAACCGATCAGGTAGCCACGGGCGATCGCCTCCACCGGCACCGGCTTCAGCCGGCGCGTCACCACCGCGCGCTTCTCGTACAGCGCCAGATCGGTGCCGGGCGGCAACACCTCGGCCAGCGGCACGTCGAGCAGGTGGTTCGGCAGCAGGTGCGCGGTCTTGTGGAACCAGAAATTGGAGATCTGGGTGAGCATCTCGCCCTTGCCCGGGATCGGGTTGGGCAACACCACATCGAACGCCGACAACCGGTCCGTGGCGACCATCAGCAAGCGATCGTCGGACAACGCGTAGACATCGCGCACTTTGCCGCGATGGATCAGCTCCAGACCGGGCAGGTTCGATTGCAGCAGGGTGGTGGGCACGTTCGGCACTTCCGCGGGCGAGTAAGCGACCCATTCTAGCCGCTGCGGCGCGCTTGCCGAAGATGTCGCATGGGCGATCCCGGGCGGACTGCTAGAATTGGCGACCTTTAGCCCCATCTGTTGCCGATGCGTATCCTACTGACCGCGGCGTTTTGCCTGGCCGCAGCCCTCCCCAGCCATGCCCAGACGGCACCATCGGCACCGCCCACCCGGCTGGGCCTGTGCGCGGCCTGCCATGGGCCGAGTGGCCACGCCAGCATGCCCGGCGTGCCGAACCTGGCGGGCCAGAAGCTGGATTACCTGCGCCATGCGCTCAGGCAATACCGCGATGGCCGCCGCGACGTGCCCGTCATGCGTACCGCGATCGGCCCGCTCAGCGAGGCCGAACTCGACGCGCTGGCCCGCTGGTACAGCATGCAGTCGCCGCAGCCGCAGGATCATTCATGAGCTTCACCTACACGATGTGGTTCGCGTTCTTCGGCCTGCTCATGGGGCGCCTGCCCGGGGCCCTGGTCGGCGCGGTGATCGGCTTCATCTTCGACAACCTGCGCTATGGCCAGCGCAAGCGGGCCATTCCCGAGGCAGGCGGTTTCGTCGGCCCGCTGTTCACCCTGCTCGGTGCGGTGGCGAAGGCCGATGGCCGCGTGTCCGAGGCCGAGATCGCGATCGCCGAGCGCCTGATGACCCGGATGAAGCTGGACACCGAGCTGCGCAAGCAGGCGGTGGTCAGCTTCAATGTCGGCAAGCAGCCGGAGTTCGACGTCACCCAGACCATCACGGCGTTGCGCAAATGGGTCGGCATGCGCCGCGATCATGCATTTCCGGTACTCGACGTGGTGATCGAGACGGTGCTGGCCGAGGGCAATCCGGGGCCGGAGAAGATGTCGATCCTGCGCCAGCTGGCGTTCGCGTTGCGGGTCAGCGACATGGAGTTGATGGCGCTGATGGCGATGAAGGGCTACGCGTGGAACGCAGGCGGTGGTCAGCGCCAGTATGGCCACGGCCAGGGCAGCAGCGGTTATGTACCGCCGCAGCGTTCGGCACAGGGGCCGGATCCGTACGCGGTGCTGGGGATCGACCGCCAGGCCGACGACCGCGCCATCAAGCGCGCCTACCGCAAGCTGATTTCCGAGCACCATCCCGATCGCCTCGGCGACCTGCCCGAGGACATGCGCAAGCGTGCCGAGTCGCGCGCCAGCGAGATCAATGCCGCCTATGACCGCATCAAGGAAGCGCGAGGATTCAAATAATCGTAGATTGAGTCCCCCAGGTACTCCCATACGTGCAGGAGCGCACCCAGTGCGCGATGCCTTTTGCCCGGGTGTTGCGTCAAGAGCGTTCGCGCACAGACACCATCCGTACAGCCAGGTGCCACCATGCCCAAGCAAGCTCCGATGATCGCCCCGTCCATCCTCGCCGCCGATTTCGCGCGGCTGGGCGAAGACACCGCCGCCGCGCTGGCGGCCGGTGCCGACTGGGTACATTTCGACGTGATGGACAACCATTACGTGCCGAACCTCACGATCGGCCCGATGGTGCTGCAATCGCTGCGCAAGTTCGGCATCAGCGCGCCGATCGACGTGCATCTGATGGTCAAGCCGGTCGACCGGATCGTGCCGGATTTCGCCCGGGCCGGTGCCAGCCTGATCAGCTTCCATCCGGAAGCGAGCGAACACATCGATCGCACGCTGGGGCTGATCCGCGAATCCGGCTGCCAGGCGGGGCTGGTGTTCAACCCGGCCACGCCGCTGGATCATCTCGATTACGTGATGGACAAGCTCGACCTGATCCTGATCATGTCGGTGAACCCCGGGTTCGGCGGCCAGAAATTCATCCCCGGCACGCTGGACAAGTTGCGCCAGGCGCGTCAGCGGATCGATGCCAGCGGTCGCACGATCCGGCTGGAAGTGGATGGCGGCGTCACCGCGGAGAATATCGGGGCGATCGCCGCGGCCGGTGCGGACACCTTCGTGGCCGGCTCGGCGATCTTCCACGCCAAGGACTACCGTGCCGAGATCGACGCCATGCGCAAGGCGATCGGCTGAAGACTCCCGCCGCGGGTGCTCTCCGGCGACACACCTTCAGCGCATAAAAATCCCGGCGCAGTGAACGGCTGCGCCGGGATGAACGTCATCGGTTGACGCAAGAGGGAACACCATGGATTGGGGCTGCCGATACGGCGACTGCAGAGGGAGGGTCAGCCGCCGTACCGGCACGTTCCACGGCAAGAGGAACGCCACCAATCGATATGGTTGACCGGGCCGATCCGGTTTGGTTCCCGCGGGATGGATCATCCGCTGGAGCGGGGATTCAGCCGGCGTGCCTGGACGACATAACGCAGCGGCCCGCCCGGGACAATCGCCCCGAACGGATAGCAGGTGACCAGCCACAGGCCGTCCATGCTGTCGGCGGCGGGCACGCGGACATGCCGGCTGTCGATGACGCGGCTGCCCTCCACCCGGTAGTCGCTGCCGCCGCCCCGGCCCTCCAGATGCAGCAGATCGCCCGGATGCAGCGCCTGCAGGAAGTGGAACTGGGTATCGCGATGGGCACTGATGATGCTGAGCCCGGGCGTGCCTGGTGGCGCGCTCGCGCGCATCCAGCCGGGGCCGAATGCCAGTGCCTGGCCGTTGTCGCCGTCGAGCACGATCAGATCCCGCTGCAGCCGGGGCACGCTGAGCCGCGCGATCGGCGCGATGTCGGCCCACGGCCACGGCCGCTGCGTTACGCGGCCGTGATCCGATCGTGCCCAGGCCCGCGCCATCAGCACCTGCGCCAGCGCCGCCTTGGCATGGATCCAGATGCCGTCGAGGCCCAGCCCGGCGGCCAGCATCAGCGCGCCGAACATCAACCAGCGCCACGCCTGCCGCCGTTTCATCGACATACCCTCTTTTGCATCCACCAGCCCAGCGCGGCCAGCAGCAGGGCCAGCAGAGCCAGCCACAGTTCCAGTTCGGCCGGGGTGGCGGTCTGCGCGAAGTGGGTGCCGGCCGGCATCACGTTGGGAATCTGCTCGTGCCTGAGCGCGGCATCGGCGCTGCGCGAAGGCGTGCGGTCCACCGCGACCAGGCTGGTATAGCGGCTGACCAGATGCGCGGCCAGCGCGGTCCGGGTGATCTGCTCGGTCAGGGCGGGCAATTCGCCACCGCGGGCCAGCTGGTCCTCCAGGTCGGCGATGCGCGATTGCGCCCACAGCCGGTCCAGTCCTTCGGCGGCGGTCGGGCTCGACAGGTCCACCGGCGCGGTCCAGGCGCGATCGGCCAGACTGCCGTGGACCTGCACCTGCGCGGTCGATTGGGGCAGTTTCGCGGTGACCAGCAGCGGCTCGCCCAGGTACAGATCCGGCAACTGCCGCGGGTAGGCGTCGGTGCCGGCGGGCCAGTCGACCTTGATGTCGCGCAGTGCCGGATGGTCGAGCCTGGCCAGCAGGCCCTGCATCGACTCGGTGAGCGTGCCCAGATCCGTGATCAGGGTTTCGCTGCCGCGGCCGTGGCGGGCCGCCGCCTGCAGGAAGCCGGCATTCGGCGCGCTGCCGATGCCGATCGGGAACAGCCGCGAGTCACCTAGTTGCCGGTCGATCAGCTGCATCAGGCCGTTCGGATCGTCGACCGCGCCATCGGTGGCGAACAGCACCTGGCGCACATAGCCCGGCGGCGCGTGGCCGGCAAGCGCAAAGCGCAGCGCCGGCTCCATCTCGGTGCCGCCGCGGGCCTGCAACTGGTCGACCCAGGCGCGCGCCTGCTGCAAGGCCTCCGGCGTGGCGGCGACGGCGTCGCTGCGCCACGGGTTCAGGATCGAGTTGAATTCGGCCACGTTGAAGCGATCGCCCGGCTGCAGCTGGCTCAGCGCCAGATCCAGCGCGGCGCGCGCCTGTCGGATCGACTCGCCGCCCATCGAACCGGAGGTGTCGATGATCAGGATCAGCTCGCGCGGCAGCCGCTGCGCCTGCTGCTGCGGCGGCAACAACATCAGCATGGCGTAGTGCTGGCCGTCGATGTCCTGGCTGAAACTGGCCACGTTCGGCTGGGTCTGCGGCTTCGGCTGCCAGCGCAGCACGAAGTCGCGATCCGGCAGCACGCTGGCGTCGCGCAGGCGGACATCCCACCGCTTGCCGTGCCGCTCGCTGACGATCGCATGGCTGGGACTGCTGACCGCGACGAGCGGCACGCCGGCGTCCAGCCGCACCGCGATATGCGTGCGCAACGGCGCCCGCGCATCGTCGTCGGCAAACACCTGGGCGGTGGCGATGCCGGCATCGCCCGGCTGCGCGCCCTCGCGCATGTGATAGCGCGGGGTAAAGGTGAGCGGGAAGCGCAGCGAGAACCCGCCGGCGCGGTAGTCGACCCGCTGCCAGTAGTGCAGCACGATGGTCACCGTCTCGCCCGGCGCCACATTGGTGACCGCGGTGCGGAACAGGTTGCCGCTGTCTGCCTCGATCAGGGCGGCCTTCTGGCCGTTGGCGCGGGCCTGCTCGAACACTTTCTGCGCCGCCTCCTTGCGCTTGATCTCGGCCACGATGTGGCGCTCGCCGATGTCCAGCGCCATCGCATACACCGCCGCACCGGTGGGCAGCGGCAGCAGGTAGTCGCCTTCCAGCCAGTCCTTGCCGGTATTGCGGAACTGCTGGCGCACCTGCACCTCGGCCACCAGGCCGCTGACGCGATAATCGACGTCGGTGTCCAGGCTGGCCAGGCTCTGTGCATGGCCGGCGCGGTCGTGCAGGCGCAGCTCGCCGCTGCCCGGTGTGCCGGCGTGTGCGGCGAGCCCCAGCAGCAGCCCGCCGAGTGCGAGCAGGTTGCGTAGCGCGGGAAACAATCGTCTTGATCGGTACATGGCCATCCCCTGGTGGAATACGGGTCTTTCGGCTTGCATTGCCGCATCGCCAGCGGCCCGGATGCGGTCGCATTTGCGTCGGGATGCGGCGCATTCGGGGCGAAACGCTGACCGCACGGGCGATCGCCGGCCTGACCGGCGCGGGCCGCCCGCGCGACAGGCAAAAAAATCCCCTCGCGAGGAGGGGAAAGTAACCACCATGTCGGAGGGAACGGGAGTGCGGCAGGGCCGCGGAATCGGTGGGTGCTACAGCGGGTGCCAGTCGGGATCGGGCTCGTCCTGGCCCAGGCCCGGCGCGATTCCCTTCGCGCCGGGCGTGCCAACGCCTTCCACGGCAAACGGCATGAATCGGATGGTTCGGAACGGAGTGGTCTGCATGGTGATCTCCTCAGTGGATGCCCAGCAGCAGGCCCAGCAGCAGGGCGCCCAGTGCCAGCGTGATGCGCAGCGGCTCGAAGCCGTGCAGCTCGGCATTCGGGTCGTGTTCGCTGGATTCAACTTTCATGGCCGGTCTCCCTGCGTGGTACGTGATTCACATGAAAGCGCCGTGTGCGGCGCCGTGTGCGGCGCAAAGCGGCCGGTTTGCCGCCGGCTTGTGGCAAAACGCGGGCAGTGGCGCCGGATGGCTTGCGCGCACGCGATCCGCATAGCACGCTGCGTCCACCACCAAGGGAGCACAGCATGGGCCGCAGCATTGCCATCGTCGAAGACGAGCCGTTGATCCGCGCCAACTACGTCGAGGCGCTGAACCGCTTCGGTTACGACGCGCGCGGTTACGGTTCGCGCCAGGAAGCGTCCAGTGCCTTCGCGATGCGCCTGCCGGAACTGGTGATCATCGACATCGGTCTCGGCGACGAGCCGGAGGGCGGCTTCGACCTGTGCCGCGAGTTGCGCGCGAAATCGTCGACCCTGCCGCTGATCTTCCTCACCGCGCGCGATTCGGATTTCGACGTGATCTCCGGCCTGCGCCTGGGCGCGGACGACTACCTCAGCAAGGACACCAGCCTGCACCAGCTGGCCGCCCGCATCGCCGCGCTGTTCCGCCGGATCGAGTCGCTGAAGGCGCCGGCCTCGAGCGAGACGGTAATCGAGCACGGGCCGCTGAAGCTGGAGTCCGAGCGCATGCGGATCAGCTGGAACGACGAGGAGGTGCCGCTCACCGTCACCGAGTTCTGGATGGTGCACACGCTGATCCGGTTTCCCGGCCACGTGAAGAACCGCGACCAGCTGATGCGCGAGGCGGAACTGGTGGTGGACGATGCCACGATCACCTCGCACATCAAGCGCATCCGCAAGAAGTTCATCGCGGTGGCGCCGGAGTTCGACGCGATCGAGACCGTGCACGGAGTCGGCTACCGATGGAAGCCATGATCCGGCAGCGGCTGCTGTTCGGCCTGCTGGCCGTGCTGATGACAGCGGGGTGGGTCGCGCCGGCACGGGCGGGTGCGCCGCCCGGCGACGTGCTGGCGCACGGTGCGCGCGATGGCGATGCGTCGGCATGGGCGATCGCGCTGCGGACCCCGGCCGGCTGGACCCGCGACTGCTGCACCTATGCGCGGGCGATCGGCGTCGACGCGGTGCTCTACCAGGGCGACTGGAGCGGCAAGCCGCAGCGGGTGATGGTGCTCAACGTGACCCCGCGCAAGTTGCCGACGCTGGCCGCCGAAGTGCAGGCCGACCACCAGCGCTACCTGCGACACGATCCGGCCGGCAAGGTGTCCGGCTTCGCGGTGCACCATCCGGGCATGCCGTGCCAGGCGAGCGTCTATCAGGGCAGCGACCACGTCGACGACGTGGTGGTGTTCTGCGATCCGGGCAAGGCCAGCGGCTTGCGCTTCAGCTGGTCGATGGCGTTCGACGCCGCCGATCCCTCCCGCCGCGCCCTGCTCGATGCGTTCATGCAGGTGGTGGTGGCATCACGCTACCTGCCCTATGTCGCCCCGCCCGCGCATGGTGGCTGAACTTCATCGTTCCACAGCTGGTGGTCGCGGATGACCCTGCGCCAGAAACTGCTGCTGGTCGCGCTGTGCACGCTGGCCCTGCCGATTGCCGGCTGGACGTATGTGCGGCAGATGGAAACCCTGCTGCGCGATGGCCAGGCGCAGGCGCTGCTGGCCTCGGCCGACGTGGTGGCGCGCAGCCTGGTGGTGACCGGCGCGGTATCGCCGGTCACCGGTCCGACCTGGTACGTGCAGCCGATGCCGGGACCGATCACGGTCGACGGTTACGGTGATGACTGGGCCCCGCTGACGCCGTGGAGCCAGCCGTTCGCCCGGCGTGGCAAGTTGCTGCTGGCCGAGGACGATGACTGGCTGTATCTGTACGCCGACGTGAGCGATATCCAGCGTACGCGCGCCGATGCCGACGATGCCAATGCGCTGGCCGCCGACCACCTGATCCTGACCCTGGAGAACGCCGCCGGCCGGCGGCGCTACCTGCTGGCCAGCGCGGCGCCGGGCGGACTGGTCGCCCGCCCGCTCGATCCGGCGGTCGACGGCCTGCCCGACCTGATCACCGCGCAATGGCAGGAGGACGGCAGCGGCTACCGGGTCGAGTTGCGCCTGCCGCGCGCGCTGTCGTTGCGCGCGCTGGGACTGGGTGCGTACGACGCCGCATACGGTGGTGACCGGATGGCGGCGGACACGCGCGCCCTGGTCGATTATTCCGACAAGCTTTCCGGCGAGCTGGCGCGGCTGGTGCCCGATCGGGTGCAGGCGCGCGTGCTGTCGTCGCAGGGCTGGCTGCTGGCGCGCAGTGGCCGTCTGAACAGTGCAGCCGGTGCCGACGGGCAGCCGGGCTGGTTCGCCTCGCTGGTCTATCGCTCGTTGCTGGCGACCCGGCTGGAGGACGCCAACCTGTGGTCGCAGGACGTGCCGCGACTGGACACGACCGAATTCGCCGAGGCGCGCGCCGGCCGCTCGGTCAGTGTCTGGCGCAGCGGCGAGGAGCGCGGCAGCGTGGTGCTGTCCGCCACGGTACCGATCAAACGCGCGGGCAGGGTCGATGGCGTGCTGTTGCTGGAGCAGGCCAGCCGCAGCGTGCCGCTGCTCGCCAATCGGGCGTTGTTCGGCCTGCTGCTGACCAGCCTGGGCGTGCTGCTGGCGGCCGGCGCCATCCTGCTGGTCTTCGCCACCCGGCTCAGCCTGCGGCTGGGCCGCCTGCGCAATGCGGCCGAGCGCGCGCAGCTCGGCGATGGCCGCCTGGACGGGCTGTTCGCCCAGGGCCGCTTCCCGATGACCGATGCGGCGGACGAGATCGGCGACCTGGCGCGCAGTTTCGAGCGGCTGTTCGAGGTGGTCGGTGGCTACACCGACTACCTGCGCACGCTGGCCTCGAAGCTGTCGCACGAACTCAACACGCCGCTGGCGATCGTGAAGTCCTCGCTGGACAACCTCGAGCATGCGGCCCTGCCGCCCGAGGCGCAGCCGTATCTCGCGCGTGCCCGCGATGGCGTGGCGCGGCTCGGTGCGTTGGTACGGGCGATGAGCGAGTCGAGCCGGATGGAACGCTCGATCACCGCAGCCGAGCCCGAGGACGTGGACCTGCGTGAGGTGGTGCGCGGCTGCGCGGACGCCTATCGCGCGCTGATCGGCAAGCGCCGGCTCGACTGTGTGCTGCCCGACGCGCCCTTGTCCCTGCATTGCGCGCCGGAGCTGATCGCGCAGGCGCTGGACAAGCTGCTCGACAACGCGCTGTCGTTCACCCCGGAGCAGGGCTGGCTGCGGCTGAGCCTGCGCGCCAGCGCCGACGGTGCCGAGATCGAGCTGGCCAACCAGGGTCCGCTGCTGCCCGAGGCGATGCAGGGCCGGCTGTTCGATTCGCTGGTCAGCCTGCGTGACAAGGCCACTCCCGGCGATGCACCGCATCTGGGCCTGGGTCTGTACGTGGTGCGACTGGTGGCCGAGCGCCACGGCGGGGTGGCGTCGGCGCGCAACCTCGACGACGGCAGCGGCGTGGCGTTCACGCTGCAATTGCGCGGCATGTCGCGTCTGCGCCTGGGGGGCTGAGCGCCGTCGTCGCACCGCCGCGGCTTCCCCCTGGCTCTGGCTGGCCGACACACCCGCTTGAACCGGCTCAAGATTTTTCGCTGCGGGCCGCTAGGTCACTACCGTGTTCACGTGCCGGAATGCCACCGATGAATTCATTCGATCTCAGCCGACAGCCCTATCGACGACCGCCGATGAGCCGCGCCACCGATCCCATGCGCATGAACTGGCTGTGGCGGTTGATCTGCGAAGTGGCCGACGTGCAGGCGGCCGAGATGGTCGAAGCGCTGCAGGACATGCAGGTGGCGGTAGACCAGCAACGGGTGCGCAGCTGGTCGGTGAGCGACCGGGACGACAGTTTCTTTCCGATGACGATCGCGGAAGTCGAACGCAACATGCGCGCGCTGGTGGCGTCGCGTATCGCCATGCGTGCCGATCGCGATGAGCTCGACGGGAACTCGGCCGGCGCGGCTCGGGGCGCCTTCGGGGCCGGCAACGGTACGCCGGACGACGAGCGCGAACCCCATGGCACGGCGCAAGGCGCAGACCGGGCGGTTGTCGCCGAAGAAGCGGTGGGCGACGCCTGATCCGTCGACCGGCCTGCGACAGCTCGCCGGGAATCCGCCGGGACGACCTGATTCGGCCGGATGGACGGGCAGGATCCGCCGTGTGCCTGCTGACCCGGGCGGTGCGCAGGCGGTGATGGCATGGGAAGACGCGCGCTTCCCCTACAATGGCCGCTTCCTCGTTTGGCCATCCGGATGTTCCCCACGTGATCTCCCGAGACGAATTCGACGCGCTGGTCGCCCAGGGGCATACGCGCATTCCGCTGGTGCGCGAGGTGTTCTCCGACCTCGACACGCCGCTGTCGGTGTACCTGAAGCTGGCCGACGGCCCGTACACGTTCCTGTTCGAATCGGTCGAGGGCGGTGCCACCTGGGGACGCTATTCGATCATCGGGCTGCCGGCGAAGCGGGTGTATCGCCTGCGCGGGCATGAGCTGGAGGTCGAGGATTCGGGCGAGGTCACCGAACGCCGTCACCTGGACGATCCGCTGGCCGAGATCGAGCAGCTGCGCCTGCAGTACGACGTGCCGCGGCTGCCGCAGCTGCCCGCCTTCAGCGGCGGCCTGGTCGGCTACTTCGGCTTCGAGACGATCGGCTACATCGAGCCGCGGCTGGCGCAGTGGGATCGCGCCGACGAGCTGGGCACACCCGACGTGCTGCTGATGCTGGCCGAGGAAGTGGCTGTGTTCGACAACCTCAAGGGCCGGCTGTACCTGATCGTGCACGCCGATCCGGCGCAGCCGCAGGCCTATGCGCAGGCGCAGCGCCGGCTCGACGCGCTGGTCTACCGGCTGCGCCAGGGCGGCGCCTCGTATCCGCAACTGACCCAGTCGATCGCGCTGGACGAGGGCGACTTCAAATCCTCATTCACCCGGGAAGCATTCGAGGCGATGGTCGAGAAGGCCAAGGAATACATCCGCGCCGGCGACATCTTCCAGGTGGTGCCGTCGCAACGGCTCAGCGTGGGCTTCAATGCGCGGCCGGTCGACGTGTACCGCGCGCTGCGCGCGCTGAACCCGTCGCCGTACATGTACTTCGTCGATCTCGGCGAGACCCAGATCGTGGGCTCCTCGCCGGAGATCCTGGCGCGGCTGAAGGACGGCAAGGTGGTGGTGCGGCCGCTGGCCGGAACGCGCCGGCGCGGCGCCACCGAGGAAGAGGACCGGGCGCTGGAGGCCGAGCTGCTGGCCGATCCGAAGGAGCGCGCCGAGCACGTGATGCTGATCGACCTGGGCCGCAACGACATCGGCCGGATCAGCGAAACCGGCACGGTCGAGGTGACCGACTCGTTCGCGATCGAGCGCTATTCGCACGTGATGCACATCGTGTCGCAGGTGCAGGGCACGGCGAAGCCGAACCTCAGCTACATGGACGTGCTGAAGGCCACGTTTCCCGCCGGCACGCTCAGCGGCGCGCCGAAGATCCGCGCGCTGGAAATCATCCAGGAACTGGAACCGTACAAGCGCAACATCTACGCCGGTGCGATCGGCTGGATCGGCTGGTGGGGCGATGCCGACACCGCGATCGCGATCCGCACCGCGGTGATCCAGGACGGTCGCCTGCACGTGCAGGCCGGCGCCGGCATCGTCTACGACTCCGATCCCGCGACGGAGTGGGAGGAGACGATGAACAAGGGCCGCGCGCTGTTCCGTGCGGTGGCGCAGGCTGCGAAAGGGCTGTAACCCCGGGCGCACCGGCGCCAAGTTCGCGGTGGTTGCCCGGCGCTGGCACGGGATCAGGCGTACCGGGCAGCCTGAAAGGGATGGCTATAATGCGCTATCGATTGGCGCGTGGCGCCATGATTTCGGCAAGGCCCGTCCATGCTCCTGATGATCGACAACTACGACAGCTTCACCTTCAACCTCGTGCAGTACCTGGGCGAGCTGGGCCAGCAGGTGAAGGTGGTGCGCAACGATGCGCTGGATCTGGCCGGCATCCGGGCGCTGCAGCCCACGCACATCATGATCTCGCCCGGACCGGGCACGCCGGATGATTCGGGCGTGTCGCTGGACGTGTTGCGCGAGCTGTCCGGCGAGATTCCGGTGTTCGGCGTGTGTCTCGGCCACCAGGCGATCGGCCAGGTGTTCGGCGGCAGGGTGATCCGGGCCAAGCAGATCATGCACGGCAAGACCTCGCCGGTGCGTCATCGCGGCCAGGGCGTATTCGCCGGCCTGCCCGATCCGTTCGAGGCGACGCGCTATCACTCGCTGGTGGTGGAGCAGTCGTCGTTGCCGGATTGCCTGGAAGTCACCGCGTGGACGGAAAATCCGGATGGCTCGATCGACGAGATCATGGGCCTGCGCCACCGCACGCTGCCGGTCGAGGGCGTGCAGTTTCACCCGGAGTCGATCCTGACCCAGCACGGGCATGACCTGCTGCGCAATTTCCTCGGGCTGCCGCTGCGGTTGGCGGCATGAACGGACGGGAGCGGATCACCACGATCACGCCGCAGGAGGCCTTGCAGCGCACGATCGAGCATCGCGAGATCTTCCATGACGAAATGATCTCGCTGATGCGCCAGATCATGCGCGGCGAGGTGAGTCCGCTGATGACCGCCGCGATCATGACCGGCCTGCGCGTGAAGAAGGAAACCGTGGGCGAGATCACCGGCGCGGCGCGGGTGATGCGCGAGCTGTCGGCCAAGGTCGAAGCCGCGCCGCATCCGCATTTCCTCGACATCGTGGGCACCGGCGGCGATGGTGCCTCGAGCTTCAATATCTCGACCGCCTCGATGTTCGTCGCGGCCGCGGCCGGTGCGCGGGTCGCCAAGCACGGCGGGCGCAGCGTGTCGTCGAAGTCCGGCAGTGCGGACGTGCTGGAGGCGCTCGGGGCGTCGATCGACCTGGCGCCGGCCCAGGTGGCCGAGTGCATGGTCGAGACCGGGATCGGTTTCATGTTCGCACCGAACCATCATCCGGCGATGAAGGTGGTGGCGCCGGTGCGCAGGGAAATGGGCGTGCGCACGCTGTTCAACATCCTCGGCCCGTTGACCAATCCGGCCGACGCGCCGAATATCCTGATGGGCGTGTTCCATCCCGATCTGGTCGGCATCCAGGTGCGAGCCCTGCAGGCACTGGGCGCACGGCATGCGCTGGTGGTGTGGGGGCGCGACGGCATGGACGAGATTTCGCTGGGCGCGGCGACCCTGGTCGGCGAGCTGCGCGATGGCGTGGTGCACGAATACGAAGTGGAGCCGGAGGATTTCGGTCTGGCGATGGCGTCCAGCCGCAATCTGCGGGTCGAGAACGTGGACGAGTCGAAGGCGATGCTGCTGGAGGCGCTGCAAGGGCGGGCCGGTGTGCCGCACGACATCGTCTGCCTGAATGCCGGAGCGGCGCTGTATGCGGCGGATGTTGCCGGATCGATCGGCGAGGGCATCGAACTGGCCCGCGGCACGATTGCCAGCGGCGCCGCGCATGCGAAAATGCAGGCCTTCGTGGCCGCCACCCGGCGGTTGACCAGCCCGATGTAGCGGTTCAGCGTGCGCTCGATTGCTGCCGATCGGTACGCCGCACCCCAATCGCGCATAGGATGCGCTCATACACCCACGAGCGAGATGCCATGACCGACATCCTCAATCGAATTCTTGCCCGCAAGGCGGAAGAGATTGCCGAACGCCGGACCAAGCTGCCACTGGCAGATTTGATCGCGCGCATCGAGAAGCAGCCGGACACGCGCGGCTTCGCCGCAGCGATCGAGGCGAAGATCGCCGCCGGCCTGCCGGCGGTGATCGCCGAAGTGAAGAAGGCCAGCCCGAGCAAGGGCGTGATACGCGCCAGCTTCGACCCGACCGCGATTGCGAAGAGTTACGAGGCGGCCGGTGCGGCCTGCCTGTCGGTGCTGACCGACAGCGATTTCTTCCAGGGCAGCGAGGCCTTCCTGCAGCAGGCGAGGGCGGCTTGCTCGCTGCCGCTGCTGCGCAAGGATTTCACCATCGACCCCTATCAGGTGTACGAGTCGCGCGCGATCGGCGCCGACTGCATCCTGCTGATCGTCGCGGCGCTGGATGACGACGTGTTGCTGCAATTGTCGCTGCTTGCGGCCGAACTCGACATGGACGTGCTGTGCGAGGTGCACGACGAGGAGGAGATGGAACGCGCGCTGGCGCTGCCGGTGCCGCTGATCGGCGTCAACAACCGCAACCTGCGCAGTTTCGAGACTTCGCTGGAGACCTCACTGGCGCTGCAGGAGCTGATCGAATACGACCGCGTGCTGGTCGCCGAGTCGGGCATCCACACGCCGGCCGACGTGGCGCGGCTGCGCGAGGGCGGCATCCAGGCGTTCCTGGTCGGCGAGGCGTTCATGCGTGCCGAGGATCCGGGCAGCGAGTTGCGACGGCTGTTCGCCACGCCGTGAACAACATGCCGGAGGAGGAGCAGGAGGCGCAGGCGCTGCCCGAGGAGATGACTGCAACGCAGCCACGCGTGGTGCTGTTCGATTTCGACGGCGTGCTGATCCATGGCGACGCGTTCTACCTGTTCATGCGCCAGCGCTACGCCGGTTCGCTGTGGCGGAAGTTGCTGGCGTTGTCGAGTCTGCCGCTGCTGTTGTTGCTGTTGCCGTTCTCGCGCCGCTTGCCCGAGCGGGTACTGGTGCGCATCGCGCTGCTCGGGCTCGCCGAACAGCACTACCGGGCCGCCGCGAACGCGTTCGCCGACGCCCTGGCGCGGCGGCCGCGGCAGTTCAGTCGCGACGGTCTGCGCGCGTTGCGCCAGCATCAGGCGCAAGGCGACCGCGTGATCGTGGTGACCGGTTGCGAGCACACGCTGGTGAGCGGGATCTTGCAGCAGCTGGGGCTGACCAACCTCGAGGTGCTTGCCTCGCAGTTGCGCCCCGGCTGGCTCGGCATGCGCACGCTGCGACACAACGTGGGCCCGCGCAAGGTGCAGCTGCTGGCGCAGCACGGTGTCACGGCGTGGCAGCTGGCCTACAGCGACTCGCTGCAGGACGTGCCGATGCTGCGGCCGTCGGTCGAGGTGGTGCTGGTCAACGGCACGCCGACCCTGTGCAAGAAAGTCGAGAAGGCACTGGGCCGGGTGATCACCCGCGTCGACTGGTTCTGACCGTCGCCGCAGCGGCTGCGCCGACTGGGCGGGTAGACCGGCCCCGACGAGGATGGGCGGGGCCGCCATCCGCGTGCCGTCCCGCAGCCGATGGCGATATACCGTGCTCGCTCCGCCAGCGTCGGCATCCGGTCCGGATGGCGGGCGTATCGAAACGCAGCGGGATCAGCGCGTGCCGCGCACCACGATGGTCTTGCCGGAGACGTCGATCAGCCGCTGTTCCTCCAGCTGCTTGAGCACGCGGCCGACCATCTCGCGCGAACAACCGACGATGCGGCTCACTTCCTGGCGCGAGATGCGGATCTGGGTGCCGTCGGGGTGCGTCATCGAATCCGGCTCCTGGCACAGGTCGAGCAGGGTGCGCGAGATGCGGTTGGTCACGTCCATGAACGCCATCCGGCTGACCTGGCGCGAGGTGCGCAGCAGTCGGTTGGTGAGCTGGGCGCCGATCGCGAACAGGATTTTCGGACACTCCTCGCGCAACGGCCCTTCCATCAGCTGGAACAGGCGCTCGTAGCTGATTTCGGCCATCTCGCACGGCGTGCGCGTGCGCACCATCGACTCGCGCTGGGCCTGCTCCACGAACAGGCCCATCTCGCCGATGAACTGGCCGCGGCTGATGTAGGCGAGGATCAGTTCACGTCCCTGTTCGTCCTCGGTGCATACCGCCAGCGAGCCTTCGACCACGTAGTACAAGGTGTTGGCTGGATCGCCGGGACGGATGATCGCGGTCTTGCCCGGGTAGCGCCGGCGATGGCACAGCGCCAGAAATCGCTCCATCGAGGCGGGATCCGGGGCGAAGCCGAGTGGGGCCTGCGAGCGTTCGAAGGCCTGTTGCAGCTGGTATTTGAGGGGTTGCGCCACGATGACTCCTGGATCTGTCGGATTTCAGCGGAGATTGCCGGCCCGCGGGCCGCGGTTGCGCCAATCGGGCCGTATGCCCGGCATTATGGCAAACCTGGGCGACTTGCCGCAGGTTCAATTTTCTGTCGATTTGTCGCATACTTCGCGGTCTTTCGGCAGCGACGCCGTTGTCGCCTGTCGTTCACAAGGGTCGTGCAGGCTGCCGCCTGTGCTCCACACCATTCCGCGGGGACCCTTGTCGCTAACCCGCCTCTACATGCTGACCGAGTCCGGTCATGGAGAGTCGCTTGTGGTCAAACCACTCCCCCGTCTGCGCCTGCAGGGTTTCAACAACCTGACCAAGGCGTTGAGCTTCAACATTTACGATATCTGCTATGCGGTGTCCGAGGAGCAGCGCGGACGTTACATCGAGTACATCGACGAGCAATACGATGCCGATCGCCTGACCCAGATCCTCACCGACGTGGCCGACATCATCGGCGCGAACATCCTCAACATCGCACGTCAGGATTACGACCCGCAGGGCGCCTCGGTGACCATGCTGATCTCCGAGGAGCCGGTGCTGGAGAAGCTCGGTCGCGACTCGATCGCCGGCGCCGTGGCGCATCTGGACAAGAGTCACATCACCGTCCATACCTACCCGGAAACGCATCCGCACAACGGCATAGCCACCTTCCGGGCGGATATCGACGTGGCCACCTGCGGCGTGATTTCGCCGCTGAAGGCGTTGAACTACCTGATCGACAGCTTCGAGTCGGACATCGTGGTGTGCGATTACCGCGTGCGCGGTTTCACCCGCGACGTGAAGGGCAAGAAGCACTTCATCGACCACAAGATCAACTCGGTGCAGGATTACCTGGCCAAGCACATCCGCCAGAAGTACGAAATGTTCGACGTCAACGTGTATCAGGAAAACATGTTCCACACGAAGATGCACATCAAGGACTTCGACCTGGACACCTACCTGTTCGAGTCGCATGCCGACGACCTGTCGTTCAAGGAGCGCCAGCGCATCGAGTCGCTGCTGCGCCGCGAGATCGAGGAACTGTTCCACGGCCGCAACCTGATGTGACGAAAAACCCGCCGAAAGGCGGGTTTTTTTCGGGGTTCTCTTGTAGGAGCGCACCCTGTGCGCGATAGCTCTTTGCGTGGCGTGAGGAACAGCATCGCGCACAGGGTGCGCTCCTACAGGCGGTAGGCCACCGCCTTCATCACCATCGAGCTGGCATGCATCAGCTGCGGCAGCGGGAAGGGCAGGTCGATGCCGCCGCGTTGCTGCGCCGCCTGGGCATGGCGGATCTCGTCGGCCTGCATCTGGCTCAGCACGGCACGCGAGCGCTCGTCCTGCGGCGGCAGCTTTTCCAGGTGCTCGGCCAGATGCGCCTCCACCTGGCGTTCGGTCTCGACCACGAAGCCGAGGCTGACCGGGTCGCCGGCCAGGGCGGCGGCGGCACCGATCGCATAGCTGCCGGCGTACCACAGCGGGTTGAGCAGGCTTGGGCGACTGTCCAGCTGCTCCAGGCGCTCGGCGCACCAGGCCAGGTGATCGGTCTCCTCGGCCGCGGCGTGCAGCAGGTGTTCGCGATTGTCGCTGTCGCGTGCCAGTGCCGCCTGACCGAAATACAGCGCCTGCGCGCAGACCTCGCCGGTGTGGTTGATCCGCATCAGGCCGGCCACGTGACGGCGTTCGGTGTCGTCCAGATCCGCCTCGCCGATGTCGGCGGCGGGAGTGGGGCGACGGGCCGGCGGCGATCCGGCGATCGCTTCCAGGGCGCGCTCGCAGCCGGCGAGGAAACGATCCAGTGAAGTGAGCGTGCGGGCATTCATGGGCATGAAGGTCATTTTACGCGAAGTCCGTTTTGCGAAGGGTAAAACCGCACTTCGTGCGCGGACTCTTCATTATTCAATGGTCGTTTTCCAGTTGTCGTGCCAGCAGGCTCAGTGGATGCTGCTGCATCCAGGGAAGGCCCTGCGCTCGAAGACCGGCCGCCAGATGCAGGCGACAACCGATATTGGACGACAACAGCTGCTGCGGTTCCAGCGTGGCGGCCTGCCGCAGGGTCGCGTCGCGCAGCTGCGCGGCGCGTTCGGGAAACTCCAGCAGATGGCTGCCGGCGGCACCGCAGCAGTGCGGTGGCCGCGGCAGCGGCAGCACCTCGAGCCCGGGAACGCGGCGCAGCAACTGCAGCAGGGCGGTATCGGTGCCTGCCACGTTGATCTGCGTGCATGGCAAGTGCAGTGCCACCCGCTGCGCCAGCGGGCGGAAGCGCAGGGACTCGGCCCGTGTCGCCAGCAGTTCCACCGGATCGACCACGCTCACCCCGGGCAAGGCGCGGCGCAGCGTGCCGAGGCAGCCAGGCGTCACCGAAAGCAGCCGGGTCGCGCCGCTGGCGAGCCAGGCCTGGCGGACCTGCTGCGCGGCGCGTTCGGCCGCCTCCGGCATGCCGCCGTGCAAGTCCATCGCACCGCAACAGAACGCCGGCAACACGTGCACGTGGAAGCCCGTCGCCTGCAGCAGGACGATCGCCGCCCGCTGCGCCTCGGCATCGTCGACGCTGGCCACGCAACCCGGAAACAGCGCCAGAACGGGCTTTCCGCTATCCCGTTCAGGAGTTTTCGCGCGGCCTGCCGGCGGATCGCCTGACAGGCTGAGCAGCGCAGCGCGCCAGGGCGAATGCGCCGGCAGCCGTCCGGCCAGCCACGACTTCCAGTGCGCCAGGCCCAGCCATGCGCCGGCCCGGCGCAACGCGCGCATCAATGCCGGCCGCCGGATCAGGCCCAGCAGCAGTCGCGGCCGCCGGACCGTGGGACCCAGCAGGGCCCGGGTGTCGATCAGCAATTCGTCATACTGGACGTGGGCCGGACAGACCTTTTCGCAGTTCAGGCAACCCAGGCAGTGATCCAGGTGCGCGCGCAGCTCCGCGGTGGGGTCGGCCAGGCCCCGTGCCAGCGCGGAGGCGATGGCAATCCGCCCGCGCGGCGATTCCGCCTCGTTCCGATCCAGCGCATAGGTGGGGCAGACCGGCAGGCACAGCCCGCATTGCACGCACTGATCGGCCAGCTCGGCGATGCGTCCGACGGGCGCGTGCAGGGGGGACTTTTCAAGCGGCATGGTCATCATGCTATCATTGCCAGCTCACAGCCCGCCGGTCGGTGGGCTTGCGCCATGGATGACGGCTCCGCTATCATCTCGCGCCTTTGATCCACCGATGACGCGTACCGCCTGACGGCGGCATACCAGGTATTTGAAATGAAAACCTTTAGCGCCAATGCAGACAACGTCAAGCGCGACTGGTTCGTGGTCGATGCCACGAACAAGACGCTCGGTCGCCTGTCGACTGAAATCGCCCGTCGTCTGCGCGGCAAGCACAAGCCGGAATACACCCCGCATTGCGACACCGGCGACTATATCGTCGTGATCAACGCGCAGAAGGTGGCCGTCACCGGTGCCAAGCTGGACGACAAGAAGTATCACCGCTTCACCGGCTACATCGGCAACCTGAAGACCACCAGTCTGAAGGATCTGCTGGCGACCTACCCGGAGCGGGTGATCGAGATCGCCGTCAAGGGCATGCTGCCGAAGAACCCGCTGGGCCGCGAGATGTACCGCAAGCTCAAGGTCTACGGCGGCGCCGAACATCCGCATACCGCACAGCAGCCGCAGGCGCTGGAACTCTAAGGACCCATCATGACGATCCAGCAGAATTACGGCACTGGCCGCCGCAAGACCTCCGCCGCCCGCGTGTTCCTGCGCAAGGGCAAGGGCGAGATCGTGGTCAACGGCAAGACGCTTGAGGCGTTTTTCGGTCGCGAGACCTCGTGCATGATCGTGCGCCAGCCGCTCGAACTGACCGAGAACACCGAGAAGTTCGACATCACGGTCACCGTCGCTGGCGGCGGCATTACCGGCCAGGCCGGCGCGATCCGCCTGGGTATCGCCCGCGCGTTGATCGAATACGACGAAGCGCTGAAGTCGCCGCTGCGCAAGGCCGGTTTCGTGACCCGCGACGCCCGCGAAGTCGAGCGCAAGAAGGTCGGTCTGCACAAGGCGCGTCGCGCGACCCAGTTCTCCAAGCGCTAAAATCCGTTTTATAGCCCCGTCGCCAAGCGGTAAGGCACCTGACTCTGACTCAGGCATCGGTGGTTCGAATCCATCCGGGGCTGCCATATCCCGATCCGATCGTCTGCAGTCATGCAGGCTGACACGGTCAAAAGCCCGCCTCTCGGCGGGCTTTTTCGTTTCCGCAAGCCGACGTTCCGGTGGCTTGCCCTGCAGCAGTCGCCGCGGTTTGAACCCGCGCAGGGCAGGTAGGTTGAAGGTGTGGCGCGCGCCGTGCGACGCGACAAAAAAAACGGCCCGTCAGGGCCGTTTTCCAGATGCCGCCGAGGCAGGCGGGCCTTACAGGACGCGGTCGCCGACCAGCACCACGTCGGCGGGCCGCCGCGCGAACAGGCCCACGGTGACGATGCCCGGCAGCTGGTTGAGCTCGCTCTCCAGCGCCACCGGATCGGTGATCTGCCAGTTGTGCACGTCGATGATCCAGTTGCCGTTGTCGGTGACCACGCCGTCGCGCCACACCGGCTGCCCGCCGCGCTTGACGATCTCGCGACCGATCAGGCTGCGCGCCATCGGAATCACCTCGATCGGCACCGGGAACGTGCCGAGCAGCTTCACCAGCTTGCTCGAGTCGATGATGCAGACGAATTTCTCGCTCGCCGCCGCGACGATCTTCTCGCGGGTCAGCGCCGCACCGCCGCCCTTGATCAGGCGTTTGTGCGGGTCGCACTCATCGGCGCCATCGATGTAGATCGTCAGCGGCCCGGCGCTGTTGAGATCGAGCACCGGGATCCCGAGCCGCTTCAACTGCGCGGTGGATTGCTCCGAACTGGATACCGCGCCCTGGATGCGATCCTTCAGGTCGGCCAGCGCCTCGATGAAGAAGGCGACGGTGGAGCCGGTGCCGACGCCGACGATGGCGCCGTCCTCGACGTAACGGATCGCGGCCTCACCGGCCTGGCGTTTTTCGTTGGCGTTGCTCATGGGATCGATTCCGGGTGTGAATTGGAGTGGTGCGCGCCAGGGAGGGTCAGGCCTTTTCCAGCGCGAGTATGTACTTCCAGTCGGCGGCATCCACCGGCATCACCGACAGCCGGTTGCCCTTGCGCAGCAGCGGCATCTCGACCAGCGCGTCATGGCCCTTGAGTTCGTCCAGGCTGATCGTGCGCTTCAGCTTGCGCACGAACTTCACGTCGACCAGCATCCAGCGCGGGTTGTCGCGCGAGCTGCCCGGATCGAAATACTTGCTCTTCGGATCGAACTGGCTGGGATCGGGATACGCATCCGTGGCCACTTCGGCGATGCCGACGATTCCCGGTACGGCACAGTTGGAGTGATAGAAGAACACCTGGTCGCCGGGGCGCATGCCGTCGCGCATGAAGTTGCGCGCCTGGTAGTTGCGTACGCCGTCCCAGGCCTCCTGCTTCTTGCGCTTGAGGTCGTCGATCGAGAACGCCTCGGGTTCGGATTTCATCAACCAGTGATTCATGGGTGCGCCTGGGGATTGCAATCGATCAGCTCGCGTTCGGTGGCGACGAAATCGAGCGGGACATCCCAGTCCTGCTCCTCGAGCCGCGGCAATTCCTGGAACGAGTAGGCGATGCCGACCAGCAACGGTTCGGTCGGGCGCACCTGCTCGTTGAGAAAGGCAAAGCTGCGATCGTAGTAACCGGCGCCATGGCCGAGCCGGTTGCCGCGGCGATCGAAACCCAGCAACGGCACGAGTACCAGATCGAGCTGGAATGGTTCGAACAGCTGTGCGGGGGCGACCGGCTCGGGGATGCCGAAACGATTCGGCTGTACCTCCTCGCCGGACTGCCATGGCGCGAAGCGCAGCCGGCGCCCCTTGCCGATCACCGGCAGCAGGAACTGCTGGCCGCGTGCCGCCAGCGGGGCAATCACCAGGTTCAGCGGTAGCTCGCCCTGACTGGCCCAGTAGCCGGCCACGCGGGCGTCGGTGAGGTATTCCGGCAGCAGCTCCAGGCTGCGGCGCAGGCCTTGCGCCGCAGCCATCCGCTCGGGCGGGCTGAGGGCTCGACGGCGCTCCGCCAGATCCTGGCGCAGTTGGCGGCGTTGGGCGGGGGCGTCCACGTTGTCGGGCGTCTCCAGGCGAAAAGCGCGCCCGGCGGACGTCGCTGCGGGCGACTGATCCCGGTCGTCGCCGTGGGCGACAACCGGGGCAGGGAATGAAGTGGCGTCAACCGCGATGCCGCTGCCCACCAAACGACCTTGATCCAAGATGGATCAGGTGGGAGAGCTACATGACCTCAAGGCTTTCCGCACGTGGCGGACATGCACAACAGCCATGTTAAGCCGACCCGGGGCCGTAATTAGGAACAAGGCAAATGTAAGAGTGTGCTGGCGCACATCGCAGAAAACGCCGGGTTTCATTTTAAGCGCTTGTCCCGGAATGCGCCACTGATCGTGGCAACCGGGGTTCATCCGCGACCCGGGGTTCAGGATTTCCGTGGGTCGCCGTCGAGCGCGAGATCCAGTTTGCTGCGCAGGGCGGCGAGGCCATCGGTGAGGCGCTGCTCCTGGCTGTCGTGCTGCTTGCGCAGGGTCAGCAATTCGTGGGTGACGCTGATGGCGGTGAGCACGGCCAGCCGCTCGAAGCTGGGTGCTTTCGCGTTCGCCCGCAGTTCGCGCATCTTGCGGTCGAGGAAGCCGGCTGCCTCGAGCAGGCCGTCGCGCTCTTCCGGCGCGCAGGCGATCAGGAATTCGCGGTCGATCAGTCGCAGTGCGACCGGTTCACTGCTGGACATGGGCTCTATCAACCATTGCTTTCAAGCGATTTCAACCGCTGGATCATTGCTTCGACGCGGCTGCGGGCCTGCTCGTTGCGGGCCAGCAGACCTGCCCGCTCACCGGACAACTGCTCCTGGCTCTGACGCAGGCTGCGGTTCTCCTCGTTGAGCCGGCGCACGGTGTCGAGCAGGCGATCGAGCTGCTGGCTCAGTGCGGCCAATTCCTGGTGGACGGGGTCAACATGATCAGGCGTGCTCATGCCCGAAACTATAGCAGGACGTCGGCGGAAATCAGCGGAGCCGTTGGCAGGGCGAGGGAAGGCATGCGTGCTGCATTAAACTGGCGGTCAATTCCAGCGGGAGCATCTCCATGACGGCAAGCGGGCTTGTGGGCCACGACGAAATCGATGCACTGATCATGCGCCTGCGCCTGGGTACCGAGGCCAGCGAATTGCATGGCTCGTTGTGCGGCTATCTGGCCGGGGGCGGTTCCCTGCGCGGCACTTCGGTACTGGCTGCCTTGCAGCTCGACGGCGAGGCGACCGACCCGTCGCCGGAAGACCAGGCCCTGCTCCAGCGTCTGGCCAGCCAGTGTGAAAGCGAGCTGCTCGACCCGGAACTGGGTTTCGAGCCGCTGCTGCCCGAGGACGACCGGCCGCTGACCGAGCGCGCCGAGGCGATGGTCGACTGGTGCCGCGGTTTCCTCGGTGGCTTCGGCCTGGCCGGGACCGGCGCCCACGCGCAGCTGTCGGAGGAGGCGCAGGAGATCCTGCGTGACCTGGGCACGGTCGCCGCCTCCGCGTTCGATTTCGGCAATGAAAGCGAGGACGAGGACGCGCTGATCGAGGTGCAGGAGTTCGTGCGGGTCGCCGCCATGCTGCTGCATACCGAATGCGCGGCGCGCGACGCTTCCACCCGCGGCACCCTGCATTGATCCCCAGCGCGCCGAAGCTGGCCGCGCTGGCGATCACGGCGGACGAGTTCGCGCGGCGGCGGCGCCAGCTGATGCAGATGGCCGGCGATGATGCCGTGCTGCTTGTCGCCGCGGCGCCCGAGCGCATGCGCAATGCCGATGCGGCCTGGCCGTACCGGCAGGACTCGGATTTTCACTATCTGGCCGGGTTTCCCGAATCCGACGCGGTGCTGGCCTTGTTGCCCGGGCGCCAGCATGGCGAAGCGGTGCTGTTCTGCCGCGAGCGCGACTCCGCGCGCGAGCGCTGGCATGGCCGCACGATCGGCACCGAACAGGCGGTGGCCGACTACGGCATGGACGACGCGTTTCCGATCGATGACATCGACGACATCCTGCCCGGCATGATCGAGGGTCGTGGCCGGGTCTACTGTCATTTCGGCCGCGAACCGGAATTCGATGCGCAACTGCTCGGCTGGGTGCGCCGACTGCGCCAGTTGCGCGGTGGCGGGGTGGTGCCGAAGGAGTTCGTGGCGCTCGGCCATCTGCTGCATGATTTGCGGCTGTTCAAATCGCGCGCCGAGTTGAAGTTGATGCGTGCCTCGGCAGTCATCGCGGTGGAGGCACATCTGGCCGCCTTGCGGGTGACACGGCCGGATCGCCACGAATACGAGGTCGAGGCCGAACTGCTGAGTGTGATACGCAGCCGCGGCGCGGTGCCGGCATTCGCCCCCACCGTCGCCGGCGGCGCGAATGCCTGCGTGATGCACTACCAGAGCAATCGCGCGCCGCTGCGCGCGGGCGAGCTGCTGCTGATCGACGCCGGCGCCGAACTGGACTGCTATGCGTCCGACATCTGCCGCACGTTCCCGGTCGACGGTCGCTACAGCCGCGAGCAGCGGGCGCTTTATGAAGTGGTACTGGCCGCCCAGCTGGCGGCGATCGACGAAGTCCGGCCCGGCCGGCCGTTCGACGCCGCGCATGCCATGGCCGTGCGGGTGCTGACCGAAGGCCTGTGCCAGCTCGGCCTGCTCAAGGGCGATGCGGAAGCGGCGGTGGCCGAGGGCAGCTACCAGCGCTTCTTCCCGGCCAAGACCGGTCACTGGCTGGGGCTGGATGTGCACGATGTGGGGGATTACCGGATCGACGGCGAATCGCGGTTGCTGGAGCCCGACATGGTGCTGACGGTGGAGCCGGGCCTGTACGTGGCGCCGGACGACCGTTCGGTGGCCGAGCGCTGGCGTGGCATCGGCATCCGCATCGAGGACGACGTGGCGGTCACCCGCGAGGGCAACGAGGTGCTCACCGCGGCGATGCCGAAGGACGCGGACGCGATCGAGGCGCTGCTCACAACTCGCGGCTAGCTCAGCTCGTCCGGCAGGTCGGCATCGATGGGCCGCCGATGGGCCTCGTCGGTGGCATGTACCTCGTACCACATCGCATTGAGGATGGCGAAGGCGCAGGCCAGTCCCAGTCCCAGGATCCAGGCGAAATACCACATGCAGGTTGTCCTCGTGTCGGTGCGGAAGCGACCGTGGTCGCCGTTCAATAGCCGCCGTGCGCCTTGCGCACCTGTTCCAGGGTGACCCGTCCCCGCATCACGCGGTACACCCAACCGGTGTACAGGATGATGATCGGCAGGAAAATGGCCGTCACCACCAGCATCAGCTGCAGGGTGCCGCGGCTGGAGGAGGCATCCCACAGGGTCAGGCTGGAGCGGGCGTCGAGGCTCGAGGGCAGCAGGAACGGGAACAGCGCGAACCCGGCCGAAGCGATCGTGCCGCCCACCATCAGACTGCTGGCGATGAAGCCGGCGATGCTGCGCCGGGCAATCAGCATCTGCACCGCCACCGCCGAGGTCAGGGCCAGCAGGGGCGCGAGCCAGAACCCCGGATACTGCATGTAACTGGCGAACCAGCTGCCGCCCCGGGCCACCTGCTTGTACAGCGGATTGGACACCGCTTCGCTTATCGCGGTGCCGGTGACGGCATAGCCGGGAATGCCGTAGGCCAGCCAGATGCCGGCAGCGACATAGAACACCGCGTAGGAGAGCGTCATCCAGCGAGCGATCCTGGTCGCCCGCGCCGCAATCACGTGGTCGGCCTTGAGCGCGGCCCAGCAGGCACCATGGGCCAGCAACATGCTCAGCGATACCAGCCCGGTGAGCAGGGCGAACGGGTGCAGCAGGTCGAGCAGGCCACCTTGCCAGGTCATCCGCAGATCGTCGTCGAAGCGGAATGGCAGGCCCAGGAACAGGTTGCCGAAGGCCACGCCGGAGATCAGCATGACAACGATGCCCGAGCCCACCAGCACCCAGTCCCACAGGCTGGCCCAGCGCGGATCGTGGATCTTGCCGCGGAAATTGAAGCCGACCGGGCGCAGGATGAAGGCCAGCAGCACCAGGAAAATGGCCAGGTACATGCCGGAAAACGATACCGCGTAGAGCATCGGGAACGCCGCGAACGTCGCGCCCCCGCCCAGGATGAACCAGGTCTGGTTGCCTTCCCAGGTCGGCTCGATGCCCTCCAGCAGCACCAACCGTTCCTCGTTGTCGCGGCCCAGCACCTTGAGCAGGCCGGCGACCCCGAAGTCGAAGCCATCCATGATCGCAAAGCCGATCAGCAAGGTGCCCAGCAGGGCCCACCAGATCACCCGCAGCGTGGCGTAGTCGAGCATATCGATATCCTCAGTGGCCGAGCGCGGCGGCGTCGGCGGGAGGCCAGAGGCCCAGCCCGTCCGGACCCTTGCGGGTGAACTTCAGGATCAGCATCACGTCGACTACCGCCAGTGCGCTGTAGAACAGCACGAAGCCGCCCAGTGAGGTCAGCACCTGACCGGCAGTTACCGAGGACACGCCCAGCGCGGTGGGCAGGATGCCCTCGATCGCCCAGGGCTGACGGCCGTATTCGGCGACGATCCAGCCCAGCTCGGCGGCGACCCAGGGCAGCGGAAGGCTCCACAGCGCCGCGCGCAGATACCAGCGTGGCGTGTCCAGATGGCGCTTGCTGGCCTTCCAGAACGACAGCGCAAACAGCGCGATGAAATAGAAGCCGCAGCCGACCATGATGCGGAAGGCCCAGAACAGCACGGGCACGTTCGGGATCGTGCTGTCCGCGGCTTTCTGGATATCCGCCGGCGTGGCCTGGCGCGGGTCATCGACATAATTCTTCAGCAGCAGGGCGTAGCCGAGATCCTGCTCGTGCGCGGCAAGCGTGGTTTTGGCCTGTGGGTCGTTCCGGTCCTGCCGCAGCATCAGCATCGCGTCGTAGGCGGGGATGCCGTTGCTGATGCGCCCCTTGGCAGTGTCCACCAGCTCGGCGATGCCGGGCATCGTCTGGTCGGTCGAATGGGTGCCGATCAACCCCATGACCCAGGGGATCTTCAGCGCGAAGTGGGTGGTGCGCTGCTGCACGTCGGGGATGCCGATCAGCGTGAACGGGGCGGGTGCTGGCTCGGTATGCCACATCGCCTCGATCGCGGCCATCTTCATCTGTTGGTTCAGCGACACCGTGTAGCCTGAGGCGTCGCCCAGTACCACCACCGACAGCGCGGCGGCGAGGCCGAAACTGGCGGCCACCGTCATCGAGCGCCTGGCGAAATCCACGTTGCGACCGCGCAGCAGGTACCAGGCGCTGATCGACAGCACGAACATCGCCCCCATCACGTAGCCGGCGCTCACCGTGTGCACGAACTTGTCCTGTGCCACCGGGTTGAACAGCACGTCGGAGAACGACGTCACTTCCATGCGCATCGTCTGTGGGTTGAATTCGGCCCCCACCGGATGCTGCATCCATGCGTTGGCGATCAGGATCCACAGCGCGGACAGGCTGGTGGCGAGGGCTAGGAACCAGGTCACCAACAGGTGCTTGACCCGCGAGATGCGCTCCCAGCCCATGAAGAACACGCCGACCAGGGTGGCCTCGAGGAAGAACGCCATCAACCCCTCGATCGCCAGCGGCGCGCCGAAAATGTCGCCGACGTAATGCGAGTAGTAGGCCCAGTTCATGCCGAACTGGAACTCCATGGTCACCCCGGTGGCCACACCCATCGCGAAGTTGATGCCGAACAGCACGCCCCAGAACTGCACCATGCGTTTCCACACCTCACGCCCGGTCATCACGTAGACGCTCTCCATCACGGCAAGCATCCAGACCAGACCCAGCGTCAATGGCACGAACAGGAAGTGGTACAGCGCGGTCAGTGCAAACTGCAGGCGCGACAGCGTGACGACATCGGTATCGATGATCATGGTCGGTGTTCCGGCAATGCAGGGGAAGCGGGGGCCAGCCGATCGGCAACCATCGCCGGACTGACGTCGGGTCTGGCGTGCGGCGCGAACGCGACCCACCAGATCAGCATGAGCAGCTCCAGCTTGAGCGCGATGAGGCCGAACAGTTCGAGTGTCAGCCGACGCAGCGGTCGTGACGGGGTGCTTGAATTCGCGGGCGACGAAACGTAAACCGCGGAACTGGGCATGCGACGTGTCCGTGCATTGGCTTGGTGCAAGCATACGCCGCATCGCCGCTGCGATGACGTGGAGCGATGTCGCAGCGGCGGATCGCCGCTGCCGGCAGCAACGCGATGGTGTTCCTGCCGGCCCGATACGAGCTAGTTCAACGCGAACGCATCGCGGGTCATGTTCTCCGGTGCGTCATCCGTACACACCACGTCGTCCTCGATGCGGATGCCACCGTAAGGCTTGAATGCCTCGATCCTCGCCCAGTCGATGTCCCTGGCCACCGGTTTGTCGCGCAGTTCGGCCAGCAGCATGTCGATGAAGTACAGGCCCGGCTCGATCGTCACCACCATGTTCGGTTCCAGCGTGCGGGTCATGCGCAGGAATGGATGGCCGTCCGGGCGGGCAATCGTGTCGCCGCGATCGTTCCGGGCGAAACCGGCCACGTCATGCACCTGCAGACCGATCGAATGACCCAGTCCGTGCGGGAAGAACGCGCGGGTAACCCCGCTGGCCACGGCGGCTTCCGCACTCATGCGGATGAAGCCGTGCTCGTTCAGGACGCCGGCCAGCTGGTGATGGGCGTGAAGATGAAGATCGGCATAGGGGCGGCCGCTGCGTACCATCGCGACCTGACTCTGCTGGGCCGCGTCCATCGCATCGATCAGTGCCTGGAACTCGCCGGCATCGGCTGCGGCATAGGTGCGGGTGATGTCGCTGGCATAGCCGCGGGCACTGGCCCCGGCATCGATCAGCAGCGAGCGCGCCGGCTGCGGCGGCGTGCGGGTGAACTCGGTGTAATGCAGCACGGCACCGTGCTCATTGAGTGCCACGATGCTCGCATACGGCAGCTCGGCGTCGATCTGGCCGGCAGCGGCCAGGTAAGCCTGGTGAATGCCCAGTTCACTCTCGCCCATGCGGAAGGCCTGCTCGGCCGCACGATGCGCGCGGGTACCGATGCGGCTGGCCTCGCGCATCAACACCAGCTCGTACGGCGTCTTGTACGCCCGGTAGTAGTGCAGGTAGTCCATCACCGGCTGCGGGTTGTTGATCACGATGCCGGCCACCCCGGCCGTGGCTTCGCCGATGACCGCACAGCGACCTTGCGGCAACTGGGCGACGGCGTCTTCGGCCGTGCGCACGATCACGATGTCGAACGAATCCACCCAGTAACCGCTGGGCGCGTCCGGCACCACATGCCAGTAGTCGCGCGGCTGCAGGAAGATCAGCTTCGGCTTCGCGCCCGGGGTGTGGACGATCCAGCTGCCCGGTGCGCCGGTCAGCGGCAGCCAGTATTTGAAGTGGGGGCTGACCGCATACGGATAGTGCAGGTCATCGAGAAATTTCAGGCCGGGCATGCCGGCGGCGATCAGCAGGTGGTCGAAGCCACCCAGCGCCAGCGCCTTGTCGGCATGCTCGCGCACGGTGGCCAGGTGCTGCGGATAAAGCGTCGCGAGTCGATCGTGCATGGGGGTTCCTGCGGAAAGGGGCCATGCCATCGATAGGCGTACATGATGACGTCTGCGATCGGCTGGGTCGGCCGCTTCAGCAGCACGCGCACGCGGCAGGGCCCGGGGGTCTGGGAGGCGAACGTCCATGATGACGCGCTGACGTCGACAGTTCCAGTCGACCGGCGGATCACGCCTCGGCAAGCCAGCCTTCGAGCCGGACGGCATCGATATCGGTGATCGCCACGATCCGGAAGCCGGCCCAGATCTGCCCCGAACTGGCGGCTTGCTCGTGCCATTGCTCCTGGATACCGATCTCGATCGGCTGCGACTGCAGCAGCGCCCGGCCACTCGCCGGCAACGCGACGCTGACCTGATAGAGCGCCTCGCTGCGGGGGGCCTTTCCGCTGATCAGCAGCATGCCGGTACTGGACAGGTTGCCGAGGTGACCGATCGGCAGGCCACTGATCACGTCGGTCACGATGGCATTCGTGGCCGCGCGCTTGCGTTCGGCGCGACGCTGGTTGCTGGCGCTGTCGTTGCTGCTCATCGGCGATCGGACTCTTGCGGATTGGCGCGCCGGGCGCCGCTGGCCTGGCGCAGACTGCCGGTCAGGCTGCGCCAGGCGCGATCGAGCATGCCTTCGCGCTGCGGCGGGACCTCACATACGCGGCCACTGGCTATTTCGCGTGCGAGCTGGGTCAGGGTCATTTCTTCACCCCGCTGGCCACGTCGGCTGACCAGCAGGCAGCGTCCGGACATCGGCGAATACCAGGCCAGCTTGCGCTGCACGATCTGCCCATTGGTCGGATCGACGAATTCGAACCAGCTGCCGAACGGCAGCTCGCGCAGGTGCTGCTGGATATGCAGCTCGCGCGGTGTGATGGCAGGTGGCGGCGTCGGTGGTGACTGGGATGCCGGGCCGGCAGCGAGCGGCTCATGCGCGGCATGCTGTTCACCCAGCCGCTGATGTTGTTTCAGGCGCAGCGCGAGATCGGTGGCGCTGGGAAGCGGCACGACCGGATCGGGCTTGCCCGCGCCGAGCAACCGTTGCGCGACCTGCACCGATTCCTCGGCATGCATGCCGATCTGCTGGAGCCCGCTTTCCACGTCCTGTTGCAGCTGCAGCCAGTCGCTCGTGGGCAGGCGACCGAGCAACTGGTCGGTAATCGCCAGTTGCGTCCGGAACGCATCACTGTCCTCGCCATGGCGCAGCAAGGTCAGTGCCAATACGTCCGACCAGGCGCGATCCAGCAGGGCGCGCAGCAGGCCACGGGGTGGCGATTGCTCAAAACGTTCGGCCATCAGCTCGCTGGCACGGTGGCGCGCCTGATCCAGCCGCTCGCGACCCTGTGCGGCCTCCACGTGACGGCGCTCGGCGGCCTGCGCCTTGCGCGTGAGAAGGGCCAGATGGTGTTCGATGTCGGCCAGCAGGGTCGTGTACAGGCCCGTGCTGGGCGGCTCCTGGTTGGCGCGGCCGACCAGCTGTTCGAGCTTGGTCGCCAGCGGACGGTTGCTCTCGTCATCGCTGCCGTCGAGCCAGTCGTTGGCCGCCGTGGCGACGGTCTCCAGCAACTGCCGCGCCGGATGCTCGCGCTTCTCGAAAAAGGCATGATCGGCGACCGCCATGCGCAGCACCGGCAGCTCCAGGTTGCTGAGCAGGCCGCGGGCATTGCCGCCCTGCTGCAGTTGCTGGCCGAGCTGCTCGAACAATCCGGCGACCAGCTCCACGGTATCGCCCTGTTCTGCGCTGAGCTGGGTCGGGGGAGCGTCGCTGGGCTTGCCGAGATTGAGCTGGGTCAGCAGTTCCTCGCGCAGGCGCGCCGCACTGCGCAGTTCACGGCTGGCGTGATCGGTGACCTTGGCCAGATGCTGCTGCAACGCGCCCAGCGCGGACTGCAGTTCATCCTCGCTGGCAGCGCGACCGGCGGGCTGGCCGGGGATGCCTCCCTGACTGGCCCGCCGCTGCGCCAGCAGGTCACGCAGGGACTCCAGCACCTCGATGGAATCGCCGCCGGCACCCCCGCTCTGGGGTTTTGCCGTCTTCTCCGAAGCCGCTGCCGGTTCAGCTGCCGGCGCCGTTTCCGCGCCGGCGGAACGTGCACGCTTGGTGATATGTCGGGGAATCGGAATGCTGCGGATCTGCGGCAGGATGCCATCGGCCTGCAGCTGCGCGTTGATGATGCCGTACAGCGGCGCCAGCGATGAAATCACCCATTGATCAAACAGTTGCAACAGCAGAAGCTGATGCTTCAGTGGCAGCTCCAGCTCGGCGCTGGCTCGATGAAATGCCTGCGCCAGCGCATGCGGCCCCAACGGCAGCGCCGGGCCCTCCAGCGGTGGCGCGCCGATCAGCACGGCGAGCCGGTAACCCAGTTCGTGCAGCACGCCACTGTGGCGCACTTCGCCACGCGCTCCCAGCTGGGTCAGCGCGATGGACAGCTCCTGCACGACCGGGTCGAGCAGCTCCAGCGACTGCCACGGCTTCGCTTCGAGCGCAGCAGCGACTGGCGGGGTGGCCGGATTGCCCAGTTCATTGAACGCGGTGGCGAGCGCTTCCAGAAAACGTTGCTGGAAGGTGGTTCGATCCTGCAGCACGCGTTGACGACTGGCAAAGAGATCCTGCTGCTCGTCCGCGCGCAGGGCATGGTCGGCCAGGGTGAACAGCTTTTGCTCGAACTCGCTCATGCAATGCCGCACGGGTTCATGCAAACCCTCGATGCACGAGGCATAGCTGGCTTCGATCAAACGCTCCGCACGCGCAGGCCAGCGCCCGCTGGTGAGGCGAGCGGGCTGGTGCGGCGCGAGCGAGCGGCGTCGATCCTGTCCGACATCCATGCAAGAACCTGTCTTTTCCCCGGAGGGCTCAGTCTATGCCGGATGCCGCACGTACGCCATATTCGCCGAATCGGTGCCGTGCCCGGCAAGACGGGCTCTTGCGTCGTCGAGTGGGGGCACTTCCAACCTGAACGAGCGTGCTGCGCAGGCGTCAATCCGGCTGTTCCAGCCATGCGTGGAGCCGCGTGGCGTCGGCATCGCTGATTGCAATGATGCGATAGCCTGCCCATATCAGGTCGGCCGAGGCCGCCTGGTCGTGCCACTGCTCCTGTACCCCCACATCGATATGCACCTGGCCGCTGCCGCTGCCGTTGTCGGGCAAGGGCAGGCGCAGCTGATAGATCGCCTCGTCTTGCGGTGCCGTGGGGCTGATCAGCAGCATGCCGGTGGCAGACAGGTTGCCGATCCGGCCGAACGGCTGATCCGTGATGACGTCGGTGACGACGGCGTCGAAATCGACCGGCTTGCGTTGTTTCCTGCGCTGGTCACGTTGAGCCTGGTCCTGACTGGCCTGGTTCATGAGCTCGCCCCGGGAGCGAGCGGACGATGCGAATGGGGCAAGGCCAGCTCCTCGGAGACGACACGCCATGCATGATCGAGCATGTCCTCATCGTGGTCGATCGCAACCTCACGCATGTGGCCGCAGGAGATTTCATGCGCCAGTTGCAGCTGGTTGAATTCCTCGGCGCGATGGCCGCTGCGGGTAACGAACAGGCTGTGCCCGGTCAGCGGCGAATACCAGGCCAGTCGGCGGCGTTTGCCGCGTTCGCCGGAAGGATCCACGAACTCGAACCAGACCCCGGCCGGCAACGAACGCAGGTGTCGATGGATGCGCAATACCTCGGGACTGGGCTCGACGGACGCGTTATCGGTAGTGATTTCGGCGACGCCCCGCTGCCGCTGGTCGGGCGAACCCCTTCGTTCGGTGGGCCCGCTGCCCGCAACATCAGCCGCACCGGCATCCCGGCCGGGCTCGGTGTGGCGGGCATCGATCAGCCGCTGCGCCACCTGAGCGGCCTCGTCACCGTGCAGCCCGATCTGGCGCAGGCCGGCATCCACTTCATGCAGCAGTTTGCCCCGGTCACCGACGGGCAGGGCACCGAGCAATTGGTCGGTGACCACCAGCCGGGTATCGAAGACTTCACTATGTTCGCCGTGTCGCAACAGGGTCAGCGCAAGCACGTCGGACCAGGCGCGATCGAGCTGGCCCAGTCGCCGGCATTGCGCAGAGGATGGGGCAAAACGCATGCCCAGCAGTTCGGCGGTGCGGTGGCGTGCCTGCTCCAGCCGTTCCAGTCCCTGCATCGCCTCGACCTGACGGCGTTCGGCCAGCCGGGTCTTGTGCTGCAGCTGGGTCAGGTACTGCTCGATGTCATCCAGCAGGTTGATGTACAGGCTGGCACCAGGTGGCTCGCGTCCTGCACGTTCGATCAGCTGGCCCAGTTTGGTGCGCAGCGTGCGGTCGGTCTCGCCGTTGGCGTCATCGAGCCAGTCGCGGGCGATTTCAGCGATCCTGCCCAGCATCTTGCGTGCCGGGTGCTCGTGCTGCTCGAAAAATCGGTGGTCGTTCAATGCCGCGCGCAGCATCGGCAACTGCAGATTGCCCAGCAACGTTTGCGCTTCGCGGCTCCGTGGCAGCTGCTGCGCAATCTGTTCAAACAGCCGCGCGATCATTTCCAGGGCGTCGTCCTGCTCGGTCCCGAGAATGGCACGTGCGGCATCGCCGGAGCGTCCGACGTTGAGCTGGATGAGCAGTTCCTCGCGCAGATGCTGCGGGTCGCGCAGGGCGCGACGGGCCTGCTCGTCGGCTTGCACGAGATAGTCCTGCAGTGCGGCCAGCGCGACCTGCAGCTCGGCATTGCTGACGGTGCCGCTGGCCGGCAGGTCGGCTCGCGCAAGAGCGGAGGCCTGCGCGGGGGGCTCGGGCGGGCTGTCCTGCATCGTCGGTGCTTCGGCGGGTGACGGCTCGCTGTCCGGTGGCGCAGTTGTTGCGGCGGGGGCGGCCTTTTCCGATGTGCGCTCGCGCCGGGGCGTGGCACGCGGCAGCGCAAACGGCCGCAGGCACGCCAGGATGCCGTCGGCCTGCAAATGCGCATTGGCCAGCTCGTGCAGCGAGGTCAGTTCCTGGATCAGGCTGCTTTCCAGGCTTTGCAGCAGCAACAACTCGTGCTGACTCGGCAGCTCCAATATCTTGCTGGCGTCGCAGAATGCCCTGGCCATCGCCTGCGGGCCGATCGGCACGCTTGCGCCTTCGAGCGGTGCCGAGGCAATCAGCGCGGCCAGCCGGTAGCCCAGTTCGACCAGTTGGGCTCCGCCGCGGGCCTCGCTGCGCGCGACCAGCTGATCGATCGAGGTGGTCAGCTCGTGCTCCGTCGGATCGACCAGACTCAGTGCCTGCCTGGCACGAGCCACCGGCTCCGCCGCTGGCTGGCCCAGTCGGTCGAACGCCTGGTCGATGCTGGCGATGAAGCGCTCGTCGAACGTCTGGCGTTCCATCATCAGCAGCTGCCGGGTGGCCAGGTAATGCGTCTGGTCCAGGTGGCTGCGGCTGCGTTCTGCCTGCTGGTGCAGGCACATGTCGAAGTGATCGAGGCTTCGCAGCAGCGGCTTGTGCAACCACTTGCCGCACAGCACGCGCAATTCGCCAAGCAGACGTCGGGTTCGCGGTGGCCAGCGCGCATCGGGATGCTGGCCGGGGCTGGCGTGATCCGAAGGCGGCGAATTCAGGCAATCAGTGTTCATGGCACCCAGTTATCGGCGACCAGACTTGTGACTTGAGTCTATGCCCAACCGTGAGGGCCCGGTGTGAAGGGGTCTTCACTCCATGAAGCTGGTGATCACGTTGTTCAAGAAGCGCTGGCCCAGCGGGGTGGTATGCAGGTGGTCCGGGTCGTCGTGCAGCCAGCCGCAAGCACGCGCGGCGCCGAGCGCGGTGGCGATGCGGTCGACCGGCAGGCCGGTGCGCTCGGCGAAGTCCGTCATCGGCACGCCGTCGACCAGCCGCAAGGCGTTGAGCATGTACTCGAACGGCAGCTCGGCGGGGTCGATCCGCTGGTCGCCGCCGAGGCGCGCAGCGCCGCCGGCGGCATCGAGATAGGCGCGTGGGTGGCGGGTCTTCCAGCGGCGATGGATCTGGCCGCTGTGGGCATCACTGATCTTGCCGTGTGCGCCGGCGCCGATGCCGAGGTAGTCGCCGAAGCGCCAGTAGTTGAGGTTGTGCGCGCAGCGCCGGTCCGCCCGCGCATAGGCGGAGATCTCGTACTGACCGTAGCCGGCGCCGGCCAGCCGGGCTTCACAGGCCTCCTGCATCGCCCACGCATGATCATCGTCCGGCAACGGTGGCGGGTTGGCGGCAAACGCGGTATTCGGCTCCAGGGTCAGCTGGTAGTGCGAGATATGCGTGGGTTCGAGCGCCAGCGCACGCTCGACATCGGCGAGGGCGCCGTCCAGCGTTTGCAGCGGCAGTGCGTACATCAGGTCGAGATTGATATTGCGGTAGCCGGCATCCTGCGCCGACTTCACCGCCGCCTCGGCCTCGCCGGCCGAATGGATGCGGCCGAGGCGGCGCAGCTTGTCGTCGTCGAAGCTCTGCACGCCGAAGGAGATCCGGTTCACCCCGGCCGCCAGATAACCGTCGAAGCGGCCGTGTTCGACGGTGCCGGGATTGGTCTCCAGGGTGATCTCGGCGTCATCGGCCAGCGCCACGCGTTCGCGCACGCCGTCGAGCAGGCGATCGATCAGTTCGGCCGAAAACAGGCTCGGCGTGCCGCCGCCGAAGAAGATGCTGAGGATCGGACGACCCTCCAGCGCCGCGGCGAAGTCGCTGCGGTCGGCATCCAGGTCGGCGAGCAGGTGGTCGATGTAGTCGGCGTAGGGGGGCGGCTCGTTGCGCAGGCCGTGCGAGTTGAAATCGCAATACGGGCACTTCTTCACGCACCACGGCATGTGGATATACAGCGACAACGGGGGCGCCAGCAGACTCATGCGGGCTGTCCGGCCAGTCGCGCGCGCAGGGCCGCCAGCGCCTGGCCGCGATGGCTGAGCCGGTTCTTCGTGGCCGGATCGAGTTCGGCGGCACTGACCGCCTGCCCATCGGGCAGGAACAACGGGTCATAACCGAAGCCCTGGACACCGCGCGCCACCTCGAGCACGCGGCCGTGCCAGCGGCCTTCCACGATCAGCGGGGCAGGGTCGTCGGCGCGGCGCAACAGCACCAGCACGCAGATGAAGAATGCGCGGCGTCGTTCATCCGATACGCCGGCCAGTTCACGCAGCAGCTTCGCGTTGTTCGCCGCCGCATCGCCATGGCCGCCGGCATAGCGGGCCGAATGCAGGCCCGGCGCGCCATCCAGGTGATTCACGCACAGGCCGGAATCGTCCGCCAGTGCGGGCAGGCCGGTGATCCTGGCGGCATGACGCGCCTTCAGCAGCGCGTTCTCGACGAAACTCAGGCCGGTTTCCTCGATGTCGTCCACCCCGAGGCTGGCTTGCGTCACGACTTCGAGACCGCTGTCGGCCAGCAGGGCGTTGAACTCCGCCAGTTTGCCGCGGTTGCCGCTGGCCAAAACCACACGTTGCATCATGTACGGACTCCCCGGCTTATTCGGCCAGCGCCGCGCGCTGCGCCATGACCAGCTCGCCGATGCCCTGTTCGGCCAGCGCCAGCAGCGCGTCCATCTCGTCCCGGCGGAACGCATGTCCTTCCGCGGTGCCCTGCACCTCGATGAAGCCGCCGCCGTCGTTCATCACCACGTTCATGTCGGTGTCGCAATTGGCATCTTCGGCATAGTCCAGGTCCAGTACCGGCATGCCCTGATAGATGCCGACCGAGACGGCGGCGACCGCGCCCACGATCGGGTTGCGCTTGAGGTTCTCGCGCTTCATCAGCAGGTTGACCGCATCGACCAGGGCCACGTAGGCGCCGGTGATCGCCGCCGTGCGGGTGCCGCCGTCGGCCTGCAGCACGTCGCAGTCGAGCGTGATCACGCGTTCGCCCAGGGCCTGCCGGTTGACGCAGGCGCGCAGAGAGCGGCCGATCAGGCGCTGGATCTCCATCGTGCGGCCGCCCTGGCCACCCCGCGCCGCTTCGCGCTGCATGCGGGTGTTGGTGGCGCGCGGGAGCATGCCGTACTCGGCGGTGATCCAGCCCTCGCCCTTGCCGCGCAGCCAGGCCGGGGCGCGGTCCTCGATGCTGGCGGTGCACAGCACGCGGGTGTCGCCGAAGCTCACCAGTACCGAGCCCTCGGCGTGGCGGGTGTAGTGGCGTTCGATGCTGACGGTGCGCAGCTGGTCGCTGGCGCGGCCACTGGGGCGGGTGACGGAGTTCATGGGGTGGTTCCTGGCGTCGCTTGGCCGGATTGGGCAAGGCGTGACCGGAGAGTTTACCATTGCGCTCTTTCTCCACGTCCGGACGCCGCCCCAATGATCCGCAGCATGACGGCTTATGCCAGTGCCGAATCCACCGGTCCCGCCGGTACGCTCAGTTGCGAATTGCGCACGGTCAATCACCGTTACCTGGAATTGAGCCCGCGCCTGCCCGACGACCTGCGCGCCTTCGAATCGCAGCTGCGCGAGCGTGTGGCGGCAAAGCTGTCGCGCGGCAAGCTCGACCTGACCGTGCGTCGGGCCAGTGACGCGCCCGGCGAGTCGTTGCAGGTCAACAGCGCGCTGCTGTCCCGGCTGGCCGAGCTGAATCTCGACATGACCGCCTTGTTCCCCGGCCTGCAGGTGCAGTTCACCGAGCTGTTGCGCTTCCCCGGCGTGATGCGACAGGCCGAGTCGGATCCGGAGGCGCAACAGGCTGCGCTGTTCGACGTGCTGGATCGTGCGCTGGACGCGCTCACCGCGACCCGTGAGCGCGAGGGCGAGAAGCTGGGCGAGATCCTGCGTGACAAGCTCGATGCGGTCGAGCGGGTGGTGGCCGACGTGCGCGGCTGGATGCCGGAGATCCGTGCGGCCCTGCGTACCCGGCTGGAGACGCGGCTGGCCGATCTGAAGCAGCCGGTGGAGCCGGGTCGGCTGGAGCAGGAGCTGGTGCTGCAGATCACCCGCACCGACGTGGACGAGGAACTCGACCGGTTGACGACGCACATCGGCGAAACCCGGCGCGTGCTCGGCCTGAAGGAGCCGGTGGGTCGCCGACTGGATTTCCTCATGCAGGAGTTCAACCGCGAGGCGAACACCCTGGGCTCCAAGTCGGTCGACTCGCGCAGCACCAACGCCGCGGTCGAGCTGAAGGTGCTGATCGAGCAGATGCGCGAACAGGTGCAGAACATCGAATGAAGACGTGTATCACGCGGGTTTCGGCCCCTGAGCCCGGCGGCTGCCGCCCCGGCGTCGAGCGGGTGCACGGAGGTGCGCATCATGTCCGTTGAAGGCACCCTGTTCATGGTCGCCGCACCCTCGGGCGCGGGCAAGTCCACCCTGGTCAATGCCCTGCTGGAACGCGAGCCGGCGATCTCGCTGTCGATCTCGCACACCACCCGTCCGCCCCGCCCGGGCGAGTTGTACGGGCGGCATTATTATTTCGTCGAGCGCAGCGAATTCGAGCGCGAGGTAGCCGAGGGCATCTTCCTCGAGCACGCAGAGGTGCACGGCAACCTGTACGGCACCTCGCGGACCATGGTGCAGGAGTTGCTGGCTCAGGGGCGTGACGTGCTGCTGGAGATCGACTGGCAGGGCGCCGAGCAGATCCGTCGCAGCAAGCCCGATTGCGTCAGCGTGTTCATCCTGCCGCCCTCGCGGGCGGAGCTGGAGCGGCGCCTGCGCGGACGCGGTTCGGATAGCGCCGAGGTGATCGAGCGCCGGTTGCGCAACTCGCGCGGGGAAATCGCCCACGCACACGAGTTCGACTACATCCTGGTCAACGACTCGTTCGAGAATGCGTTGGCCGACCTGCAGGCGATCGTGCGGGCGGTGCGTCTGCGCGGTGCGTTGCAGTGGCAGCGGCACGAAGGGTTGATCGCCGACCTGCTGGCGGCTGAAGCCTGAGTTTCCCGGTGAGACTTCCCGCATGGCCTTCGAAACGCGCTTCGGCTACCTTGTGCAACTCCCCGACTGTATTTGCCGCCCATGACCGATCCCGTTCGCGCCACGTCTGACGACACCATCCTGGTGCGGATCCGTGGACTGACCACGGTACTCAATGGCAAGACCATCTTCGACTCGCTGGACATGGACATCCCGCGCGGCAAGATCACCGCGATCATGGGGCCCAGCGGCACCGGCAAGACCACCCTGCTCAAGCACATCACCGGGCAGATGCATGCCGATGCCGGCACGATCGAAGTCAACGGCAGCAACGTGGCCGAGCTGTCGCGCGAACAGCTGTACAAGTTGCGCGAGGGCATCGGTTACCTGTTCCAGAACTCGGCCCTGCTGACCGATTTCGACGTGTTCGAGAATGTCGCCTTTCCGCTGCGTCAGCATACGAAATTGCCCGAGGTGCTGATCCGCGACGTGGTGTTGCTGAAGCTCCAGGCCGTGGGCCTGCGCGGTGCCGCGCGGCTGACTCCGAGCGAGCTGTCCGGTGGCATGGCGCGTCGCGTGGCGCTGGCGCGGGCGATCGTGTTCGACCCGATGCTGATCCTGTACGACGAGCCGTTCGTGGGACTCGATCCGGTGGCGCTGAACCAGGTGCTGAAGTTGATCCGTACGCTGAATCAGACCCTGGGCATTACCAGCGTGCTGGTGGCGCACGAGCTGGCTGCCGTGCGGCAGATCGCCGAGCACGTGCTGCTCATCGCGAACGGCAAGGTGGTCGCGCAGGGCGACCCGAAGACCATCGCCGACGATGGTTCGCCGTGGACGCGGCAGTTCTTCGGCGGCGAAGCGGACGGCCCCGTGCCGTTCCAGTATCCGGCGGACGATTACGCACAGGCACTGGGTTTTTCCGGAGTCGCGAAATGAACCGGTACACGCCGCAAGGCAACAACGTAGTGACCCAGGCGCTGACGCAAATCGGTGGTTGCGGTCTGTTCCTGCTGACCTTGCTGGCGGCGGTTCCGCGCAGTTTGCGTTACTTCCGCGAGACCATCCGCCAGCTCTGGTTTGTCGGTGCGATGAGCCTGACCATCATCATGGTCTGCGGCCTGTTCGTCGGCATGGTGCTGATGCTGCAGCTGTATCACGTGCTGTCGATCTTCGGCGGTACCTCGGCCAGCGGCATGGTGGTGGCATTGGCGGTCTATCGAGAGCTGGGTCCGGTGATCACGGCGCTGCTGTTCGCCGGCCGTGCCGGCACGTCGATCACCGCCGAGATCGGCCTGATGCGCGCCACCGACCAGATCGATGCGATGGAATTGATGGCGGTCGATCCGGTCGCCTACGTGGCCACGCCGCGCTTCCTGGCCGGTCTGATCGCGATGCCGCTGCTGTGCTGCGTATTCTGCGCGATGGCGATATTCGGCGGCCATCTGGTTGGCGTGACCTGGCTGGGCATCGACAACGGTACGTTCTGGTCGAACATGACGGCGCAAGTGGACGTGCACACCGATATCGTCAACGGCGTGCTGCTGAAGAGCCTGGCGTTCGGCGCGGTGGTGTCCCTGATCGCGGTGTACCAGGGCTTCACCACGCCACCGACCAGCGAGGGTGTGGCCTACGCCACCACCCGCACCGTGGTCGCCTCGTCGATCGCGATCCTGGCGCTGGATTTCGTACTGACCGCCTTCCTGATGTGACTGCCGCCATGACCATTACCGTTATTTCCCATCGTTCATCGAGGATCGTGCCGTGAGCCAACAGAGAAGTTCCTATGCCGTCGGCACCGGTCTGTTCATCGTGCTGGGCTTTACCGCCCTGGCTTACCTGGCGACGCAGACCAGTTCGGTGGCGAACGTGCATCAGGGCGACAGCTACAGCGTCGATGCGCGGTTCACCAACATCGGCCAGCTGAAAGAACGCGCGCCGGTGAAGATTGCCGGCGTCCGGGTCGGCCAGGTGCAGTCGATCACGCTGACGCCGGGTCACGACGTGGCCGAAGTGCAGCTGTCGATCGACAAGAAGTACGACCACATTCCGCAGGATTCGGTGGCGACCATCTTCACCAGCGGTCTGCTGGGTGACCAGTACGTCGGTATCGAGTACGGCAGTTCGAAGCAGGTGGTGGCGGCCGGTGGCACGCTGGCACGCACGAAGTCCTCCCAGCCGCTGGAGGAGATGCTGGGCAAGTTCTTCGGCGCAGGCGGCGTGGCCGACAATATCGGTGGCACCTATACGGTGAAGGCGAACTTCACCAATGTCGGCACGTTGTCTGCCGGCGCACCGGTGAAGATGGCCGGTGTGGCGATCGGCAGCGTGCAGTCGGTGCATGCCGATCCGGTCAAGCTGAATGCCGAGGTCGTGATGGCGATCGACAAGCGCTACAACCAGATTCCGGACGATTCGGCTGCCGCGGTGTTCACCAGCGGTTTGATCGGGAGCCAGTATGTTGCGATCCAGCCCGGCGGTTCGCCGGACGCGCTCAAGAATGGTGACGAGATGATCCTGACCCAGTCGGCGATGCAACTGGAGGACCTTATCGGCAAATTCCTGGTCAATGGTTCGCCCAGTGACAAAAAAGACGCCGGCAACGGCAAATAGCCTGATTTCCCCACCGGCTCGCATTGAGCCGGTTCTGCTGAAGGAGTTACCCATGTTGCGCAGACTGGCCCTTGCCGCCGCCCTCGCGTTCGCTTGCGTGGTCGCCGTCCCCGCGATCGCCCAGGATACCGTCCCGGTTGCCGCACCGACGGCCGCCACCCAGTTGCAGACCCCGGCGCAGATCGTGCAGGGCATTGCCGATCAGCTGGCCACCGCGATCGACGGCCACCGCGACGAGCTGAAGCACAACCGGGAGAAGTTGATCAGCATCATCGACGAAGTGTTCCTTCCGCACTTCGACCTCGATTATGCGTCGATCCTGGTGCTCGGCCAGCACGCCCGGGAAGCCACTCCGGCCGAGCGCGAGCGCTTTGCCAGGGCGTTCTACAATTCGATCACGCACCGCTACGCGGAGGGCCTGCTCAACTACACCCGTGGCCGGGTCAAGGTGCTTCCGTTCAAGGGTGACCTCAACGACAAGCGCACGGTGGTGCGCACGCAGGTGGTGCTGGACGACGGGAAGCTGGTGTCGATCGACTATGCCTTCCGCAAGAGCCGCAGCGGCGACTGGAAGGCCTATGACGTGATCATCGAAGGTATCTCCTATGTCACCAATTATCGCAACCAGGTGGATGCGGAGATCCGCAAGGTCGGTATCGACCAGTTGATCACGAATCTCGAAACCCAGGGCGAAAAGGCACTGGAGATCATGGACAAGGAAAACAGGGAAGCGAAGTGACGGCCATCGACGGGTTCCAACTGGATACCGCCGCCCCCGGAAGGCTTGGGGTGAGCGGGGTGCTGAGCTTCGACACCGCCGCCGCGGCCCTGCAGGCGATCGAGGCTGCGCTGGCCGCTGCGGCCGGGACCGTGGTGGAACTCGACCTGGCCGGCCTCGATCACAGCGACAGTGCCGGCCTTGCCTGTGTACTGGCGGTGGTGGCCGAGGCCGACCGACGCGGGCAGGTGCTGCAGGTGCTCCACATGCCGGAGGGCATGAAGGCATTGGCGCAGGTGTGCGAAGTCGATCGCCTGATGTCCTGATCCCGTCTGCCTTGCACTGAAACAAGAGAAAGGGGCCGATCGGCCCCTTTCTCTTTTCGAGCCCGCCGATCAGTGCTTGGCGGGTTGCTCCACGTGCTTGTTCTCCCACTGGTGCTGCTGGTCGAGCAACTGTTCGGGATCGAAGTCCGGGGTATCCAGACCCTGCATCTGCTGGATGATCTCCATGGGCGGGTTGCCGTCGTAGATCTTGTACAGGCGTTGCTGCCGGTACGCGTCGCGGATGAACACGTAAGGATCATAGGCCGATTGCAGGAAGCTCTCGGCGTCGATCCCCCGCGAACGCAGGGTCACCAGATACATCGCCTGCGGCAGATACTGCAGGCCGTTGTAATGATGATTGTTGGCAAACAGGACCAGCGGGTCGAAGAAATAACCGTCGACGGGTGTGCGCCAGATATCGCGTGCGGTGCTGGGACCCAGGAACGGCACCATCAGGAAGTCGCCCTCCGGCGCACCCCAGCGAGCCAGGGTGATGCCGAAGTCATTGTCCTCCAGTGGCAGGCCGAGCTGACTGGCGGGATCGAAGAAGCCGCCGATGCCCAGGGTCAGGTTGACCAGGAACCGACTGGTGCTCTGCAGCGCCTGCTTGGGGCGCGCCTGCAGCAGGTCGTTGGCAACCGTGACCGGCATGCGGATATTGGTGAAGAAGTCGCTGAACGAGCGACGCACCGGCGGATTGGTCACCTTGCGATAGCCCATGGCGACCGGCCGAATGACGGCCTTGTCCAGCGTGTCGTTGAACTTGTAGGCGCCGCGATTGAATTTTTCCAGCGGATCGTCGGTACGCGGCTTGGCGATGGTGCAGCCGGTCAACAAGACGATTGCCAGCACGGGCAACCAGCGGCTCAGGGAGGAAAGTCGTAGCTGTAGGGACATTGGGTGCCGGGGATTGATGTCGGGGACAGCATTAAGTGTACTGTCTGGTTTTATATCTTGCACGGCTTTCGTTGTGCTTTCGCAAGAGCCGATCCATGGTCAGCCCACCATCATACGCGTCAGCCGCATTGCCAGCAAAGAAGCCGCTGGCTACACTGTCAGACCATATAAGTTATTTATTCTTAGAGGATTTCGCATGGCACGTATTACCGTGGAAGACTGCCTCGAGGTGGTCGACAACCGTTTCGAGCTGGTGCTGATGGCGACCAAGCGTGCGCGCCAGCTGGAAAAGGGCGCCGAGCCGGCTGTCAATCCCGATCACGACAAGCCGACCGTGCTGGCGCTGCGCGAGATCGCCGCCCGCCGCATCGACCAGGCCACGATCGACCAGATCGACAAGGCCGAGCGGGAGCGTGCCGAGCGCGAGGCGCTGGAGTGGGCTGCGGCCGAGGTTGACGACGATCTGTCCAAGGGTGGCGACGACTGATGGAAGGCGACTGCTGTAGCGCGCGGTTCTTTCATGCCGGTGGATCCGGTATGACGGCGTGCGCGCGCATGGCGGTCGTTGGTGGTTCGTGCCGCGGGGTAGGCGCCTGACTCGGCGCCAGCATCCATGACTGCGGCGACTCATTCCGCTTCTGCCGACATGTCCGCGCTGCCGCCCTATGTGCTGGCGCTGAAAGAGCGCATTGCCTACCTGTCCGACGCGCAGGTCGAGCGGGTGTTGCGCGCGTTCGAGATCGGGGCCAAGGCGCATGCCGGGCAGGAGCGCAAGAGCGGCGAGCCCTACATCACCCATCCCGTGGCCGTGGCCGGCATCCTGGCCGAACTCGGGCTGGATGCCGAGACGATCATCGCGGCGATCCTGCATGACACGCTGGAAGACACCGAGCTCAGCCGGGAGGCCTTGGCGGCCGAGTTCGGTGAGGTCGTGGCCGAGCTGGTCGACGGCGTCACCAAGCTCGACAAGATGCGCTTCGGCAGCCGTCAGGAGGCGGATGCGGAAAGTTTCCGCAAGATGCTGCTGGCGATGGCGCGCGACATCCGGGTGATCCTGATCAAGCTGGCCGATCGGCTGCACAACATGCGCACCCTGGGTGCCAAGGACGCGGACTCCCGTCGCCGGATCGCGCGCGAGACGCTGGAAATCTTCGCCCCGATCGCGCAGCGGCTGGGCATGAACAAGTTCAAGGCGGAGCTGCAGGACCTGGGTTTCCGCGCCCTGTATCCGGATCGTTACCGCGTGATCAGCGAGCGCATCCGGGCCGCGATCGGCAACCGCCGCGAGGCGATGGGCAGGATCGAGACGGCGCTGTCGACGAGGCTCTCCGACGAGCACCTGTCAGCGCATGTGGTGGGGCGAATCAAATCGCCCTGGAGCATCTATTCGAAGATGCGCGGCGAGCACAAGAGTTTCACGCAGCTGATGGACGTCTACGGTTTTCGCGTGGTCGTCGATAGCGCGACCAGCTGCTACATGGCGCTCGGCGTCGTGCATGCGCTGTACAAGCCGGTGGACAAGCGCTTCAAGGATTTCATCGCGATTCCCAAGGCGAACGGATACCAGTCGCTGCATACCGTGCTGCTGGGGCCGTTCGGTGCGCCGATCGAGGTGCAGATCCGGACCGCCGAGATGGATTCCGTCGCCGAGCGTGGCGTGGCCGCGCACTGGGCCTACAAGACCGACAGCGGTCCGGCCAACAGCGCGCAGGCGCGGGCGCGCGAATGGCTGTCCTCGATGGTCGACAGCTCGGCGAACACGGTTTCCTCGTCGGAGTTCATCGAGAACGTCAAGATCGACCTGTTTCCCGACGAGGTCTACCTGTTCACGCCGCGCGGCGACATCCTCTCGCTGCCGCGCAACGCCACCGCGCTGGATTTCGCCTACGCCGTGCATACCGATGTCGGCGATCACGCCGTCGCCGCGCGGGTCGACAAGAAACTGCTGCCACTGCGCACGCGGCTGGAATCCGGTCAGCTGGTGGAAATCATCACCGCGCCGTCGGCGGTGCCGAATCCGGCGTGGCTGGAGGTGGTGGTCACCGGCAAGGCGCGCACCGCGATCCGGCAGTACCTGAAGCACCTGCAGCACGAGGATGCGGTCGACTTCGGTCATCGCATGCTCGATCGCGCGCTGGATGCGCAGGGCAGCAGTCTGGACGGCATTCCGGCGGCCGTGCTGGATCGCTTCCTCGAGACCTCCAAGCTCAAGCGGCTGGAGGAGCTCCTGTCGGACATCGCGCTGGGCAATCGCATGCCCGACGTGGTGGCCAGCCAGCTGCTGGGTTCGCGTCGCAAGAAGGCCACCGGGACGAAACAGGCAACGTCGCCCGTGCAGGAAAAAATTCGCATCACCGGTGCCGAACGAGGCGTGCTCAGCTTTGCCAACTGCTGCCATCCGCTGCCGGGCGACGACATCATCGGTTACCTGTCGTCGGGCAAGGGCATCGTGGTGCATCGCGAGGAATGCCCGAACGTGGTCGAGCTGCGCAAGTCGCCGGAGCGTTGCGTCGGGATCGAATGGGATCGTGGCGTCCAGGGCGACTATCGCGCGGAACTGCGCATCGAGGTGATCAATCGCCCGGGCGTGCTGGCCACCGTGGCCGCGGCGATTGCCGCGGCCGATTCGAATATCGAGAACGTGGAATATGTGGAGCGCGATGCGTCGGCCGCGACGCTGCTGTTTGCGATGGAAGTGAAGAGCCGCAAGCACCTCGCCGACGTGATCCGTCGCGTGCGTCGTACCGGCGTGGTCAGCGGGGCCTATCGCTACCCGCTGTGAAGCGGGCACCGGCGAAATCGGCGAAGCCGCTACCGACCCCCGGTCTCGTCCTACAATCGGGCTTTCCATCATGCGAGGTTGCCCATGTCCCGCAGCACGATCTTCACCGAGCAGGCGCCGGCCGCGATCGGCCCTTATTCGCAGGCCGTGCGCGCTGGCAACACGGTGTACTTTTCCGGCCAGATTCCGCTCGATCCGGCCACCGCGGCGCTGGTCGACGGCGACATCACGATCCAGGCGCGGCGGGTGTTCGACAATCTCGATGCCGTCGCCAGGGCCGCCGGCGGTTCGCTGGCGCAGATCGTGCGGGTCGGCATCTATGTCACCGATCTGGCGAATTTCGCCGCGGTCAATGCGGTGATGGCCGAATACTTCCAGCAACCCTATCCGGCGCGTTCCACCATCGAGGTGTCCGGCCTGCCGAAGGCCGCCCAGGTCGAGGTCGATGCGGTGATGGTATTGCCCTGATCGGGATGGTCTGATTGCTCCAGCCGGCTTGCACCGACAGCCCCTGTCGGCGTCCGGCTTACGGCAACGAGCGTCGCTCGGTTAGGCTTGCGTCATGGCTGCCCGCACCGTCCGTCCCGCTTCCACTTCCTGCACCGATCCGGGCGTCACGCCGGTGGCTGCGCTGCCCGGCGTCGGCCCCGCGTTGGTCGCGTCGCTGGCACGGCTCGGGCTGGAGCGGGTGCAGGACCTGTGGTTTCACCTGCCGCTGCGCTACGAAGACAAGACGCGGGTCACCGCGATCGCCGACCTGCGGACCGGCGAGCGCGCGCAGGTCGAGGGTGTGGTCGAGGCGGTGGAGCGGGGTTTTCGCTATCGCCCGCAGCTGAAAGTCGCGATCGGCGACGCCAGCCTGCAGACCCTGCTGCTGCGCTTCTTCCATTTCAACCGCGCGCAGGCCGACCAATTGCTGCCCGGGACCCGTCTGCTGTGCTACGGCGAAGTACGCCATGGTGCGCAGGGACTGGAAATGGTGCACCCGAGCTACCAGCGGCTCAGTGGCGCCGAAGCGGCCGCCGTGGATGAGCTGCTCAGCCCGATCTATCCGACCACCGAGGGGCTGGGAACCAAACGATTGGCCGGGGTGATCGGCAAGGCGCTGGCGCTGCTGCCACCTGCCGCGCAACTGGAGCTGATTCCGCCTGAACTGTGCGCCGAGCACGGCCTGACCTCGTTGCGCGATGCGCTGATGTATGTGCATCGACCGCCGCCGGACGCGCATCTTGATCAGCTGATGCAGGGGCGGCATCCGGCGCAGCAGCGGCTGGCGTTCGAGGAGTTGCTGACCCAGCATCTGAGCCTGAAACGCATGCGCGCTGCGGTGAAACGCCGGCAGGCGCCTCGGCTGGGCGGCGATGGCGTGCTGCGGCAGCAACTGCTGGCGGGGTTGCCGTTCCAGCTGACAGCGGCGCAGCAACGGGTGAGCGCCGAAGTGGCCGGCGACCTGGCGCGGCCCCGGCCGATGTTGCGGCTGGTGCAGGGCGATGTCGGTTCGGGCAAGACCGTGGTCGCGGCGCTGGCGGCGCTGGCCGCGGTGGAGTCGGGCCGGCAGGTGGCGCTGATGGCGCCGACCGAGTTGCTGGCCGAACAGCATCTGCACAATTTCCGGTACTGGCTGCAGCCGCTGGGGATCGAGGTGGAATGGCTGGCCGGCAAGGTTTCCGGCAAGGCGCGCAAGCTGGCACTGGAGCGGGTCGCCGCCGGCGCGCCGGTGGTGATCGGCACGCATGCGCTGATGCAGGAGGGGGTCGCGTTCGCGCAGCTCGGGCTGGTGATCGTCGACGAGCAGCATCGCTTCGGCGTGCAGCAGCGGCTGGCGCTGCGCGACAAGGGTCGCGATGGCGAACGGGTGCCGCACCAGCTGGTGCTGACCGCCACGCCGATTCCACGCACCCTGGCGATGAGTGCGTATGCCGATCTGGACGTGTCCTCGATCGACGAGTTGCCGCCCGGCCGCACCCCGGTGCAGACCATCGCGATTTCGAATGCACGACGGAGCGAGGTGATCGAACGCATCCATGCAGCCTGTGGCGAGGGGCGGCAGACCTACTGGGTATGCACCTTGATCGAGGAGTCCGAGCAACTGCGTGCGCAGGCGGCCGAGGTGGCGCATGCCGAGCTCTCCGCCGCGCTCGCCGGTTACAGGGTCGGCTTGATCCACGGTCGCATGAAGCCGAAGGAGAAGCAGGTGGTGATGGCGGCGTTCAAGGCCGGCGAGCTGGCCGTGCTGGTGGCGACCACGGTGATCGAGGTCGGCGTGGATGTGCCCAATGCCAGCCTGATGGTGATCGAGAACAGCGAGCGGCTCGGCCTGGCCCAGCTGCATCAGCTGCGCGGCAGGGTGGGGCGGGGCGCGCAGGCCTCCAACTGCGTGCTGCTGTATCAGCCCCCGCTGGGCCAGCTCGCCCGCGAGCGGCTGCAGGTGATGCGCGAGACCAATGACGGCTTCCGCATCGCCGAGAAGGATCTGGAACTGCGCGGGCCCGGGGAGGTGCTCGGTACGCGCCAGACCGGTCAGCTCAGCTTCCGCATCGCCGACCTGACCCGCGACGCGCATCTGCTGCCGGCGGTGCAACGGGTAGGCCAGCACATGCTGGTGCACCACCCACGGCAGACCGGGCAGCTGATCGAGCGCTGGATCGGAGGCGCCGCACGTTACGTGCACGCATGACGGCCGGACATCGCGCCTGTTCCGCTAAGCTGCCGCTTTGCCGCCCGGTGACCGCGACCCATGATTCGACCGCAACTCCTGATTGATACCGACCCCGGCGTCGACGACGCGCTGGCGATCCTGATGGCGCATGCGCATGCCGACATCGCCGGCCTGTGCATTGCCGCGGGCAACGTCGGGCTCGGTCATACCGTGCGCAACGCGCGCACCCTGGTCGATCTGCTCGGCTCGCCGGTGCCGGTGTTCGCCGGATGTGCCACGCCACTGGTGCGCGCGGCGGAGGAGGACGCCGCGTTCGTGCACGGGCAGGATGGCTTTGGCGATATCGGCTTCCCCGAACCGGCCAGCGCCCTGGCCGACGAGTCGGCCGCCCTGGCCTTGCTGCGCCTGACCCGTGAGCGACCGGGCGAACTGACCCTGGTGGCGCTGGCGCCGTTGACCAATCTCGCGCTGGCGTTGCGGCTGGATCCGACGCTGCCCCTGCGCGTGGCCCGGCTGGTGGTGATGGGTGGCGCGGTGACCGGCCACGGCAACACCGGCAGGGTGCCGGCGGAATTCAACGTCGGCTTCGATCCGGAGGCGGCACACGTCGTGTTCGAGGCATTTCCGGCGTTCGACCTGATCGACTGGGAGGTCACCTTGCGGCATGCGTTCGACAATGCGGAATTCGATGACTGGCTGGCCGCCGGCGATCGACGGGCGGACTTTTTCGGAAAGATCGTGGGGGCGGCGCGTCGCTACAACGCCAGCCATGAGCGTAGCGGCCTGATCGCGGCCGACGCGCTGGCGATGGCGGTGGCGCTCGATCCGTCGATCGTCACGCGAAGCGAGACGCGGGCGGTGGCGGTGGAACTGGACGGACGCCTCACCCGCGGTGCCACCGTGGTGGACTGGGCCGGGCGACTGGGACGTCCGGCCCAGGCCCGCATCGTGCTGGAGGTGGATCAGACCCGCTTTGCCGCGATGGTGCAGCGTGCCCTCGGAGCTCAGCGCTGATCGCATGCAGGCCCCCCGATTCGGAGCCCACTACCGCCAGACTTGCGGCGAGGAGCGCTTCCTCGTTACAATGCCGCTCTTTTCACCACCGCTTTAGAGCCTGTCATGAAGCCTGATATCCATCCGAACAACAAGCCGGTGGTATTCCAGGACCTGTCGTCCGACTTCGCGTTCCTGACCAAGTCGACCATGTCCAGCAAGGAAACCATCAAGTGGGAAGACGGCAATGAGTACCCGCTGATCAAGGTGGATATCTCCAGCCATTCGCATCCGTTCTACACCGGCAAGCAGAAGACGCTGGATGTCGGCGGTCGCGTCGACAAGTTCCGTCGCCGCTACGCGGGCTCCGTCAAGGAGTAAGCGACGGTCGCGGCCATCGTTCGCGGCGGCCGGCCATTGGTATCGAATTCAGACACGGGGTGAGCGCAAGCTTGCCCCGTGTTTTTTCGTGGCCGGATTTCGACCATTCGCCATCGAATGCAGGTGGGACCCTGTGCGATAATGGCGGGTGAACTGACGCCGCCGCGTCGGTTGCATCGCCTGCCTGCCCCGGTACGCGATACCCAGACATTCCCCTCGCCGGGCGGCGCCGTCATCGCGGTAGCCGCTGGTGGTGACCCACATGTAAGGAGGTTTCCGTGTCCGATTCCCATATCGTCAAGCTGGTCGATGAGTCGAGCAAACGCAGCAGTGAGCTGCCGTTGGTCAGCGGTACGCTCGGCCCGGCCTGCATCGACATCAGCACGCTGTACAAGGACACGGGGCATTACACCTACGATCCTGGCTACGGCAGCACCGCCAGCACCAAGAGCGCGATCACCTACATCGACGGTGACCAGGGCGTGCTGCTGTATCGCGGCTACCCGATCGAGCAGCTGGCGGAAAACTCCAGTTTCCTCGAGGTGTCCTACCTGCTGCTCAACGGAGAGCTGCCGGACAAGGAGCAGTTCGCCAGCTTCGAGCACGACATCACGCATCACACGATGATGCACGAGGCACAGAAGAACTTCTTCCAGGGCTTCCGCCACGACGCACACCCGATGGCGATGCTTGCCGCCGCGGTCGCCTCCCTGTCGGCGTTCTACCATGACAATCTGAGCGTCGACGATCCGGCTGACCGCAAGCTCGCCGCGATCCGCCTGATCGCCAAGATGCCGACGATCGCTGCTGCCTGCTACCGCTATTCGGTGGGCTGGCCGCTGCGTTACCCGCGCAACAACCTGGAATATGTCGACCGCTTCCTGCACATGATGTTCGAAGTGCCGAGCGAGCCGCTGCAGATGAACCCGGTGGCCGCCAGGGCGCTAGACCTGCTGTTCATCCTGCATGCCGATCACGAGCAGAACGCGTCCACCTCGACCGTGCGTCTGGTCGGCTCGACGGGCGCGAATCCGTACGCATCGATCGCTGCCGGTATCACCGCCCTGTGGGGTCCGGCGCATGGCGGCGCCAACGAGGCGGTGCTCAAGCAGCTGGAGGAGATCGGCAGCCCGGACAATGTCGAGTCGGCGATCCTGCGTGCGAAGGACAAGAACGACAGCTTCCGCCTGATGGGTTTCGGTCACCGCGTGTACAAGAACTTCGATCCCCGCGCCAAGATCATTCGCGAGATGTGTCACAAGGTGCTGGCCGAACTGGGTGTCAAGGACCCGCTGCTGGATGTCGCGATGAAGCTGGAAGAGGCGGCGCTGAAGGACGAGTACTTCATCGAGCGCAAGCTGTATCCGAATGTCGATTTCTATTCGGGCATCATCTACAAGGCACTGGGCATTCCCACCGAGATGTTCACCGTGATGTTCGCGATAGCGCGCACTTCCGGCTGGATTGCCCACTGGATCGAGCAGCATGAAACACCGGGATCGCGGATCGGCCGTCCGCGCCAGGTCTATACCGGTGCCGATGTGCGCGATTACGTGCCGACCGCGAAGCGCTGAGCGCCGTGTCGATGCCGACGGGCGGCTGAGGTTCCCCGACCCGCCCAATGAAAAACGCCCCGGCTTCGGTCGGGGCGTTTTCGTTGGGGAAACGGCTCAGCGCAACGCAGCGGTCAATTGCTGTTCGAAGGCGTCATCGGAGTCTTCATCCAGCAGCATTTCCACCTGGGCCAGCGTGGCGCGGCGCATCGGCCGGTCATCGGTCCGGTTCAGCGGCGCCTGGCGCAGCGCATCCCGCGGCAGCACGGTGAGGTCAAAGGGGAGCTCGTCGGCGGCGAACAGCAGTACCGGGTATTCGGGTTGCTCGTCGCGGCCGTAGCGCAAGCGGCGAACCTGCGCCTCGATCGGCACGCCGTGTTCGCGCAGGTACAGTGCGACTGCATCCGGGTCGTCACTGAATACATGCAGGCATACGGCCGAGTGCGCATCCGCGGTGCCTTCGAGTACGGCGCCGACCAGACGGGGCTCGAACGTGGCCAGGAAACCCATGGCTTCCACCGCTGCCTCGCGCCGCTGCCGCAACAAGCGTGGCTGGCTGTCGGCGAGGAACAATCGCTGGTGTTCGCGCAGTGCCCGCTCGATCTCCAGGTTGCGTGGCAGCGCCTGGGTGTCGACGATGCCGAGGCGCTCGGCCGCCTTCAGTTTGGCGTGATGGAAGTCGCGAATGCCGTGCTCGCTCATCAGGCGAGCGGCTTCCTGTGCGACGCGCAGACGATTGCGCTGCAATCGGTCATGCGCGTGGATGCGGTGGTGTTCGCCTCGGGACATGGCGCACTCCTCATCTGTCGGTGGGCGGCACGGGGGCGAAGCCCGCATGACCGGGACTCCCCCCAGGGATTCAGAAGATGTCGTAGGCGTGCTGCTGATCCTGCTCCTTCTGCTGGGCCGCCTGACTGCGCAGCCGATCGATGTCTTCCACCTTGAACATCTCGTTCATGCCGTCCGGATCGGACGACGAGGTGGGCAGGCCGTTCTGCCGGTTGATCCATACCGTACTGATTCCCGGCGGCATCGGCAACGTGCTCAGTGGCAGACCCTTCAGCGCGGCGCCCATGTACTCCATCCAGATCGGCAGCGCGGCCTTGGCGCCGAATTCGCCGCGACCCAGCGAGCTGTAGTCGTCGAAGCCCACCCACACCGCCGTCGACAGGTCTTCGTTGAAGCCGACAAACCACGCATCGCGGTGATCGTTGGTGGAACCGGTCTTGCCGGCCAGATCGGCGCGATCCAGCGCGCGCGCCGCCGAGCCGGTGCCGTGCAGGATCACGTCCTTCATCATCGAGGTGATCAGGTAATCGTTGCGGGGGCCGATGACGTGCGGTGCCAGCACTGGTGGATGAGTGCTTTCGTCGTGCACGTCGGCCGGCAGGACTGCTTCACCCACGCCATCGACACTGCTGGGGGCTGCCGGTGCTGCCTCGGCGCTGGCCACGCTGTTGCCGGGTGTCTTGTTCATCTCGGTGGGAGGCGGGCCGGGTGGGTTGGTGTCCAGCAGCCGCTCCTGGCAGTTGCGGCAGGCGCGTGCGGGATTGGCCACGTAGATCGGCTTGCCGTCCCGGTCATCGATCTCGTGAATGAAATACGGTGTGACCAGGTAGCCGCCGTTGGCGAACACGGCGTAGCCGCGGGCCATGCTCATCGGCGACACCGAGGCGGTGCCCAGCGCCATCGACAGATTGGCGGGTATCGCATCGAGCGAGAAGCCGAAGCGGGTGGCGTATTCACGCACGAAGCGCACGCCGACGGCGTCGAGCAGGCGCACCGAGACCAGATTCTTCGATTGCACCAGCGCTTCGCGCAAGCGCATGGGCCCGGCGAACTTCCCGTCATCGTTGGATGGGGTCCAGATGCCGTTCGGTCGCGACGGATCGGGCAGTGCCAACGGCGCATCGTTGATGATCGATGCCGGGGTGAACCCGCGCTCGAATGCGGCCGAATACAGATACGGCTTGAAGCTGGATCCGGGCTGGCGTGCCGCCATCACTGCGCGGTTGAACTTGCTGCGCGCGAAGTTGAAGCCGCCCACCAGGGCCTGGATCGAGCCATCTTCCGGATTGATCGAGGTCAACCCGGCCTGCGCGGCGGGGATCTGTGCAAGCTGCCACTCCCCCTTGTCATCGCGCGCGAGCCGGATGATGTCGCCCCGCTTGAGCACGCTGTCCACGCGGGTTGGCGCAGCGCCGACCCGGTCATCATTGATATGCGGCCGGGCCCAGCTCATGCCGGCCAGGTCGAGAATGACGTTCTCGTGGCTGGGAAGATAAATCGTGGCCTGCTTGGCATCGCTGGCCGTGACCAGGCCAGGCTGCATGCCCGAGATGCTGCCGTAATTCGACAGCAGACGGTCGTAGTCCGACTCGCCGGCGCTGGCGGGCAGATCCTGATGGGCCTCGGGGCCGCGCCAGCCATGCCGATGATCGTAGGCAATCAATCCGTTGCGCACGGCATCCACCGCAGTTTGCTGACGATCGCTCTGCACCGTGGTCCTGACTACGTAACCTTCGGTGAGCGCGTCATTGCCGAGCCGGTCGAGCACCTGTCGGCGGACCATCTCCGCCAGATACGGTGCATCCACCTCGATGGGTTGCTCATGCGGGTAGGCGTGGTTCGGCTCGGCCACTGCCTGTTCATACACGGGCTTGGTGATGTAACCGTGCCGCAGCATCTCGCCCAGTACCCAGTTGCGCCGGGCGATCCCGCGCTTGGGACTGTTGATCGGATTGACCGCCGAGGGCAGCTGGAAGGTCGAGGCCAGCATCGCGCATTCGGCGACGGTCAGCTGATCCAGGGTCTTGCCGTAGTAATACTCCGCTGCCGCGGCCACGCCGTAGGCGCGATGGCCGAGAAACATCTTGTTGAGATACAGCTCGAGGATCTGATCCTTGCTGAGCTCGTGCTCGATGCGCAGCGCGATGAAAATCTCGGTGAGCTTGCGCGAGTACAGCTTCTCAGGGCTGAGGAAGAAGTTCCGCGCGACCTGCTGGGTGATCGTCGAGCCACCGGGTCCCTTGTCGCCACCGGTGACGATCACGTGCCAGCCCGCGCGCGCGATGCCGTGCCAGTCCACCCCGGGATGGTGGTAGAAGTCGGCATCCTCGGCCGAGAGCACCGCGTGCTTGAGCCGGTCGGGCACGTCGGCGATGTCCACCGGGATGCGCCGGGTCTCGCCGAAGCTGGCAATCAGCTTTCCATCGGCGCTCAGCACGCGCAGCGGCACCTGCATGTGATAGTCCTTGAGGACTGTCACCGAAGGAAGTCTTGGTGCTATCAGCCAATACGCCACGCCAACCGCGACAACTGCCAGAAGCAAACCGGAAAAGGCCAGGATCAGTGCCCAGCGCAACAAACGCTTGAAAATTTGCATGGTGTGGGGATAGCGAGACCTGAGTCAAAACATGGCAGAGTATAGATGTAGCAGTATTCGACGCATGAGATGTGCGTCGGTTAAAGCAAGGGTCGGGCCATCCGACCATTGCTGCAAATGTGGTGGACATCACGTCAATTACTTGAGAAAGTCGCCGTAGACCGTTGCCTTTACGTCAAATTTTCGATTTAATGCCAGTGCGCATCCCGCCAGGATTCTGGTTCGGGGCGTCAGCGGCAAGGGGGAAACACCGTGGGGCTCTTTACACCGAAGAAGCCGGCGCTGATTGGTGTCGACATCAGTTCGACTGCCGTCAAGTTGCTGCAGCTAAGTCAAGCGGGCGGTCGTTATCGCGTGGAGCATTACGCGGTCGAGCCACTGCCACCCAATGCCGTGGTCGAAAAGAACATCGTCGAGGTCGAGGCGGTCGGTGACGCGATTCGTCGCGCGCTGGCCCGCTCGGGTTCGAAGCTCAAGCATGCGGCGGCCGCAGTGGCCGGGTCGGCGGTGATCACCCGTATCATTCCGATGGCCAGCGAGCTTTCCGACGACGATCTGGAAGGCCAGATCCAGGTCGAGGCCAACCAGTACATTCCGTACCCGATCGATGAGGTAAGCCTCGATTACGAGGTGGTCGGCCCGGTACGCGACAACCCCGACATGAACAACGTGCTGCTCGCTGCCTCGCGCACCGAGAACGTGGACATGCGGGTGGCTGCACTGGATCTGGGCGGACTCACCGCTGGCGTGATCGATGTCGAGGCGTTCGCGATGGAGAACGCCTTCGCGATGGTCGCCGATCAGCTCAACGTCGGCCGCGATGCCCTGGTGGCCGTGGTCGACATCGGCGCCACCATGACCACACTGTCGGTGTTGCGCAATCAGCGCACGATCTACTCGCGCGAACAGGTTTTCGGCGGCAAGCAGTTGACCGACGAGATCATGCGTCGCTTCGGGCTCTCCTATGAGGAGGCCGGTCGTGCCAAGCGCAAGGGCGGCTTGCCCGAATCCTATGAGACCGAGGCGCTGGAGCCATTCAAGGAATCGTTGATCCAGCAGATAAGTCGCTTGCTGCAATTTTTCTTTGCGGGCAGTGAATACAGCAAGGTCGATCAGGTCGTGCTGGCCGGTGGCTGCGCCTCGATCGAAGGGCTGGGCCCGATGCTGGAAGAGCAGCTCGGGGTGCCCTGCGTGGTTGCCAATCCGCTGGCGCGCATGTCGTTGTCTCCGCGGGTACAGGCACAGTCGCTGGCACAGGACGCGCCCGCACTGATGATCGCGGTCGGCCTCGCCCTGAGGAGCTTCGACTGATGGCACACGTCAATCTACTTCCATGGCGCGCCGAGCGGCGCAAGCAACGCGAACGCGAGTTCTACATGCAACTCGCCGCGGCCTTCGTGGTCGCCCTGGGTGTACTGCTGCTGTGGATCTTCTGGATGGATCAGCGCATCGACAACCAGAACGATCGCAACGCGTACCTGCAAACCGAAATCAAGCAGCTCGACGTGCGCATTGCCAAGATCAAGGATCTGGAGAAGGTGCGCGAGCACCTGCTGGCGCGCAAGCAGATCATCGAGCAACTGCAGGCGGATCGTTCGCAGATGGTCCATCTGTTCGATGAGCTGGTGAAGACGATTCCCTCCAGCGCACGGTTGACCGGGCTGAAGCAGAGCGGTCAAGCCATGACGCTGGACGGCGTGGCGCAATCGAACGCGAGCGTCGCCGAGTACATGCGCAACATCGAGGCCTCCCCCTGGATGGGACATGCCGACCTGAGGAAAACCGAAAATACCCACGACGCCACCCGCATGCCGTACGTATTCGGGCTGAATGTGGCGCTGAGCCGACCCAAGACGGATGAGGTCGATGCCGGCAAGACGCCGGTGATGCCGGGTGAAGCCAGTTCCACTGCGGCTCCGGCGGCGGCAATTCCGGCCGGGGTCAGCAACGCTGCCAAGGCGATGACCGGCGTGCCACAGAATCCCGCAGCTGCACCGGCGGTGCCGGATGCCAAACCGGCGACTGCGCCAGTTGCCAAGGGAGGGGTCAGGTGATGAGCTTTCTAAACGACATCCAGAACCTCGACCGCAACAACGTCGGTGGCTGGCCGCAGTCGGTCAAGGTGTTCTTCACCGGTCTGCTGTGCGCGGTCGTCCTGCTGGTCGGCTGGTACTTCTTCGTCAGCGATCAACAGGATTCGCTGGCGACACTGGCCGGCAAGGAAAACCAGCTCAAGCAGGAGTTCTCGACCAAACAAGCCAAATCGGTGAATCTCGAGGCGCTGCAGCAGCAGCTCGACGAGATGCAGGACATGCTGCGCCAGTTGCTGCGTCAGCTGCCAAGCAAGACCGAAATGCCCGAATTGCTGATCGATATTTCGCAGACGGCGCAGTCGGCGGGACTGGAGACTGAATTGTTCCAGCCTGGCCCCGAAACCAAGAAAGATTTTTATGCGGAGAAGCCGATCACGCTGCGCATGAGCGGTACCTATCACCAGTTCGGCACATTCATCAGTGGTGTGGCGTCACTGCCACGAGTGGTGATCCTGACCCTGCATGATGTCTCGTTGACCCCGAAAGGACCGAGCAAGGGTGAGGGCAGCGGCCAGCTTGTGCTGCAGGGCACGGTAAAGACCTATCGTTATCTGGATGACGAGGAGAGCACCACCCCGGGCAGCAAGGCGAGGGGGGCGAAATGATGAACAAGTCGATTGCCATCAAGCCGACCCAGGCTGCGCGTCTCCTGATCATGCTGACTGCGGCCGTGGTGCTCAGTGGTTGCACCCGCGGCATGTCGGATCTGCGCAGTTGGGTCGCGCAGGAAAAGGCCAAGAAAGGCGTGCCGATCCAGCCTTTGCCCGTGATCAAGACCTTCGAAACGTTCAAATACGACGATCAGGATCGACGCGATCCATTCAGTCCGAGCACGGCAGAGTTGCAGACCACCAGCAGTACCAGTGGTCCGCGACCGGATGCCAATCGCGCCAAGGAGCCCTTGGAAATGTTCGCATTGGACAGCCTCAAGATGGTGGGTACGGTCGGTGTCGGCGCGAACATGGAAGTCCTGATCAAGGATCCGGGTGGCGTGATCCATCGTGTCCACGTCAATGAATACATGGGTCAGAACTACGGGCATATCACCGCGATCAGTGAAGACCACATCGATCTGGTCGAGCTGGTATCCAACGGTAATGGTGGCTGGATGGAACGTCCTGCCAGCATCGCGCTCGGCGAGCAATAGGAAATACAGGGGCAGATGCAATGACCAACCAAATCCAATCCGTCCGGGGCCGAGTCATGCGCCATGCGAGCCGTTACATGCTGATGGGCCTGCTGATCGCCGGTGCCACCTGGGCCAGTGCTGCGATGGCAGCGACCACCACGCTGAAGGACATCAGCTACGACGCCCTGCCTGGGGGCAGCGTCGAGTTGCACATGAACTTCGGCGATGGTCCCGTGCCGCAGCCGAAAATATTCACCACCGGCAATCCGCCGCGTATCGCAGTGGATTTTGCCGATACCGACAATGCCGCTGCGCGTCATCTGGATATCGGCAAGGGTTCGACCTCCGGAGTGTCCGCGGTATCCGCTGGCGGTCGTACCCGGGTGGTGGTCGAGCTGATGCGCGAGTCCAGTTATCGGTCGCGGGTCGAGGGCCACAGCCTGGTGCTTACGGTCAACAACGGCAGCACGGATCAGTCCGTCACCACGGCCTCCACCATCGATCCGACCAAGGCATTGCCTTCGTCCTCGGCTGGGCCGGCCATCTCCAATATCGATTTCCGCCGTGGTCCGAACGGAGAGGGTCGCGTGCTGATCAGCTTCAGCGGCAGCGGCGCGAATGCCGAGATGACCCGCAAGGGCGACAAGGTGCTGGTCACCATCGACCATGCCAATCTACCGGCCAATCTGGCTCAGCGGCTGGATACGCTGGACTTCGCTACGCCGGTGCAATCCATCGTCACCCATAGTGGCATCGGTGGTGGCGCCCGCATGGAGATCGCGATCAAGGGCAACGTCGAGACTTCGGCCTACCAGACTCCCGACCAGTACGTGGTCGAAGTGGCGCCGAAGAAAGCCGATGCCAAGGACGCCAAGCTGGCCAAGCTGGGCAGCGAGCCGAGCTACAACGGCAAGCGCGTGACGTTCAATTTCCAGGACATTCCGGTGCGCTCCGCGCTGCAGTTGATCGCCGACATTTCCGGTCTCAATCTGGTGGCGTCCGACAGCGTCGGCGGCAGTGTCACCCTGCGCCTGGTGAATGTGCCGTGGGATCAGGCGCTCGACGTCATCCTGCGCGCCAAGAGCTTGGACAAGCGTCGCAATGGCAACGTAGTGTGGGTTGCGCCGCAGGCCGAACTGGCCAAATACGAGCAGGATCTCGCCGAGGCCAAGCTCAAGGCGCAGGACACCGCCGAGCTGGTGACCGACTACGTACCGATCAGCTATGGCAAGGCCTCCGATATTGCGACCCTTCTGACTACGGGCAGCAAGCAGGGTGCCGGCGGAAGCGGCGGAGCGAATACACAGCACGGTTTTCTCTCGCCCCGGGGCAGCGTCTCCTTCGATCAGCGCACCAACACCTTGTTGCTGAACGATACGCCGGAAAAAATAAAGCAGCTGCGTGAGCTGATCGCGGTGCTCGACAAGCCAGTGCAGCAGGTGTTGATCGAGTCGCGCATCGTAGTGGCCACCGACGATTTCACCCGCACACTGGGTGCCAAGTTTGGTGTGAGCGGCCGCCAGAACAACACGCAGTTCCAGAATGCCGCGGCGGCGGTGCCGGCGCTGACTGCTGGTACTGGTGGTGGCAACGTGGTTTCCATCGGCGGAACCGACAACGGGAAGGGCACCGCAAGTGGGCTCAACGTGAACCTGCCTGCCAGCGGGGCTGCAGGCAGTCTCGGGTTGGCCATCCTGGGCGCCAACTATGCTCTCGACCTGGAATTGTCTGCCGCGCAGACCGAGGGTCGGGGCGAAGTGATCTCCAGCCCTCGGGTAATCACCGCCAACCAGCAGGAAGCAGTGATCCGGCAGGGTCAGGAGATCGGCTACGTCACGTTCCAGAATACCAGCGGCAGTGCCGCCGGCAGCGGTACCGCCACCGTGGCGTTCAAGGACGCCGTGCTCGAGTTGAAGGTCACGCCGACCATCACCGCGGACAATCGCGTCTACCTTGCCATCAACGTCAAAAAGGATGCTCTGGCCGGCTACGTGACGGTTCCCGGCAGTGGCCAGGTGCCGACCATCGACACCCGCGAAATCAACACTTCTGTGCTGGTGGACAACGGGCAGACCGTGGTGCTTGGTGGCATCTACGAGGTCAACAAGTCCAACACCGTGACCAAGGTTCCGGGGCTGGGCGACATCCCGGGCATCGGCATACTGTTCCGGAAAACGAGCCGCGACGACACCAAAGCCGAGCTGTTGATCTTCGTGACGCCGCGTATTCTCAGCGACACCTTGCAGTAAGTTTCAGCACCTGAAAAAAGAGGCGGCTTCGGCCGCCTTTTTTTTTGCCGTCTGCATGCAGCAGACAGCAGATTAAACTTCCTGCGCCGATGGTGGTCTGTAGCACGCTGGCGGCGCCCACCGCGTATCGCCGGATGCCGCCAGCGTCACGTCGACCACGGAACCCGATCATGGACATGCCTGAAATCCCTGTCTTGAGCCATTTGCAGCAGTCATTCGCAAAGCTGCGCGAGGACCTGCGCCATTGCATCATCGGCCAGCCACACCTGATCGACTGCCTGCTGGTGGCGTTGCTTGCCGATGGTCACTTGCTGGTCGAAGGCGCTCCGGGCCTGGCCAAGACCACGGCCGTCAAGGCGCTGGCCGCGCGGATCGAGGCGGATTTCCATCGGGTGCAGTTCACCCCCGATCTGCTGCCCGCCGACCTGACCGGTACGGATGTGTTTCGCCCGCAGTCGGGCAGTTTCGAGTTCGAGCGCGGACCGCTGTTCCACAACATCATCCTGGCCGACGAGATCAACCGTGCGCCGGCCAAGGTGCAATCCGCGCTGCTGGAGGCCATGGCCGAGCAGCAGATCACCGTGGGGCGAAGTACCTGGAAGCTACCCGAGCTGTTCATGGTGATGGCGACCCAGAACCCGATCGAGCAGGAGGGCACGTTCACCCTGCCGGAAGCCCAGCTCGATCGTTTCCTGATGCACGTGACAATCGGCTATCCGGACGCGGTCGCGGAGCTGGCGATCCTCAAGCTCGCGCGCGAGCAGGCCAGCCGGCGGGCACACCCGCTGCCGACGCAGCCGGCGCTGCTGAGCCAGAGCGACGTGTTTGCGGCACGCGATGCGGCGATGGCGGTGCACATGGCGCCGGCGCTGGAGGAATACCTGACCCAGCTGGTGCTGGCCACCCGCGATGCCGGTCGCTACGGGGCCGAACTGAAGCGCTGGATCGCGTGGGGCGGCAGCCCCCGCGCCACCATTGCGCTGGATCGCTGCGCACGGGCGCATGCGTGGCTGGACGGGCGTCATTACGTGCTGCCCGAGGACGTGCATGGCATCGCCCATGAAGTCCTGCGCCATCGGGTGTTGCTCAGTTACGAGGCGGAAGCCGAGGGCGTGCGACCGGATCAGGTGATCGACCGCCTGCTGGATCTCGTGCCGCTGCCGTGAACACCGCCGTGATGCCTTACATCGATGGCGATGGCCGAAGCCAGGTTTCGCTGGCCGAATTGATCGCACTGCGGGCGCGGGTCGGGCGCGTGCGGCTGGTACCTCTGCCGAGTCGCTCCATGCGCAGCGGTCAACAGTCCAGCCGTCTGTACGGCCGCGGCATGGACTATGCCGAATCGCGCGTCTACCAGGCGGGCGACGATGTGCGGCGGCTCGACTGGCGACTCACCGCACGCAGCGGCAAGTTGCACACCAAGTTGTTCCAGGAGGATCGCGAGGGTTGCCTGCTGATCCTCCTGGACACGCATGCCAGCATGCACTTCGGCACACGCGAGCGCTTCAAGTCGGTGCAGGCCGCGCGCGCGGCGGCGGTGGCCGCCTGGCATGCGGTACGCGCGGGCGAGCGCGTCGGCGTCATGGCGTTCGGTCATGCCGATCAGTTGCTGCGTCCCCGCGCCGGGCCGCACGGCGCGCTGGCGGTATGCGGTGCACTTGCCGAGTGGGACACGAAGCCGCCGTCCGGCAAGGTCGAGCCGCTGGCCGATGCGCTGGCCCGCGCCTCGCGCGTGTTGCATGGTGCCAGTCGGGTGCTGCTGATCAGCGACGGCTTCAGCTGCGATGCGCTGGCGCGCCAACGCATGCTCGATCTCACCCGGCATGCCGGGTTGAGCGTGCTGGTGGTAGCCGATGCGCTGGAGCTGGTGCCGGCTCCGCCGGGACGTTATCCGTTGGAGCATGCGGGCGAGCGCCGCGAGGTGCTGCTGCAGTCCGAGCGCCAGCGCCGCGAGTTCCAGCATGCGCTGGGCGTGGGCCCGGCCCGGCTGGGCGCGCTGGCCCGGTCGCTGGGACTGCGCTGCGGCAGCATCGACACCACCGCCGATCCATTCGACGCAGTCACTGGCCTGTTCCGTGTGGCGAGGGCGCCACGATGAGGATGCCGCCCGTCCAGCCGGTGCCGGCGGCATCCACGCCGGGTCCCCAGTTGCGGGACATCCATCTGCCCGCGGCGCCGTCATGGTGGCCGCCGGCGCCGGGTTGGTGGGTGCTGGCGGCGCTGATGCTGGCCGTGATGGTCGCCGCTGCCTGGTGGTGGCGACGCCGCCGGCGCGTGCGACGGCAACAGCAGGACGTCCTGCGCGAACTCGATCGCCTCGTGCTCCAGCATCGGCAGTCGGGTGATCAGGCGGCCCTGGTCAGCGGCATGCATCAACTGTTGCGGCGGGTGGCTCGACGCCATGATTCGACGGCGGCACAGCAGCGTGGTGACGCGTGGCGCCAGACCCTGGCCCGTGTTCCGGTCGACGCCTCCACGCTGGAGCATCTGCTCGCGCTGGATCGACTGATTTATCAACCGCCGTCGTCGTTCGATGATGCCGTCATGATCGAGGCCATGCGGCGGTGGTTGCGTCTGGCCGTGGTGCCGGCAAGCTGGAAGCCGCTGTCGCCGGAGCACGCCGATGCCTGACTTCGCATGGCCGTGGGTGATCGTGCTGCTGCCCTTGCCGTGGCTGCTCCGTCGATGGCTGCGGCCGGCGGCTCCGGGACAGGCGCTGCATCTGCCGCAGCCGGGCATGCAGCTGGCCACGGTGACGGGCAAGCGCGGCCACGGCATCGCCCCTTGGGCGCTGGGGTTGGCCTGGCTGCTTCTGCTGGCCGCCGTGGCGCGACCGCAATGGGTCGGCCCGCCCCAGGCGCAGCAGCGCAGCGGACGCGCCATGATGCTGGCCGTCGATCTGTCCGGCAGCATGCGCACCGGTGACATGGAACTGGGTGGTCAGCCGGTGAGCCGCTTCGGTGCAGTCGAGGCGATTGCGGGCGATTTCATCAGTCGCCGCAGCGGCGATGAGATGGGGTTGATCCTGTTCGGCAGCCAGGCCTTCCTGGTGACGCCGTTGACCTACGACCTGTCGGCCGTGCGCGCGCAGTTGCAGAGTGCCGCGGTGGGACTGGCCGGCAGCGAGACGGCGATCGGCGATGCGATTGCGGTGGCGGTGAAGCGGCTGTCGGCGTTGCCCGAGCAGGCTCGCGTGCTGGTGCTGCTGACCGATGGCGTCAACAACGCCGGCAACATTACCCCCCGCGAGGCGGCGCGTACGGCCAAGGCCGCCGGCGTGCGGATCTACACGATCGGCATCGGTGCCACGCGGATGCGCGTGCCGGGTTTCTTCGGCAGCCAGCTGGTCAATCCTTCGGCGGATCTGGATGCCGACATGCTCACCGCGATCGCCAGGGAGACCGGCGGCCAGTTCTTTCGCGCCACCGACAGCAGCGAACTGGCCGAAGCCTATCGCGCGATCGATGCGCTGGAGCCGATGCCGCAGCACGGGCCGACCCTGCGGCCGCGACATGAGTTGTTCCGCTGGCCGTTGCTGGCCGCGATCGTGTTGCTGTTGCTGGTGATCGTGCCGCGGCGGATCGGTCGCGTAGCGGAGCGAGCCGGATGAACGAAGCGCTGCAGCAGTTTCACTTTCTTCGGCCATGGTGGCTGGCCGCGTTGGCCGCGCTGCCTCTGCTGTATTGGCTGGGTCTGCAACGCAGCACGGCGCAACAGGCGTTGTCGCGGCTGGTCGATGCCGACCTGCTTCCGCATCTGCTGCACGGGCGCGCCGGCAACCGCAGCTTGCCGGTGTGGCTGTTCATGGTGGGCTGGTTACTGAGTGCACTGGCGTTGGCCGGACCGAGTTGGAACCGCATCCAGCAACCGCTGTACGCGAGTCGCGCCGCGCAAGTGGTGGCGATTTCGCTGTCGCGGCACATGCTGGCACGCGACGTCGCACCGAGCCGTCTCGATCGTGCGCGCTACAAGGCGCGTGATCTGCTGGCCAGCAATCGCGACGGACTGAATGCGCTGATCGGCTATGCCGGCGAGGCCTTCGTGGTGGCGCCGCTGACCTCCGATGCGAACAGTCTGAACGACCTGCTCGAGGCGATGGCGCCCGATACCATGCCGGAGGACGGCAACAACGCGGCGGCGGCGATCGCGCTGGGTGTGCAACTGATCCACGACGGCAAGGCCGGTGGCGGTTCGCTGGTACTGATCACCGACCAGGCCGATGCCGCGGCCCAGGCCGCGGCCCGCAAGGCGCGCGCGGCCGGTGTGCGGGTATCGGTACTCGGCGTCGGCACATCGCAGGGTGGACCGGTGCCACTGCCCGACGGCGGGTTTCTGCACGATGCGGATGGTCGCATGGTGCTTGCCGGCCGCGATGATGCGGCACTCGGTGCACTGGCCAACGCCGGTGGTGGCCGTTACGTGACGATGACGGCGGACCGGCGCGATATCGACGCATTGCACGGGCAATTGCGTGCGGCGCCGACAACGACGGCAACGGCTCAGGTCGGTGACGAGTGGCAGGATCGCGGCCCCTGGCTGCTGCTGCCCTTGCTGCTGATCGTGGCCCTGGCATTTCGCCGCGGCTGGCTGCTGCTGTTGCCGCTGGTGCTGCTTCCCATGCTGCCGGCCACGGCCGAGGCGACGACCTGGCAGGACCTGTGGCAGCGCCCGGATCAGCAGGCGGTGCAGGCCTTGCGGGAAGGGCATGCGAAGCGGGCACAACGACTCGCGCGTGATCCGGCCTGGCGCGGTGCGGCTGCGTATCGCGCCGGCGATTACCCCGCGGCCGTACTCGCCTTGCAGGGTCAGCCGGGCACCGACGCGGCATACAACCGGGGCAATGCCCTGGCCAGGGCGAAGCACTATCAGCAGGCGATCAAGGCTTATGACGAGGCGCTGAAACTCGATCCGGCCAATGCCGACGCCCGCGCCAACCGCAAGGCGGTCGAGGACTGGCTGCGTCAGCAGCAGAAACAGCAGTCGTCGGATCAGCGGAAGCACGAGGGCCACGAGGGCGGCAAGGGATCGTCGTCGCCGGATGATCAGGGCAAGAGTGGCAAGCCCGGGGCGCAGCAGAAATCCGGGCAGGAGGGCGCCAAGCCTTCCGGCCAGGCCGGCCAGCAGGGCAAGCCGCAAGGGCAGAATGGTTCCGGCCAGGACGCATCCGCCCGGGATCGTTCCGGCCAGGCAGCGTCCGGCGACCAACCGAAACCGCCGTCGGCGCAGGAACAGGCCGCCCAGCAGGCGCAGCTCGACAAGGCGCGGCAGGCGCTGAAGAAGCAGATGGACCAGGCCCTGGCCGGGCGGCCGGACAAACCGTCCGGGAAGACCTCGCCGCACCAATTGGGTGCCATCGGGAAGGACGATCCGCAATCGAAGCTGCCGGCCGATCTGCAGCACGCGCTGCAACGCGTGCCGGATGACCCCGGTGCACTGCTTCGACGCAAGTTCGAACTCGAGTACCAACAGCGCCACGGCGGCGTTCCGGAAGAGGAGGGACAACCGTGAAGTTTCGACGACTCATCGGCGCCTGGATGCTGGCCCTGCTGCTGGTTCCGGCTCTGGTGCATGCGGCCCAGGTGACCGCGACGCTCGATCGCAACAGCGTGCAGCTGGGCGACACGGTGACCCTGAACCTGCGGGTCGAAGGTGCCGGCGATGATGTTCAGATGCCCGACCTGCGTGTGCTCGGTCAGGACTTCGAGATCCTGGGGACCTCGCAGAACAGCAGCCTCAGCGTGATCAACGGCAAGGCCACGTCGAGCCTGACCTTCGGTGTGGCCTTGCGGCCGAAGCATGTTGGAACGCTGCGGATCCCCGCGCTGAACGTAGCCGGCCAGCTGACCGAGCCGCTGCAACTGGAGGTCGGCGCGGCCGCTCCGAACGCTGCGGCGGCGACCGGCAAGGACGTCTTCCTGGAGGCGCGGGTCGACCCCGCCCGCGGTTATGTCGGCCAGCAACTGAGTTACGTGTTGCGGCTGTACTACGCCACCAGCATCAGCAGCGGCGCGCTGAACACGCCCAGAGTGGATGGCGTGGAGCTGAACCAGATCGGAAGCGATATCAATTACGACACCGAACGCGGCGACCGCAACTACCATGTGCTGGAACGACGCTATGCCCTGATTCCACAGCGTGCCGGCCACATCGAGATTCCCGCCGCGGACTTTCAGGGCGAGGCGATCGACCCGACTGACCCGAACAGTTTCTTCGGGGCGAGCGCGACGGTGTCGGCCAGCTCGCCGGCCGTGTCGATCGACGTGCAGCCCGCGCCTGCCGACTGGGGCAATACCGCCTGGCTGCCGGCGCGCGAGCTGAGCCTCAGCCTGGAGGGCTGGCCGAACCCGCAGCAACCGGTACGGGTGGGGCAGCCGTTGAACCTGACCATGAAACTGCAGGCTACCGGGCTGTCGTTCGAGGCGTTGCCGGCGCTCAGCCTGCCGGCGCTGGATGGCGCCACGGTGTATCCGGACAAACCGGTTACCGGCACCCGGCAGGACGGCCAGTGGCTGGTCGGGCGACGCCAGCAGGCGTTTGCGGTCGTGCCGGAACGTGCCGGGACGCTGACGATCCCGGCGACCACGGTGAAGTGGTGGAACGTGCTGACCGACCGGACGGAAATGGCCACGATTCCGGAACACAGTTTGACCGTATTGCCCGCGGCAGGGGTTGCGACCGCGCCGCCGTCCGCGCCCGCCGCCGCGTCGAGTGCCGGCAAGGTTGACACGGCGACTGCCGCGATGCCTTCGACATGGCGCTGGATCGCGTTGGCAAGCATCGGCCTGTGGCTGTTCAGCGCAATGGCATGGTGGCTGTGGCGTCGGCGTCGCGTGATGTCGTCGATCAATTCACCGGTGGAACGGCCTTCGTCACGCCAGGCGCAGCTGGCCTTTCTCGCCGCCGCGCGTGGCGGCGACCCAACCACCCAGGTGCGCTGCCTGCTGGCGTGGGCGCGTACGGAACGGCCGCTGATCCAGCATCTGGGCGGACTGGCGGCGGCGCTGGACGACCCGCGGCAACAGGCGGCGATCGCCGCCCTGCAGGAACGCCATTACGCCGGAGGCACACCGGGGCCGGATACCGGCGGAATGCTGGCCGAGGCGTTCAAGCGCGGCTTTGCCTGGCGCGCTGAAGACGCTGGGGAGCCGGGTTCGGACCTGCCGCCGCTGTATCCATTCAAGCTGCATTGAGGGCTCGCTGGAAGACCTCGCGCATCGCCTCGCTGAAGCAGCACAGGGTCACCTCGATGGCATCGTCGTGCTGCAGTTCGTCGCGAAGGATGCTCGTCGCCACGACCGCCGCAGCGTCCGCGGGATAGCCGTAGACGCCGCAGCTGATGGCGGGGAATGCGATGGTGTGCAATTGCTGTTCGCGCAGCAGCCGCAGCGAGTTTCGGTAGCAGCGCGCAAGCAGCAAGGCTTCATCCGCCTGGCCGCCGTGCCAGACCGGTCCCACCGTGTGGATCACGTAGAGCGCGGGCAGCGCGAAACCCGGCGTGATGCGTGCCTCACCGGTGGGGCAGCGCACGCCGGGGGAGCATTCGGGCAGGCTGCGGCAGGCTTGCAGCAGTGCCGCGCCGGCCGCCCGGTGGATCGCGCCATCCACGCCGCCACCGCCGAGCAGGCTCGGGTTCGCCGCGTTGACGATCGCGTCCATGCGCAAGCGGGTGATGTCGGCGGTGATGACTTTCAGGAACATGGCTTCATGGAGGGTAGCGGCTTATGCTGCGGCCATGCATCGGAGTGTGACGGGACGACGACGGATCATGGCCAAAACAGAAGACATCAGCTTCGGCTACCTGCTCAATGACGTGACCTTGTTGTTCCGCAAGCATTTTGATCGGCGCGCCGTGAAATTCGGATTGACCCGCGCGCAGTGGCGTGCGACGAAGATGTTGCATCACCGCGAAGGGTTGCGGCAAACCGAACTGGCCGAATTGCTGGAAATGGAGCCGATTGCGGTGGGGCGGGTGATCGACCGCCTGCAGGCCGCCGGTTTCGTCGAGCGTCGACCCGACCCGAAGGATCGCCGTGCGTGGCGGCTGTACACGACCGAGCAGGCGCGCGTCATCGTCGGCGACATGGAGTTGATCGCGCGGGACCTGCGCCACGACGCCACCACCGGCATCACCCATGCCGAGATGACCCAGGCGATCACGGTACTCAACCGGATCAAGGAAAACCTGCAGGCGCTGGATGTCACCGAGTCGGTGCAGGATCGCGGCGAGTGAACCGACGACCGGCATGGCATGTGCCTTCGGTGCCGGTGGGGCGTCCCGCTGAGCATGGTCGCGGACGTCATGCCGCACAGCTACCCGGGAAGAAACGCGCACTGGCCGCTGTGGGTCGACGGTGCACATGGGCGCATCCTCGCCGGTCAGGGTTGAGAGTGGGGTGATGACCGTGCTGCCGCCGACCGCGCTGGTGGTGTGTGGCTTGCCCGCGTAGCCGAAGTTGCCGGCGAACGCGCTGCCGAAGGCCTGCAAGCCCGGTGAAACGGGCGCAATAATTTGCGATGTTCAGGGCGGGGCGGCTAGGCTGGTCGAACCCCATGCGAGGAAGCGACCATGCACCGGCTGATATCGATCATTTCCGTACTCGCCGTCTGCATCGGCCTGGCCGTCGGCGCGGCCGCCTGCGCGGGCTCGCCCGTGCAGATGGATGCCGCCGCCTTGCGCGCTTATGCCAGCAAGCCGTGGGACAAGGCGGCCCTGATGAACACCACGGTGGAACTGGGCCGTTATCGGAATGTGCCGGTGGTTGCAGAGTTTCCCTGTTCGGACGTGTGTCCGCAGTACACCGTGCGCATCATCCATTACCGCCTGCCGGCGGATACCCGTTGCGCCAGCGTCGGTGGCGTGGAGAAGGACGTGCTGGTGCCGATCGCGATCACCGTACGCCAGAAGACGTTCTGCATACCGCAGCCGCTGGTGGCCTCGGGGCAGTACTACAGCAAGTAGGAAGCGGAGAGGAACGGGAAACGAGTCCGGCTTTCACTCGTCTCCCTTCCCCGCGCTTGCTCGCTGCTGCCCGGTTATTCGCCGGCACCGTCGCCGGCAAACGCACCGGTCGCCGAGCCGAAATCGCCATCGGCCTGCGCCGCCATGTAGGAGAAGGCGGCATACACGGCCACGTTCTGCGCCAGTTCCTTCGGATCGATCTTGTCCAGCGTGTCGTTGCTGGTGTGGTGCCAGTCGAAATAGTGCGTGCCGTCCTGGGTCAGCGACAACGCCGCCATGCCCTTGCCATGCATCTGCGACAGATCCGAGCCGCCACCGCCGGGTTTCGAGACGTCATAGGTCACGCCGAGTGGTGCCAGCACACCCGCGATCTGTCCGATCGCATCGCGCGCACCGGGTTTGACGCTGGCGCTCATGCGCCAGACCGGGCCGGCACCGAAATCGGACTCGGTGCCGAGCTGGAACTTCGTCACTTCGTCGGCATGCTTCGCGGCGTAAGCGCGGCCGCCCCACAGGCCCATCTCCTCGTTGGCGAAGGCGATCACCCGGATCGTGCGATCGGGTCGTCGCGGCAAGTCGCCGATCAGCTTGCCGGCCGCCATCGCGATCGCCACGCCGGCGCCGTCGTCGATCGCACCGGTGCCCGGATCCCAGGAATCCAGGTGGCCACCGATCGCCACCACCTGATCGGGGTATTTGCGGCCGGTGATTTCGCCGATCACGTTGGCGCCGGTATATTCCCCGACCACGCCACAGTCCAGGTCCAGCTTCACGGTGACCGGCTTGCCCATCGCCAGGATGCGTTCGAGCTGGTCGGCGTCGGGATTGGACAATGCCGCGGCGGGGATCGCCCTGGCCGGATCCTCGAAGTCGGTGACACCGGTATGGGCGATGCGCTGGTGCGCATCGGTACCGGCCGAACGCAGCAGATAGCCGGCCGCGCCCTTGCTCGCGGCGATCGCCGGCCCGGTCACGCGCACGGCCGAGCCCATGCCGTAATCGTGGCCGTCTTTCGCACGCTGCATGCGGTAACCGATGTAGACGATCTTGCCTTTCACCGCAGCCGGCGCGGCCGCCTTCAGCGCATCCAGGCTGTCGAACCGGACGACCTGTGCGGTAAGTCCGCCCTTCGGCGTACCCGCCGAATAACCCAGCGCGCTCAGCACCAGTGCCTGCGGAAACGGCGCGACGATGGCGCCGTGCTCGCTGCGGCGAACCCACAGCGGATACGTCACCGGCTCGGTGTAGACCTTGTCGAAACCCAGCGCCTTGAACTTGGCGATGGCCCAGTCGCGGCCGCGCTGATCGGCGTCGCTGCCGGCCAGGCGCGGGCCGACCTCGGTGGTCAGCGACGTGACGATCCGGTAGCCGGTGTCGTCGTGCAGCGCCTTGTCGCGCAGCCGCTCGGCGGTTTTCACCGCGGTGCCTGGAATCGTGGTGACGGGAGGGGTGGCGCCGGCGATGCCGCTGGCCAGCAACAGGCTGGCGACAAGAAGGGAGAGACGGGGACGATGCATCGGGGAACTCCGCTGGGGGAGCCCCGATTATGGCGTGATCGTCAACGATCGCTCAGGCCGGAAGTCATGGGTGTGGTCGGAGCGGCTCCACCGCGATGCCTTCGGCACGATCTGGCCGGAGGCCGTGCCGCCGATGCCGCTCGTTCCCGCGCAGGAAAGCGGTATTACGACTTGTTCTTCAGCAGGTCCCGGATTTCGGTGAGCAGGACCACGTCCGCGGCAGGTGCAGCGGGCGCCTCGTCCTGCTTGCGCTGCATGCGGTTGATCGCCTTGATCATCATGAAGATCGCGAAGGCAATGATGATGAAGGTGATGATGGTGTTGATGAAGCTGCCGTAGTTGATCGCCACTTCGGCGATCTTGTGCGCGGGATTGCTGGCGTCGGCCGGCTTGATCACCCATTTGAGCTCGGAGAAGTCGATGCCGCCGGTGAGCCAGCCGATCGGCGGCATGATCATGTCGTTGACCAGCGAGCTGACGATCTTGCCGAAGGCGCCGCCGATGACGATGCCCACGGCCATGTCCATCACGTTGCCGCGCATGGCGAAGGTCTTGAATTCCTGCAGCATGCTCATGCATTTCTCCCCGGTGTGCGCCGAATGGCCAGGAGACTTTAGCGCGGCATCGGGATCGTGCAAAGGGATGCCGGCAAGGCTCAGACGATCCGGCCTTCCAGCTCGGCGACGCCGACCAGTTCGGCATGAAAGCGGTCGCCGCGCTGCAGGGCAGCCACCCCGGCGGGCGTGCCGGTGAAGATCAGGTCGCCGGCCTTCAGTTCGAACAGGCCGGACAGCGCCGCGATGATCTGCGGCACGTCGTGGACCATCTCGCCCAGCGTGGTCTGCTGACGCACCTCGCCGTTGACGCTGAGGCGCAGCACGCTGTCTGCATCCAGCGCAGTCGCGGCAGCCGGCCGCAGGGCGGAGACCGGTGCCGAGTGATCGAATGCCTTGGCCACGTCCCATGGATGACCCTTGGCCTTGGCCTGCGCCTGCAGGTCGCGGCGGGTCAGGTCCAGCCCCACGCCGTAACCCCATACCAGGGCAGCAGCCTGTTCCGTCGTGAGGTCATGGCCGCCGGCACCCAGCGCCACCACCATCTCGACTTCGTGATGCAGGTCGCCGGTGGCTTGCGGATAGGGCACGTCGGCGCCGTCGCCGACCACCGCGTCGGCTGGCTTGCAGAAAAACATCGGGGCGGTCTGGTCCACGCTGGCGCCCATCTCGCGCGCATGTTCGGCGTAATTGCGGCCGATGCAGAACACCCGGCGGATCGGGAAGCGCACTTCGCTGCCGATGATCGGCAGGCTGGTCGGGGCAGGTGGGGCGATGGCGTAGGTCATGCCGGCAAGCGTAGCAAACCGGATCCGCGCCGTCGTGGCCCCGACCCGGAGCCGACTTCGGGCGCGCCGCGAAGGTCGCTTGCGACGCAAGGTGGCAGTCGATGCCGGCCCGGCGGTAATCTCGACCGGGCCCGGGACACCGCGCAGCGCAAGGCGCGCCCGGGATGACACCTGTCATCGCCGATGGCTGATGCCGCGCCCTGATCGTGGGACGGTCGATCGGCCAGACTTGTATCCATCGAGCAACCGGCAGCGCCGGGCGGGGAACACGAGTGGACAACGCCGATCTGTTGAAGGAACTGCGCATCGAGCGGCATCAGCGCGAGGATCAGGGACGCGATCCGGGGCGTTGGCCATGGCTTGCCGGCGGCGCGATAGCCATCCTGCTGCTGCTCGGTGGCATCGGCTGGGCCTGGCTGGGTCACCGGGTCGTGACGGTGCAGGTTGCCCAGGCAGTGAGCCCGGGTTCCGACAGCGAGGCTGGCGCGGTGCTGCAGGCGACCGGCTATGTCACCGCGCGGCGGCAGGCCACGGTGTCGGCGCAGATCACCGGCACGCTGACGGCGGTGTTGATCGAGGAGGGCGATCACGTGAGGCAGGGCCAGGTGCTGGCGCGGCTGGACGACAGCGGTTACAAGGCCAACCTCGCCGCGGCGCGGGCGCAGGCCGATGCGGCGCATGCGCTGCTGGCGCAGAATCGGGCACAACTGGCGCAGAGCGAGCACGATGCGGCGCGACTGCAGTCGCTCGCTGCCCGCGGGCTCGTTTCCAGGCAGAGTGCCGAGCAGGCCCGGACCCAGGTCGACAGCCTGCGCGCCCAGCTCCACGCGCAGCAGCAGCAGGCCAGGTCGGCGGATGCCCAGGCCAAGGTCGCGAAGGTGAACTTCGATTACACCGTGGTGCGTGCGCCGTTCAGCGGCGTGGTCACCACCAAGGATGCGCAGGTCGGCGAGATCATCTCGCCGCTGTCGGCCGGCGGCGGCTTTACCCGCACCGGCGTGGGCACCATCGTCGACATGGATTCGCTGGAAGTGGACGTGGACGTCAATGAGGCCTACATCGGCCGGATCAAGCCGGGCATGGCCGCCGAAGCGGTGCTGGACGCCTACCCCGACTGGAAGATTCCCGCCCACGTGGTCGCCATCGTGCCTACCGCCGATCGCGGCAAGGCCACCATCAAGGTCCGCGTGGCCCTGCAAAGGAAGGATGCCCGCGTGGTGCCCGACATGGGCGCACGGGTCTCGTTCCTGGAAGAGCGGCCGCAGACCGAAGCGCAGGTTCCGCAGGGCGTGCTGGTACCGGCGGCGGCGATCGTGCAGCGCGACGGGCACAGCGTGGTGTTCGTGCTCGACGGCGACCGCGTGCATCGGCGCACGGTGAGCCCGGCCCCCCGGACCTACGGCGAGTTGCGCCTGCTGCCCGCGGCGGTGAAGCCGGGCGATCGCGTGGTGATTGCGCCGCCGGCCGGGCTGCGGGACGGTTCGGACGTCCGGACGGCCAAGCCGTAGTTGCATCCATTCGCTAAAGCGCGGAAAAGGAAGCGCCGCATTCCCCCTGTTTTCATACACAAGAACGCTTCACCACGTATCCGTACAGCCATCTGGAGAACCGCCATGGGCACGCTGATCGAGATCAACAACCTGGCCAAGACCTACGAACGCGGCAAGCAGAAGGTCGAGGTGCTGCACCACGTCGACCTCGACATCGCCGAGGGCGATTTCCTGGCGCTGATGGGGCCGTCCGGCTCCGGCAAGACCACCTTGCTCAACCTGATCGGCGGGCTGGATGCACCGAGTGCGGGAAGCATCGTCGTGGGCGGTCAGCGTATCGACCAGCTCGGTGGTGGCGCACTGGCGAAGTGGCGCGCCTCGAATGTCGGCTTCATCTTCCAGTTCTACAACCTGATGCCGATGCTGTCGGCGCAGCGCAATGTCGAGCTGCCGCTGCTGCTGACCAGGCTGTCAGCGGCACAGCGCAGGAAGAACGCGTCGATCGCGTTGCAGCTGGTGGGCCTGGCCGATCGCGCCACGCACAAGCCTGGCGAACTTTCCGGCGGTCAGCAGCAGCGCGTGGCGATCGCCCGTGCCATCGTTTCCGATCCCGCGCTGCTGGTCTGCGACGAGCCGACCGGTGACCTCGATCGTCAGTCGGCCGAGGACGTGCTGGGCTTGCTGCAGCAGCTCAACCGAGAGCACGGCAAGACCATCGTGATGGTCACGCACGATCCGAAGGCTGCCGAATACGCTCGCCATACCCTGCACCTGGACAAGGGCACCCTGGTCGAGCAGGCGACCGCGTGAGCAGCATCCGGATCATGTTCGTTTCATCACGATCCCGAAACCTTCGCCCATCGCTTCGGGCCACCTTCATTCGCGCCATCCCTGGCGCTCACCCTCCGGGCGACGTGCGTCGTGCAAATTGGCAGTCCTGCCAATTGGTCTCCCCGGCGGAGAGAAGCGGCTTTGCAGAGGAGCATTTCTCATGAAATACCTTCATCTGATCTGGGCGGCGCTGTTCCGGCGCAAGACCCGCACGATTCTCACCCTGGTGTCGATCATCGCGGCGTTCCTGCTGTTCGGCATGCTCGATGCGGTGCGCACCGGCTTCGACCAGGCCGGCAACAGCGCCAATGGCGCGGAACGGTTGCAGACCGGCTCGAAACTTTCCTTCATCCAGACGCTGCCGTCGTCGCTGGAGGCACGCATCGCGCAGGTGCCCGGCGTGAAGATGGTCACCTACGCGAACTGGTTCGGCGGTGCCTACCAGGATCCGCACAACCAGGTCTTCAGTTTCGCGGTGGCGCCGAACTACATCGACATCTATCCGGAGATCGCGGTCAGTGCGGCCGAGCGCAAGGCCTTCGACGATACCCGCACCGGCGCGCTGGTGGGCGAGAAACTGGCCCAGCGGTTCCACTGGAAGGTCGGCGACAAGATCCCGATGCAGTCGACCATCTTCCCGAACCACGAAGGCAGCAAGAACTGGACGTTCGACATCGCCGGCATCATGCATTCGAAGGACAAGAAGGCTGCCGGCTTCTACGACCAGCTGTTCCTGCTGCACTGGAAGTACTTCGACGAGACCACGCCATACAATCGCGGCCAGGTCGGCTGGTATGTGACGCGTGTCAGCGACGTCAACCAGGCGGATCGGGTGGCGAAGGCGATCGATGCGATCTCGGCCAACTCCGATCACGAAACCCGCACCCAGACCGAGGCAGCGGCGACCGCCTCGTGGATGAAGCAGCTGGCAGATATCGGGCTGATCGTCAGCTCGATCATGGGCGCGGTGTTCTTCACCCTGCTGCTGCTGTCCGGCAACACCATGATGCAGGCGGTGCGCGAACGCACGTCCGAACTGGCGGTGCTGAAGACGATCGGCTTTTCCAGCCATGCCGTGCTGGCCATGGTGCTGGCCGAGTCGGTGCTGCTGTTGCTGCTCGGGGGCGTGCTGGGCCTGGCGCTGGCGATGCTGGTGGTCGGTGGCGTGCATGCGGCGATGGGCGGGGCGATTCCGATGGCGCCGGTGGACGGTGGCATCTGGTTGCACGGGTTGCTGTTGATGATCATCGTCGGCCTGCTGGTGGGCGCCTTGCCCGCGATGCGCGCGATGCGTCTGAACATCGTCGATGCACTGGCCGGTCGCTGAGGAGAACATCCATGTTCCTGCATTCCCTGATGTTGTTTTTTTCCACGCTGGTGTTGTTGTTCGTCATCGCCATCGGCGGCTGGATGCTGCTTACCCGACAGGGACGGCAGGCAGTTTCGGTGACCGCCGTTGGCATCAGCACGCTGCGCCAACGGATCGGCATGTCGTCGGTGATCGTGATCGGCATCGCCGGCGTGGTCGGCGTGCTGGTCGCGCTGCTGGCGATGGGCGACGGCTATCGCGAGACGCTCAGCAAGACCGGCAGCACCGACACTGCCATCGTGATGCGCGGCGCCTCCGCCTCCGAGGTGATGTCGGTGCTCGACCATGACAGCGCGACCTTGATCCAGCAGGCCGCAGGCATCGCCAAGGATGCGAAGGGACGCCCGATCGCCTCGCCCGAGCTGGTGGTGGCGGCCAACCTGCCGCTCAAGGGTGGCCAGGCGGACGACGAAGGCAGCGTGCAGCTGCGTGGCGTCGGTGAGCAGGCATTCGCGGTCAGGCCGAACCTGAAGATCGTCGAGGGTCGCAACTTCAAGCCCGGCCTGCGCGAGCTGATCGTGGGCAAGGGTGCGGCGCGGCAGTTCGAAGGACTGGTACCCGGTCACGAGGTCCGGCTCGGCAGCCAGCTCTGGACGGTGGTCGGCATCTTCTCCTCGGGTGACGCGATGGATTCGGAGGTGTGGGGCGACGCCGACGTGGTGGCGAATACCTATCGTCGCGGCAGCAGCCGCGCTTCGGTCACCGTGAAGCTGGCGAATCCCGCGGCATTCGATGCGTTCAAGGCCGGCCTGGAGGCGAATCCGCAGCTGAAGGTGGATGTCAGCACCACGCTGGACTACTTCAGCAAGCAGTCCGAGGGCATGAGCCGCTTTCTCACCGTGATCGGCATCGTGGTCGGCGCGATCATGGCGATCGGCGCGATCTTCGGTGCGCTCAACTGCATGTTCGCCGCGGTGGCGGCGCGCGCCCGCGAGATCGCCACGTTGCGCGCGATCGGCTTCCGCGGTCTGCCGGTGGTGGTGGCGGTGATGCTGGAAACCATGTTGCTGGCCCTGCTCGGCGGGCTCATCGGTGGTTTGCTCGCATGGCTGCTGTTCAACGGCTACAGCGCCTCCACACTGGCTGCCGGTACGGTCGGCAAGCTCAGCTTCGAACTCAGGGTATCCGCCGAGCTGTTGTGGGTCGGCCTGCTGTGGGCACTGACCATCGGTTTCATCGGTGGCCTGTTCCCGGCCCTGCGTGCGGCGCGGTTGCCGGTGACTACGGCATTGCGCGAGTTGTAGCGGGAACACTTCCGGGAGCGTGCGGCAGGCGCTCCCGGAAGCCTGGCTACGGCAGCATCGGCGGCACGTAGGTGAGGGTGGTGCCGAGCAGCCACAGCATGCCCAGCACCAGCGGCACGTGCACCACCAGCTGGATGAAGGTGTAGCCCACCACGTCACGTGCCTTCAATCCCAGCACGCCGAGCAGCGGCAGCATCCAGAACGGATTGATCAAATTCGGCAGCGCCTCGGCCGCGTTGTACACCTGCACCGCCCAGCCCAGGTGCACGTGCAGGTCGTTGGCGGCCTGCATCACGTAGGGTGCCTCGACCAGCCACTTGCCGCCGCCGGACGGCACGAAGAAACCGAGCACGGCGGAGTAGGCCCCCATCACGACGGGAAAGCTGTCGGTGCTGGCCACATGCACGAACAGCTTCGACAGCCGGTGCGCCAGCGTCACACCGCCGGCACCCGGCACCCGGGTCAGCAGCGCAGCGATGCCGCCATACAGCGGGAACTGGATCAGGATGCCCGAGGTGGCGGGCACGGCGCGGGTCACCGCATCGAGAAAGCTGCGCGGGCGCCAGTGCAGCAGGATGCCCAGGGTGAGGAACAGCAAATTGTAGGTATTGAGGTTGGCGATCGCGCTGATCGCCGGCTTGCTGGCGAACTCGTGGCCGAGCCAGCCCAGGCCCAGCAGGCCGATCGCCATCGACAGCAGCGGGCTGTACTCCAGCCATTCGCCGGGGCGCGTGCGCGCCGGCAAGGGCGGCGCCGGCGCCACGACGGCATCGAAGTCCGCTGCCGTGCGGGCATACGCGTCCGACGGTGCCGTGACCCGGCAGATCAGCAGCGAGACCACGATCAGTACCCCGGTCAGCACCATCGATTGCCACAGGAAGATCGTCTGGCTGAAAGGCAGCACGCCGGTGATCGCCAGCAGGCCCGGCGGCATGCTGGCCGGATTGGCCTGCAATTGCGCGGCGGACGACGACAGGCCCATCGCCCAGATCGCGCCCAGTCCGAGGTAGGCCGCCGCGCCGGCCGCGCGATAGTCCATGCGCAGGTCGTGGCGTCGGGCCAGCGCGCGCACCAGCAGGCCGCCGAACACCAGCGAGAAACCCCAGCTCAGCAGCGACGCCAGCATGCTGACCAGGGCCACGTAGACGATCGCGCCCCGGCCCGTGCGTGGCGCGCGCGCGAGTACGTCGATGAAGCGTGCCACCACCGGTGCGGTGGCCAGCACGTAGCCGCCGATGACCACGAATGCCATCTGCATGGTGAACGGGATCAGGCTCCAGAAGCCCTCGCCGAACGCGTTCAGCGCGGCCGTCGGCGCGGCGCCGAAGCCGAGCGCCGCCACGGTCACGATGACCACGCCGAGTGCGGCAAACACCCAGGCATCGGGAAACCATTGCTCCGCCCACGTTGCACAGCGCAGCGCGGCGCGTGCCATCCATCCGTCCTGCGAGGCGTTCATTCCGTTCTCCGCTGATGACGCGACATCGTCGCGCCCGACCCGGCATGCAGGCAAGTCGGCCATGCCCGGGGTCGGCGGACGGACTCAGGCGGGACGCTTCTGCCGGGCCAGCGTGATCACCGCCACGCCGAACAGGATGATCGCCATGCCGGCGAGGTCATACGGGCCGACATGTTCACCGGCCAGCATGACACCGAACAGCACCGCCACCGGCGGATTCACATAGGCGTAGCTGGTGGCCAAGGCCGGCCGGGCGTGCTTGAGCACGTAGAGGTAGGCGCTGAACGCGACGATCGAACCGAACACGCCCAGGTAGACCAGCGCCAGCGTGGCATGCACGGTGGGATGCGACGGCAGGTGCTCGCCGCCGGCAAAACCGACGAGCAGCAGGGCGACGCTGGCGCAGAGCATCTGCGCGGCGGTGTTCATCGGCCCCGGGGGCATCTGTTGATGCCGGCTCCAGGCCGAGCCGAACGCCCAGCACATCGCCGCGACCAGCAGCGCCAGTGCACCGAGGCGCGAGCCGGACAGGCTGCTGCCCAGGTTCAGCACGATCACGCCGGCGAAGCCGATCGCCAGGCCGGCGATCTCCCGCCGGTTCGGCCACTGGCCATACAGGCCGGTGAACAGCGCGGCGAACAGCGGCATGCTGGCCACCGCCACCGCCGCGATCCCCGAGCTCACCCGCTCTTCGGCAAAGCAGACCAGGCCGTTGCCCATGCCCAGCAGCAGCAACCCGGTGAACGCGGCATTGCGCCATTGCAGGGGCGTCGGCGAGGCCATCCCGCGCAGGCGCAGAAAGCCGTACAGCACCAGGCCGGCGCAAAGGAAGCGGATGCCGGCGAGCAGGAACGGAGGGTAGCTTTCCAGCGCGAAGCGGATACCCAGATAAGTCGAGCCCCAGATCACGTAGAGCGCGAACAGCGCCAACGGAATCATCCAGCGGGGATCGCTCAGCGGGTGCGGTGATTCCGCCGCGGCAGGGGCAGAGATATCGGACATGGGCGCGGATCGTGTGGGGAGGGCGCATTATCCGCGAGCCTGCAGCGCTTGTCGTCAGCCGAAGCGGCACCCCGTGATCGACAGCGGGATCGCCCGGATTGAGTCAGGAGTCGGTTGCGGCGGAGCTCAATGCGCGACGGGACGATGGTTCCGGACCACCACGAACTCGCCTTCCAGCACGGCCGGATGGTGGGCGGAGACCGACGACGCGGATTGCGCCGGGCTGCGTGCATGCTTCCACTGGCGCACGGCCAGCAGCACGATGCCGCCGACCAGCAGCACCCCGGCCACGACCAGCCCGAACACCAGCAACACACCGATGACCGCCATGCCCAGCAGCAGCGACAGGAAACGGGCCAGCGGGTGACGGGGGCGACGCATGGAGGGCATGGAAAAGTACATGTGTTAAAAATCCGTGTGTTAAAATCAACGACTTACGCGACAACGATGAGGCCAACCGGCCCGCGAGGCAAGTGCCGATGGATACAGTTACCCCGGTCGAATCCACAAGTCAGCCGCTGTGCCGGCTGGACGAGATTCCGGATGGCGGTGCCAGCGCGGTCGATGCCGTGCTGGCCGATGGCGAGGAGAATCTGATCCTGTTGCGCCATGGCGGGCAGGTGCGCGGCTACCTCAACATCTGTCCGCATACCGGTCGCCGGCTCGATTACGCTCCCGGCAAGTTCCTGCTCAAGAACGACACGCTGATCTGTGCCGTGCACGGGGCCACGTTCAACCGCGTCGATGGGTTGTGCATCGCCGGACCCTGCCGCGGCGAACATCTGCGCGAAGTGGCGCTGCGGGTGGAGGGCGGCGAGATCCACCTGTTGCCCGGCGCCTGATCCGCCCGATCCGCCGCTTGCAGACGGCCGTCGGCGACATCCCGTGGCAGCAGGTTCTTGATGTCGAAGATCGCACAGGTTGCCCGCCCGAAGCGACGGATGGGCTCGCTGCCCAGCTCGGCAAAACACCGGTGGGCCACGGTGAGTATCACGGCGTCGTAGACCCCTTCCTCGACCTGCGCGATGGGCCGGATGCCGAGTTTCTGCTGCGCCTCGTCCGCATCCGCCCAGGGATCATGGACGTGATCCCAGCGCTCACGGCCCGCCACTCGTGCAGGACGTCGACCACGCAACCGTCGTGCCGCTCCGCGACGTGGGCGGCACGGGCTTGTCGGAGCTGCCGCGAGCGGAGTTGACCGTCATGGCGCGCTGACCCGGGTGGGCATTCAATGGAACATCAGGTTGACCACGACCAGGGTGACGACCAGTACCACCACGGTCAGAGGTGCGCCGACGCGCAGGAAATCCTTGCCGCGATAACCGCCCGGGCCGGTGACCATCATCAGCGCCGGGTGGCCCGAGCTGAGCAGGAAGGTGTTGGACGAGGACACCGCCACGATCAGCGCATAGGCCGACGGATTGCCGCCGGTGGCGACCGCCACGCTGATCGCGATCGGCACCATCATCACGGTGGCGCCGACGTTCGACATCACCTGCGAGAACAGCAGGGTGAGTACCGCCAGGCACAGCTGCAGCACCCAGGGCGCGCCGCCGCCCAGATGCAGCAGCACTTCCTGTGCGATCCACGCGGCGGTGCCGGTGGCGTCCATCGACCAGCCCAGCGGGATCAGGCAGGCGATCACGAAGATCGTCTTCCAGTTGACCGCCTTGTACGCCTCGTCCATGTTCAGCACGCCGGTCAGCAGCATCGCGATCGCGCCGGTCATCATCGATACCGACAGGTCGAGGTTGGTGAACAGCGCCAGCCCCTGCGCCATCAGGAAGAAGCCCACGGCCTGCCAGATCTTGCCGGGACGCTGTTCTTCCTTCGGGATGTCGGTGACGACGACCAGATCCTTGTCTTCCGAGGCCAGCGCCAGGTCACGCCAGTTGCTGTGCAGCACCAGCGTATCGCCCGCACGCAGGCTCACCGCGCGCACGTCATCGCGAAACACCTGGTCGCCGCGGGTCACCGCGAGCACCGAGATGCCGAAGCGCTTGCGCAGCCGCAACTCGCCCACGGTCTGCTTGATGAAGCGCGAGCTGGGCGGGATCACCACCTCGGAGATGCCGGCGCGGGTCGGGTTGAACAGCTCGCCGAGCTGGCGCATGCGGGTGGACAGCCGGCACAGCTGGTTGTTGGCGAACTGGCTCAGCTGCTCGCGCGGGCCGAGCACACCGAGCACCGAGCCGACCCAGATCACATGATCGGCCGGCGGTGCCATGCGTGAGTCGTTGCCGCTCTTGATCGCCAGGATCAGCGGCGCCTCGTACAGCGATTCGGCCTCGCCGATGCTCATGCCGACCAGCGGGCTTTCCGCGGTGACGGTCAGTTCGGCGGTCTCGCCGCCGATGCCGTAGGTTTCGGCGAAGTAACTCTCGGTGCGTCCGGGTGTCACCTTCAGCCGCTCGTCCTCGTGGCTGGGCAGCAGCTTGTGGCCGAACAGGTAGAAATAGAGCACGCCGACCAGGGCCAGGGCGAGGCCGATCGGGGTCACGCTGAACAGGCCGAACTTCGGGATCGTGTGCGCACCCGGCGGCAGGTTGAGGTTGGCGCTGGCGATCAGGTCGTTCAGCACGATCAGCGGGGAGTTCGCGATCAGCGTGGTGTTGGTGGCGGTCAGGATGCAGAACGCCATCGGCAGCAACAGCCGGGACAGCGGCACACCGGTGCGCGCGGACAGCCGGCTGCTGACCGGGATCATCAGCGCGGCCAGCGCCTGGCTCGGGATCACCGCGCTGAACAGGCTGGTCACCAGGTTGATCACCACGCCCAGGCGCGATTCCATGCCGCGCGCCATGCGCATCACGAAGTGCGCGGTGTGGCTGAGTACGCCGGCACGGTCCAGTCCCTCGCCCATGATCATGATCGCGATGATCGCGATCACCGCGTTGCCGGCGAAGCCGTTGAACACGCGGTCGGAGGGAATCAGCCCGGTCAGGCCGATCGCCACCACCACCAGCAGCGCGACCATGTCGGCGCGGATCCATTCCAGCACCAGCATCAGCATGGTGAAGCCCACCAGCCCGAGTACCAGGATCATTTCGGGAGTGAGCGACAGTCCCACTAGCGGACGTCCCGGAAGGGCGGCGGGGAATGCTGGATATGACAGGGCAGTGGAAGCTTCACGCTGCGTCGATTCGTCCCTGGGTGGATGGGGCGAGTATAAGCGGGCCAGCGCATCGGCTGGTGAATCGCCGCACTATGGATGGCTCGGTTGCATGCACCACGATGCCGTTTCCCGCGACGCCGGTGTCGAAACGGTGCAGCAACGAGTTCAGACCCTGCGGTACAGCAGGTCCCGCACCCCATGCCCCAGCTTCAGTCCGCGCCGCTCGAAGTGAGTCTCGATGCGCCACGCGGGCTTCTCGGCGTACTGGCCCGGGCCGAGGTCGTTGCGCCAGCCGGGTGCCGCCTCCATCACGTCGAGCATGTGCTCGGCATAGGGCTGCCAGTCGGTGGCCAGGTGCAGCAGGCCGTTCGGCACCATGCGCGAAGCGAGCAGCGCGGCGAAGTCGGGCTGGATCAAGCGGCGCTTGTTGTGGCGCTTCTTGTGCCACGGATCGGGAAACCAGATGCGCACTTCGGCCAGCGAGGCCGGGGCGATCTCGTGTTCCAGCACTTCCACGGCATCGTGCCGGTACACCCGCACATTGCCGGCATCGCGTGCGGCCAGCGCGTTCACCAGGCGGCCGACGCCGGGGCCATGCACTTCCACGCCGATGAAGTCGCGCGCCAGGTCGTGCTCGCTGGCCCAGGCCAGCGCTTCGCCGTTGCCGAAGCCGATCTCGAGTACGTGCGGCGCCTGCCGCCCGAAGCTGGCGTCGAGATCGCGTGGCTTGCCCCGGTAGTCGAGTCCGAAGCGCGACCACAGGGTATCGAACGCCCGTTGCTGAGCGGGGGTCATGCGGCCTTCGCGCAGCACGAAGCTGCGGATGCGGCGCATGTAGCCCGTGGAGGTGTCGTGGGGTTCGCTGTCGCTGATGTCGGTCATGCTGAATCCAGGGGTGTGACGCCGCCCCGGCAACGGCGGGGCGGCGCACCCATGCAACGTGGTGAGGCGTCGTGGCTTGCGCGGCACCCGATCTGCCGGGTGCCGCGGCGAGGGAGCAGACTCTACCTCAGCTTCATGGTCGCTGCCCGTCCTTCCGCCGTTTCGGTGGCGGCTCTCTCTCGGGCCGGGGCTCGCTGCGCTGCGCACGAGGTGCTTCGGCGCGGGGTGGCGCGGCGACCCGTGGCGGCTGCTGGTAGCGCGGCTGCTGCATGATTTGCCGCGGCGGTTCGCTGCGCGCCGGCATCGGGCGTGGAGCCTCACGGACGTAGCTGCGCGGCTCGGGCGCCGCACGCTGGAAGCGTGGCTCGGGGGCGTTGCGCATGGGGATGTTCCGGGCGGCCCGGTCAGGCTGTCTGCTGCGGTCGGCCTCGAAGCGCTGTTGTGGGCGTGCCTCGCTGGTCGGCGCGATCCGGTTGACCGGTTCGGCGCGCCGGATCTGCGGCACGGCGGGCAGGTCCGGACCACCTCGGGACATCGGGCGACTCGCTCTTTCGCCGGCGCCGGAGATGTAGCTGACGCCCGGTCGCGGCATCGACTCGCGTCGGTCCATATGGTCCCGGCCCTGCGGATGGGCGAATCGGGCCGATGGCAATCCGGACTCCGCGCGGACGGTGGCAGCATCGCCATGACCCCGGTCGGCCGGCGTACCCGCGGTCACCCGCGTGGCGACCGGCAGCGCCCGGATCGGGCCGGAGACCTGGCGCCGATCCAGCACGCGGACATGGGAGTCGACGGCAGGGCCAGCGCGCCGCGAACCGATCGAACGGTCGGCATGACCGATGTCTCCTGCGCCTCGCGTCATGACCGGTGGCGCGTGGCGCGCCACCACTTCGCGGTTGAAACCGCCGGCCGGCAGATTGCGCACATGGGCATTTCCGGGTGCTCTTGCGGCTTCCGCATCCGGGCGCAACTGACGGGATCCGCGTGCAAGCATCGGCGCCGCGGCGCGTTCGCGTGCGTCGACCCGGACCAGGTTGCGGCGGACATCCCGGCCGGCGGCAAACGTCCGGCCCGGCACGGCAGTGAAGCCGCGGGGCGCGTCGCGGTTGGCATGGCGCCCGTCAGCATCCGGCAGGCCCCGCCGATAGCGATCGTAGTGATGATCGATGTCGGCGCGGTGATCGTGCCCATGGCGCTCGCGCATGTTGTGGATGTTGATGTCGGCGTAGTAGCCGCGGCTGGTGTGGTACCACGGATCGTAGATTTCGTCCGGGCCGAGCGGGAACCAGCCGACCGGGCCGCTACCGATGCCGACCGACCAGCCGCCGCCGCCGACAAACGCAACCAGCGCCGGCGCGTAGATCGGACGCACGTCGCGCGGCCCCGGGATCCAGCCCCATCCGCGATGCGTGTAGGCCCAGCGACCGTAGTGGTAGGGCGCATAACCCCACGGGGTATCGTCCACCCAGGTCCAGCCCCACGGCGCGATATAGGCCCAGTGGCCGTCGCGGTAAGGCGCCCAGTCGGCGGCGACCTGGGTCGGGTACCACACGGCACCGTAGTCGCTGGTGTCCTGCCAGTCGCCGTACTGGTCCAGATCCTGGTAGCCGACCACGTCGTCGGAGACGTACCGGCGGCTGACCGATTCCGCGTAGCGCCGGTTGCGCCGGTCGGTCCAGGCGTCGAACGCATCGCCACCGTCGATATCCATGATCGTCACCATCGCCAGGCTGGAATCGGCGAAGCGATAACTGCGACCGGGATTGATCGTGCGCTGGGCGTTGTCCTGTCCATAGACGGAGGCGCTGCCGTCGAACGCGGTGACCCGGGTGCCGCCACGGTCGTCGATGTCCACCCGGAAGGTGCCGGGCTGGTCGATCACCAGCGCCACGGTCGGCGTGTCGATCTCGTAGCTCTGGCCGTCATCCAGATGACGGACGCTGAGACTGAGGGTGCCCTGGGTCAGTTCGACCTGGGCCAGCCGATCGTCGAGGTCGAGCAGGCCGACGTCGGTCCGGTGGTCCATGCGCAGCGTGCCGCCGCCGAATTCCAGTTCGGCGCGGGCATTGTCGCTGGTGGACAAGCGGTCGCCGGTGGTCAGCGGCCGGTTGAGGTCGGCATCGCTCCAGTCGCTGGCGCCGGCGGGCAGGAAGCCCAGGTCGCCGGCAACGTACGACAGCCGGGCGACCCGGCCGGGCGGGTCGGCGCTGTCGTCGTTCACGCCGGACTGGGCCTGGGCCAGGCCGGCGCCGGCACACAGCAGCAGAACAGCCAGCAGTCGTCCGTGGCGGCGCAGTGGAGCAAGGAACTTCGCAAGCAAGCGCATGGTGTTTCCTCGGGTGAGGTGGCATGTATCGCACGATGGATCCACTCGATCCGCGGTCCGTTCTGCGATGACGGCCAGATTATGCGCATGGGCGGGATTAGGACGGGCTTAGTTTTGCCGCTCCGTGCCGTTGCCGGTTCAGCTGGCCGCCATCTGCGATTCATGCGCTGTTGGGTCGAGAGTGACGGCCCGCCTTGGACGCGGTCGAATCGAATCGGATGCCGTGGGAAAGGATTCCGGTAGTTCCAACCGGGCGAATCCCGGGTTACCATCCGCCGACCAGCGCGGGTGTAGCTCAATGGTAGAGCTGTAGCTTCCCAAGCTACTGACGAGGGTTCGATTCCCTTCACCCGCTCCATTCCCCCGGTCCTCCGATCCCCGAGCTATCGCGAACCCCTATGGCGGATCTGATCAGCGCGCGCCTGGTTACGTTGGGCTGGCGGGAGCGACTGGCGCTGCCGCAGCTGGGCATCGGCATGCTCAAGGCCAAGCTCGACACCGGCGCCCGCAGCAGCTCGCTGCATGTCGACACGCTGGAGGAATTTCAGCACGACGGCGCCACCTGGCTGCGCTTCACCATGCATGTCGGTCGCCGGCATCCGCTGGAGGTATGTTGCGAGGCACCGGCACTGGATCGGCGCACGGTGACCGACACCGGCGGTCGTCGTACCGAGCGCTGGTTCATCCGCAGCGAAGTATTGCTGGCGGGGCAACAATTCAGCGTCGACATCAACCTCACCGATCGTCGGCACATGCTGTTTCCGATGTTGCTGGGCCGCAGTGCGCTGCATGGCCGTTTCGCGGTGGACCCGGCACTTTCCTATACCCAGTCGCGACCGCTCTCGGCGGCCGCTTTCCCGGCATGATGGCCTCTGTATGAAAATTGCGATCCTGTCGCGCAACACCCGCCTGTATTCGACCAAGCGACTGGTCGAGGCGGCGCGCGTGCGCGGCCATGTGGTGCGCGTGCTCGACCCCTTGCGCTGCTATGTGCGGATCGCACCGGGCGCCGTGGCGATCCGCTACAACGGCAAGGCGGTCCGCGACATCGATGCGGTGATTCCGCGCATCGGCACTTCCAGCACGTTCTATGGCACGGCCGTGTTGCGGCAGCTCGAGATGATGGGCGTGTACACGCCCAATCCCTCCGATGCCGTGCTGCGCGCGCGCGACAAGCTGCGTTGCCTGCAGATCCTGTCCGCGCAGGGCATCGACATGCCGGTCACGGTATTCGGCGACAACCCCGACGACACCGCCGACGTGCTGGCCCTGCTCGGCGATCCGCCGCACGTGATCAAGCTCAATGAAGGCACCCAGGGCACCGGCGTGGTGCTGGCCGAGAAACGCAGCGCATCACAAAGCGTGATCGAGGCGTTCCGCGGCCTGTACGCCAATTTCCTGGTGCAGGAGTTCATCGCCGAGGCCAACGGCAGCGACTTGCGCTGCTTCGTGGTCGGCAAGAAAGTCGTGGCGGCGATGCAGCGCGAGGCCAGCCCCGGCGAGTTCCGCGCCAACCTGCATCGGGGCGGGCGCGCCTTGGCGGCGACCCTGAGCGCGGAGGAAAAACGCATCGCCGTGCGTGCCGCCGGTGCGCTCGGCCTGGGCATCGCGGGGGTCGACCTGCTGCGTTCCAGGCGCGGTCCGTTGTTGCTGGAAGTGAATGCCTCACCCGGGCTGGAAGGGATCGAGGCGGCCACCGGCGTCGATGTGGCCGGCGCCATCATCGAGCTGCTTCAATCGAATGCAGCCGAGGTGGCGGCAGAGGCCCGGCCGAGACGGAATATGCTACGAAAAGCGTAGTACGACAATCTTCGTTGACAGCGTCGAAAACTCTCTCTTATGATCCCCGCACAGGGATCTTGCGACAGGCAGCCCGCAACGGGTGTGCGGCTTGATCGGGAGAGTGGGGCATGAAACTGAAGGGTAGTTTGATCGGAGTATTTGCTGTCGCGGTGATGCTGCAGGTGGGAGCCGCGCAGGCATCCAAGGCCAAGGTGGCCGTCAAGGTGGACAACAAGGCGGACTTTACGGCGGTCGTCGCGACGGTGCACAAGGAAATGCTTCCGGGCGGCCGATACGATCTCATCAGTGAAAAAGAGCGTGGCGAAGTGGACAGCCATCTGGCCGACATGCAGTCGCTGTTCGACAAATACGATACTGTCGACAAGATGGATCCGAACGCAAAGATCCAGCTTTTCAATGATCAGGAAGCGGTAAATGCGACCTTGACCCATCGGGACAATGATCGTCTGATTTGCGAGTCGATCGCACCGGTGGGATCGCATATCCCGCGGACAACGTGCGTGACCTATGGACAGAAAATGCAGAACGAACGCGACAGGCTGCATGTGATGGATCAGATGAAACACGTGCAGAATCTCCGGGGCGGCGGCAACTGAAGAAAGAGCGCCGCTCATTGCCGAACCGAGGCGGGCCGGGCAAGGGATGCCCGGCCCGCCGCAGAGGGTGATTTCACATGAAGAAGACGCGCGCGGGTGTGCCGAAGCCAACCGAGGGCGAGTTGGAGATCCTGCACGTGCTGTGGTCGCGGGATGCTTGCACGGTGCGCGAAGTGCATGACGTGCTGCACCTCAATGAAGGCACCGGCTACACCACGGCATTGAAACTGCTGCAGGTCATGCATGCCAAGGGACTGGTGGAGCGTGACGATTCGCAGCGCGCGCATGTGTATCGTGCGGCGGTGAGCAAGGAGCGTACGCAGAAGCGGTTCCTGGTCGATCTGGTGCAGCGGGTATTCGACGGTTCGTCCTCCCAGTTGGTGTTGCATGCGCTGGGCAGTCAGCAGACAAGCCCCGAGGAATTGCGCGAGATCCGCCGCCTGTTGAACAAGCTCGACAAGGACGCGCCGTGATGGACGCGTTCTCCCTGATGCTGAGCGGCGTGCGGATCATCGGCTGGGTGTTGCTGCATTTCCTGTGGCAGGCTGCCCTGGTGGGTGTGGTCTACGGGGCCGTACGGTCGGCGTTGCCGCGCGGCGAATGGCGTTACCGCTTCGGCATGGGCGCGCTGATCGTGCTTGCGGCGTGCCCCGTGTTCACTTGCTGGTGGCTGCTGGATGCGGCGACCGTTGCCGGGCAAGCTCAGGCGGCCATCGACACGGTGACGCCGGCCCTGTCCATGTCCTCCGCAACAGCGAATGAGGGACTGGATTGGCAGGCCGGGCTAGACGCCTTGCTGCCCTGGTTGGTGCTGGCCTGGTCGGCGGGTGTGCTGCTGCTGTCGCTGCGTGCCTGGCAGCAGTGGCGGCGACTGAAGGTCCTGGTGTGCGTGGCTGAACGAGCACCGTTGTGGCAGGCCAGGCTCAACCTGATGGCCGACCGCTTCGGGTTGCGCCGGCGTGTCGCCGTGCTGTGCAGCAAGCTCGTCGTCACCCCCATTCTGGTGGGCTGGATACGCCCCGTGATCCTGTTGCCCATGGCGGTGGCGTGCGATTTTCCGGTGACCCAGGTCGAGCTGATCCTGGCCCATGAGCTGGCGCACCTGAAGCGGCTGGATCCGGTGGCCAACCTGTTCCAGGTGATCCTGGAAACATTGCATTTCTATCATCCGGTGGTGCACTGGATTTCGCGTGATGTTCGCAACGAACGCGAAATCTGCTGCGACCAGCTCGCATTGTCGGTCACCGGTGGCAGCCGGCAGGAATTCGCGGCGACACTGGCCCAACTCGGTGAGTTGCGTCAGCGTCCCGGCTCGCTGCTGCTCGCTGCCAATGGCGGTATTTTGCTTGATCGCGTGCAGTACATGGTCCTGCCGGCGCAGCGGGTCGAACGGAGGAGGACGCCAGCTCACCTCGTCGCGGTGCTGCTTGGCGCCACGTTGATTGCGCTCACCCTGCGGCTGGAGTGGAGGCAGATCCGTCAGCAGGAAACGCTGGCCGAAGCCTCCCTGCAAATGCCCTCGACGATTGCTCCGTTCGTGATCGCGATGAAAAGTCCGATGATCCCCGCACTGGATGTCGCGGCGGCGGCCTTCCTGCCGCATCTGGCACCGCTGCGTCCATCGCCGGTGATTCCGGTCCGGCAGGAGCCTGTGGCCGGGGCGATCGAAGCGCCGCGGCTGTCTGTGCCCAGCGCAGCCATCCCTGAACTGGCCGTACCGACCCAGCGGGTCGCGCCACCGCTGGCGACAGCGACCATGCCGAAAGTGGCACCGATAGCGACGACGGAGTCGCCGCCATCCCCTGCATCGACGCCTCCATTGACGCCAACCCGCATCCGGCAGCCGATCTATCCGCAGATGGCGTTGATGCGGGGGATCGAAGGGAAGGTGGTGATCGAATTCGGGCTCACTGCCGATGGCGGTCTGCGGGATTTGCAGGTCGTCCACGCCGAGCCGACCGGCATATTCGACCAGGCGGCGATGCGTGCGATGCGAGGCTGGAGATATCCGGCCCCGCGGGGCTCGGCGGAGCAGCGGCGATACCGCCAGACCATGGTGTTCGTGCTGAATGCGGCGATGGCCGGCACGCGCGCGTCATCCGATGCACATGCGGGCAGCGAGGAGATCCGGGCCCGGGCGGCTTGCCAGGTCGTCACCGGGACGCATATTTGCCGCTGGCCCGGAGACGATGCGGGCCTCGTCAGGGGGCGCCAGTGAAAATTGCCGTTGGCACCGACCATTGGGAGAGAACGCCATGGCGTCTTCCGATGTGCTTGCTCGCAGAGCAGGTCCGATTAACCGTACCGTAACCATGGGCGTCGTATAACTCAGTCTCTATCGATTTGTCAGGTATTTCAGCCGCAAGGCCGAGCGAAGGCAGATGATGGTATCGGGGCAGTAGTTTGGGCCCAGGTGTGACGACGGCGAGTCGCGCATCTGGGCCTTTTTCTTGCCTGTGTCCCGGGACGTTCATTTTCGCCTGGCAAGCGGTACGCTTCATTCACGCAAGCTTGTTAAGCTGGCAGCCCCAGTCGGCCCGTGCGCCGGTTGTGCAGGAGTGACACATGCGTGTACTGGTGATCGAAGACAACAGCGATATCGCGACCAACATCGGCGATTATCTGGAAGACCGCGGCAACATGGTCGATTTTGCGGGCGATGGCGTGACCGGCCTGCACCTGGCCGTGGTGCACGATTTTGACGTGATCGTGCTGGATCTCACGCTGCCTGGCATGGATGGCCTCGAAGTGGCGCGCAAGCTGCGGCACGAGGCACACAAGCAGACGCCGATCCTGATGCTCACCGCGCGCGATGCGCTGGAGCAGAAGCTGACCGGCTTCGAGTCCGGCGCCGATGACTACATGACCAAGCCGTTCGCGTTGCAGGAACTGGCGGCGCGGCTGGAAGTGCTGGCGCGTCGCGGCAAGGGCCCGCAGAGCCGGGTGCTGAAGGTGGCCGACCTTACCTTCAACCTCGACACGCTGACGGTGAACCGCGAAGGCAAGTCGATCCAGCTCAATCCGATCGGCCTGAAGCTGCTGCAAGCGCTGATGGAGGCCAGTCCGTCGGTGGTGACCCGGCAGGACCTGGAACAGCGCGTGTGGGGCGAGGAACTGCCGGACAGCGACTCGCTGCGCGTGCATATCCACGGTCTGCGTGCGGCGATCGACAAACCATTCGAGAAGCCGCTGATCCACACGCGGCACGGCATTGGCTATCGAATGGTCGAGCCGGATGCAGTCCAGGCGTAAGCTTCGCTTCCGATTGATCGTCTCGTTCGCGCTGTTCGGCTTCGGCCTCAGCGCGCTGTTTGCCGTGGCGGCGTTGAATATCCGCGCCAAGGTGGAAGACCAGCTGATCACGGCAAGCCTGCAGGACGAGGTAGACAGCCTCAATGCACAGGTGCGTGCCGATCCTACCCAGACGCCCCACTTCAACATCGTCAAGGCGTGGACGTGGAGCGATCGTACGATCTACAAGGCGCCGCTCAGCTGGCAACAGCTGACGACGGGCGTGCACGACATCAGCGAAACCGACGCCGACGGCCAGACCAAGCGCTACAAGCTGGCGGTGCGGCGGGAAGGTGGCGTGATCAGCTTCCTGCGCTACGACGTCTCGCGCGATGAACTGGGCAAGCAGCAGTTGCTGGTCAGCGTGATCGGTGCGGTCTTCCTATTCGGACTGCTCTCGCTGGTGCTGGGCATGTGGCTCTCGCGCAAGGTGCTCAAGCCGGTCAGCGAGCTGGCCAGGCGCCTGCGCGACTTCCGCAAGGCGGGCAAGGCCGAGCCGCTGGCACCGCATTTTGCGGACGACGAGGTGGGCGAGCTCGCACTGGCGCTGGACGAATATTCGGCGCGGCTCACCGCCATGGTCGAGCGTGATCGCGAGTTCAACTCCGACGTCAGCCACGAGCTGCGCACGCCACTGGCGGTGATCGCCAGCACCACCGAATTGTTGCAGGGTTCGCCCGATCTCACCGAAAAGATCAGCGAGCGGCTGAAGCGGATCGAGCGTGCCTCGCGCCAGGCGACCGAGCTGATCGAGGCGCTGCTGCTGTTGTCGCGCGCCGAGCGGCGCGGCCCGACCCGTGGCGAGACCACCGAAGTCGGCAAGGTCGCCGCCGATGTGATCGAGAGCCAGCGCCCGCAGATGCGTGGCAAGCCATTGACCATCGAGTTGAACGTGATCGACCCCGTGACCGTCAACGCACCCGCTTCCGTACTGGCGGTGGCACTGACCAACCTGATCGGCAACGCGATCAAGTACACCCTGGAAGGCAGCGTAAGGGTCGAGGTGGGCGTCGACAGTATCGAGGTGATCGACACCGGCCCGGGGATCAAGCCGGAAGATGCCGAGCGGCTGTTTCAGCGCGGCGTGCGCGGTGAAGGTGCCGGTGGCAGCGGCGCCGGCCTCGGCCTGGCGATCGTGCGGCGGCTGTGCGAGCTCTATGGCTGGGATGTCTCGATGCGACCGCGCAGCGACGGCAACGGCGCCATCGCCAGCATCGTCTTCAGTTGAGTACCCGGGTGCAAAAAGAACCCCGCGATGCGGGGTTCTTTTTGCACCGGACTCAGACCTGCTCGAGCCAGCCCCACTTGTCGTTGGTGCGGCCATCGAACAGGCCGAAGAACAGTTCCTGCAGCCGCTCGGTGACGCGGCCGGCCTTGCCCGTGCCGACCTGTTTGCCGTCGACCGAGCGGATCGGGGTGATCTCGGCGGCGGTGCCGCACATCAGCAACTCGTCGGCGAGGTAGAGGTATTCGCGCGGGATGTCGCGTTCGATGACCTCGATGCCGTCCTCGCGGGCCAGCGTTTTCAGGGTATCGCGGGTGATCCCGGCGAGAATCGAGGCGCTGGCCGGGGTGGTGTGCAACACGCCATCGAAGACCAGGAACAGGTTCTCTCCCGCGCCTTCGCTGAGCAGGCCGCTGGACGCCAGCGCGATGCCTTCGCCGAAGCCGAGCCTGCGCGCCTCGCGCGCGATCAACTGGCCGGACAGATAGTTGCCGCCGGCCTTGGCGCCCGCCGGGAGGGTGTTCGGCGCGAACCGCTGCCAGCTCGACACACAGGCGTCGATGCCGTTCTTGAGCGCTTCCGGCCCGAGATACGGACCCATCGGCCACGCGGCCACGGCCACGTCGATCGGGGTTTCGGCGGACAGGCCGAATCCACCCAGGCCGCGGTAGGCAACCGGGCGCAGGTAGGCGGCGCCCAGTCCGTTCTTCTTCAGCACCGCACGGCAGGCCGTGGCCAGTTCGTCGACGGAATACGGCAGCACCATGTCGTAGATCTTGGCTGACTGGTACAGCCGGTTCAGATGGTCGGTGAGCCGGAAGATGGCCGCGCCATCGGGCGTGGCATAGCTGCGGATACCCTCGAACACCGACGAGCCGTAATGCAGGGCATGCGACATCACATGCGTGGTCGCCTCGGCCCACGGCTTGACGCTGCCGTTCTGCCAGATCCAATCGGGGTATTGCTGGGCCATGTCGGTTCTCCAAGGGGGACTGCCCATGATAACCGCTGCGGCTCAGTCCGCGCTGCGCAGCCACAGGCAGCCGGCACTGCGCACCACGTCGAACCGCTGCTCGCGGGGGCTCTCGCCGCCGTCGTTGCCGGCCATGTGCAGCACCAGTTGATCGTGCCGCGGCGGCTGGTCCGGCGGGGCATCGGCGCCGAATGGGGCACCGTCGTCGCCGGCCCCGGGCTGCGCTGGCGAATCGTTGTCGCTGTCGGCTGGCTCGCCCGGGATGTCGACATCCAGCAGTGGCGTTTTCATCAACTGGGTCAGCGAGCGTATGTCCGCCACCACGTCGCCGCGGCCGTAACCGTCCCACAGCATCAGGCCGGCCATGCGGTTGGCGTCGCGACCGGCAAACGCGTTGATCACGCCCTGTCGCAGCTGGCCCAGGCTGGCGGCGCACAGGATCGGCGGCGGCGCGGCAGACGGCGCCTCGGCATTCGGTCGGGCGGCGGAGTCGACCGGTGTGGCCTGCAGCGCGGCGCAGGGCTGGTCGGTGAACACCGCGCCGCCATTCGCACCGATGCAGTGGTGGATAGCCGCCTGGGCCATGGCCGGGACGGCCCGGACAAGCAGGACGAGGCACAGCAGGATGATCGGACGGCGCATCGCATCAGCATACGCGTCCCGTGCGTCAGGAAAGCTGCTGCAGTACCGCTTGTGTCGCCCTGGCCCGATTGAGCGTGTAGAAATGCAGGCCGGGCGCACCGCCCTCGAGCAGGCGCCGGCACAGCTGCGCCACCACCTCGGTGCCGAGGGCGCGCACGGACTCGGCGTCGTCCCCGTGGGCCTGCATGCGTTTGACGATCCAGCGCGGGATTTCCGCGCCGCACATGTCCGAGAAGCGCTTCAGCTGGCTGTAGTTCGAGATCGGCATGATGCCCGGCACGATCGGCACGTTTACGCCCAGTTTGCGCACGTCGTCGACGAAGCGGAAGTAGGCGTCGGGATTGAAGAAATACTGGGTGATTGCCCCGTTCGCGCCGGCGTCGATCTTGGCCTTGAAATGGTGCAGGTCGCGCAGCGCGTCGTCGGCCTGCGGATGGGTTTCCGGGTAGGCCGCCACCTCGATGTGGAAGTGGTCGCCGCAATGCTCGCGGATGAAGCTGACCAGCTCGGCGGCGTAGCGGAAGTCACCGGCCGTGGCCATGCCCGACGGCATGTCGCCGCGCAGCGCGACGATGCGTCGATAACCCGCCGCGCGGTACTCATCCAGCAACGCTGCCAGTTCGGCGCGAGTGCCGCCCACGCAGGACAGATGCGGCGCCACGTTCAGGCCATGGTGCGAATGCAGCCGCGCCACGGTATCGCCGGTATAGCTGAGCGTGGAGCCGCCGGCGCCGAACGTCACCGAGGCGTACTCCGGCCGATGGGCCTTGAGCAACTGCGCCGCGCGGTCGAGCTGGGTGCGCTGTTCGTCGGTCTTGGGCGGGAAGAATTCGAAGCTGATGGCCGGCATCGCCTGGGTTCCTGATGAACGATGTGGGCAAGTATATATCTCTATTTCGCGATGAAGCGATATATCGTATGGATCCGGCACGCCCGGGCGGGTCCATCGTTCCGGAGCCGATCGTCACGACGGCCTGTCGGGGGTCGTCCGTCATCAGGTACTGACCGGCTGGCCATCGGGTACCGGGGACCGCGGCGTCGATCGGTGTTTCCTGCGCGAATCGACTCGGCCGGGTGGGACCGCGCCAAGGACATGGCAGGCCTCCCAGGGGACAACCCGGGAAGACGCATGAGCCGCCGATTCCCGTGGACTGGAGAGTCGCCGAGGCAAAAAAAGGGCGCACCGGAGTGCGCCCTTCTTCATTCACCAGCAGCTGGCCGATCGGCCGATCAGTAGCGGTAATGCTCCGGCTTGTACGGGCCATCCACCGGCACGCCGAGGTACTTGGCCTGCTCGGTGCTGAGCTTGGTCAGCTTCACGCCGATCTTCTCCAGGTGCAGACGCGCGACTTCCTCGTCGAGCTTCTTCGGCAGGATGTAGACCTTGTTCTCGTACGTGTCCTTGTTCGCCCACAGGTCGATCTGCGCCAGGGTCTGGTTGGAGAACGAGTTCGACATCACGAAGCTGGGGTGGCCAGTGGCGCAGCCCAGGTTGACCAGCCGGCCTTCGGCCAGCAGGAACATCGCGTGGCCATCCGGGAACACGTACTTGTCCACCTGCGGCTTGATGTTGATCTTCTGCACGCCGGCCATGGTGTTCAGCGCGTCGACCTGGATCTCGTTGTCGAAGTGGCCGATGTTGCAGACGATCGCCTGGTCCTTCATGGCCTTCAGGTGATCGAGCGTCAGCACGTCCTTGTTGCCGGTGGTGGTGACGTAGATGTCGGCGCGGCCCAGGGTCGACTCGACGGTATTGACCTCGAAGCCTTCCATCGCCGCCTGCAGCGCGTTGATCGGATCGATCTCGGTGACCACCACGCGCGAGCCGTAGGCACGCAGGCTGTGGGCGCAGCCCTTGCCGACGTCGCCGTAGCCGCAGACCACAGCGAGCTTGCCCGCCAGCATCACGTCCATCGCGCGCTTCAGGCCGTCGGCCAGCGACTCGCGGCAGCCGTACAGGTTGTCGAACTTGCTCTTGGTGACCGAGTCGTTGACGTTGATCGCCGGCACCAGCAGCTTGCCGGCCTCCAGCATCTGGTACAGGCGGTGCACGCCGGTGGTGGTCTCCTCGGAGACGCCCTTCCAGTCCTTGACCACGGTATGCCAGTAGCCCGGACGCTCGCTGTGCACGCGCTTGAGCAGGTTCTTGATCACCTGCTCCTCGTGCGAGGACGCCTTCTCGTTGACCCAGTCCGAGCCGTTCTCCAGTTCGAAGCCCTTGTGGATCAGCAAGGTCACGTCGCCACCGTCATCGACCACCAGCTGCGGGCCGAGGAAGCCGCCCTTGCCGTCGGGGAAGCTCAGTGCCTCCAGCGTGCAGTCCCAGTATTCCTCCAGCGTCTCGCCCTTCCAGGCGAACACCGGCGTACCGGTCACGGCGATCGCGGCGGCGGCGTGGTCCTGGGTCGAGAAGATGTTGCACGAGGCCCAGCGCACGTCGGCGCCGATGTCCTTGAGCGTCTCGATCAGCACGGCGGTCTGGATCGTCATGTGCAGCGAGCCGGTCACGCGCACGCCCTTCAGCGGCTGCGCGGTGGCGTGCTTCTTGCGGATCGACATCAGACCCGGCATCTCGTGCTCGGCGATGTCCAGTTCCTTGCGGCCGAAGTCGGCGAGCGAAAGGTCGGCGACCTTGTAATCGTGGGTAACAGCGTCTTTGCTGACAGCGTTCATGCGTATCTCCGGTTAGTTGTATCAACCGGGCGCCGTTGTGGAACGTGCGCGCCGAGCCTGGCCGTCGGGTGATGTGCATGCACAAGCTGTGCAGGCGATCGCGGGTGGTTCCGCACTATCACGACAACGGTCGCAGCGCCCCTCGGCGGGCAGTACAAGCCGCTTATTGTAGCGGGAGATTCGATTTGACGCCTTACATGCCCCGGATTGGTTACGCTGGGGGCTTGACCCGTTTGGAGCCCGTTTATGGAAAGCAGCCGCGAACCCGACTTCCTGCCGCACGACGGTCCACTGCGCGAGGACGTGGGGCGGCTTGGCGCGATGGTCGGCCGGATGCTGGCCGAGCAGGGCGGAAATGCTTTTTTCGAGCGGGTCGAACAGGTACGCATGGCGGCCATCCGGCGGCGCCGGGAAGGGGCGCCGGTCACCGATCTGGCTGACTCGCTGGCCGGCCTGGATGCCGGACATGCCGAGGCGCTGGCGCGCGCGTTCGCCACCTATTTCCAGGCGGTGAACACGGCTGAACGGGTGCACCGCATCCGCCGTCGCCGCGACTACCAGCGCGAGGGCGGGGCGCCGCAACCCGAATCCCTGCTCGATGTGCTGGGGCGGCTGAAGGCACAGGGGGTGGGACCGGAGGAATTGCTCGAGTGGCTGGAGAAGCTGTGGATCGAGCCGGTGTTCACCGCGCATCCGACCGAAGCGGTGCGTCGCTCGCTGCTGGAGAAGGAGCAGGCGGTCGTGCGTTCGCTGATCGACAATTTCGACCCCACCCGCACCCCGCAGGAACGCAAGGAGGACGACGACCGCATCTACATGGCGTTGTCCTCCGGCTGGCAGACTGCCGAGGCGTCGCCGGTGCGTCCCACCGTGCAGGACGAGCACCATCACGTCGGTTTCTACCTCGCCAACCCGCTCTATCGCATCGTGCCGGCGCTGTACGAATCGCTGGCCGATGCGCTGCAGAAGGTCTATGGGGTGGCGGCGAGGCTGCCGCAATTGCTGGGCTTCGCGACCTGGGTCGGTGGCGACATGGACGGCAATCCGAACGTGGGCGCGGACACCATCGCCGCCAGCCTGGCCACCCAGCGCGCGCATGTGATCGAACACTATCTGGCCGACGTGACCGGTCTGGCGCGACTGCTCAGCCAGACCGAGGGGCGCGTCGCCGTCTCCGCCGCCCTGCAGCAGCGGCTGGCCGACTATCGCGCGCGCTTTCCGCAGGCCGCCGCGAAGATCCGCCCACGCCACGCCGACATGCCTTACCGCTGCCTGCTGACCCTGGTCGGTGCCCGTCTCGAAGCCAGCCTGGATGACGATCATGCCGAAGGCTACCGGACGGTCGCGGAGCTGCTCGACGACCTGCAGCTGATCGCCGACAGCCTGATCGAGCATCGGGGCCTGCATGCCGGTGCCTACGCCGTGCAGCGACTGATCCGCCGCGTGCGCACGTTCGGCCTGCATCTGGCCCGGCTCGACGTACGCCAGGATTCGCGCGTGCATGACGATGCGCTGGCCGCGTTGCAGGACGACCCGGACTGGCATGAGCGTCTGCCGGAGGAGCGCGTGCGTCGATTGGAGCCGTACGCCGCTGGCAGCCGGGTATTTGCGGGTAGCGATGACGAGAACGCGGTGACCATGCGCGCCGTGTTCCACGAGCTGGGTGAGGCCCGTGCGCGCTACGGTGCCGGGGCGATCGGGCTGTACATCATCAGCATGGCGCGCACGGCCGCCGATGTGCTGGCGGTGCTGGCGCTGGCGCGCCATGGCGGGCTGGTCGAATCACCCCCTCTCCCCGTCGGGGAGAGGGCTGGGGTGAGGGGACACGCTGGAGAAGAGGCGTCCGATGAGCGAGCTTCGATCGGCGGCCCCGCGAGCACCGGCCCCTCACCTCAATCCTCTCCCCGACGGGGAGAGGAGGCGAACGCAAACAGCGTGCTCATGGCGAGCACCCGCCCCTCATCCGGCCCTTCGGGCCACCTTCTCCCCGAGGGGGAGAAGAGAGCAAGTCATACTGCGTTGCAGAATGTGCCTTTGGACATTGCGCCGTTGTTCGAGACGGTCGACGACCTGAAGAATGCGCCGGCCACGTTGCGCGCGCTGCTGGGCGATCCGGTCTATCGCCAGCATCTGGCTGCCCGCGGGGACCAGCAGTGGGTGATGCTGGGCTATTCCGACAGCGGCAAGGACGGCGGCACGCTGGCCTCGCGCTGGGGTCTGCAGCGCGCCCAGGTCGAATTGCTCGAGGTGGCCCACGCCGCCGGCATCCATCTGGCGTTCTTCCATGGTCGCGGCGGCTCGGCCAGTCGCGGCGGCGCGCGCATCGCGCCGGCGCTGATGTCATCGCCGCGCGGCTCGGTCGCCGGTGTGCTGCGGGTGACCGAGCAGGGCGAGGTGATTCACCGCAAGTACGGCATCCGCGCGCTGGCGCTGCGCAACCTGGAGCAGACCGTCGGTGCGGTGCTCAGCGCGTCGCTGCGCCCGCGCGAGGACGAACCGCGCGAGGGGCGTTGGCGTGCGCAGATGGACATGCTGTCGGCCAGCAGCCGGCAAACCTATCGCGCCTTCGTCGACCACCCGCATTTCGTGGATTATTTCCGCGCGGCCACGCCGATCGACGTGATCGAGCGGATGACCCTGGGCTCGCGTCCGTCCAGCCGCCGCAGCATGCGCGGGGTGCAGGACCTGCGCGCGATTCCGTGGGTCTTTGCCTGGACCCAGTGCCGCTCGATCCTGCCCGGCTGGTATGGCCTGGGCAGCGCGCTGGAGCAGGGCGTGCACGAATTCGGCGAAGAGGCGATGATCGAGATGGCGAATGACTGGCCGTTCTTCAGCAACATGCTGGACGACGTCGAAATGGTGCTGGCCAAGTCCGATCTGGATATCGCCGAGGCATTCTCCCGCCTGTCCGGTTCCCTGCACGATGAGCTGTTCGGGAAGATACGCGGCGAGTTCGCCAGTACCCGTCGCTGGCTGCTGCGGCTGAAGGGCCATGACATGCTGCTGCAGGATGCGCCCCGTCTGGCCGCCTCGATTCGTCTGCGCAATCCCTACGTCGATCCGATGAGCCTGCTGCAGGTCGACCTGCTGCAACGCTGGCGCGCAGGCGACCGCAGCGACGATGCCCTGCTGCAGGCGCTGGTGGCCTGTGTCAACGGCGTTTCCCAGGGGCTGCAAAACACCGGTTGATCGATCCGGCTGGCTGATCAGCGATCACCAGTGCGGGTCACCGCGTGCCTCGCGCCGCCATGCCTTCGTGCAACGCGGCAATGCGCGCAGCGCGTGGCAACTTCTTCCAGGCGATCTCCAGGCGCAGCGCCTCGCTGTGGCCGGCGACCCAGACCCAGCCGAGCAACTGGCGTGGCGGGTTGGAGCGGGTGAAGCGGGCGCCCTTGCCGCCGAGATGTTTCGCGTAACGCAGTTCGGGATCGCGCGCGATGCCGGTGTAGACGCGGCCGTCGGCGCATTCCAGCAGGTAGACGGCCCAGGCATCGGCGTCGGGCGCCGCTCTCATGGGTTCAGGCCCACTCGGTGAGGCCCTCGTTGGCGCACAGGCGTTGCCACGAGGGGCGCGCCTTCAGCCGCGTGGCCAGCTCGGCCAGATGCGGCCAGCTGGTTGCCGGACGCGGCATGTTGCGCGACCAGCGCATCAGCATCAACGCATACAGGTCGACCACGCTGAATGTCTCGCCGAGCAGGTACGGACCGTGGGTCGCCAGGTGGGTGTTGATCCGCGACCAGCACGCCTCCACGCCGATGCGTGCCGCTTCCTTGACCGCATCGCTGGCGCTGGGAAGGTCGTCGTCCGGATAGAACCACTGGCGGAATCGCGGCTGCAGCGAGTTGGCCAGGTACAGCATCCATTGCAGGTAATCGGCCCGCTCGGGGCTGCCCATCGCCGGCGCCAGCGCGGCGTCGGCATGCCGCTCGGCCAGCAGCATGGCCAGCGCCGCCGCTTCGCCGTGTGGCACGCCATCGATCAGCAGGGTCGGCACCACGCCGTTCGGATTCAGCGCCAGGTAGGCCACGCTGCGCTGCTGTCCGGCCTCCAGATCGACCCGTTCCAGCACGTGCGGGGCACCGCACTCGAGCAGGACCAGGTGTACCAGCATGCTGGCTGAGCCGGGGCTGTAGTAGAGCGTGTACATGGGCATCGTCCGTCGGAATCGTCCGCGGATGATACGCCGCGCAGCCAGGGCGGACCCGGTGAGCCGGAGGGTTCAGCCGTCCAGCGCGGTCCAGCGTGCGAATGCGATGTCGAGTTCGGCCTGCAGCGCCACCAGGGCCTCGTTCGCCTTGACGATGGCGGTGCTGTCCTGCTGGAAGAAGGCCGGATCGTTCATCGCCGCCGTGCGACTGGCAATGTCGCCTTCCAGTTGCTCGATGCGCTTGGGCAACTGCTCCAGCTCGCGCTGTTCCTTGAAGCTGCGCTTGCGCCTGGGTTCCGCCGGGGTGACGGCTGCCACCGGTCCGGAGGCGGCCGGTTTGCCCGTGGCCACGCCGCGTGCAGCGGGTCGCTGGCGCAACCAGTCGGTGTAGCCGCCCACGTATTCGCCGATCCGGCCTTCGCCCTCCAGCACCAGGGTCGAGGAGACCACGTTGTCGAGGAAGGCGCGGTCATGCGAGACCAGCAGCAGGGTGCCCTGGTAGTCGGTCAGCAACTCTTCGAGCAGCTCCAGTGTCTCGACGTCCAGGTCGTTGGTCGGCTCATCCATCACCAGCAGGTTCGACGGCTGGGCGAAAAGCTTGGCCAGCAGCAGCCGGTTGCGCTCGCCGCCGGACAGGCGGGTGATCGGCGAACGCGCGCGCTCGGGCGAGAACAGGAAGTCCTGCAGGTAGCCGACGATGTGCTTGCGCTGGCCGTTGAGCTCGATGAACTCACGGCCCTCGGCGACGTTGTCCAGCGCGTTCAACTTGTCGTTGAGCTGCAGCCGATGCTGGTCGAAATAGGCAATCTGCAGGCTGGTGCCCAGGGTCGCCTCGCCGCGCAGCGGCTGCAGCTCGCCCAGCATGATCTTCAGCAACGTGCTCTTGCCGGCACCATTCGGGCCGATGATGCCGATGCGGTCGCCGCGCATGATCGTGGTGCTGAGATCGTCGATCAGCACCCGACCGCCAAAGGCCTGGTGCACGTGCTGCAGGTCGATCACCTTCTTGCCGGAAGATTGCCCCGTCGCCACGGCCATCTTCGCATTGCCGGTGAGGTTGCGCCGTTCGGCGCGTTCGTTGCGCAGCGCCTTCAGCGCGCGCACGCGCCCCTCGTTGCGGGTGCGCCGGGCCTTGATGCCCTGGCGGATCCACACTTCCTCCTGCGCCAGCTTCTTGTCGAACAGCGCGTTCGCCTGCGACTCCGCATGCAGGCGCTCCTCGCGCCGGCGCAGGTAGTTGTCGTAGTCGCCCGGCCAGTCGGTCAGCGCGCCGCGGTCGATCTCGACGATGCGGGTGGCCAGCGCGCGCAGGAAACTGCGGTCATGGGTGACGAAGATGATGCTGCCGGCGAACTGCTTGAGAAACGTCTCCAGCCAGCCGATCGCCTCGATGTCGAGGTGGTTGGTCGGTTCGTCCAGCAGCAGCACGTCGGGCTTGCGCACCAGCGCCTGGGCCAGCAGCACGCGCCGCTTCATGCCGCCGGACAGCGCGGCGAAGTCGGTCTCGCCGGGCAGTTCGAGCTGGGTCAGCACCTCGGTCACCCGGCGATCCAGGTCCCAGCCGTGCTGCGCCTCGATCTGCGACTGCACCTCGCCCAACGCATCGAAATCGGCCTGGGTATGCAGCTCGTGCAACAGATGGTGATAGCGCGCCAGCAGGTGGCCGAGATCGCCCAGCCCCTCGGACACCACGTCGAACACGTTGCCGGCGGTGTCCTGCGGCACTTCCTGCGCCATCCGGGCCACCACCACGCCGTTCTGGATGCGCACCTCGCCGTCGTCGGCATGCAGCTCGCCGGCGATCAGCTTCATCAGGGTGGATTTGCCTTCGCCGTTGCGACCGACGATGCACACCCGTTCGTTCGCCTCGATCGACAGATCGACGTGTTCGAGCAGGAGCGGGCCGCCGATACTGAAGTCGACGCGTTGCAGTTGGATAAGAGACATCCGCCCATTGTAGCGGCTGGCGCTTTGAAAGCCGCTTTTCAGAGTTCCGATCGTTTTGAAAGGTTCATGGTGGTTCCTGTGGATCGGTGTCACCGCTTGCAAGCCGGGCCATCGCGGATATTGCACTGACGCACGCATCGCATCGCGCAAGTCGATCGCACGGCCCGGCCACAAGCGGCCTGTCGCATCCGGGTGGCACAGCATCCTGGCCTGAAATGGAAACGGGCCGCTCAAGGCGGCCCGTCTCGTTTGCAGCGCGTGGCGACGGCTTACTTCAGCTTGGCATCCTTGCGCAGCGCCTCGGCGCGGTCGGTCTGCTCCCACGAGAACGTGGTGTAGCTGTTGCCGTTGGCGTCCTTGACCTTCTGCGGGGTGCGGCCGAAGTGGCCGTAGCTGGCGGTCTGCTGGTACATCGGGTGGATCAGGTCGAGCATCTTGAGGATGCCGTACGGGCGCAGGTCGAAATGCTTGCGGATCAGCTTCTCGATCTGCTCGTCGCTGATCTTGCCGGTGCCGAACGTGGTGACCGAGATCGAGGTCGGGTGGGCCACGCCGATCGCGTAGCTGACCTGCACTTCGCAGCGGTCGGCGATGCCAGCGGCCACGATGTTCTTGGCCACGTAGCGCGCGGCGTAGGCGGCCGAACGATCGACCTTGGACGGGTCCTTGCCGGAGAACGCACCGCCACCGTGACGGGCCCAGCCGCCGTAGGTGTCCACGATGATCTTGCGCCCGGTCAGGCCGCAGTCGCCCACCGGCCCGCCGATCTCGAACTTGCCGGTCGGGTTGATGTGGAACTTGGTGCCCTTGTGCAGCCATTTCGCCGGCAGCACCGGCTTGAGGATGTACTCGCGCACGGCCTCGATCAGGTCCTTCTGCTTGATGCCCGGATCGTGCTGGGTCGACAGCACGACCGCATCGATCGCGGTGGCGACGCCATGCTCGTAGCGCAGGGTGACCTGGCTCTTGGCATCCGGGCGCAGCCACGGCAGCGGCGAGTTCTTCTGCTTGCGCACCTTGGCCTGCTGCTCGACCAGGCGATGCGAAAAGTGGATCGCCGCCGGCATGAAGGTCCTGGTTTCGTTGGTGGCGTAGCCGAACATCAGGCCCTGGTCGCCCGCGCCCTGTTCTTCCGGATTCTTGCGGTCGACGCCGCGGTTGATGTCCGGCGACTGCTTGCCGATCAGGTTCAGCACGCCGCAGGTCTCGCCGTCGAAACCGACTTCGCTGGAGTTGTAGCCGATGTCGACGATGACCTTGCGGGTCAGCGCCTCCAGGTCGATCCACGCACTGGTGGTGACTTCGCCGGCGACGATCGCCACGCCGGTCTTGACCATGGTTTCGCAGGCGACGCGGGCACGCGGATCCTGGATCAGGATCGCATCGAGCACGGCGTCGGAGATCTGGTCGGCGACCTTGTCCGGATGGCCTTCGGAGACCGATTCGGAGGTGAACAGGTAGTTGGACATCGCGGTATATATCCTTTCGTGCGGATAGAGAGATAAAGGGTAGCTGGCCATGATACAACGGCTCGGCCGGGTTTGCAGCTGGATGCCGGCAGCCGTGGCAGGGTCCGTTCAGACGTCTGGATGGCCGCAGGTGTTTTCCCAAAGCGTCTCGCAACGATTGCGACCGTCTTGCCTGGCCGGGCAACGGTCCGGGTCGGTCCGACCAGGGCGAGAGGCCTGGCCGGCGTCGAACGCGCCCGCCGGCGGAGATTTCCAGACACGGTGTCCCGCGGCACGCCGCGCCCCTCGGCCGCATGGGGCAGCCGGGTGATCATGCGGCCAGGCGTTCGCCGGCCGCGAGCGCAGCGAAGTAGTCGCGGGTCAGCCGCAGTTGCGTATCGGCCGACTCGGCGCGATTGACCACTTGCCGGAACGCGGCATTCTCCGGGCGGTCCTTCGCATACCAGCCCAGATGCTTGCGGGCGATGCGCACGCCGGCCAATTCGCCATAGAAGGCGTAGAGCTGTTCGAGGTGGCCGATCAGGATGTGGCCGACTTCGCCCGGCCCGGGTTCCGGCAGCAGCTCGCCGGTGGCCAGGTAATGTGCGATCTCGCGGAAGATCCAGGGCCGCCCCTGTGCGCCGCGACCGATCATCAGCGCATCGGCGCCGGTGAGGTCCAGCACGCGGCGGGCCTGCTGCGGCGTGGTGACGTCGCCGTTGGCCAGCACCGGCATGCGTACCGCGGCCTTCACCGCGGCGATGGTGTCGTACTCGGCGTTGCCCTCGTACTTGTCGGCACGGGTGCGCCCGTGCACGGCCAGCGCCGCGATGCCGGCATCTTCGGCGATCCGGGCGATGTTCAGCGCATTGCGGTTGTCACGATTCCAGCCGGTGCGGATCTTCAGCGTTACCGGCACCTCGACCGCCTCGACCACTGCCTTGACGATGCGCGCGACCAGCGGCTCGTCCTGCAGCAGGGCCGAACCGGACCATACGTTGCACACCTTCTTGGCCGGGCAGCCCATGTTGATGTCGATGATCTGTGCGCCGTTGGCGACGTTGAAGCGAGCCGCCTCGGCCAGCATGGCCGGGTCGTAGCCGGCGATCTGCACGCTGACCGGCTCGGGTTCGCCGGCGTGATCCATCCGCTGCAGCGACTTGCGCGTATGCCACAGCCGCGGATCGGCATTGGTCATCTCCGACACGGCCAGACCCGCGCCGAGCCGTTTGCACAGCAGGCGGAACGGCTTGTCGGTGACGCCGGCCATCGGGGCGAGCACCAGTGGCGGGTCGATGCAGTAGCGGCCGATCTTCATCCGCGCATTGTAGCGGCAGTCGGGATCGCCGCCCGCGGCGAAGGCGCGGGCCGCCGCGTCAGGGTGCCGCCACCTCGCCGCGGCCGGGATGGGCGCTGCTGAGCACACCGGCATCGTGCTTGTGGCGGAACAGGAACACGAACAGCAGCGCCACCACCAGCGAATACGAGGCGAACGTCATCCAGATGCCGTGCCAGTCCTTGCTGCCGTCGGCGTGGGTGAACCAGGTGTCGATGATCAGGCCGCTCAGCGAGCTGCCCAGTACCGCGCCGACGCCGTTGGTCATCAGCATGAACAGGCCCTGCGCGCTGGCGCGGATCGCCGGGTCGCTCTGCCCCTCGACGAACAGGGAGCCGGAGATGTTGAAGAAGTCGAACGCCATGCCGTAGACGATGCACGACAGCACGATCATCCACAGGCCGGGGCCCGGATCGCCATAGGCGAACAAGCCGAAGCGCAGGGTCCACGCCAGCATGCTGATCAGCATCACCGTCTTGATGCCGAAACGCTTCAGGAAGAACGGGATGGCCAGGATGAACAGCGTTTCGGAGACCTGCGAGATCGACATGATGATCGCGGGGTAGCGCACCGCGACCATGCCCTTGTAGGCATCGACCGTGGCGAAATCGTGCAGGAAGGTGTCGCCGTAGGCATTGGTCAGCTGCAGCGCGGCGCCCAGCAGCATCGCGAAGATGAAGAAGATCGCCATCTTGCCGTTGCGGAACAGCTTGAACGAGGTCAGCCCGAGCATGTCCAGCAGCGACTTGTCCGGCAGGCGCCCGAGCTTGGGCGGGCAGGGCGGCAGGCTGAACGCATACAGGCCGAGTACCAGCGCTGCGGCGGACGCCACGTAGAACTGTCCGGTCGAGGTTTCCAGATGCAGCAGGCTGACGGTCCACAGCGCCGCGATGAAGCCGATCGTGCCCCACACCCGGATCGGCGGATAGTCGATCACCACGTCCTTGCCGTCGCCCTTCAGTGCCGAGTAGGCCACCGCGATCGCCAGCGAAATCGTCGGCATGTAGCACATCATGTTCAGCAGCATCACCCAGAACAGGGTGGTGGGATTGTCGATGCTCGGGATGATGAACAGCACCACCGCGCCGGCGATGTGCAGCAGGCCGTAGAGCTTTTCCGCATTGATCCACTTGTCGGCGATCACGCCCATCAGCGAGGGCATGAACAGCGAGGCGATGCCCATGGTCGAGAAGATCGCGCCGAACTGGGCGCCGGACCAGTGCCGGTACTGGAACCAGTAGGCGCCGATGGTGATCAGCCATGAGCCCCACACGAAAAATTGCATGAAGTTCATCGCGATCAGGCGGAGCTTGATGCTCATCGACAGATATCCGGCATGTGGAGTCCCCAGGTTGGGCCGGGGGACGATCCCGGGCCATGTAGCTTCGGCAGGTTAGATGAAGCGGCGGGCGCCGGGCAAGGCGCGCCGTGAGTGCGCTCAGTCGTCGTCATGCAATGCCGCGGCGACGTGCTCGCGTGCGGCCGGCAGCAATTCGGTTTCGAACCACGGATTGCGGGTCAGCCACAGCCGGTTTCGCGGGCTCGGGTGCGGCAACGGCAGCTGGCCGCGGGCGAGATGGGCGCGCCATGCCAGTACGGTGTCGGTAAGGCGCGTGCCGCGCGGTACGCCGAGCAGGCCGGCCTGCGCGTACTGGCCGATCAGCAGGGTCAGCCGCACCCGGCGAAGCAACGGCAACAGCCGCGGATGCCAGGTCGGTGCGCACTCCGGTCGGGGCGGCAGGTCGCCGCCACGGCCGGTGCCGGGAAAACAGAAGCCCATCGGCACGATCGCGATGCGGGTCGCGTCGTAGAACGTGTCGCGGTCGATGCCGAGCCACTCGCGCAGTCGTTCGCCGCTGGCGTCGTTGAACGGGAGGCCGCTCTCATGCACCTTGCGTCCCGGCGCCTGGCCGACGATCAGCAGCCGCGAGGTAGACGACGCCTGCAATACCGGTCGTGGCCCCAGCGGCAGGTGGGCCGCGCAGAGCCGGCAGCGGTGGATTTCGCCAAGCAATCGGGTCAGCCGGTCAGCCATCGCGAGCTCCGTTCAAGGCAGCAGCTTGCCCGGATTGAGAATGCCGTCGGGGTCGAATGCATTCTTGACGTTGCGCATCAGCCCCAGTGCATTCGGCGACAGCGCCAGTGGCATGAACTCGCGCTTGACCAGGCCGATGCCATGTTCGCCCGACAGCGTGCCGTCCAGTGCGATCACCAGCGCGAACAGGTCGGCCAGGCAGGCATGCGCGCGCTCGCGTTCGGCCTCGTCGCGGGGCAGCAGGTTCACGTGCAGGTTGCCGTTGCCGGCATGACCGAAGCTGACGATCAGCACGTCGTGTCGGGCCGACAGCTGCTTGATCCCATCGACCAGTGCGGGCAGGTGACTGACCGGCACCACCACGTCCTCGTTGATCTTGTTCGGCGAAATCGTGCGTTGCGCCGGCGACAGCGCCTTGCGTGCGGACCACAGCGCGAGCGTCTCCTCGGCGCTGCGCGCGATGCTCAGCTGCTCCAGTCCGTCACCGCGTGCCGCGGCGGAAACCGCCTCCACCGCACCGTCCAGCGTGGCCGGTTCGCCATCGACTTCGATCATCAGCATGGCGCCGGCCAGCGGCACGCTGTCGCCGCCATGCGCGTGGGCCAGCTTCAGCGCCACGTCGTCGATGAATTCCAGCGCGCACGGCGTCACCGGTTGCGCCATGATCCGCGCCACCGCTCGGGCGGCCGCGCCCACATCCCGGTAGGTCGCGCGCACGGTGCGTATCGCCGAAGGCTTCGGCGTGAGCTTGAGGGTGGCTTCGGTGATCAGCGCCAGCGTGCCTTCCGAGCCGATCAGCAAGCGGGTCAGGTCGTAACCGGTGGCCCCCTTGCTGGTGTATGTACCGCAACGAAAGCCTTCGCCGCTGCCGGCCACCGCGCGCAGGCCCAGCGTATTTTCGCGCGGCGTGCCGTACTTCACCGCGCGCGGTCCGGCCGAGTTGCAGGCCAGGTTGCCGCCGACGCTGCACCATGGCGCCGAGCTGGGGTCCGGTGGCCAGAAGAAGCCGTGCGGCGCCAGCGCCTTCTGCAGATCGCCGTTCAGGACGCCCGGCTCGACTACGGCGAGGCGGTTGTCCGGATCGATGCGCAGGATCCGGTTCATCCGCTCGAAACTCACCACCACGCCGCCCTCCACCGGCACCGTGGCGCCGGTGGTGTTGCTGCCGCGGCCGCGCGCGACGACCGGCAATCGGTACTCGCGGCAGGCCTGCACCAGCGCCTCGACCTGCGCGTGCCCGGTGGGAAACACTACGGCATCGGGCAAGGCGTGGCGGCGTGAATTGTCATACGAGTAGGCAATCCGCTCGGCTTCGCCGGTGGCGAGCGCATCGGCGGGGAAGATTCCGCGCAGGCGGGTGAGCAGTTCGGCGGCTGGAGGCATGGATGAAGCCTATCGCAATCGTGGGCCGTGTCAGTCCGCTTCGAACGCGCCACGCAGCCATCGGCGCTGGGTCGCGTCGACCGGACCATCGTAGCTGACCACGTCGAAACGGCATGCCCGCCGGGCGTGCTGCGGATGGGCCGCCAGCCAGTGCCTGGCGGCCAGGATCAGCCTCGCCTGCTTGCTGTTCGTGACCGAGGCGGCGGCATCGCCGTGGCTGGCACTCCTGCGATAGCGCACCTCGACGAAGACCACGGTGTCGCCATCGCACATCACCAGATCCAGCTCGCCGTGGCGCGTGGTGTAATTGCGCGCCAGCAGCTTCAGTCCGGCGCGTTCGAGTTCGACACAGGCACGCTGCTCGAAGCCATCGCCGGCGGCGCGCATCAGCCCGTGACGGGCGGGTTGCCGGTCGCCGGTGACGAACTGGCGGGTGCCGGGCTGGTCGGTGGCGCGCTGGTCGGTGGCGCGCTGGAAGGTACGTCGTCCATCTGCAGGCTGCCACCCAGCGGTCGCGCCAGGCCGTCCTGGAATTTCGCCCAGATCAGCACGCGCCGCACGCGGCCGAAGTGGTCGGCCGCGAGCTGGCCGCTGGCACCGGGCACGTAGCTGCCCGGATGTGCGCGCAGCCAGTCGAGGTAGGGCACCAGATTCCACGCATCCATGCCGAAGGCGAACAAGCGGGCGGCACCCCCGCGGGCAGCCGGCAGCTGCGCGGCGACGTCGGCATGGTTCGGCAGGCCCGGTTGGGCGTCGAACAGCCACGGTGCATCGCAGAACTCCACTCCATCCAGGTCACGGTTGGCGGCGACATCGTCGTCGCCTGCATAGACATGCGATGTCGCAATCACCGGCAGGTTGACCTGGGCGATACGCAGCTGCGGCAGCAGCAGGCGTGCCTGTTGCGGGCGCATGCTGATGAAGATGCCCGCATCGTCGTTGACGCCGCCCATGCCCGTACCCGTGGCGCTGCCGGTCGAAGCAGCGGTGGCGGGCGCGGAGCTGGACGCTTGCATGTGCATGCCGGCGATGGCGTCGGCGTAACTGGTCGTGCCAGCCGGCAGCACGACCATGCCGGCGACTTCACCGCCGCGGGCCACCAGCTCGGCCTTGAATGCGCTGGCCGCGCGCTGGGCGAAGTCGTCGCCGGAGATCAGCACGTAACCGCGGCGCAGGCCGCGCTCGACCATGTGGTCCGCGGCCTGGGCCCCTTCGGTTTCCGGCAGCAGGCCGAATTCACTGGCATCGCCGCTCGGCAACTGTCGGTCGTCCGGATGATTCAGCGCCAGCACGGGAACCGGCAAACTCGCCTGGCTGAACACCGCGGTGACTTCGCCCCGGGTGAGCGGGCCGACCACCAGCCGGGCGCCATCGCTTGCCGCCTGTCGATATGCCGCGATCGCGCCGTCAGCCGTACCCTTGCTGTCGTACACGCGCACCAGCGGACGCGGGGCATGATTGCGGCCGGCATCGAGATAGGCCGCGAAGAAACCTTGCCGGATCGATGTGCTGGCGGCCGCGAAATTGCCATCGGCGGGCAGCAGCAGGGCCACCTGGGATGGCACCTTGTAGCCTTCGCGCACGTTGGCATCGGCACCCGGCAGCAGCGTGCCCACCTGCTGCTGCAATTCCGGCTGGGGCTGGGCGACGGCGACGCCGAGCTGACTCAGGGTTTCATTGACCCAGGGCAGCATGCGATCACCCGGCTGCATCGCGGCGGCGCGTCGCTGGAGCGGCTCGACGCCCAGCTTGTTCAGCAGGTCGAGGATCTGTTGGCGATTCTGGGCGTGATCGAAGCCGCTCAGCTGCTCGTCCATCTGGACGCGCGTGCGCGCGGCACCCCAGTTGTCGCCACTTGCCGCCATCGCACGGGCGCGCAACTCGAGCAAGCGCAATTGCAGCGAGGCGGGCACGACGAGGTTGGGCTGGGTGGTCAGTCGCAGTGCGGTGGCCGCATCGTGCAGCTTGAGTGCCAGTTCGGCCTGCAGCAGGTCGAGGCGCAATGGCTCGTCATCGGTGAGATGCTGGCGCTTGATGCTGGCGAGGATCGGGCCGGCGCGCTCGATCTGGCCTTCCTGGCGCCATGCCTCGGCAGCCAGCAGGCGATAGCTGTCGGCGTGACCGGGGGACTGGCCGGCCAGCGTCAGGTAAGCCTGTGCGGCCTGATCGAACTGGCCCTGGCGCGCCAGCGCGGCGGCACTCTGCGCGGCAGCCATCTCCGCCGGCGAACGCGGGGCATTCATCGGCACACAGGCGGCCAGCACGAGTGAAAAAAGCAATCCGGTCGCGGCGGCGCGCGATAGGCGCATGAAGCGCATGGGCGATCCCTTGTTCGTCATGGTCGTCAATGCGCGATCATAGCCGATCGTCTTGCCGGCCCATGGAGTTCCCCCCGATGTCATCTGTTCAGCCAGGCTGCCTGTGGGTAGTGGCCACCCCGATCGGTCATCGCGATGATCTGTCCGCCCGTGCGATCGAGAGTTTGCGCCAGGTGGCGGTGATCGCGGCGGAGGACACCCGTCACAGTCGACCGTTGCTCGTGCACCACAACATCGACACCCCGCTGATCGCGCTGCATGAGCACAATGAGCGTGATGCGGTGGATGCGATCGTGCGGCGGTTGCAGTCGGGCGATTCGGTGGCGTTGATCTCCGATGCCGGGACGCCATTGATCAGCGACCCGGGCTTTCGGCTGGTGCGTGCTGCACGCGCGGCCGGCATCCGCTGCATCCCGGTGCCGGGTGCCTGTGCCGCGATCGCCGGGCTGTCGGTGGCCGGCCTGCCCAGCGACCGTTTCGTGTTCGAGGGTTTCCTGCCACCCAAGGCGGCGGCGCGGCGCAGTCGTCTGCAGGAACTGTGCGGGGATGCGCGCACCCTCATCTTCTATGAGTCGTCGCACCGGGTTGCCGAAAGCCTGGCCGACATGCGCGACATCTTCGGGCCGGGCCGGGAGGCGGTGCTGGCGCGCGAACTCACCAAGATGTTCGAGACGGTGCTGGGTGAGCCGCTGGCGGATCTGGCGGCCCGGGTGGCGGCCGATCCCGACCAGCAGCGGGGCGAATGCGTGATCCTGGTTGCCGGGCGTGGCGAGGAGATCGATGCGAAGCTGGCCGAGGGGCAGCGTGTGTTTGCGATCCTGCGCGAGGAACTGCCGCCGGCGAAGGCGGCAAAAATGGCCGCGGCGATCACAGGGGCGCAACGCAAGGCGCTCTACGAGGGCGAGAAATGAGGGGAAGCCTGAACACTCTTTTCTCACTCCTCTCCACTCACTCCTGTATTCTTGTCGGCGGAGTCGGCCGGACAGTCGCGTCGCGCGCAAGCGCATCGAGGAAAGTCCGGGCTCCGCAGGGCAGAGTGCCAGGTAACTCCTGGGCAGCGTGAGCTGACGGCCAGTGCAACAGAGAGCAGACCGCCGATGGCCCGCAAGGGCACAGGTAAGGGTGAAAGGGTGCGGTAAGAGCGCACCGCACGCGGGGACAACGTCGCGTGGCACGGTAAACCCCACTCGGAGCAAGACCAAATAGGGGAACGATAACGCGGCCCGCGTTGTTCCCGGGTAGGTTGCTGGAGCCAGACGGTGACGTCTGGCCGAGAGGAATGACTGTCGCGTCGCAAGACGTACAGAACCCGGCTTACAGGCCGACTCCACCTCTTTCGCAAGTACCCCGCCAGCGCGGCTCACCGCGCTGGCGGGGTACGCGGCTTTGTGAACGCCGATTCATCCCGAACCGCTGTCGACGCGCAATTTCGTCCGGTTTGATCCCGAATTGGCGCGGATTGATTCGCAAAAAAATCCATGCATTCAAACACCTTGCTGGTGTTCCTGAGAAAATGCTGCACATACGGTCAGAATTCCGCCTTTACTCATTGATTCGCAAGCGATTTCCCTTGACAGTCTCATGTCCCGAGACTATCGTGGGTTCCAGTGTGAAATCGTGGGTTTTAGTGGAGTCTGCTGATCGTGTTCCAGGGCGAAACCGCCATCACCGTTGACGACAAGGGCCGCCTGGCCATCCCGACCGCGTATCGGGAACAGGTTGCGGGCGAATGCGCGAATCGTCTGGTGGTCACCTACAACCCGTTCGAGTCGGGCTGCCTGTGGCTGTTCCCCTATGCCGAATGGGAACAGGTGCGTGACCAGGTGAACGCACTGCCCAAGGTCAAGACCGCCCACCGCGACATGCAGATGAAGCTGGTCGGCGCCGCCGCCGTGGTCGAGCCCGACGGCGCGGCGCGGATCCTGTTGCCGGCCAGCCAGCGCAGCGCGGCCGGCATCGAGAAGAAGGCGGTGCTGCTGGGCATGGGCAACAAGTTCGAGCTGTGGAGCGAACAGGCCCATCTGGCCAAGATCCGCCAGAGCATCGGCGAAGACGAGATCACCAACGAAATGGCAGACCTGCGCCTGTAACCGGCGCGGGAATGAACGAACAACGGGAGCGGGAGTGCGGTATGGCCCAGAGCCGGAATACAGATTCAGGCGCCGGGCCGCTGCAGCACATCCCGGTGATGTTGGGTGAGGCGGTGGAGGGATTGTCCGTGCAGCCTGGCGGGCGCTATCTGGATGGTACGTTCGGACGCGGCGGACACGCTCGCGCGATCTTGTCGCGCCTGGGCCCCGACGGCCGGCTGCTGCTGATGGACCGCGACCCCCAGGCAATCGCCGCGGCGCAGGCCGAGTTTGCCGGCGACGCACGCGTGTCGATCCGGCATGCCAATTTCTCCAGCCTGGCCGAGTGGGACGAAACCGCTGCCGGCCTCGATGGCGTGCTGCTCGATCTGGGCGTGTCCTCGCCGCAACTGGACGAAGCCGCACGCGGCTTCAGTTTCATGGCCGATGCGCCGCTGGACATGCGCATGGACACCACCCAGGGCGAGAGCGCGGCCGATTTTCTGGCGCATGCCAGCGAGCGCGAGATCACCGAGGTGCTGTGGCATTTTGGCGAGGAGCGTCACGGGCGTCGCATCGCCCGGGCGATCGTGGCCGATCGGGCGACTGTTCCGTTCACCCGCACCGCCCAGCTGGCTTCGCTGATCGAGCGTGTGGTCGGGCGGCGCGAGCCGGGCAAGCACCCGGCAACGCGCAGTTTTCAGGCCTTGCGCATTCGCGTGAACGGCGAGCTGGAGGCCCTGCAGCAGGGTCTGCAGGCCGCGCTGGATCGACTCAAGCCCGGTGGCCGACTGGCGGTGATCAGTTTCCATTCGCTGGAGGACCGTGCGGTAAAATTGTTCATTCGCGACCACTCCGGCCACGTGCAGAATCGTCGTCGCGGGCCGCCGGTGGCGGCGGCGCCGGCGCAGCTGGTGGCGGTCGGCAAGGCGCAGTTTCCGTCCGATGCCGAGTTGGCGACGAATCCGCGTTCGCGCTCGGCGGTGCTGCGGGTGGCGCAGAAGCTGGCAGACGGAGGGCAGGCATGAAGGCGGTCAGCGCCCTGTTCGCGTTCGCCGCGCTGGTTGCCGTACTGGCCAGTGCGCTGGGCGTGGTATGGACGCGCCATCAGAGTCGCGTGCTGTTCGTGAACCTGACCGCGCTGCAGAACCAGCGCGACGAACTGAACATCGAATACGGCAAGCTCGAGCTCGAGCAGGCTACCTATGCCGAGCCGCGCCGCATCGACGACGAGGCACGGCAGAAGCTGGGCATGGTCGATCCGCGCCCGCAAGACATCCGGTTGCTGCGCTGATGAGCTGGCGCAAACACATCAGCCCGCCTCATCCGCCCGGTCGCCGTCGCGGCGCCGGGCCCAGTGCGCGCCGGCGCATGGTGGTGGTGGTCGGCCTGCTGGGTCTGGCCGCGACCGGGCTGATGGCACGGGCGTTCGACCTGCAGGTGGTGCGCAAGCAGTTCTATCAGCGTCAGGGCGACGCGCGCTTCCTGCGCGAGATGCCCATTCCGGTCTCGCGCGGCACCATCTTCGATCGCAACGGCGAGCCGCTCGCGGTGTCGACCCCGGTGATGTCGATCTGGGCCAATCCTTCCGAGGTGCTGGACAACGACGAGCGCATTCCCCAGCTGGCGCAGGCGCTCGGCGTGAATGCGGACGAGTTGAAGAGCCGCCTGGCGCAGCGCTCCGATCGCGAATTCGTCTACCTGCGCCGCCAGATGGCGCCGGAAGCGGCCCAGGCGATCCTGGATCTGGGCATTCCCGGCATCAACGGCCAGCGCGAGTTCAAGCGCTTCTACCCGTCCGGCGAAGTGACCGCGCACGTACTCGGTTTCACCAATATCGACGATCGTGGTCAGGAAGGGCTGGAACTGGCCTATGACGACTGGTTGTCCGGCAAGCCGGGTGCCAAGCGGGTGATCCGCGACCGCATGGGCCATGTGGTGGAGGACGTCGAGCAGGTGCGCGCGCCGAAACCGGGGCAGAACCTCACGCTCAGCATCGACCGGCGCATCCAGTTCCTCGCCTACAGTGAACTGAAGAGCACGCTGGAAAAGTTCCAGGCCGATTCGGGCTCGATCGTGGTACTCGACGTGAAGACCGGCGAAGTGCTGGCGATGGTCAACCTGCCGACCTACAACCCGAATGCGATCAACGGCAGCAAGCCCAGCCAGCGTCGCAACCGGGCGATGACCGACGTGCTCGAGCCGGGCTCCACGGTGAAGCCGATCCTGATGGCGGCGGCCTTGTCCAGCGGCAAGTTCACCCCGACCAGCCCGATCATCGACACCACCGGCGGCCACTGGTTTTTCCAGGGCCACGACATCCACGACACCCACAATTACGGACTGCTGACCCCGACCGGGGTGATCACCAAGTCGAGCAACGTCGGCGCGGCGCACATCGCCATGCAGCTCGATACCGGGCTGATGTACGACACCTATCGCGCATTCGGGCTGGGCAACAGCACCGACAGCGGCTTTCCGGGCGAGGCGTCGGGTCACCTGCGCATCGGGCGCGACTGGCGGCCGCTGGAAAAGGCGATTCTGGGCTACGGCTACGGTCTCAACGTGACCGTGCTGCAGCTGGCCAACGCATACGCCACGATCGCCGATGGCGGCGTGATGCACAGCCCCACCTTCATCAAGGGCAACGACAACAGCGCGAAGCAGATCATCTCGCCGGAAGTGGCGCACGAACTGATCCGGATGATGGAAACGGTGACCGGGCCGGGCAGCACGGCGCCGCAGGCGCGCATCGCCAACTACAGCGTGGCCGGCAAGACCGGCACGGCGCACAAGGCGAATGCCGGCGGCTACGACAAGAGCAGCTACACCGCCGCCTTCGCCGGCATCGTCCCGGCGTCGAATCCGCGGCTGGTGGGTGTGGTGGTGGTCGACAATCCGCAGAAGGGCAGCTACTACGGCGGCATGGTGTCCGCTCCGGTGTTCGCCAAGGTGATGGACGGCGCCTTGCGCCTGCTCGACGTGCCACCGGACAACATCGGCCGCTGGTACGTCGGCGGTCCGTTGCAGGGCGCCGGCGGACTGGTCGGCAGCCAGCCGCCGGTCGATGCGCCGATCGACGACGCGCCCGTCGACGAGGACACGCCATGAGCACCGGCCATCTCGATCAGCTGCTGCTGGGAATCGCCGATGCGCAGCTCGCCGCCGCGCCCGCCGCCGGGCGCATCGTGGTATCCGGGCTGACCCTCGACTCCCGCCGGGTGAACCGTGGCGACGCCTTCTTCGCGCTGCGCGGCAGCCAGGGCCACGGCATCGAATTCGCGGCCGGCGCGGTGCGGCGCGGCGCCCAGGTGGTACTGGCCGAGGCGCCGCCCGTCGAGGTCGCCGAGCTCGATGTGCCGCTGCTGTGGATCGACGATCTGGGCCGGCAGGTCAGTGAGATCGCCGCGCGCTTTCACGATCGCCCCAGCGAGTCGTTGCGGGTGATCGGGGTCACCGGCACCAATGGCAAGACGTCCTGCGTGCAGTTGCTGGCCCAGGCGCTGACCCTGCTGGGCCATCGCGCGGCCTCGATCGGGACCCTGGGTGCGGGCGTGCATGGGCAGTTGCGGGAAGGCGAGCGCACCACGCCGGATGCCGTCACGGTACAGGAGCTGCTGGCGGACTTCCGCGAAGCCGGGGTCAGCCATGTGGCAATGGAGGTGTCCTCGCACGCGCTGGAGCAGAGCCGCGTGGCCGCGGTGGACTTCGAAGTGGCCGCGTTCACCAACCTCACCCGCGACCATCTGGACTATCACGGCAGCATGGAAGCGTACGGCGCGGCCAAGGCCCGGCTGTTCGCCTGGCCGGGCCTGCAGGCGGCGGTGATCAATATCGACGACGCGTACGGCCATGAACTGGCAGCGCAGCTGCCCGCCGGCGTGCAGGCGCTGCGTTTCAGCATGGCCGACGACAGCGAGGCCGAAATCGCCGCCAGCGGCATCGTCACCTCGGCCGAGGGCCTGGAGTTCAAGCTGCGCACGCCCTGGGGCAGTCGCACGCTGCACAGTCATCTGCTGGGCCGCTTCAACGTGGCGAACCTGCTGGTCGTGGTGGCCTGTCTGGGCGCGTTGGGAGAATCGTTCGGGCGCATCGTCAACGCCGTCGAGCAATTGCAGCCGGTCAATGGCCGGATGAGCCGGCTCGGTGGTCTGCATGGCCTGCCGCTGGTGGTGGTCGACTACGCCCATACCCCGGATGCACTGGAGCAGGCCCTGACCGCGCTGCGTGCGCATTGCGCCGGCCAGTTGATCTGCGTGTTCGGCTGTGGCGGTGAGCGCGATGCCGGCAAGCGTCCGTTGATGGGGGCGATTGCGGCACGACTGGCGGATGTCGCCATCGTCACCGACGACAACCCGCGCGGCGAAGACGGCGACGCGATCGTGGCGCAGATCGTCGCGGGCATGACGGCGGCCCGGGCGATGACGGTCGAGCGCGATCGCGCCGCGGCGATCGGCGCCGCGCTTGGCATGGCACGCGCCGGCGACGTGGTGCTGGTTGCCGGCAAGGGCCATGAAACCTATCAGGAGGGCGCTGCCGGCAAGCGCCCGTTCGACGATCTGGCGGTGGCGCACGCCGTGCTGGAACGGATGCAGCGGGGGTCGCGCGCATGATGCGGCTGAACACCATTGCGATGTGGACCCACGGTCGCCTGCTCGGGGACGACGCGGAGATCACGGGCGTGGCCATGGATACCCGTCGGCTGCAGCCGGGCGACCTGTTTGTCGCGATCAAGGGTGAGCGGGTGGACGGGCACGACTACCTGGCCGAGGCCGCGGCTCGTGGCGCCGTCGCCGCCCTGGTGACGCGTCGGGTCGACAGCGAACTGCCACAGGTGCTGGTGGATGACACCACCCTGGCGCTGGGCGACCTGGCCAGTGCGGTCCGCGCGCAACGCCGCGTGCGCGTGGTCGGCATCACCGGTTCCAATGGCAAGACCACGGTGAAGACGCTGGCGGCGTCGATCCTGTCGCGACATGGCCGCACCCATGTCAGCGCGGGCAACTACAACAATGAACTGGGCCTGCCGCTGAGCCTGCTGGCGATGCCGCAGGACACCGACTACGCGGTCTTCGAGATGGGTGCCGGCAAGCCGGGCGACATCGCGTATCTCGCTGCCATCGCGCGGCCCGACATCGGCCTCGTCACGCTCATCGCGCCGGCGCATCTTGAACGCATGGGCAGCATCGAAGGCGTGGCCGAGACCAAGGGGGCGATTTACCAGGCGCTGCCTGCCGACGGTGTAGCGATCATCAATGCCGACGACAGCTTCGCCAGTTTCTTCGTTGGACTGGCCGGCACGCGCAAGGTGCTGCGCTTCGGCCTCGACCAGCCGGCGGATATCGGCGCGGAGATCATCGAGCAACGCGCGGACGGCTCGCGCTTCGTGCTGCGCACGCCGGCCGGCCATGCCGAGGTGGCGCTGCCGCTGCCCGGTCGTCACAACATCGCCAACGCGCTGGCGGCGACGGCGATCGCGCTGGCGCTCGAGGTGCCGCTGGACACCATCGTCAGCGGCCTGGAACAGGTACCCGGCGTGGCCGGGCGGTTGCGCCGCGAAGTGATGGCTGGCGGCTGGACCGTGATCGACGATAGCTACAACGCCAATCCGAGCTCGATGGCGGCGGCGATCGACACGCTGTTGCTGGCCACGGGCGAACGCTGGCTGGTGCTGGGCGACATGGCGGAACTGGGCCCGCAGGCAGCGGTACTGCACGCCGCCGTCGGCACGCTCGCGCGCGAACGCGGGGTCGACCGCCTGTTCGCGGTCGGCCCGCTCGGGCTATCCACGGTAGAGGCCTTCGGCGCGCAGGGCGCCCATTTCGAGGACAAGGCGATGCTGATCGCCGCACTGCAGGCGCAACTGCATGAAGGGGTCACCTGTCTGGTCAAGGGCTCGCGCTCGGCCGGGATGGAGCAGGTGGTGATGGCGCTGGGTCATCGCGCCGGCGATGCGCAACAGGACAAAAAGGGGGCTTCCGATGCTGCTTGAGCTGGCCGACTGGATGGCACGGCATTTCACCGCCATGCATCTGTTCCAGTACATCACCTTCCGCACGATCATGGCGGCGCTCACGGCGCTGGCCGTGTCGCTGCTTCTCGGTCCGGCGCTGATCCGCAAACTGGGCGCGCTCAAGGCCGGCCAGGTGGTGCGCAGCGATGGTCCGCAGACCCATCTGATCAAGGCCGGCACGCCGACCATGGGCGGCGTGATGATCCTGCTCTCGGTCAGCGTCGCCACGCTGCTGTGGGCCGACCTGGGCAACCGCTATGTCTGGGCGGTGCTGGCCGTGATGCTGACGTTCGGCGCGATCGGCTTCTACGACGACTACCGCAAGCTGGTGCTGCGGGACAGCCGCGGACTGGCCAGCCGCTGGAAGTACTTCTGGCAGTCGGTGTTCGGCCTCGGCGCAGCGCTGTTCCTCTATCTCAGCGCGCCGCATGCGGCCGCCGGCCTGCCGGTGGCCGAGACCGCGCTGTACCTGCCGCTGTTCAAGCACGTGGCGCTGCCGCTGGGGCTGATGTTCGTGGTGGTGGCGTATTTCATGATCGTCGGCTTCTCCAACGCGGTGAACCTCACCGACGGGCTGGACGGCTTGGCGATCATGCCGACGGTGCTGGTTTCCGGCGCGCTGGGTGTGTTCGCGTACCTGGCCGGCAACAAGGTGTTCTCCGAGTACCTGGGCATACCGTCGATCCCGGGTGCGGGCGAGCTGTCGATCTTCTGCGGCGCACTGGCCGGTGCGGGCCTGGGCTTCCTGTGGTTCAACACCTATCCCGCGCAGGTGTTCATGGGCGATGTCGGCGCGCTGGCGATGGGCGCAGCGCTGGGTTGCGTCGCGGTGATCGTGCGCCAGGAGATCGTGCTGCTGGTGATGGGCGGCGTGTTCGTGATGGAAACCGCCTCGGTGATGATCCAGGTGGCCAGCTTCAAGCTCACCGGCAAACGGGTGTTCCGAATGGCGCCGATCCATCACCACTTCGAGCTGAAAGGCTGGCCCGAGCCGCGGGTGATCGTGCGTTTCTGGATCATCAGCGTGGTGCTGGTGCTGATCGGTCTTGCCACGTTGAAGGTGCGCTGATGTTCGAGCCCGGCTCCTCACAGGCGATCAAGCGAAGCGGCCCGCGCGGCAGCTTCGACCTGTGGCTGCTGGTCGCGCTGGTCGGGCTGGCCAGTGTCGGCGTGGTGATGGTGGCATCGAGCTCGATCTCGGTCGCCGACAGCGAGCACCTGGGCGCGTTCTACTTCCTCAGGAAGCATCTGATCTTCCTCAGCCTGGGTATCGTCGCGGCAGGCCTGGCGATGCGCACCGAACTGAAGCTGCTGGAAAAATACGCGTTCCACCTGATGTTGCTCGCGTTCGTGCTGCTGCTCGCCGTGTTCGTGCCGCACTTCGGCATGCGCATCAATGGCGCGCGGCGCTGGCTGAACCTGCTGGTCACCACGTTCCAGCCGGTGGAGGCGGTGAAGCTGATCCTGGTGATCTACATCGCCAGCTACCTGGTGCGCCACCGCGACAGCGTGGAAACACGTTTCCTGGGCCTGTTCAAGCCGGTGATGGTGGCCGGCATCATCGTGCTGCTGCTGCTGGCACAGCCGGATTTCGGTTCGGCCACGCTGGTGATCGCGGTGACCATTGCCATGGTGTGGCTCGGTGGCGCACGGCCGATCTTCCTGTTCCTGATGGGCCTGCCGCTGATGCCGCTGCTGTACGTGGCGGCGACCGGCGAGAGCTACCGCATGAAGCGGCTGACCTCGTTCATGGATCCGTGGAAGGATCCGTTCAACGACGGCTTCCAGCTGACCCAGTCGCTGATGGCGATCGGTCGCGGCGAGTGGACCGGCGTGGGGCTGGGCTCCAGCGTGCTCAAGCTGTCCTACCTGCCCGAGGCACACACCGATTTCATCTTCGCGGTGATCGGCGAGGAACTGGGTCTGGCCGGCGTGGTGCTGGTGATCGGCCTGTTCGGGCTGGCGGTGGGGCGTGGCCTGTATCTGGGTCTGAAGGGCGTCGAGGTGGGCCAGCGCTTTGCCGGCTATGTCGCCTTCGGCGTCTCCTTGATGCTGGCGATGCAGGCGATCGTGTCGGTCGGGGTGAACCTCGGCGCGCTGCCGACCAAGGGCCTGACCTTGCCGCTGATCAGTTATGGCGGTTCCTCGATGGTGCTGACCTGCGCCATGGCCGGTGTGCTGCTGCGCGCCACCTTCGAGATCAATCGCGCGCTGGACGCGCGGCAGATGGCCACGCGCATGCCCGCGGCGGTTGCCGTGCCCGATGCGAATGTCGCGGCGAAGCCGCGCGAGGCGGAGGCCGCATGAAGACTTCCGCACCCGTGCTGATCATGGCCGGTGGTACTGGCGGCCACATTTTCCCCGGCCTGGCCGTGGCCGAGTGCCTGCGGGCGCAGGGCGTGCCGGTGGTATGGCTGGGTGCGGTCGGCGGCATGGAGACGAAGGTCGTGCAGGCGCAGCGGATCGAATTGCACTCTGTGGCGGTCGGCGGCCTGCGCGGCAAGGGCCTGAAGACCCGCTTGCAGGCGCCGCTGATGCTGCTCCGTGCGTTGTTCGCGTCGCTGGCGGTGCTGCGCAAGGTCAAACCGCGCAGCGTGCTCTCGATGGGCGGTTACGTGGCCGGCCCCGGCGGGCTTGCCGCCTGGCTGCTGCATCGACCCCTGCTGGTGCACGAGCAGAACAGCGTGGCGGGCTTCACCAACCGCAAGCTGGCAAGCGTGGCCCGGCGCGTGCTGGTCGGTTTCGCGGACGCGCTGCCGCAGGCCGATTGGGTCGGCAATCCCGTGCGCGCGACGATTGCGGCGCTGCCAGCGCCCTCCCGGCGGATGGCCGGGCGCGAGGGCCGGCCGCGCCTGCTGGTGCTCGGTGGAAGCCTGGGCGCCCGTGCGCTGAATCTGGCGTTGCCGCAGGCACTGGCCCGGCTGGCGCCGGAGCAGCGCCCCGACGTGCTGCACCAGGCCGGCAGCCGCGGTTTCGAGGAAGCGCGCGAGGCTTACACGAACGCCGGTGTCGATGCCGAGGTGGTGCCGTTCATCGATGACATGGCGGCCAGCTACGGCTGGGCCGACCTGGCCGTGTGCCGCGCCGGGGCGCTGACCCTGGCCGAGCTCACCGCGGCCGGACTCGGTGCCGTGCTGGTGCCGTTTCCGCATGCGGTGGATGACCACCAGACGCGCAATGCCGAAGTACTGGTGGCGGTCGGCGCCGCCATCGTGATGCAGGAGAGTGAACTGGACGTCCAGATACTGGCGCAGCGGCTGGAGTCGCTGCTGGCTGACCGCGGCACGCTGCTGGCCATGGCCGAGGCGGCGCGCACGCTGGCCAAACCCGATGCCGCCGAGATGATCGCGCGTGCCTGCGTGGAGGTGGCCGCATGACGCTGCGTCGACTGCTTGCACACGAGGACCTGATGAGCACGTTTCGTCGGGTGCACTTCATCGGTATCGGTGGCGTCGGCATGAGCGGCATCGCCGAGGTCTTGCACAACCTCGGTTATGCGGTGTCCGGTTCGGATCGGGCGAATTCGGCGACGGCGCAGCGATTGCAGCAGATGGGTGTCACCGTGCACGTGGGCCACGCCGTCGGGAACATCGGCGATGCCGACGTCGTGGTGACCTCCAGCGCGATCGGGCCGGACAATCCGGAGCTGGTCGCCGCCCGCGAGGCGCGCATCCCGGTGATCCCGCGCGCGGAGATGCTCGGCGAACTGATGCGCTTCCGTCGCGGCGTGGCGATCGCCGGCACCCACGGCAAGACCACCACCACCAGCCTCACCGCCAGCGTGCTGGCCGAGGCGGGCTACGACCCCACCTTCGTGATCGGCGGTCAGCTCAACGCCGCCGGCGCCAACGCGCGGCTCGGCACCGGCCAGTATCTGGTCGCCGAGGCGGACGAGTCGGACGGCTCGTTCCTGCTGCTGTCGCCGGTGATCGCCGCGGTGACGAATATCGATGCCGATCACCTGGAGAACTACGGCGGCGACTTCGCCCAGGTCAAGCAGGCGTTCGACACCTTCCTGCACCGCCTGCCGTTCTATGGCCTGGCCGTGCTGTGCGTGGATGACCCGGAAGTGGCCGAGCTGGCCAGGTCCACCACCCGCCGCGTGACGACCTACGGCATCGACAGCGCGGACGCCGACGTGCGCGCACTGAACCTGAGCCAGCAGGGCTTCGAGATGCATTTCGACCTGCAGCTGCCGGGCCGGGACGAGACGCTGCCGGTGACGCTGAATCTGCCGGGTCGGCACAACGTATTGAACGCGCTGGCCGCCGCCACGATCGGCTGGCAGCTCGGCGTGGAGGCGGAGGCGATCGCCCACGCGCTGAAGCATTTCGAGGGCGTCGGGCGCCGATTCCATCGGCGCGGCGAGATCGCGCTCGACCATGGCAGCGTGCTGCTGATCGACGACTACGGTCATCATCCGCGGGAGCTCGCGGCCGTGTTCGCGGCCGTCCGTGGCGGCTGGCCGGACCGCCGCCTGGTGGTCGGGTTCCAGCCGCATCGCTACAGCCGCACCCGCGATCTGCTCGACGATTTCGCCAACGTGCTGGCCGAGGTCGACGTGCTGGTGCTGACCGACGTGTATCCGGCCGGCGAGACACCGATTGCCGGCGCCGACGGGCGCGCGCTGGCACGCGCGGTACGTGCCCGCGGCAAGGTCGATCCGGTGCTGGTCGAGCATCCGCGCGAATTCCGCGACAGCTTGCCGAGCCTGCTGCGCGATGGCGATGTGCTGTTGCTGCTGGGTGCCGGCGATATCGGCGCGGCGGCACTGGAGCTGGCGCAGGCCGGCCATTTGAGGACAGACAAGTGAACAGCAACTACACCCCGAAAATCACCGATCCGGCCCAGTTCGGCCGTGTCGCCGTGGTCATGGGCGGCAGTTCGGCCGAGCGCGAGGTGTCGCTCGATTCGGGTCGCAACGTGCTGGCCGCGTTGCGCGCGCGCGGAGTCGACGCGCATGCGATCGACGGCATCCCCGCGCTGCTCGATGCATTGCGAGCCGGACACTTCGCCCGCGTGTTCAACATCCTGCACGGCCAGCATGGCGGGGGCGAGGACGGCGTGCTGCAAGGCGCGCTGGAATCGCTCAATGTGCCGTACACCGGCTCGGGCGTGCTCGGCTCGGCGTTGTCGATGGACAAGACCCGCTCCAAGCGGGTGTGGCAGTCGCTCGGGCTGTCGACACCGACGTTCGTGCCGTTGCCGCGCGGTGCGGACGTGCACGCGGCCGCGCAGCGGATCGGCTTCCCGCTGATCGTGAAACCGGCCTGCGAAGGTTCCAGCGTCGGCGTGACCCGGGTGTTCGCCGCGAAGGATCTGGACGCGGCGGTCGAGCTGGCCGCCAGATATCCCGGCGACCTGCTGATGGAAACCCTGATCGAGGGCGATGAGCTGACCGTGGCGATTCTCGGTCGCCAGGTCCTGCCCAGCATCCACATCGTGCCGAAGGCGGCGTTCTACGACTACAACGCGAAATACGTGGCCGAGGACACCCAGTACATCTGCCCCGGCCTCGAAGGTGTCGCCGGCGAGGAGCTGGGTGCGCTGTCGCTCGCCGCGTTCGACGCGCTCGCCTGCTCCGGCTGGGGCCGGGTCGACGTGATGCGGGATCGCGACGGCCGCAACTGGCTGCTGGAAGTGAATACCGCGCCGGGCATGACCTCGCATTCGCTGGTGCCCAAGGCCGCCGCGGCGGCCGGCATCGATTATCAGGAGCTGTGCTGGCGCGTGCTGGAAACCAGCTTCCGGGAGGGCACGTGAAAGGGAGCATCCGCCTCGTTGCCTGGTGCCTGGCGATCGCGCTGGTCGCGCTGCCGATCGTCGGTGTGTTGCGTGGCTGGTTTGCCGCCGGTCGCTGGCCGGTGACACAGCTGACGGTGCAGGCCGAGTTCAAACATGTCAGCGCCGCCGATATCCGTGCGGCGGTGCGTCCGCGCCTGGGCAAGGGCTTCTTCGCGCTGGACCTGGATGCGGTGCAGCAGGCCGTCGCCGCGCTGCCGTGGGTGGAGTCGGTCGAGGCACGCAAGCGCTGGCCGGACACCTTGCAGCTGCGCATCTACGAGCGGCAGCCGTTCGCGCGCTGGAACGACAGACAGCTGATCAGCCGGCAGGGTCGGGTATTCGATGCGCCCGGCGCGGCCGACCTCAGCGCCCTGCCGGACCTGCGCGGCCCCGATGCGCGGCTGGCCGAGGTGGTGAGCTTCTATGCGGAAACCCGCAAGGCGTTTGCCGGCACGCACCTGCAGATCACCGGTGTCGCGCTGACCGAGCGCGGCAGCTGGAGCGTCAGTACGGCCACCGGGGCGCGGATCGTGATCGGCGACCGCGACCAGGCCGGGCGCCGGTTGCACCGTTTTCTCGATGTCTATCCGCAGCTGATGGCCGGTCACACCGACGGCTTCGCCTATGCCGATCTTCGCTACACCAACGGATTTGCCGTGCGCTGGCCGCCAGCGGCCACCGCCAACGCTGGAGGTTCGCCCCGCTCATGACTATCTCCCTATGAAACCGCGCAACGAAAAGCAGCTGGTGGTCGGGCTGGATATCGGCACCTCGAAGGTGGTGGCGATCGTCGGCGAATACGAACCGGGCGAGCCGATCACCGTGATCGGGATCGGTACTCATGTGTCGCGCGGCATGAAGCGCGGCTCGGTGGTGGACATCGAGTCGACCGTGCACTCGATCCAGCGCGCGGTGGAGGAAGCCGAGCTGATGGCCGGCTGCGACATCCGCTCGGTGTATGCCTCCATCTCGGGCAGCCATCTGGAAACCCGCAACTCGCACGGCAACGCGGCGATCCGTGACCGCGAAGTGACCGCCAGCGACCTGGAGCAGGTGCTGGAGGCCGCCAGCGCCGTGGCGATTCCGGCCGATCGAAAAGTGCTTTACAAGGAATCGCAGGAGTACCGCATCGACGGCCAGGACGGCATCCGCTCGCCGGTCGGCATGAGTGGCGTGCGGCTGGAGGCGAACGTGCATCTGGTTACCGGGGCGGCAGCGGCGGTGCAGAACATCAGCAAGTGCATCCAGCGCTGCGGCCTGACCGTGGACGAGCTGGTGCCCTCGGCGCTGGCCAGCGCGAAGGCGGTGCTGACCGATGACGAGCGCGAGCTCGGCGTATGCCTGGTCGACATCGGTGCCGGCACCACCGACATCGCGATCTATACCCAGGGCTCGATCCGCTACACCGCCTCGCTGCCGGTCGGCGGCGACCAGGTCACCAGCGATATCGCCTACGGCGTGCATACGCCCACGGCGCACGCCGAGGAAATCAAGATCAAGTACGCCTGCGCGCAGACCGGACTGGCGCATGCGGAGGAGACCATCCAGGTGCCCAGCGTCGGCGACCGCCCGCCGCGCCGGCTCGCCCGGCAGTCGCTGGCGCAGAGCGTGCAGGCGCGCTACGAGGAAATCTTCGAGATGGTGCAGGACCAGCTGCGCCGCTCCGGGTACGAGAGCCTGGTCGCCGCCGGCGTGGTGCTGACCGGGGGCGCCTCGAAGATGGAGGGCGCGCTCGAGCTGGCCGAGGAGATCTTCCACAAGATGGTGCGCATCGGCGTGCCGCAGCAGATCGAGGGTCTCGGCGACGTCGTCGCCAGTCCGCTGCACGCCACCGGCGTGGGCCTGCTGCTGCACGGCTCGCGTGCCGGTGGCATGCGCATCGGCGGTCCCGCCGGCGGCACGGTCGGTGGCCTGGTCGGCAAGCTGCGCGGCTGGCTGACGAGGAATTTCTGATGGGCGCCAATGTGTTTTTCAACGTGATTTTTTCGGCGGTGCAGGACGCGCAGCCATGGGCAGAAGGACGTTCGCCCAGCACCAGGAGCCGGCAGGAGTCGCGTTCCCTGGTTACAACGACAACAACTCTAAGGAGGACGGGAAATGTTTGAATTGATAGATAAACTCGCACCCAATGCGGTGATCAAGGTGATTGGCGTGGGCGGTGGTGGCGGCAATGCCGTGGCACACATGCTCAATGCCAATATCGAAGGCGTCGAATTCGTCGTCGCCAACACCGATGCGCAGGCGATGAGCAGCTGCGGCTCGCGCACCCACCTGCAGCTCGGTGGCAACGTGACCAAGGGCCTCGGTGCCGGTGCCAATCCGGAGGTCGGTCGGCAGGCGGCGCTGGAGGACCGCGAACGGATCGAGGCGATGCTCGAAGGTGCCGACATGGTGTTCATCACCGCCGGCATGGGCGGCGGTACCGGTACCGGCGCGGCACCGGTGGTGGCGCAGCTGGCCAAGGAGAAGGGCATCCTGACCGTGGCGGTGGTGACCAAGCCGTTCCCGTTCGAAGGTCGCCGGCGCATGCAGGTGGCGTTGAAGGGCATCGAGGATCTGTCGCAGCATGTCGACTCGCTGATCACCGTGCCGAACGAGAAGCTGCTCAGCGTACTCGGCCGTGAAGTGACGCTGCTGAATGCGTTCAAGGCAGCCAACGACGTGCTGCAGGGCGCCGTGCAGGGCATTGCCGACCTGATCACAGCCCCCGGCCTGATCAACGTCGACTTCGCCGACGTGCGCACCGTGATGTCGGAAATGGGCCTGGCGATGATGGGCTCGGGTACGGCCCGCGGCGACGATCGTGCCCAGGCGGCCGCCGAAGCGGCGATCAAGAACCCGTTGCTGGAAGACGTCAACCTCAACGGCGCCTGCGGCATCCTGGTCAACGTCACTGCCGGTCCGAACCTGACCATGCGCGAGTTCGACGAGATCGGCCGGATCATCCACGACTTCGCCAGCGAAGATGCCACCGTGGTGATCGGTACCTCGCTCGATCCGGACATGAAGGACGACGTTCGCGTTACCGTGGTGGCCACCGGCCTCAACCGCGCCGCGGCTTCGCGTCAGCAGCCGTCGATCCGCATGGTCGAGACGCAGCAGGTGCAGATGCGCCCACGCCCGGTGGTACTGCGTACCGGTACCGGCAACGAAGTGGTCGACTATGCGCAGCCGGACATGGCCGTGAGCAGTCATGGGCGAACCGAGTCAACCGCGCCGGCCAAGCAGGCGGAACCGGGTTTCGACTATCTGGACATTCCTGCATTCCTGCGCCGTCAGGCGGACTGAATCGGACTGACCGGTCAACCCCGGGGGGATTGCATACGTTAAGAAAATGAGAAAGTATTGAACGAACGCACGTTGGACCGGTCACTGTTCAAACGTGTCCATCCCAGCTGTTCCGCGGCATGGTTCGGTGTCCGGTGCAGCCGGGTCCGGCTGCACATGGAGGGCTCGGATGGATCGAGATGGGTCAGGCGTTCGCTGGTGTAGCAGCAAGACTGTGCGTCGGGATGACGCATGGCCAGTCCACGCGGGTTTGCGCGCTATGGCTGGTCCGATGTTCCGTGCCGGATTCCCGTCCCAGGCACGGGGCATTGTGTCGATCCGCCGGAGTGTCGGGAGTGGCGGCGAAGGATGCCGATGACTTTCAAGGATGAAAGGAGCATGAAGGCTTAACAACACTGTACGGTACGGTTTGCTTTTATCACAGGTTAAAACTGTGTTAGCATCCGCTCCTGATTGGCTGCTGCCTACACAGGTACCAACAACAATGATTAAGCAGCGTACGCTTAAGAACATCATCCGGGCGACCGGTGTCGGACTGCACACGGGCGACAAGGTGTACATGACCTTGCGTCCCGCCGCGCCCAATACCGGTATCGTGTTTCGTCGCACGGATCTTGATCCGCCGGTGGACATACGGGCACGCCAGGACAATGTCGGCGATACCCGATTGTCGACGACACTGGTCAATGGCGATGCCCGCGTCTCCACGGTCGAGCACCTGCTCTCGGCGATGGCCGGTCTGGGCATCGACAACGCTTACGTCGACCTGTCCGCGCCGGAAGTACCGATCATGGACGGCAGCGCCGGCCCCTTCGTGTTCCTGCTGCAGTCGGCCGGCATCGAAGAGCAGAACGTGGCCAAGCGCTTCATCCGCATCAAGAAGCCGGTGAAGGTGCAGGAAGGCGACAAGTGGGCCAGCTTTGATCCGTTCGAGGGTTTCAAGGTCGGTTTCTCGATCGATTTCAATCATCCGATCATCAGCAAGCGGACTTCGCGCGCCGAGATCGATTTCTCCACCACCTCCTTCGTCAAGGAAGTGAGTCGCGCGCGTACCTTCGGTTTCATGCGCGACATCGAGATGCTGCGCGAGCACAACCTCGCGCTCGGCGGCTCGATGGACAACGCGGTGGTGCTGGACGATTACCGTGTGCTCAACGAGGACGGCCTGCGTTACGAGGACGAATTCGTCAAGCACAAGATCCTCGACGCGATCGGCGACCTGTACCTGCTCGGTCACAGCCTGATCGGTGCCTATCACGCGCACAAGTCCGGCCACGAGCTCAACAACAAACTGCTGCGCGCGCTGATGGCCGATGCCTCGGCGTGGGAAGAAGTCAGCTACCAGGACGATCCGGCGACCTCGCCGATCTCCTATGCTCATCCGGCACAGGCGATCTGATTTTCCGTCCTGTTTTCCGTCTGCAGTTGCCAGGACTTTCCGAAAACGGCCGCGTCGCGAGACGCGGCCGTTTTCTTTTGTGCGCCCGATGGCGCCGGCCGAATCAACTTCACGGTTTCATCATCCCGTTGGTGTTCAGCCCGGAACGCGTGGTATAAACCCAGCGTTCGCGACGGTATCGGGCACAGGCCGGGCTGTCGCGAGAGGTATTGTGATGCGCTGCCAGATGCGCGGCGCATGTATCGGTTCAGGAATCAGCGGTTTCGGCGAGGGACGCCAGCTCAAGGAACAGTGCCCGCCACTCGGGGTCTGTGAATGACGCGGCAGCGGCCCTGAGATGGGCGGCGGCGGCAGGCGAAAGCGGTTTTGACCGATCCGGCGTTATTGCAACCGGTGGTTGGGGGGCCACTTTCACGGTGACTGAACTGGCGCAGGTGCCGATGGCATGTGCGGTGGCAAGGATTTGTGTCTGCATCAAGCGCAGGCGCGAGGCCCAGGCCGGTGAGGACGCCAGAAAGACGAGGCGGTCGTTGCGCAGGTTGGCGAATCTCACCTGCTCGCGCAACGGTGACGGCAACGTCTGGCGCAAGGCGCGATCCAGCGCTTCCAGCGCGCCGGCCTTCCTGGCCAGCGTCGCGAAGGAGCCGCAGTCGACGAGGGACTTCGGTCCGTTGCCGAGGCGGCGGGAAGTGGCGGGCGTAGCGCGTTGCATGGTGCCGGAATTCGATTTTGGAACGACATGCAGATCATACTCGTATCACGCGCCAGGAAATTGCCGAAGACTCTCGATCTGGCCAATCGGCGCGTACGCTGGAAGCTTCTTTCCATGCTGTCGCTGGCGGTGATTGGTTGCATGGGGGCAGGCATGGCCCTGGCCCTGATGGTGGCCAGTCCGCGTGACCGGGCATTGACCGAGATCCACGATCTGCAGCAACAGATCCGGCAGCAGAAGGCCCAGTTGGGTGGCGTGCGCCAGGATGCCCAGCGTGACCTCGATGCACTGGCGGTGAAACTGGGGCAGTTGCAGGCCCAGTCGATCCGGCTGAATGCGCTGGGCGAACGACTGGCCCAGGTCGGCAAGCTTGACGACGGCGAGTTCGATTTCAATCAGCAGCCGGCCGTCGGTGGTGTCGAGGATCTCGGGGGGAGTGCCTATGCGCTGCCGCCGGCGCTGGACAGCAGCATCAACCAGCTGGCCAGCCAGTTCAACATTCAGCAGGCGCAATTGTCGGCGCTGCAGAGCTTGTTGCTCGATGCCCGCATCGAATCGAATCTGAAACCGACCGGGATGCCGGTGGCGGGCTACATCTCGTCCTATTTCGGCGTGCGTCCGGATCCATTCGACGGGCACTCGGCGCGGCACACCGGTATCGACATCGCCACCCCGTTAGGTACCCCGGTGCATGCCGTGGCCGAAGGCATGGTGACCTTTGCCGGCGTGCGCAGCGGTTACGGCAACGTGGTCGAGATCGACCATGGCAACGGCTACATGACCCGATATGCCCACAACAGCCGGCTGGATGTGCATCCGGGCCAGCACGTTCAGGTAGGTGACGTGATATCCCAGGCCGGATCCACCGGCCGCTCGACCGGGTCACACGTGCATTTCGAGGTCTGGTACGACGGCCGCGTGGTCAATCCGCTGGCGTTTGTGCGCAATCATCGCTAGACCCCTCCCGTCTGACGCCACTTGAATCGAGCCCCGATCGACGCCATCAAGAATGGCTGTGTCGGCGTGCCCGGATCGGGCCTGGTTCGATCCGGGCTGCCTGCGGCAGGCCTGCCTTTGCGGGCATGTAGTAACATGCTCGATTGGCCCGTGTCTGTTGCGGGCCTTCTGTTCCCCAATCCGGAAAATCGATGTTCAACCGTGCCCTGACGAGCCTGTTTGGTAGCCGCAACGAACGCGTATTGCGCCAACTTTCCAGAACCGTCCATCGCATCAATGCGCTGGAGCCCGAATTCGAGAAGCTGAGCGACGAGGCCCTGCGCGGCAAGACCGACGAGTTCAAGCAGCGGCTGGCCGGCGGCGAATCGCTGGACAAGCTGTTGCCGGAAGCCTTCGCGGTGGTACGCGAAGCGGCGAAGCGCACGCTGGGCATGCGTCATTACGACGTGCAGCTGATCGGCGGCATGGTGCTGCATTCGGGCAAGATCGCCGAGATGCGTACCGGTGAAGGCAAGACCCTGGTCGCCACGTTGCCGGTCTACCTCAATGCGCTCGCCGACAAGGGCGTGCATGTGGTCACCGTCAACGACTATCTGGCGCGGCGCGATTCCGCGCAGTTGGGCAAGTTGTACAACTTCCTTGGCCTGACCGTCGACGTGGTGTATCCGGGCATGGATCACGCGGACAAGCACGCAGCCTATGCCGCCGACATCACCTACGGCACCAACAACGAATTCGGCTTCGACTACCTGCGCGACAACATGGCGCTGAGCAAGGAGCAGCGCTATCAGCGCGGCCTGCACTACGCGATCGTCGATGAGGTCGACTCGATCCTGATCGACGAGGCGCGCACGCCGTTGATCATTTCCGGTCCGGCCGAGGATTCGCCGCAGTTGTACCTGGCGGTGAACAAGATCGTGCCGCGGATGATCCGGCAGACCGAAGAAGACGGTGAGGGCGACTACTGGGTCGACGAGAAACAGAAACAGGTGCATCTGTCCGAGGCAGGCATGCAGCATGCCGACGAGCTTCTGCGCGAGGCCGGAGTGATCGAGCAGGACAGCGGCCTGTACGACTCGAAGAATCTGGCCGTGGTGCATCACCTCAATGCCGCCCTGCGCGCCAACGGTATCTACCAGCGCGACGTGGATTACATCGTGCGCGACGGCGAGGTGATCATCGTCGACGAATTCACCGGCCGTACCCTGGCGGGCCGCCGCTGGTCCGACGGCCTGCACCAGGCGGTCGAGGCGAAGGAAGGCGTGCCGATCCAGCGCGAGAACCAGACCCTGGCGACGGTGACGTTCCAGAACCTGTTCCGCATGTACAAGAAGCTGGCCGGCATGACCGGCACGGCCGATACCGAAGCGTTCGAGTTCCAGAGCATCTACGGCCTGGAGGTGGTGGTGATCCCCACCCACAAGCCGATGATCCGCAAGGACAACTCGGACATGATTTTCCTGTCGCAGGGGCCGAAGTATCGCTCCGTGATCGAGGACATCAAGGACTGCCACAAGCGTGGCCAGCCGGTGTTGGTGGGTACCACCTCGATCGAGGTGTCCGAGCTGCTTTCCGGGTTGCTGACCGAGGCCAAGGTGCCGCACGAAGTGCTCAACGCCAAGCAGCACGAGCGCGAGGCGCACATCGTGGCGCAGGCTGGCGCGCCGGCCCAGGTCACCATCGCCACCAACATGGCCGGCCGTGGTACCGACATCGTGCTCGGCGGCAGTCTGGAAGCGGCCCTGGCGGCCTTGCCCGAGGGTGCCAGCGAGATGGATCGCCAGCGCGCCAAGACCGAGTGGAAGAAGCTGCACGAACAGGTGCTCGCCGCCGGCGGTCTGCACATCATCGGCACCGAGCGGCACGAGTCGCGGCGCATCGACAACCAGCTGCGTGGTCGCTCCGGGCGTCAGGGCGATCCGGGTTCATCGCGTTTCTACCTGTCGCTGGAAGACAACCTGCTGCGGATCTTCGGTGGCGAAGGCCTGGTGCGCTGGATGAAGCGCTTCGGCATGAAGGACGACGACGCGCTGGAGGATCGCATGATCAGCCGGCAGATCGAGAAGGCGCAGCGCAAGGTCGAGCAGCACAACTTCGACATCCGCAAGCACCTGCTGGAATTCGATGACGTCGCCAACGACCAGCGCAAGGTGATCTATCGCCAGCGCGACGAATTGCTCGAGGGCGAGGATGTCTCGGCCACCGTCGCCGACATTCGCGAGGACGTGGTGCAGACCATGGTGCGTGCCTACGTGCCGGCCGAAAGCATCGATGAGCAGTGGGATCTGGCCGGCCTCGACCGTGAGCTGGAAAGCGAGTTCGGCCTGTCGCTCGAACTCAGGAAGTGGGTCGAGCAGCAGCACGAGATCGATGCCGAGATGATTCTCGAGCATGTGCGCGATGCGGTGAACGGGTTGTTCCAGGCGAAAGAGGCACAGATCGGTGCCGAGACCATGCGCCAGCTGGAAAAGCACATCATGCTTACCGTGGTCGACAACGCCTGGAAGGATCACCTGGCGAGCATGGACTACCTGCGCCAGGGCATCTATCTGGTGGGCTACGCGCAACAGGATCCGAAGCAGGCGTTCAAGCGCGAATCGTTCAGGCTGTTCTCCGAGATGCTCGGCCGGATCAAGGCCGAGGTCGTGCAGATGCTGGCGCGTATCCGCGTCCGCAGCGAAGAGGAAGTCGCGGCGATGGAGGCGGAACAGCAGCGTATGGCCGAGCGCCTGCAGAAGCAGATGCTGGCCACGGGCGGCGGTGCACCGGTAGGTGCATTTGGCGGCGGCGAGCCGGACATGCCTGCGGTCGGTCCCGGGATGCGCATCGCCCAACAGCCGGCGCAGCACGACGGCCCCAAGGTGGGGCGCAACGAGCCTTGCCCGTGCGGCTCGGGAAAGAAATACAAGCACTGCCATGGCCAGCTGGCCTGAGCAGTCGAGCAGTTCCAGCGCCCATGAAAAACCCCGCCGCGGCGGGGTTTTTCATGGGCGCGAACTCAGTCCTCGGCGCCGGGGGGGCGCTTGCGATGCGGCTCGGCATTGACCGTGATGTACCGTGGCTCTTCGGCGTCGATCTGCAGTGCAGTGAGTTGCCCGCCCCAGACGCAACCGGTATCGATCGCGTATACACCCAGTCCGGCAAAGCGACCGAGGGCCGACCAGTGGCCGCAGACGATGCGGGTGTCGCGCCGGCGCATGCCGGGCACCGAGAACCACGGATACAGTCCGGGCTTCTGCGTACCGGGGATGTCCTTGGCCTCGAAGTCGATGCGCCCGTTGACGTCGCAGTAGCGCATCCGGGTCATGGTATTGATGGTGGCGCGTTGCCGCTCCAGCCCCTGCAACCGGCTTGACCACATCGCCGGGCGGTTGCCGAACAGATTGCGCAGCAGGCGGGGATGACGCGGACTGGACAGTTCGCGCTCGACCTCCTGCGCCGCGCGCAGGGCCTGCCGCAACGTCCACATCGGGGCGAGTCCGGCATGCACCATGGTCCAGTTCAGGCGTTCGTCGTGGTGCAGCAGCTTCTGCGAGCGCAGCCATTCGAACAGCACCGGTGCGTCATCGGCGAACAGCACTTCGCGCAGTTCGGGATTCACCCGCGCCTGGGCATCGGGCCGTCGCTGGGCGATGGCCAGCAGGCTCAGGTCGTGGTTGCCCAGGGTGATCACGCTCTGCTCGCGCAGGTCATGGATCAGCCGCAACGTCTCCAGCGACTCGCCGCCGCGGTTGACCAGGTCGCCGCAGAACCACAGCTGATCCCGCGCCGGATCGAAACGCAGCTTTTCCAGCAGGCGTTGCAGTTCGGGATAGCAGCCCTGTACGTCGCCGATCGCGTACGTAGCCATGTCAGACCGGAGCCATCAATGCAGCGTGCGCGGGATGGACAGGGTGAACGTCGGGACGGTGGCCTCGAACTCGGTGCCATCGTCGGCCAGCATGCGGTAGCTGCCACCCATGATGCCGACCGGCGTCTCGAGCACCGCGCCCGAGGTGTATTCGAAATTTTCACCGGGCCGCATCCACGGTTGTTCACCCACCACGCCGTCACCGCTCACTTCCTCCACCTTGCCGTTGGCATCGGTGATCATCCAGTGGCGGGTGAGCAGGCGTGCGGGCATCTTGCCGGCATTGCGCAGGGTGATGGTGTAGGCGAAAACGTAGCGATTGTCACCGGGCTTCGATTGATCGGGGACGAAGCGGGTTTCGACCTGCACGTCGATCGTGTAGGAAGATTTTTCAGTCATGCGAGGATTGTAAGGCCTGCCGGGAGGAATGGGGCGGAGCGGTCGCGATTGGGCTCCATCATGATCATTCCCGGCTGGCGTAGACCTTGGCCAGGCGCACGAAATCAGTCGGAGAGAGCGTTTCCGCGCGCGCCTTGGGGTCGACGTCCGCCCGGCGGATGGCATCGCTGTCGAGCAACTGCTTGAGCGCGTTGGCGAGCGTCTTGCGCCGTTGCCCGAAGGCCGCCTTGACCACTGCGTAGACATCCTGCGGTCGGGCATCGTGCAACTCGTGCGATGCCAGCGGCAGCAGCCGCACCACCGAAGACTCCACTTTAGGTGGCGGACGGAATGCCTCCGGCGGCACATTGAACAGCGGCTCGACCCGGCAGGCCAGCTGCAGCATCACGGAAAGCCGCCCGTACACTTTGCTGCCGGGTTCGGCGGCCATCCGGTCGACCACTTCCTTCTGCAGCATGAAGTGCATGTCCTGGATCGCCGCGGCGTGCTCGACGCAGTGGAACAGGATCGGGCTGGAGATGTAGTAGGGCAGGTTGCCGGCCACGCGCAGCCGCTGCACGCCATGGCTGTGCGCCATCGCGGTGAAATCCACTTTCAGCACATCGGCGTGGACGATGTGCAACTCGCCCTTGCCGGCGGCGCGGGCCTGCAGGCCCGGGATCAGATCGGTATCCAGCTCGATCGCGGTGAGCTTGCCCGCCGCGGCCAGCAGGGGCAGCGTCAAGGCGCCTTCGCCGGGACCGATCTCGACCACGAAGTCCTCGCTGCGCGGCGCGATGACATCGACGATGCGCTCGATGTAGCGTCGATCGTGCAGGAAGTGCTGGCCGAAACTTTTCTTGGGGCGGGCATTCATTTGATCGTTCTCGGCAAGATTGGCCCCTCATCCCGGCCTTCTCCCCGCAAGGGAGAAGGGGAATGAGTGACGCGGCGCGCCACGAGTTCCAACGCCATCCTGGCGGCGGCGATCAGGCTGGCCGGGTCGGCCTGCCCGGTGCCGGCCAGGTCGAGCGCCGTGCCATGGTCGACCGAGGTGCGGATGAACGGCAGGCCGAGCGTGAGGTTCACGGTGCGCTCGAACGCCTCGCTCTTCAGTACCGGCAGGGCCTGGTCGTGGTACATCGCCAGCACCGCGTCATAGTGACGCCGCTGTGCGGGGACAAAGGCGGTATCGGCCGGCAAGGGGCCGGTCAGGCGCATGCCTTCGCCGCGCAGCGTTTCAAGGACCGGGATGAGCGTGTCGATCTCCTCGTGCCCGAGGTGGCCGCCTTCACCTGCATGCGGGTTGATCCCGAGCACGGCGATGCGTGGGTCGGCCAGGCCGAACTTCATGCGCAGTTCGCCGTGCATGATGCGCAGCGTGCGGGTCAGCGACTCGGCCGTGATCGCCGACGCCACCGCCGCGAGTGGCAGGTGGGTGGTCGCCAGGGCCACGCGCAACTCCGGGCTGGCGAGCATCATCACCACATCGACATGCGCCCGTTCGGCGAAGAACTCGGTATGCCCACTGAAGCGGATGCCGGCGTCGTTGATCGAGGATTTCTGCAACGGCGCGGTGACCACCGCATCGTAGCGGCCGGCCAGGCAGCCATCGGCCGCCTCGGTCAGCGTGGCCAGCACATGCGTGGCATTGCGCGGATCCGGCTGGCCGGGGACCTCGTCGATCGCCAGCGGCAGGTGACGCACGCGCAGGGTGCCGGGGCAGGGTTCAGTTGCGTTGCTGCCATCGTCCTCGATCAGCTCGATGCTGGCGCCGCAGCGTGCGGCAGCACGTTCCAGCAGAGCCCGATCGGTGATCGCAACCAGAGTGGCCGCCAGCGGTATGGCGGCCAGTCTTATCAGAAGCTCCGGGCCGATGCCGGCCGGCTCACCGGCGGTCAGCGCGAGCCGGGGCAGTGGCATGGCGTCCAATCGTCTTACGGCGCACTGCCGGTGGCAGTCTGGCTGTCTGCAACGCGCAGCTCGGGCACCAGGATGTTGATGTAGGCATTGGAGCGCAGGTCGCGCAGGAAATCGTCGTAAACCTGTTCGGACTTGCGGTTGCCGATGGCCTGGCGTGCCTGGTCGCGTGCGATCTTGTCGGTCAGGTCACTCTGGCGTGTCCCCAGGCGCTGCAGGATATGCCAGCCCATCTGGCTCTGGAATGGTTGCGATACCTGATTGTCCTTCAGCGCGTTCAGCTGGCCGGCGATGGTGGATCCCCATGCGTCCTGCTGGAACCAGCCCATGTCACCGCCGAGATTGGCCGTGGTGTCGTCCTTGGAGTTCTCCTTCGCCAGGGTGGCGAAGTCCTCGTGCTTCTTGACGATGCGGTTGTAAAGATCCCTTGCCTTCTGTTCGGCCTGGGCCGGCGTCACCAGCTCGCTCGGCTTGATCAGGATCTGCCGTGCGTGGAATTCGGTAACCATCTTGCGGCTGCTCTGGCGCTGGTCGATCAGTTTGAGAATGTGGAAACCGGTAGGGCCGCGCAGTGCCGGGCTGACATCGCCGGGCTTCATCGATTCGAGCGTGTCGGCGAAGGCTGCCGGCACCTCGTCCATCCGTCGCCAGCCCAGGTCGCCGCCGTCCAGTGCATCGGGGGCGTCGGAATAGCGGATCGCCGCGGCGTTGAAATCCATGCCGCCCTTGATCGCCGCAAGTGCCTGCTCGGCCTTGGCCTGGCTGGCCTGGATCGCCGCCGCATCAGCGCCGCCGGGGATGCTGATCTGGATGTGTGCGAGATGCACCTCGCCAGCCTTGTAGGACGGGCTGCTGAGCAGGTTGTCGATTTCGCTGTCGGTGACCGATACCGAGCTCTGCACCACACTCTGATGCAGTCGCTGCACGGTGATCTGCTCGCCGAGCTGCTGCCGGAACGCCGCAAAGCTGGCGCCGCTGCGTTCCACTTCCGCACGCAATTGTTCCGGGGTCAGTTTGTTCTGCCGTGCCACGCCGGCGACGGCCTGGTCGATATCGGCATCGGAAACGGTAACGCCCTGTTCCTGCGCCTTCTGGATCTGCAGGCGCATCAGTATCAGGCGATTGAGCACCTGCTGCTGCAGCACGTTCATCGGCGGCAGCTGCTCGGCATGACCGGCGTATTGCTGCTGGACCGAGCGTACGGCATCGTTCAGATCGCTCTGCAGGACGACATCGTCGTTGACGACGGCAACGATGCGATCGAGCGGCTGGCTGGCAGGCGCGTTGGGCGTCAACAGCTGGGCGTGGACGGGGGACATGATCGCGAGCGCGAGCAGGAAAGATGCAATGAGTTGCTTCATCAGTGGAAAGCCTGAGTCGCCGGGGCGAGTGCGTTTATTGATAGCCGAGAATATCACGGCGCAGCAGTGGATCGATTTGGCCACCCGATGAGCCGAGCCCCTTGAAAACCACTTCGAACATGATCGCGTTGTCACGCAGGTTGACGTTGCTGCCTGCTGGAGCCGGTATGGAGCCGTAGGACGTCTGATTCACGTAGTTGCGATCGACCAGCCGCAATGTCACGCAGCAGCTGTCGTATTCCACGCCAGCCAGCGCTTCGACGGTCTCGCGTTCTTTCACCGAATATGTCCACGATCCCATCAGGCGCCAGCGCTCGGATATCGGGTAGACCACCGAGGCGCTGTATTGTTCCAGTCGCCCGCGACGATAGCGATACGAGAAGTTCAGGATGCCGTCGTTGCCCAGGCGGCGCTGCAGTTCCAGTGCGCCCAGGTCGGTAAGGCGCGTATTCGGATCCCACTGGTAGGAGCTGCTCAAGCGCCAGAGGTCGCTGAGCTGCAGGTCGAGCTGGGCGACATAGGCCGAGTGGACCCAGTCGGTACCCGCTACCACGTGGACCTGTCCGTTCGGCAACTGAACGCGTTGCGGACTGAAATAGTGGATCTGGCCGATGCTGGCCGACAGCCGTTCGACACCACTGTCATCGAGCAGTCGGGTGGTCAGCGCCGCGGTGAGGTTGTTCGCATCCATCTGCCGGTCGGCACCGGAGAAGCGGTTGGGCGAGAACAGCTGCCAGTAGTCGAACGACATCACGTTGGTGTCGAACAGCGGCAGGTCGTTCTGGTTGCGGTACGGCACGTACAGGTAGTACAGCCGTGGCTCCAGGGTCTGCGTGTAGCTGTTGCCGAACAGCGAGGTGCTGCGGTCGAACACCAGTCCGCTGTCGATGCTGACGACGGGCAGGGAACGGCTCGGCGACTTCTGCGTGAACGGGCCGGTACTGCCGCTGCCCAGCAGGCCGTAGTAGCCGTAATTCCGGTAATCGCCGCTCAACTGGTAAGCGGTGTAGCGGTAGGCCAGCCGGGGTCGCACGAACCACGCCGAGCTGCCGAAATCGGCCGCCAGATAGGGGTACAGATCCTCTCGCTCGCCCTCGACGAAGCCGTTCTTGCGGAACGCCACAGCCGAACTGTCCATGCCGACCTCCAGCCAGCGTGACAGCGGAATTTCCATGCTGAACTTCGCATACGGCAGCTGCCGGTAAGGCAACCCGCGGTCGCCCACGAACGGATTCACGTTCTGGTAGATCGTCCCGCCGAATGATGCGCTCCACCATTTGCCGCCACCCAAGACCGCGGCATTGGAACCCAGCGTGTAGATCGCCGCGTGCGACAGCGCATTGCCGTAGTCGTACAGGTAGCTGCTGTCCGAGGCATGGTTGTACGAACTGACGAACCGCCAGCCTTGCCACAGGTTCGTCTGATCGGCGAAGTTGATCAGGTAGCGCGACGTGCCCTTGGTATCGGCGAGGCCGTCGCTGGCGCCATGATCGTTCGGCACGTATTGCAGGTTCAGCTGGCCATGGGTGCCGGGCAACAGATAGCGGAATTCACCGGCCAGCATCGCGCCGCGATCGCTGTACGTGCGCGGATCCAGCGTGGCATCGTAGTTCGGCGCCAGGTTCAGGTAGTACGGCAGGCTGACTTCGAAACCGGAACGGCTGGTGTTGCCGATGGTCGGGTACAGGAAGCCGCTCTTGCGCCGATCATCGACCGGAAAGGTGAAATAGGGCAGGTACAGGAACGGCACGCTGCCGAGCCGCATGGTGGCGTTGCGCGCCACGCCCACGCCGGTGGCCTTGTCGATGCTGATCGAGCTGGCGCGGAACTCCCACACATGATGGCCGACGTCACAGGTGGAATACGTGGCCCCCGAATAACGCGTGTGCTGGGCGTCCAGCATGTTTCCCTGCCTGGCGACACCGTTGCCGCGTGCCTCCAGCATCTGATAGCGCACGTCGTCGGCCGTGCCGCGGCTGGCTTCGGTATTGCCCTGCATGTGCGAGGCGGCGAGCAGCTGGCCGGCTTCCTGGTAGCGCACGTTGCCGCGCGCGTCGTAGTCGGTGCTGCCGCTGTTGTAATCGAGACGGTCGGCCTGCAGCAACTGGTCGGCGCGTTGCAGTTTCACGTTGCCCGACAGGTGGTAGACCGATTGATTGGAACTGTCCACGCGCTGTGCCTGCACGTGGGCCGGGCTGGTATCGCGCAGGCTGCTGTCCTTGTCCAGGCTGGGATCGTAGAACTCCAGCAGCGCATTCGGGCGGCACATCGCGTAGTTGAGCGGGCGCGGCGCACAGCTGAACGAACCCAGCGGACAGGACTGGTCGGCGTCGTCCGACGCGGCTTTCCGGTGGCCGTGACCGGCCTTGGCATCGGCGTGGCCCCCCATCAGGGCAAGGGCGGCGGCTATCGCCAGCAGGCGGCGTGGGGGTAGCTTGGGCGTCACGATGGCATCTACCGGCTTCGAAGGCTCGTTAAGCTAGCAGAAAGACCCGGTGGACGGCAGGCAAACATTCGCAGCCGATCGGCGGATTCAGTCCGGGTAGGCGTCCGGTTGCGTGATCCGCGCGGGCGCTCCGGTTCAGGCAGGGCATCTTCGCGCCGGTTTTTCGAATGAGCGGGGCAGGATGCCGCCAGGAGTGCATTCAATCGACGAGTCCGCCGACATGCGCGCTGGCACTGGCGGCGAGTGCGGCGAGGTCATAGCCCCCTTCGAGCGTGGAAACCAGCCGCCCGCCCGCATGCTGGCGAGCGAGGGCCACCAGCCGTCCGGTGATCCACGCGAAGTCTTCCTGGCCCAGTCTGACGTCCGCCAGCGGGTCGCTGCGGTGCGCGTCGAAGCCGGCCGAAACCAGCACCAGCTGTGGCTTGAAGGCGTGCAGCCTCGGCAGCAGGATGCTGTCCCACAGCTCGCGGAACTCATGCGAGCCGGCGCCGGGCGAGAGCATGCCATTGATGATGTTGCCCACGCCGCGCTCATCCTCCTGGCCGCTGTGCGGATACAGCGACGACTGATGGCTGGACGCAAACAACACGCGTGGCTCGCGCTCGAAAATGGCCTGGGTGCCGTTGCCGTGATGGACGTCGAAATCGGCGATCGCGACCCGCTTCAGGCCGTGCACGGCGATCGCGTGCGCGGCGGCCACGGCGATGTTGTTGAACAGGCAGAAACCCATGGCCTGGTCGCGGGTGGCGTGGTGGCCGGGTGGCCGCACCGCGCAGAACGCATGCTGGGTCGCGCCCGAGAGCACTGCGTCGACGGCCGCCACGGCGGCACCGGCGGCGTGCAGCGCTGCCTCGGCCGAGCCCGCCGACATTACGGTGTCCTCGTCCAGCAGATAGTGACCGCCCTCGGGCGGGCTGCTGGCCAGGATGTGGTCGACGTGGGCCAGGCTGTGCACGCGCAACAACTGTTCGCGGGTGGCGGCCGGTGCATCGATCCGGTCCAGTGCGGCATGGCGATCGTGATCCAGCGCCTGCAGCACCGCGTTCAGCCGTGCCGGCCGTTCGGCATGGCCGGGGCCGGGATCGTGCTGCAGGCAGGCGGGGTGGGTATAGAGCCGCAGCATGCTGGCAGCTATCCGGCCGGCTGGGGCTTGCGGCGACGCTCGTGCTGCCACAGCACTTCGCCGTGGCCGCTGGCGCGCGCCAGCACCCGCGAGATCACGAACAGCAGATCGGACAGCCGGTTCAGGTAGCGCTGCGGTTGCGTGCGCACCGCTTCCACCCGCGCCAGCGCGATCACCTCGCGCTCGGCGCGACGGCATACCGTGCGGGCCAGATGGCCACAGGCCGCGGCCATGCCGCCGCCGGGCAGGATGAATTCCTTCAGCGGCGGCAGCGGCTCGTTGAGCCGGTCGAGGATCGCCTCGAGCCGATCGATGTCGCTGTCCTCGACCATCGCCATGCCGGGGATGCACAGCTCGCCGCCCAGGTCGAACAGGTCGTGCTGCACCTGGGTCAGGGCTTCGCGCACGTCGTCGGTGACGCCCTCGGCAGCCAGCAGCATGCCGATCGTGCTGTTCAGCTCGTCCACCGTGCCGTAGGCGCCGACCCGCAGCGAGTCCTTGCCCACGCGCGAGCCGTCACCGAGGCCGGTGCTGCCGTCGTCACCGGTGCGCGTGTAGATCTTCGAGAGGCGGTTGCCCATCGCGATCGCTCAGTGGCTCAGGCCGGGCTGGCCGGATCCGCGCAGCGTGCGCGCCAGCAGCGTGGCGGCCACGTGCAGCACGGCACCGATGCCGACGTACAGCGCGGTGGTGGCGAGGAACGGCAGGTACCAGTCACCGAGATTGACGAACCAGCTGGCGAAGCTGCGCGGCAGCGGCACGCTGTCGCTGAGCCAGTAGAAGCTGCCGTTGGAGATCAGGTAGCAGACCGTCTCGCTGACCATCAGCGTCACCGCGGCGAGGCCCAGCGTGGGCAGGCGCAGGCCGAACTGGTGACGGGCCAGCCACTGGCCGCCCAGCCACAGCGCGCCGAAATACACCGGCATGCACCAGTATGCCGGCGACACGCAGTAATGCGCCCAGAAGTCCATGCCCTGGCCGGTGATCACGAAGAAGTCCACCAGCACCGCTTCGGCGATCAGCAGCGGGAATGCCCAGCGGGCCGATCCGCGCAGCCAGAAGCCGGCGAGGAAGAACACCCCCCATGAGGCGTCGGGCAAGGCGTCGAAATGATGCAGGCGGGTGGCCGCCATCACCAGGGCAAGCATCAGGAAGATGCCCAGGCGTTGGGTCTGCGTCTTGGCCATGTGGTGCTCCGTGTAGGCGTCTGAATAGTCCAATAGTCTAGCCCAATGCGTAGCGACCCACGCGGCCTCAGCGCGTATCATCGGCGCATGAATGTCCCGACATCCCCCGCCACGAACGACTCCGGCGTGCTGATCATCGGTGGCGGCCTGGTCGGCGCCAGCCTGGCGATCGCGCTGGATGCAGCCGGCATCGCCGCCACCCTGGTCGAAACGGCCGCGCCGCGGGCCGACGCACAGCCCAGCTATGACGAACGCAACCTGGCGCTGGCGCGGGCCACCGTCAACGGGCTCGAGGCGATCGGCGTGTGGCGCCATGCCCGTGCCGGCGCCACGCCGATCCGGCACATCCATGTGAGTCGTGCCGGCGAATTCGGCAGTGCGCGCATCGATGCGGACAAACACGGGGTCGATGCGCTGGGCTGGACCCTGCCGGCGCGCGAGCTGGGCGTGGCGCTGCTGCGCCGGCTCGACGAATGCACCCGGCTGACCCGGCTCGCGCCCGCCACCCTGGCCGGGCTGGAGCCGCTGGCTGGCGGCTGGCGTGCCCGGATCGACAGTGCCGACGGCAGCCGTTGCATCGATACGCCGCTGCTGGTCGGCGCCGACGGCACCGAATCGTTCGTGCGTGCCCGACTCGGCATCGAGGCCGAGCGCCACGACTACCGGCAGACGCTGTTCGTCTGCACGATCACACCCGAACGCGATCACGCGAACCGTGCCTGGGAACGCTTTGCCGACGGCGGGCCGATCGCGCTGCTGCCGCTGGCTGAACGTCGCTGCGGACTGGTACTCACCGTGGCGGCGGAGGCGGCGGACGGGGTGGCCGCGCTCGACGATGCGGCTTTCATCGAACTGGCGCAGCGCCGTCTCGGCTGGCGGCTGGGTCGGCTCAGCCGGCCCGGCAAGCGTCATCCGTATGCGATCCGGCGCGTTGCCGCCAGCGCGCTGGTGGCGCCGCGTGCGGTACTGGTCGGCAACGCGGCGCAGACCGTGCATCCGATCGGTGCGCAGGGTTTCAACCTGGGCCTGCGCGATGCGCTGACCCTGGCCGAAATGGTGGCGGGCGCGGCCGATCCCGGTGCGGCCGATCTGCTGCAGCGCTACGCGGCCCGTCGTGCACCGGATCGCGAAGGCACCATGGCGATGAGCCATGGCCTGGTGCAACTGGCCTGTCTGCCGCAACCGCTGCTGGCGCCGCTGCGATCGCTGGCCCTGCTGGCCTGCGACCGGGTACCGCCGCTGCAACGGGCGCTGGCCCGGCGGGGCATGGGTTTCCGCGGCGATCCACCGCTGGCGGTACTGGAGCGCTTGCCATGAGCGCATCCGCAGCCGATGTTTCAAGGCGTCGCCGCGCGCCGGCGCTGGACGTGGCCGTAGTCGGTGGCGGCATGGTTGGCGCCGCCACCGCGCTGGCGCTGGCCCGGGCCGGGTTCAGTACGGCCTTGCTGGAGGCACGCGCACCGGCACCGTGGGATGCCGCTGCCGAAGTCGATCTTCGCGTGGTCGGCCTGGCACCGTCGTCGCTGGCCCTGCTGAATGATCTGGGTGTCTGGACGGCCATTCGCGAGGCCCGTAGCGGGCCCTACGCGCATATGCATGTATGGGATGCCGAGAGCGGCGCGGCGATCGATTTCGATGCGGCCGACGAGGGACGCGACGGGCTCGGCCATATCGTCGAGAACAGCCTGGTGCAGTGGACCCTGTGGCAGGCACTGGATGCGGCCGGCGTGCGCCGGCTGTGTCCGGCCGAGGTCACCGGATTCGAGGCGAACGAGGATCGCATCCAGTTGCAGCTGGCCGATGGCGAGACGCTGTCCGCGCTGCTGCTGGTGGCTGCCGACGGCGCGGCCTCGCCGCTGCGCCGGCTGGCCGGCATCGGTACCCGCGGTCGCGACTATGCGCAGCGCGCGGTGGTGGCGCACGTGGGCACCGAGCGGCCGCACCAGAACACCGCATGGCAGCGCTTCCTGCCGAGCGGGCCGCTGGCCCTGCTGCCGCTGGCCGACGGGCGCAGTTCGCTGGTGTGGTCCCTGCCCGAAGCCGAGGCGCAGCGCGTGCTGGCGCTGGACGACCGGGCGTTCCTCGAGGAGCTGGGCCTGGCCAGCGACTTCCGGCTGGGGCGGATCACCTCGACCACGCCGCGCGCCGCCTTTCCATTGAAGCTGCAGCTGGCCGAACGCTACCAGGCCGATCGGTTCGTGTTGCTGGGCGACGCCGCGCATGCGGTGCATCCGCTGGCCGGACAGGGCGTGAATCTGGGCCTGCGCGACGTGGTCGAGTTGCGCGATACGCTGCTGGCTGCGCGCACCGCCGGGCGCGATATCGGCGCCGCGCACGTGCTGCGCCGCTACGCGCGTCGTCGGCGCAGCGCCGACACGCTGGATGCGCTGGGTTTCGACGCCCTGGCGCGCATCTACGCCTGGCAGTCGCCGGCGCTGGTCGCGGCGCGTGGGCTGGGCGTGCGCCTGCTCGATCGCCTCACCCCGCTGAAGCGGCGTCTTTCGGAACACGCTGGCGGACTTTGAGTTTCCCTCTCGGGTCCGTCGGCGATCAACCACTCCCCACGCTGGAGGAAGCTGTCATGCGCATCGCCCGACTCTGCTGTCTGCTGTTGCTGGCCGGATCAAGCCTCGCCGCGCAGGCGAAGATGGTGCATCGACCGGTCGAATGGAACCTGGACGGTACGCGTTTCCACAGCGTGCTGGTCTACGACGATGCGGGCGCGGCGAAACGCCCGGGCCTGGTGATGGTGCCGAACTGGTACGGCATCAACGATGCGGCGGTGAAGAAGGCCGAGATGATCGCCGGCAGCGACTACGTGATCCTGCTCACCGACATGTACGGCGCCAGCGTGCGCCCGCAGCAGGGCAACGCGGCACAGGCGCAGGCCGCGGTGAAGCCGCTGTACGGCGACCGCGCGCTGATGCGCAAGCGGATCGACATGGCACTCGAGCAACTGAAGGCGCAGGCCGGCAGCGCGCCGATCGACCTGACCAGGCTGGCCGCGATCGGTTTCTGTTTCGGCGGCTCGGCCGTGCTGGACCTGGCGCGCAGCGGTGCCGACATCGCGGCGGTGGTGTCTTTCCATGGCGGCCTGGGCACCGACGATCCGGCGCTGGCGAAGCAGATCAAGGCACGCGTGCTGGCGATGAACGGCGCTGACGACAAGGGCACCATGCCTGATGCGGACAAGTTCATGGACGAAATGCGCGGCAGCCCGGCCGACTGGCAGTTCGTGGTGATCGGTCATGCGGTGCATTGCTTCACCGAGGTCGACGAGCAGTCGCCCGGCTGCCGCTACGACGCCGCCGCCGCGGCGCGCAGCTACCGGCTGATGCACGACTGGCTCGATCACGCGTTCGCCGGTACGCCCTGAGCTGCGGCCGCTTGCGGCAAGCCGGCGGTTACAGCAGGTTGATGCCGAAGCGACGCACCAGCAGCGCAAACAAGCCGAAACAGACCAGCGTGATGACCACGCAGGCGGCCAGGGTTGGCCAGAACCCGAGGCGCGGCAGCAGCACCGGGAAGGCCAGGAACATCGGCAGCGTCGGCACCACGTACCAGAAGGTGTACCAGGCATGGTTGGCGATCTTGGTTTCCGACTGACGTTCCACGTACAGCCAGATCAGCGCCAGCACGGTGACCAGTGGCAGCGCGGCGATCAGGCCGCCGAGACGGTCGCTGCGCTTGGCGACTTCGGACACGATCACCACCACGGCAGCGGTGATCAGGTATTTGGTGAACAGCCATGCCATCGGCACAACTCCATGCAGGGAGGAAAGTGATCAGCCGCCGCGCAGCGTGCGGCCATAGGCGTGGACCTCGTCGACCAGCACCCGCACGTGCCCGGGATCGACTTCCGGGGTGATGCCGTGGCCGAGGTTGAACACATGGCCCGGATGGTTGCCGTAGCTGTCCAGCACGACACGCGCCTCGCGCCGGATTACCTCGGGGCTGGCGCGCAGGATCGCCGGATCGAGGTTGCCCTGCAGCGCGACGCGGTCGCCGACCAGGCGGCGGGCGTCGGCCAGATCCATCGTCCAGTCCACTCCCAGGCCGGCGCAGCCGGTATCGGCCAGCGCGGCCAGGTGCGCCCCGGCACCCTTGGAGAACAGGATCACCGGCAGCTCGCGCGAGACCGGGTCGGCCTTCAGCACGGCGACGATCTGCGCCATGTAGCGCAGCGAGAATTCGCGGAACGGGGCAGGGCCGAGCAGGCCGCCCCAGGTATCGAACACCATCAGCGCCTGCGCACCGGCAGCGGCCTGGGCGATCAGGTAGGCGGCGACCGCCTCGGCCAGCGTGTCGAGCAGCTGGTGGGCGAGTTTCGGCTCATTCCAGCACATCGTCTTGAGCGTGGCGAAGTCCTTCGAGCCGTGGCCTTCGACCATGTAGCAGGCCAGCGTCCACGGGCTGCCGGAGAAGCCGATCAGTGGCACGCGGCCATGCAGTTCCTGGCGAATCAGCCGCACCGCGTCCATCACGTAGCGCAACTCGCCGTCCATGTCGGGGACGGCCAGGTGGGCGACGTCGGCCGCGCTGCGCACCGGCCGTGCGAACTGCGGGCCTTCGCCGGCGGCGAAGCTGAGGCCGAGGCCCATCGCATCGGGAATGGTGAGGATGTCGGAGAACAGGATTGCCGCGTCGAGCTCGAACCGCTCCAGCGGCTGCAGGGTTACTTCGCAGGCGTATTCGGGGTTCTGCGCCAGGCCCATGAAGCTGCCGGCGCGTTCGCGCGTGGCGCGGTACTCGGGCAGGTAGCGGCCGGCCTGGCGCATCACCCAGATCGGCGTGGTGTCGGTGGGCTCGCGACGCAGCGCGCGCAGGAAGCGGTCGTTCTTCAACACATCGGGCATGGTCATCAACTGGTGGGGTGGGTGTCAGCGGCCGTACGGGCCTTCCTGTCCCTGCGCGAACATCACCCGGAAGCCACGCTTGAGCTGGACGTCGCGGGCCTTCTCGAACGCGGCGATCGCCTCGTCGCGCTCGAGAAACTGCTCGCGCTTCATCGTGGCGCGGCCGCCCTGCGTGCCCGACTCGCGGTACAGCGTCCAGCCGCCGAGCAGATCCTGCTCCAGCGTGATCTGGACGTAGCGTGGGGCGTCGGCACTGCCGGGCGCGGTTTGCAGGTAAAGGCGCATGGGTTCCAGGGGCGAGGCGGCAAGGTGTGCCGCAGACTGCGCATTCTAGAAGGCTGGCGACCGGGTAGCGAGCGCTGCGGGCGACAAGCGCCTCAGTGTGCCGCCGCGGCGTCCGGGGCGACATGGGCCGGTGGCCGGCAGAACGGCACCAGCACCAACGCCGCGAGGAACAGCCAGGCCATCAGCCGGAACACGTCGTTGAACGCGAGTGTCAGCGCGTTGCGCGCCACCACGTGGGCGATTTCAGCCTGTGCCATCAGCAAGGCATGCGTCGAGTCGCTGGTGAAGGTGCCGATGCGTGCCGCCAGCGCCGCCACCGTGTCCGGTGCCGAGCGTCCGGCCTCGCCCAGGCTTTCGCCGAGTCGCGCGGCGTGGATGCGGGTCTGGTCCTGCAGCCAGGTATTGACCACCGCGATGCCGATCGCGCCGCCGAGGTTGCGCATCAGGTTGAACAGGCCGGAGGCATATCGCAGCTCGGCCTGGGCGAAGCCGCCCAGCGCCATGGTCACGCTGGGCACGATGCACAGCATGATCGCGAAGCCGCGCAGCATCTGCGGCGCCAGCAGCGCGGCAAAGCCCCATTCGGGTGTCATGGTCGAGGCCAGCCACAGGCTGGCGGCGAACAGCGGCAGGCCGGCGGCGATCATCCAGCGCGGGTCGATCTTCTGCGACAGTCGCGCGGCGACCACCACGCTGGCGATCTGCGCGATGCCGGTGACGAATACCGTGGTGCCGATCTGCAGGCTGTTGTAGTCGCGCACGCGGCCGAGGAAGACCGGAATCAGGTAAGTGGCGGAATACAGCCCGAAGCCGATCACCAGACTGAACAGGCAGGCGAACGCGAACGTCGCCTTGCGGAACGGCGACAGCCTGACCACCGGCATGCTCGAGCGGAACGAGCGCTCGAGGAACAGCGCAAAGCCCACGAACGACAGCCAGGCGGCGGTGACGATGGTCGGGTCGCCGAACCATTCGTGCCGCGGGCCTTCCTCCAGCACGAACTCGAGGCCACCCAGGAATACCGCCATCGCACCCAGATGCACGTAGTCGATGCGTTTCAGCATGGACAGGTTCGGCGCGTCCACTTTCACGAACAGGGCGGACAGCACGGTCACCGCGATGCCCGGCACGATGTTGATGTAGAAGATCGAGCGCCAGCCGACCGCGTCGGTGAGCCAGCCGCCCACGGTCGGGCCGAGGGTGGGCGCCAGTACCGAGATCATGCCGAGGATGGCGGGGATCATCGCGCGCTGCTTGCCGGTGAACAGGGCGAAACCGGTGGCGAACACGGTCGGCACCATCGCGCCGCCGACGAAGCCCTGGATGACCCGGAACGCGGTCATCGAGTGGATGTCCCAGGCCAGGCCGCACAGCGCGCTGGCCAGGGTGAACAGTCCGGCCGACAGCGCGAACAGCCAGCGCGTCGACAGCGCCTGGGCCAGGAACGCGGCGAACGGGATCATCACCAGTTCGGCCATCAGGTAGCCGGTCTGCACCCAGCTGATCTCGTCCGGCCCGGCCGACAGGCCGGCCTGCACGTCGTTGAGCGAGGCGGCCACGATCTGGATGTCGATCAGCGCCATGAACTGGCCGAACGCCATGATGCCGAAGATCAGGTATTTGCGCGCCAGCGGCAGCTCGGCGGGCGCGATGGGGGTGTTTCGGAAAGTGGCGACGACGGCGTTCACGCGAGCCTCTTGCATCGGCGGAAATTTTAAGTATGATGATCATCATATAAAGCGAGGCGAAAGTCCATGCGTTACGACACCGAGCACAAGCAGAAGACCCGCGCCAAGGTGCTGCAGGTGGCCGCCCGGGCCATCCGCGCCGACGGCCCCGAGCGCGTGGGCGTGGCCGGCGTGATGGCCGAGGCGGGGCTGACCCATGGTGGTTTCTATGCCCACTTCAAATCCAAGGACGAGCTGATCGCCGCGGCCATCGGCACCATGTTCGACGAGTCGCGTACCCGCATGGTGCGTGAACTCGAAGGGCGCACTCCGGCCGAAGGCCTGCTCGCCTACATCGCGTTCTATCTGTCGGCGAAACATCGCGATGCGCGCGGTGGCGGCTGCCCGATCGCGGCACTGGCCTCGGACCTGCCGCGGCTGACGGCACCGTCGCGCGAGGAATTCGCCGCCGGGGTGGAATACCTGGCCAGCAGCCTGGGCGAGAAGCTCGCCTTGCTCGGCCATGCCGATGCACAAGACGAGGGACGTTCGATGGTGGCCGAACTGGTCGGTGCGCTGTCGCTGGCCCGGATCGAGCCCGATCGCGCGCGCTCGGACGCGATCCTGGCCGCCTCCAGGGCGCAGCTGATCCGGCGTCTCGGCCTGGAGTCCAGGGCATGAGCATGGTCAGTGACCTCGGCGCCGGTCTGGACGGTCGTGCGCAACTGGAAGCGTTCATGGCCGCTGGCCGGCGCCCGGGCATCGGCGATGCGCTGGATTTCGACCTGGTCGAGGTGGGCGACGGCGTGGCCGTATTCGCCGGCGAACCGGGCCCGCATACCTTCAATCCGATGGGCATGGTGCATGGCGGCTGGTTCGCCACCTTGCTCGACTCGGCCTGCGGTTGCGCCGTGCATTCCGCGCTTTCGGCGGACCAGGCCTATACGACCCTCGAGCTGAAGGTGGCCTTCCACAAGCCACTGACCGCGCAGAGCGGTCGCGTGCGGGCCGAAGGCCGCGTGCTCTCGATCGGCCGCCGCGTGGCGTTTGCCGAAGCCCGTCTCGTCGATGCCGAGGGCAAGCTCTACGCCTCGGCCACCTCCACCTTGCTGGTGATGCAGAAATGAGCGCTGACGGTACTGTCCCCCCGGTTGTTTCCGACGTGGCGCCGCCGCGGCGTCTGCCGCTGTCACGGCGGCCGCTGGTGGTCGCCGCCGCGGCAGTCGTGATCGCACTGGCCGGCGCGCTGTACATCGCTTCGCCCGCGCGCAGCGTGTCCACCGACAATGCCTATCTGCAGGCCGACAGCTCGGTGGTCGCGCCGAAAGTGCGTGGCCTGGTGGCCGCGGTGCTGGTGATGCACGACCAGGCCGTGCATCGCGGCGACCCGCTGGTGCGCATCGACCCGGAGGAATTCGATGCCAGGGTGGCCGCCGCCGCCGCGACACTGCAGAACGCCCGGGCCTCGGTAGCAGCGGCGCAGGCGGGGCTGGTGGCACTGGATGCGGAAGAACAACTCGCCGCGTCGAACGTGCGTGCGGCGCGAACGTCGATCCTCTCCTCCGATGCCGAACAGCACCAGGCCGAGGCCGATCGCCGCCGCTACGACGCGTTGATCGCCAGCGGCGCGGTGGCGCGCAGCGCGGCCGAGCACTTCCGCACGGCGGCGGTGACCGCACAGGCGAATGCGCAGCACAGTCGCGCCGAGTTTGCGGTGAGTCGGGATGCCGCATCGGTGACGCGCGCCAGGCGGCTGAGCCTGCAGGCCAATCTGGCCCAGGCCGAGGCGTCGGTGGCCAGCGCCAGGGCGGCCCTCGATCTGGCCCATCAGGATCAGGCGAACACGATCGTGCGTGCGCCGATCGACGGCGTGGTCGGCGACCGGCAGGTCGAGCCGGGCGACTACGTGCAGCCGGGCAGCCGCTTGCTGACCGTGGTGCCGCTGGACGCGCTGTACGTCGTCGCCAACTTCAAGGAAACCCAGACTGCGCGGATGCTGGTCGGCCAGCGCGCCGATGTCGAGGTCGATGCCTTGCCGGGCCGGACGCTCACGGGTCGGCTGGAGAGCTTCGCGCCCGGCTCCGGCTCGCAATTTTCGTTGCTGCCGTTCGAGCCGGGCACCGGCAACTTCACCAAGATCGTGCAGCGGGTGCCGGTACGCATCCGCTTCGACCCCGGTCAGGCCGCGCTGGCGCGGTTGCGCCCCGGCCTGTCGAGCACGGTCACGGTGCGACTGACCGGCGAGCCCGTACGCGAGGCCTCGCGCTGACGGCCCCGCTGTTTCCCCCGATGCGCAATGCGCCGCATCGCGTGGTCGGGCACAACCCGTGATGGCGCGGCGCCCGGCTTCTCTCTCTCCATTCGAATCAGGTGACTTCTCATGAAAATCCAAGGCAGTACCGCACTCGTCACGGGTGCCAATCGCGGACTCGGCCTGGCTTATGCCAGGGCGTTGCTGGCCGCCGGTGCCAGGAAGGTCTACGCCGGCGCGCGGGATCCGTCGACGGTGACGCTCGCAGGCGTGGTGCCGGTGAAGCTCGATGTGAACGACCCGGCCGATATCGCGGCGGCCGCGGCGCAATGCGCCGATGTCGATCTGGTCGTCAACAATGCCGGCGTGATTGCGAGCGAGCCCCTGCTCGGCACGAACGGCACGGACGCCCTGCGTACGGCGATGGAGACGAATCTCTACGGCATGCTGGCGGTCAGCCAGGCGTTTGCGCCGGTACTCGCGAAAAACGGTGGTGGCGCGCTGGTCAACATGCTGTCGGCACTGAGCTGGGTGAGCCTGCCGGGCTCGGGTGCGTATTCGGTGACCAAGGCGGCCGCGTGGGCGCTCAGCAACGGCCTGCGCAACGAACTGCGCGGGCAGGGTACCCAGGTGGTCGGCGTGCATGCGGGCTACATCGATACCGACATGGTGAAGGACGTCGACAGCCCGAAGTCACGGCCGGAAGATATCGCCGCTGCCGTCATCGCCGGCATCGAGGCGGGCGATACCGAAGTGCTGTCCGACGAGACTTCCAGGCAGGTGAAGCTGGGCTTCGCCGGTTCGATGTACCTGAAGGCTCATGGCAGCTGAGCTGCTCATCGCTCCAGGCGATAGTTCAGGCTGGCGCGGCTGAACTCGGTGGCCTGCTGCGCCTCGAAGTTCCAGCGCTTGCTGAGTCGGTAGCGCAGGGTGATCACCTCGCCCGGTTCGAACAGGCCGACGCCGTAGCTGAGGTACAGCCGCGGCGACAGGTATTTGCCGACCGTGAACGCGGAGCCGCCGCCCAGCGCGGCGTTGCTGGCGACGCCGATGTCGTCGATGCCGAGGCGAGAGCCGACGCTCCTGGCCAGCAGGTTGCCGCCGGCCGAACCCAGTGCCTGGGCGGCCGCAGTGACCATGTTGCCTTCACCACCCCGAACCTCGGACAGTGGCTTGCCGGTGATCAGGTAGGACAGGGCGTCGGATTGCTCCATCGCCGGATTGGAGAACACGGTGAGAATCGGCCGCTGCGCGGTGCCGGTGACGTACAGGCCCACCTGCTGGCCGGCGTCGATGGTGGCGTTCGGATTGAGCTTGCGCACGGCGCGGATGTTCAGCCCCGGATTGTCGATCGGGGTGCTGGCGAACAGCAGCTGGCCGCGCTGGATGTCAAGTTTCTGGCCATACGCGCGATAGGTGCCGTCGACCGCGATCTGGCCCTGCCCGGTGGTGGCGCGGCCGGGTTGTTCGCGCACCGTCAGCACGCCGGTCACGCGGCCATCGAGCCCCATCCCGACGATGTGCGTCTTGCTGCCCAGATCCACCTTGACCAGCGCGCTGATCGGCAGCTTGCGGACCGCCTGCTGCTGTTGTTTCTCGTCGATCACCACCACGTCGGGCGAGGCCTGGGTGGCGCCGGCACCGGGCAGCTTGTCGGCATTCACGTCGGCACTGTCGATGCCCAGGCTGCCGCCGATACGGATGCCGGTAGCGTCCTGCTGCAGGGTCAGGTCCGGCGAGACCACCAGTCTGGCGGCGGGGATGTCGGCGGCGGTGAAGCGGCTGCCCTTGAGCGTGATCGCCGTCTGCGCGGTGGCGCCGAGGCCGGCGTGACCGCTGACGGCCAGCGTGCCGTGGCCGGACATCACGCTGCCCTCGATCTGGAATTGCCGCGCATCGGTGCTGCCGACCCGCAGCCGGCCCTGGCTGAGCTTGAGTCCGGCCGCCGGCACTTCGGCGCTCAGGCCGTCGAGCGTGGCCTGGCCGCTGAGCGCCGGTTGCTGCAGCGTGCCGGCCACCAGGAAATGGCCGTCGGCGTGCCCCTTGACGCTGGCCACGTCGCTGCTCAGCAGCTCGATGAAGGCGAGGTTGTTCAGGTGCAGGTCGAGCCGGCCGGCCAGCGTCTGCTGCGCCCCGCTGAGAGTGACCCGGCCATCGATGCGGCCACCGTCATCCAGGCCGCTGTGCACGTCGATGCGCTGGCTTGTGGCGCCGAATTCGGCGTTCAGCTGCAGCTGCGTGTAGTGCAGCAGCGGCGCGTCGGTACGGTCGGCGTAGCTGATGCTGCCCCGGGCGGAACCGATCGACGCGTGGCCACCGAGGGTGCCACCGGCGCTGCGCCAGATCTCGCCGCTGCCCTGCAACAGGCCATCGGCGCGGATCGGCAGATCGGCTTCGCCGGCCGCATTCAGCAGCAGCGCCAGCGGCAGTTTGTTCAGCCGATAGCTGGCGTCGAGATTGCCGGGTCGGTCGCGTTTGGCCGCCACGCACAGTCGCGGATCGCCGGCGCCCAGGCACAGCTCGGACAGGCTCATCGCCCCTTCGTCGTAGCTCAGTCGGGAAGGCTGCAGCAGGTGCCAGCCGGGCATGCCCTGGGGCTGCAGGTCGAGCCTGGAAAGCGTGCCGTTCCAGCTCGATCCCTGGCGCGCGCCGTGCAGGGCCAGCTGGCCGGAAAGCTGGGTGCCATGCGCCTCCACCTGCAGCACGTGATCGCCCTGGCTACCCTCGGCCAGCAGGTGCAGACGCTGGAACGTGAGACCCTGCAGGATCAGGCCACTCGCCTGCAGATCCAGCTTGCCGGCCGGTCGCGTGAGGTCGGGGACGCCGACGATCAGGCGCAGGTTTTCCGCACGCTGTTGCTGCCAGCTCAGCGCCTGCCCATGCAGCTGGCCATTGATGCTGAGTTTCGGTTGCCTGCCGCGGATCGCGAAATGGCCGTCCAGACGGCCGCCGGCATTCGGCAGCCAGTCGCCCAGCGAAGCGACCACCAGCTGCAGTTCCGCATCATTGCTGTTGCCCGGTCGTGCATCCAGCTGCAGCGTGCTGTCGCCGGAGGCCAGCCGCAGCCGGCCATCGACGACCTGGCTCGGCGACAGATGCAGCTTGCCGCCGCCGCTGACCGCGCGTTCGCGCAGCTTGCCGGTGAGGCGACGGATCTCCAGCGTGGCATCCGGGCCCGCGGCGGGCAGGCTGCCGCGACTGACGATGTCGGCATCCAGCGCGCCATTCCAGCCGGCAAATATCTGGCCCGGATCGAACCGGTTCGCGCTGACCTCGGCCTGCCACGCCACGATCGGCTGCAGGCTCAGCGTGCCGTTCGCCTGCAAGCCACCCTGCGCCTGTTTCAGCGCCAGCGTGTGCAGGGTGATCAGTCGTGCATTGCCATCGAGATTCAGCGCCAGCCGGGTCGGCCTGCCTGGCGGGCCGACTTCGAGGTCGCCCTCGGCGTGATATTTTCCCACGCTGCCGCTGGCGGTGAGTGCGCCGTGGCTGGCCAGCTCCTGGCCGGCCAGGGCCGCCGGCAGCAGCAGATCGTTCCAGCGGATGGCCAGCTCACCGCTGAGCGGCCGCGCCGCCAGCTGCACGGTGCCGCTGGCCTCCAGCTGGCCCTTGACCTGTGGCGAGCCGAGGCTGACCCGCTGCAGGTCCAGCGTGGTGTAGTCATGACTGAATTGCGCGCGCAGCGGTTGCAGCAGCAACCGGTAGTCGTTCAGATCGATCCTGCCGTCGAGCATGCCGCCGTGGCGATCCCCATGGCCTTGCAGCGCCAGCGCCAACGCCTTGAGCGAGCCGCCACCGAGCAGCGGTCGGGGATCGAAACGCGGTGCATCGAGCCGGGCCGTCCAGGCAAGATCGCTGCCCTGGTCCAGATCCAGTTGCAGCTGCGCCACGGTCGGGGCGCTGAGCCGGACCTCGAGATGCGCCCGTTGGCCGTCGCCGTGCGCCAGCAGGTCGCCGGCGTATTCGGTATCGCCGACCTTCCAGGCGAAGCTGGCCTTGCCGTCGCCCCGGTAGTTCCGCCCGACCGCCAGCTTGCCCGCCAGACCGACATGGCCGTCGGGTGCCTGCAGGGTGAGCTGGCGCAATTCGATCCCCTGCCGGGTCCAGCTGCCGGCCAGCTCGAGCTGGTTGGAGGCGAACAGCGGCTCGCCCGCCCGGCTGACCTTGAGCGTTCCCACCCGCACCCGGTCGAGGATCAAGCCGATCGGCGGCTCGAGCGAGAGGCGGCCGGAAGCGGTGCCGTTGGCCGGCGCGGGGGGCGGCAGCGTCACCTCGACCCCGTCGGCATCGAGCACGATCACGTGCACGCGCCCGGTCAGCAGCGGCCAGAAGCGCAGGTCCAGGTGCAGCGTGGCCACCCTGGCCACGGTGCCCTCGCCGTCGTCGTCGTAGCGGATGCCGGCCAGATCCAGCGGACCGATCAGCCGGCCCCGCGCCTGCCGTACCTGCAGCGCACCCGCACTGGCCGCCTCGACCCGCGCCAGCGCAAAACGCAGGCCGGCGCCGGTGCCCAGCAGCCAGCCGGCCGCCAGGGCGAGCAGGGCGAGCAGGGCCAGGGTCAACAGCAACGCGATGCCCAGCCGGCGCAGCCAGCGTCGGCGTGGCGGTGTGGGGGCGGCTGCGGCGGGGGCGGTTGTCGTGCTCATCTCAGAGGTCCGGCCCGATCACCAGGTGCAGCTCGATGCCATGGCGATGCGCGTCGTGAATCGGCGTGCCGAGGTCGACCCGGACCATGCCCACCGGCGACAGCCAGCGCAGGCCCAGGCCGGCGCCGATCTTCGGCCGGTAATCGGTGCCGCTGAACGCGTTGCCCGCGTCGACGAAGGCGGCCATGCCCCAGTTGCGGGTGAAGTAATGCTCGACTTCGCTGCTGGCGACCAGCAGGTTCCTGCCGCCGATGACGCGACCGAAGCTGTTGGTCGGGCCGATCGACTGGTAACCGTAGCCGCGTACCGAGCGGTCGCCGCCGGCGAAGAAGCGCAACTGCGGCGGCAACGCGCTGAAGTCGCCGGTCCAGGTCGTGCCGGCGCTGCCGCGCAGGATCAGCCGGTTGCGCTGCCTGGCGCCGAATGCACGGATCCACTTGGCGTCGGCGGTCAGCTGGCTGAAGCGGGTGTCGGACAGCAGGCTGCCAGCGGTGCTGCGCGCGGCCAGGCTGATCGACCAGCCGCGGCGCACGAACGTGGGGTTGTCGGCCTGCTTGCGGGTCAGCGAGGCCTCGCCGAACGCCAGCGTGCTGCGACCGTGATCGATCCCCGGCGTGTTCTCCGGTTCGTTGCCGCGGCGCCCCACGGTGAACGTGCCAGCGAGCGCATGCACGCCCACGCTGCGGACCCAGCCATGCCACTGGCGGCTCTCGTTGGCGACCAGTTCGAGCGTGCGCGACTGCGACGTGTCGGTGTCCGCATCGCGATAGTTCGCGCCGAAGTTGTAGCTGCGCTGGTCCTCGCCGGGCAGCGGGATCGAATACTGGGTGGACAGCGTCTTCAGCCGCTGCGCGATCGCCAGCTCGCTCTTCCACTTGTGTCCACGCCGGTTCACCCAGCGTCGCTCGATCCCGCCGCGCAGGCCGAAGCCGGTGTCGGTGCCGATGAACGGACCGCCGGTGTAGATCGTGCGTTTGGCCGGGGTCAGCTGCACGGTGACATTCACCTTGCCGTTGCTGGCCGTGTCCACGTCCGGCAGCACGTCGACCACCGCGAAATAGTCGGCGCCGTTCAGCGCCTGCTGCAGCTCCAGCAGCTGATCCTGCGAAAAGTAATCGCCGGACTTGAACGGCACATAGCGATCCAGGAAGCCATCGTTGAACTGCGAGCCCTCGAAGCGCACCTCGCCGTAGCGGTAGCGGGGTCCGGCCTGCCACGCCAGCTTGATCGCGGCGCTGTGGCTGGCGCGGGTCACTTCGACCCGGTGCGTGACCAGCCGCGCATCGAGGAAGCCGTTGGCGGTGAGCTGGGCACTCAGGGCATCGCGCGCGGTCTCGTAAGTGCCGTGATCGAGGGTGCGGCCCTGCAGTCGTTCGAGCGTGCGCCGGGCCCGCCGGATCGGCGCGATGGCGGCGGCGGCCTTGTCCAGTTGCACCTCGACCGACGTGACCTTCACCGGCTCGCCCGTCTTCACGTGCAGGGTCACCTGCCAGTTCTCGCCGAGCTGCCGCAGGTCGGTACTGGCGCCGGCGTCATAGTAACCATAGGGCTGCAGTGCCGATTGCACCTGTCCCGGCGCCCGCTCGACCAGCCGCGTGACCTGTGCCGCGCTGACCTGGCGGGTTGCATACTGCGACAGTTCCACGCCCGAGATCACCGCAGCCTTGAGCGGATCCGCGACGCCGTCGACCACCAGTTGCACACCGGCATGCGCCTGCGATGCCAGCAGCAACAGCGACAGCAGCAGGCTCGGGCGTCGGGAAGATCGGCGCATGCGTGGGGATCCATCCTCGGGGCGTGTGCGGGAGTGAAGGCAGCTTACCCAAGTCGGAGTGGGCTTCGCATGAAAGCGCGGGATGCCTTCAGCGGCAGCGTCGCAGCGCCCGCTTCGCCTGCCGATACGAGCGACGCCGCATCGGCAGGCGCCGTCAACCGGCCTTGTCGCCCGCCTTGTGCGCGATCCAGGCGCCGATCACCGCCGACACATAAGGGATCGACTGCGCCGCGAGGATGATCATCCACAAGGTGCTTTCGAGGTAGCGCGTGCCGTAGCCCGCGGCCATGCCGACGATGCACAGCGCCAGCGCGATCGCCATCAGCAGCTCCTCGCGCACCGGGGCGAACGCGGCGAAGTTGCTGCCGCCCAGGCGACGGCTCTTGGCGGTGACCACGAACGAGGTCTTCTCGCGGGTCAGCCCGTGCAGGATGCCGCGGGCGATCGCATGGGACAGGCCCATGCTGGCCAGCGAGGCCATCAGCGTGTCGCGCCAGCTGCACGGCACGCGGGCGCGGTACAGCACGATGCCGAAGATCGCCTTGGCGAAGAAGAAGCCGATCACCGGAATCAGGAACAGCTGCATCGGCAGGCTGAAGTACTGCGGGAACGCCACCATGCCGGCGGTCCAGAACAGCGCCATCAGGGTGAAGATCAGGTGCAGCGCGTCGGCGAACCAGCTGAACCAGCCGGTGAGGAAATGGAAGCGCTGGCCGGCCGACAGCGGTCCGGGTCTGACCATCCAGCTCCAGCGGCCCTTGAGGATCTGCATCGCGCCGAACGCCCAGCGGTAACGCTGGCTCTTGTATGCCTTGAAGTCGGCCGGGGTCAGGCCCTTGCCCATCAGCTCGTCGACATAGACCAGGTCGTAGCCGGCATGCATCAGGCGCAGGCCCAGCTCGGCGTCCTCGCAGATCGTCCACTCCGACCAGCCACCGGTACCTTCCAGCGCGCTGCGCCGGACCATGGTCATGGTGCCGTGCTGGATGATCGCGTTGCGCTCGTTGCGGTGGTGCATGCCGATGCGGAAGAAGCCGTCGTACTCCCACGCGGTCATGCGGCGGAACGTGTTGTGCTCGAACTCGCGATGCGCCTGCGGGCACTGCACCACCGCCACCTTGGGGTCGTGGAAGTGACCGGTGAGGGTGGCCAGCCAGTCGTGGCGCACCTCGTAGTCGGCGTCGATCACCGCCACCACGTCGGCAGCCGGGTCGGTTTCCTTCAGGCCGAAGTTCAGCGCGCCGGCCTTGTAGCCGGGCCACGGCTCCAGGTGGAAGAAGCGGAAGCGCTTGCCCAGCTTCTCGCAGTATTCCTGCACCGGCTTCCACACCGCCGGGTCCTTGGTGTTGTTGTCGATCACCAGCACTTCGTAGTTGGCGTAGTCCAGCGCAGCAAGCGAATCGAGCGTGACGATCACCATCTCCGGCGGCTCGTTGTAGCAGGCCAGGTGGATCGACACGAACGGCTGACGGTCCGGCCGATCCGGTCGCAGCATGCTGCCATGGCGTATCCAGGTCGGGCGCCACAGCACCTCGGTGAACTCGAAGCCGTTGATCAGCAGGATCGCCAGGATCGCGATCTGTGCCGGGAACAACAGCGTGAGCATGGTCCAGTCGATCCAGCTCAGGTAGAAATTGAACGGCAGCGTGGCGGCCCACACGATCAACCCGCAGGCCAGCTGGATCAGGGCGGCGAAGAAGAACCGTCCGGTCAGCTTGAAGCGGCTGAAGCGGCGGCCGAACCAGATCATCGGGCCCAGCGCGAGCAGTGCCGCCGCCAGTGCCTTCAACGGCCAGGCGGTGTCCTCGGTGACCGGGCCGGTGAACGGAAACTTCGGCTGGCGATCGGCATTGAACATGCCCCAGTAGGCACCGGTGCGGCCTTCACCCAGGCCTTCCTTCCACGGCTGGTCGAACGCTTCCATCACGTAGTAGTCGATGTGGTCGCGTCTGGCCACGTTGAACCAGGTGCGCAGGAAGATCGCCTCGTTGGATACCGACGGCGAGGCATATTCATGCCGGTCGCCGTTGGATGGCCAGCCGATCTCGCCGACCACCACCGGTTTGTCCGGATAACGGCTGCGGATGGCCTCGTAGGCGCCGATCGCCTGGTTCACGGCGAGCTTGTCGCCGCGTGAATTGGTCAGCGGCACACCGTTCCAGAACGGAAACAGGTGGATCGTGATGAAGTCCACGTGCTGGACCAGCTCCGGGTACTTCAACCAGATGTAGTCCGGCTCGGCGATCGACACCGGCTGGTGCAGCGCGGCGCGGACGCGGTCGGCGTAGGCCATCATCTGCTCGGGGGTGACGTCGTTGCGGAACAGTGCCTCGTTGCCCACGATCACCCGGTTGATCGTGCCCGGGTAGTGCCGCGCCTGGGCGATCAGGGTCTCGATTTCCTTCTCGTTGTTGCCCAGCCGTCGGTCGATCCAGGCGCCGGCCATCACCTTCAGGCCTTCCTTCTCGGCCAGCCGCGGCAACTGCGGGGTCTGCAGCATCGAATAGGTGCGCACGCGCGAGGTGTACCGGCTGAGCAGCTTCAGGTCGCCGTCGATCTGCTCGTCGGTGGGAAAGTCTCCCTTCAGCGGGCTCTGGTAACGCTGGAACACCGACAGCGCGAAGCCGTCGATCTCGCCGTGCCAGTCCTCCGGCCCGTGCGGCAGGTTGCCCCACCACCACAGCCCGATATTCATCGCGGCCACGACCAGCGCAAGCACCAGGGCGGTGAACAGGGGATAGCGGCTGTCGTGGTTTGTTGCGGTAGCGCTCAAGAAAATTCCCGGGGGAGCCTGCGCAACAGGCAATGAAGCCTGAGGAGCTTAACGAATGTGGGGCCGGCGGCCAATAAACCCCGGGCCGGCCGGTCAGCGCAAGGTCAGAAGTCCAGCCATGACCGGTGCGACAGCCGGCCCGGGGGAGGTCTGGTCGACGGATATCGTCGACGTGGTGGACCCATGCTCCTTTGACCGGAAGCGCGTCGATCATGGAAAGGCCAGGACGGCCCCGGGGGGGACAGTAACGGGTGGCTCAGGTCGGCCGCGACCGTTCCGTCGCACACGCCGCCGTCAGCTTACGCGACTCCGCTCGGGGCTCGCTCGGGAAGAGCCGTCAGGGAGCCCGCCATCCGCCTCCTACGCTCCTGTTTCGACGCAGTGGCCTCGAGGCGATCCCCGGCCGTCGCCGGTCCTGCATTTTCTTGCGGGGATCCACAACCGCGAATATTTCCTATAGACCCCTGTCGCCGAAACATGAAGTCTGAAAAAGAGAAGTTTTCCGGCATCGTCGCCGTACTGCTCGCAGCGGTCGTCACGTTGCCGGCCGCCCCCTGGATGCAGCACGCCGATTCCGGCCCGTGCCCTCACCCGGCAGCCGCCGGGAACGTTGAGTGGCCACCCACGGTCGGATTGACGAGTGTGCCTGGACACAAGAGTCCGACTGCGACAAGCCGGCGTTGCGGCAAGTCGGGAGCGCGCCTGATGCCTCGGCCTGACATCCAATTCACCTGCAAGGACAAACCTGATGAACAAACGAGTTGTGCTACTGACCACCGCGATCGCGCTGGCATTGAGTGCCGGCGGTGCTCTTGCGAGTGGCACAGCCGACGTCACCCGCGCCACCCTCGACAACGGCCTGCGCGTGGTGATCGTGCGCGATGCGCTGGCGCCGGTGGTGACTACCGAGATGAATTACCTGGCCGGTTCGGACGAGGTGCCGGCCGGTTTTCCGGGCACCGCGCATGCGGTGGAGCACATGATGTTCCGTGGCAGTCCGGGCCTGAGCAAGGATCAGCTGGCAGCGATCGCGGCGAACATGGGCGGGGCGTTCAACGCCGACACGACCCAGGGCGTGACCCAGTACTACTTCGTGGCGCCATCGCAGGATCTGAACGTGGCGCTGCATGTGCAGAGCCTGCGCATGCGCGGGGTGGACATGGACGCGGCGGCCTGGGCGAAGGAGCGTGGGGCGATCGAGCAGGAAGTCTCGCGCGACCTGTCCAACCCCTCGTACAAGTTCTATGAGCAGCTGCAGGCACGGCTGTTCGACGGCACGCCCTATGCGCACACGCCGCTGGGCACGCGGGCCTCGTTCGACAAGACCACCGCGGCGATGCTGAAGCAATTCCATGACCGCTGGTACGTGCCGAACAACGCGATCCTGGTGATTGCCGGCGACGTCGACCCGGTCGCCACGCTGGCGACGGTCAAGGCCGAGTTCGGCGATATTGCACGCAAGGCCCTGCCGGCACGGCCGACGTTCGCGTTCAAACCGGTGCAGGCGAAGACGATCAAGCTGCCCACCGACAGCCCATATGGCTCGGTATATCTCGGCTATCGCATGCCCGGCACGCAGTCGAAGGATTACGCCACCGCGATGGTGCTGGGCAGTGCGCTGGCCTCGCAGCGTGCGGCGCTGTTCGGCATGGGCATGGACGGCACCGCGCTGTACGGCACGTTCGGCGCCAACCTGATGCCGCAGGCCGGGTTCGGCATGGCCGTGGGCATTTTCCCCCGGGGCGGCAATCCGCAGCCGATCCTGGCCCGGATGCAGGCCATCCTCGCTCAAGCTGCCAGCAAGGGCATCGACCCGGCCCTGGTCGAGGCGGCCAAGCGCAAGGCGATCGCCGAGCTGGAGTTCAAGAAGAACTCGGTCGACGGGCTGGCCAATGCCTGGTCGGGCGCGCTGGCATTCCAGGGCCTGGAATCGCCCGACGCGATGAAACAGGCGATCGAGGCAGTCACCCCCGTGTCGGTCGACGCGCTGGCCCGGGCCACGTTCGATCCGGCGCATGCCGTGACCGCGATCCTCACTCCGGAGAGTTCCGGCAAGCCGATCGCCGGCAAGGGCTTCGGTGGCGCCGAGAGTTTCGCCTCCAGCCCGGACAAGCCGGTGGAGTTGCCGGCCTGGGCCGCGCAGGCGTTCGCCAGGCTGGCAGTGCCGCCTTCCACGCTGAAGCCGACCTCGTACACCTTGCCGAACGGGCTGAAGCTGATCGTGCAGCCGGAGTCGATCAGCGACACGGTGGAACTGTTCGGCCGGGTCAAGACCAACCAGGACCTGCAGTCGGGCAAGGGCGAGGAGGGCGTGGCCGAGGTGCTCGACGGCCTGTTCCCGTTCGGCAGCACCGGCCTGAACCGGCTGCAGCTGCAGCAGGCACTGGACGGGATCAGCGCGACGGAATCGGCGGGTACCAGCTTTTCGCTGGCGGTGCCGTCCGCGCATTTCGCCGAGGGCCTGCGCCTGCTGGCCGACAACGAGCTGCATCCGGCAATGCCCGCGCAGGCGTTCGCGGTGGTGCAACACCAGGTGGCCGGCATCGTCGCCGGCCAGTTGCAGTCGCCCGAGTTCCTCACCCAGCTGGGCCTGGGCAAGGCCTTGCTGCCGGCGAACGATCCGCAGTTGCGCCACGCCACCCCGCAGAACGTGATGGCGCTGACGCTGGACAAGGTGAAGAGCTATTACGCGAAAACGTTCCGACCGGACATGACCACCATCGTCATCGTGGGCAAGGTCGATCCGGCGAAGGCCCGGCAGCTGGTCGAGCAGGCATTCGGCGACTGGAAGGCGGACGGCGCCAGGCCCGACGTGGACTACGCCGCGGTGCCGGCCAACCGGCCCGGCCAGTTCAACGCGCCGGACGCCAGCGCCAGCCAGGACAGCGTGGACATGGCGCAGACCCTGGACGTGACCCGCAATGACCCGACCCGGTTCGCGCTGAATCTGGGCGATCAGGTGCTCGGTGGCGGCTTCTACGCCTCGCGCCTGTACCACGACCTGCGCGATACCCGCGGGCTGGTCTACAACGTGGGCACCAGCTTCGACCTCGACGCGCATCGCGGTACCTACACCGTGTCGTTCGGTGCCGACCCGGACAAGGTCGCGGCGGCCAGCGCCATCGTGGTGCACGACCTGAAGCAGATGCAGCAGGCGCCGGTGACCGAGACCGAACTGAAGCGCGCCAAGGGCATCCTGCTGCGGCAGATCCCGCTGGGCGAGTCCAGCTTCGGCGCGATCGGCGGCCAGCTGCTGAACCTGTCGATCGAAGGCAAGCCGCTGGATGCGATGACGATTGCCGGCCAGCATTACCTCAAGCTCAGCGCGAAGGACGTGCAGCAGGCGTACGCGAAGCACATCCGCCCGGACGGCTTCGTCATCGCGGTGAAGGGGCCGGCGCCGAAGGGCTGAACGAGTCCGCGAAGCAAATCGGCAAAAAGAAAAGGCCCGTCATCGACGGGCCTTTTCTTCTGGTGCCGCGAGCCGCCTATTTCAGCAGCGAGCGCAGCATCCAGGCGGTCTTCTCGTGCGCCTTCAGCCGGCCGGTGAGCATGTCGGCCGTGCCCTCGTCGCCTGCACCGGCGGCCGCCTTGGTCGCCAGGCGGGCTGTATGCGCCGCGATCTCGTGGCCTTCGACCAGCTGGCTTACCATCTCCTTCCATTCCGGCACGCCCGCCTCTTCCTTGATCGAAGTGAGCTTGCCGAACTGGCTGTAGGAGCCGGGGGCGAACACGTCGAGCGTACGGATGCGCTCGGCGACTTCGTCGGCGGCGAGCCACAGCTCGTTGTACTGCGCCTCGAACATCAGGTGCAGGCTGTTGAACTGCGGTCCGGTGACGTTCCAGTGGAAACTGTGGGTCTTCAGGTACAGCGAATAGGTGTCGGCCAGCATCTTGGACAGATGCTTGGCGACCGTTTCGCGGTCCTTCCTGGCGATACCGATGGAAATGGCCATGTGCTGCTCCTTCCGGGAGGGGGAATGCTGTTTGCAGACACTAGCGGGTCGAGCGACGGCGTGGAAATGAATCCTGCCGATGTTGCCGATAGCCAGCGGCTATCATGGGCGGCCCGATGAACGATATCCGCATGCCCGCTTCCGATTCCGCCGCCGACCCCGGCCTGCGCGCCCTGCGCCGGCAGCTCGATACGGTCTCCAGCCGCGACTTCGGTCGCCTGCTGGGGCGCTGGCGCGTGCTGACCCGTCGGCCGGACGAAGGAAAGCTGGCGGCGCTGCAGGCGGATATCGAGCGTTCGGCCGGCAAACGACGAGCGCGGGTGGAAGCGAAGCCGCCGATCCGGCTGGACGAATCGCTGCCGATCAGCGCCCGCGGCGAGGACATCATCGAGCTGATCCGCCAGCACCAGGTGGTGGTGATCGCCGGCGAGACCGGTTCGGGCAAGACCACCCAGCTGCCCAAGCTGTGCCTGGCGGCCGGTCGCGGCGAGGCGGGCATGATCGGCTGCACCCAGCCGCGCCGGCTGGCCGCGCGCTCGGTGGCGCGGCGGGTAGCCGAGGAACTGGGCAGCCCGGTCGGCGAGATCGTCGGCTTCCAGGTGCGCTTCAACGACCAGGTCTCCGAACGCAGCCTGATCAAGTTCATGACCGACGGCATCCTGCTGGCCGAGACCCAGGGCGATCCCTGGCTGGGCGCGTACGACACCATCATCATCGACGAGGCGCACGAGCGCAGCCTCAACATCGACTTCCTGCTCGGCTACCTGAAGCAGCTGGCGCTGAAGCGGCCCGAGCTGAAGATCATCGTGACCTCGGCCACGATCGACACCGCGCGCTTCGCCGAGCATTTCGACGGCGCGCCGGTGGTCGAGGTGGAGGGGCGCGCGCATCCGGTCGAGCTGCGCTGGCGCTCGCTCGACGAAGTCGCCGCGCGGCAGGGACGCAGCAAGGACATGCAGCAGGGCAGCGCCGAACACATTGCCGCCGTGCTCGACGAAATCAGCCATGACGACCCGCGCGGCGACGTGCTGATCTTCCTGCCCGGCGAGCGCGAGATCCGCGACACGCATCTGCTGCTGTCGCGTCGGCAATACCGCGAGACCGAGATCATGCCGCTGTATGCGCGGCTCTCCGCCGGCGACCAGGATCGCGTGTTCAAGCCCGGCATCAAGCGCCGCGTGGTGCTGGCCACCAACGTGGCCGAGACCTCGCTGACGGTGCCACGGATCCGCTACGTGATCGACACCGGCACCGCACGGGTGAAGCGCTACAGCCAGCGCAGCCAGCTCGAACGGCTGCACGTGGAGCCGATCTCGCAGGCCGCCGCCGACCAGCGCAAGGGTCGTTGCGGCCGCGTGGGGCCGGGCATCTGCTACCGCCTGTATGACGAAGCGGATTTCGCCAGCCGCGCCGCGTTCACCGATCCGGAGCTGCTGCGTTCGTCGCTGGCCAACGTGATCCTGCGCATGCTGGCATTGCAGCTGGGCGACGTGGACCGGTTCCCGTTCCTCGAGGCACCCGATCCGCGCGTGGTCGCCGACGGCTATCGCCGCCTCGCCGAAATCTCGGCGATCGACGAGGCGCGCAAGCTCACCGCGACCGGTCGCACGCTGGCGCGCCTGCCGATCGACGTGCAGCTGGCGCGCATGCTGGTCGAGGGCGAGAAACGGCATGCGCTGCGCGAGGTGCTCACGATCGTGTCGTTCCTGAGCATCCAGGATCCGCGCGAACGCCCCTCCGACGCCCGCCAGCAGGCCGACGCGGCCCATGCCGTGTTCGCCGACCCCAGCTCGGATTTCGTCGGCGTGCTGAATCTTTGGCGCGCCTATCACGACGTGCACGAGGAACTCACCCAGTCGAAGCTGCGCGACTGGTGCTCGCGGCATTTCCTCAGCTTCATGCGCATGCGCGAATGGCGCGAGCTGCATCGGCAGCTGCTGCTGGTGGTGCAGGAGCTGGGCTGGCAGTTGGAGGCCAGCGGCTCTGCCCCTTCTCCCCTGCGGGGAGAAGGCTGGGATGAGGGGGCGCGCTCGCGGCAGACTCCGCGAGTCAACGCGGTAGCGGCACGGAAGAGCACGGACAGGAGAGTTTCGCGCGAGCACCCGCCCCTCACCCCAACCCTCTCCCCGCAGGGGAGAGGGGGCGAACGCGAAGAGCCGGTTATTGATCAGGAGGCAGCGGCTTCGCGCCTCTTCGAGGCACTTCACCGCTGCCTCCTGGCCGGGCTGCCGACCCAGGTCGGGCGCAAGGACGAGAAGGGCGTGTACCAGAGCACGCGCGAGCGCAAGTTCCAGGTGTTTCCCGGTTCGGCGCTGGCGAAGGCGCCGCCGAACTGGATTTTCTCGGCGCAGATCCTCGATGTCGGCGGGCGCGTGTGGGGCATGGCGAACGCGCGGGTCGAGCCGCTGTGGATCGAGCAGCAGGCGGCGCATCTGCTGCGCACGAGTTGCCGCGATCCGCACTGGTCGAAGAAGCGTGGCTGCGTGGTCGCCTGGGAACAGGTCAGCCTGTTCGGACTGGTGCTGGTGGAGAAGCGCGCGGTGACGTTCCAGGCGCAGGATCCGGCGCTGGCGCATGCGATCTTCCTGCGCGAGGCGTTGACCCGCGGCGACATCGACAGCCGCGCCGACCAGGGAAGGTCAAGTGCCGCGGGCGCAGGACGCGCAGGAGCGGCTGCGGACTTCGTGCGTGCCAATCAGCGCGTGCTGCAGGAGGCGGCCGATATCGAGGCGAAGCAGCGGCGCGAAGGACTGATTCGCCACGAGGACGATCTGGTGGCGTTCTTCGAAGGCAAGCTGCCCGAGGAAATTGCCAGCAGCCGCGCGCTGGATGCCTGGTATCGCAACGCGCGCCCGGCCGAGCAGGCGGCCTTGCGCTGGTCGCTGGACGACGTGCTGGTCGGCGGCAGCGGGCTGGATGCGAAGGCCTTCCCGGCGACGCTGGAGATCGGCGCGCAGCGTTACAAGCTCGAATACCGCTTCATGCCCGGCGACGAGGCCGACGGGGTGACCCTGCATCTGCCGCTGGCGATGCTCAATGCCCTGCCTGCCGCGCGTTGCGAGTGGCTGGTGCCCGGCCTGCTGGCCGACAAGGTGGCCGAGCTGATCCGCGGCCTGCCCAAGGCGTTGCGACGCAACTTCGTGCCGGCGCCGGACTTCGCACGGGCGTTCGCCGAGGCGGAGTCACCCCGCGACGAGCCGCTGGCGAAGGCCCTGGCGGGCTTCCTGAAACGCGCCACCGGGGTCGAGGTGAGCGCGGCGGAATTCGCCGGCATCGACCTGCCGGCGCACTTTCGCATGCGTTACCGGCTGCATGACGCGGACGCCTCGTCCGCGCCGGGCGAGACCCTGGCCAGCGGTCGTGACCTGGCCGTGCTGCGCGGGCAATGGGAAGGCCAGGCGCGCGCGGCGTTTTCGCGCAAGACCGATATCGAATTGAGCCGCGAGGAAGTCGCCAGCTGGGACTTCGCGGAGATCCCCGCGCAGGTGCGTTCCGATGCCGGGCTGATGGCATTTCCGGCGCTGGTCGACCTGGGCGAGACGGTGGCGTTGCGGGTGTTCGAACGCAGCGACGAGGCACGCGACGCGCACCGGCACGGTGTGGTGCGGTTGCTGCGCAATGCGCTGGCCAGCGAAACCAAGCAGGCGCGCCGGCGCCTGCCGATCGGCAACGCACTGGCCTTGAAGTACGCGCCGCTGGGGAGCGTGGACGGGCTGCGCGAGGATCTGCTGGAAGGCGGCTTCGGCGACCTGCTCGAGCGCCACGAACTGGACGTGCGTACCGCCGCTGCGTTCGAGCAGTTGCGCGTGCAGTGCGCACGCGAACTGTTTGGTGCCGGCGTCGAACGCCTCAAGCTGGCCGAGCCGGTGATCGAGGCGCAGGCCGAACTGAAACCGTGGCTGCAGCCGCCGCTGCTGGGCTTCGCCCGCGCCAGCTACGACGACCTGCGCGAGCAGTTCGATGCGCTGCTCACGCCGGGCTTCCTGCGCGAACTGCCGACAACGCGGCTGGCCCACTTCCCGCGCTATCTGAAGGCGATGCGCCTGCGCGGCGAACGGCTGCGCCAGGATCCGGCGAAGGATCAGCAACGCATGCTGCAGGTCATGCCGTACTGGCGGGCGTACCTGCAGCATCGCGCCGCCGGTGCCGATGCCTCGGGCCTGGAGGAACTGCGCTGGCTGATCGAGGAATGGCGCGTGTCGCTGTTCGCGCAGGAACTGAAGACCGCCGAGCCGGTGTCGGCCAAGCGGCTGGCGAAGGCGCTGGCAGCGCTGGATTGACCGGCCCGGTCAGCGGATCCGTCGCACGTGGGCGGTATCGTTGCAGCCCTTGACGTACATCAGCCAGTTGCCCATCAGCGAAGGCTTGACCTTGACGGCCGGGTTGTCCGAGTTCATGCACATCGGCGCATCCGAACCGATCTGCTTCCAGACCTGGCCGTTGTCCAGGGTCATCTCGTTGTTGCCGTGCCAGCCGTCGAAATGCCCGACCAGATGGGCCTCGATCTTGCTGTATTTCTTCTTGCCGGGATAAAACACCGGTTCGCCGCTGGAGTCGACCATCTTGGTGGTGACCTGGCCGTGCGTGTGCAACCAGTTGTCGAGATTCTGCAGCTCTTGCGGCGACAGCTTGTCCAGACCCGCGGCCTCGAACTCGGCCTGGCTCATGCGCTGCTGCAGCCCGCCGGTTTGCTGGGCATGCGCGGACAGGCCGCACAGCGCAAGCGCCAGCACGAACGGCATCAGGTGACGTGGACGGATCATCATCGGGTGAATCCTCTGGACGCGGAAGGCAAGTGGCGATTCTGCGCGGTAAGCCATGCCCAAGCCAAGCGTCCTGTTATCGCACCGGTGCCATCCGCGTATCCGGCGTTCATCCTGCCGCGCTGTCGTTACTATGGGGCCACGCAAAGGACATTGGCGACATGGCTCAACCCCCAAAACCTTCCCGGCTGGCCCAGTGGCGCGATCGTGCCGGCACGCTGGCGCCGCCGCTGGCCGATGTGCTGGAGGTGGCCGAGTCGCAGCTGCTGAACGAAGCGGAGTGCTGCGACGTACTGGATCTGCTGGCGATGCTGGGGTGCGATGCGCAGACCCAGGCAGCGGCGCTGTGGTTCGAGCTGGCCCGGGTCGACCCGGCGCTGTGGGCCGCGCGCAGCGGCAAGCTGCCGGACGAGCTGCGCCGGCTTGTCACGGGTCAGCAGGCGGCCGAGCAGGTCTGGGCGCTGCATGCGCAGCGGCCACCGGAGGGCGCTGCCGAGGGCTTGCGCCGGTTGTTGCTGGCGATCGTGCGCGACCTGCGCGTGGTGTTCGTGCTGCTGGCGCGGCAGCTGGCGCGGATGCGCGCGGCGGCGGCGTTGCCGCCCGAACAGGCGGCCGCGCTGGCGCGGCTGACCCGCGATATCCATGCGCCGCTGGCGAATCGACTCGGCATCTGGCAGCTGAAATGGGAGCTGGAGGATCTGGCATTCCGCTTCCTGCAGCCGGAGGTCTATCGGCGCATCGCCAAGCTGCTCGACGAGCGGCGCAGTGACCGCGAGAGTTTCATCCGCGAATCGCTGGACGAACTGCAGCGCGCCCTGGCCGTCGCCGGCATCCATGCCGAGCTGGCCGGACGGCCGAAGCACATCTACTCGATCTGGAAGAAGATGCAGCGCAAGGCGCTGGACTTCTCCGACCTGTACGACATCCGCGCGGTGCGCGTGCTGGTGGACAACATCACCGACTGCTACGGCGCCCTTGGCGTGGTGCACGCGCGCTGGCCGCACCTGCCCAACGAGTTCGACGACTACATCGCGCGGCCCAAGCCGAACGGCTACCGATCGCTGCACACGGCGGTGATCGGCCCGGCCGGCAAGACCCTGGAAGTGCAGATCCGCACCCACGAGATGCATCGCGCCAACGAGCTCGGCGTGGCCGCGCACTGGCGCTACAAGGAGGGCGGCAGCGGCGACGCCGAGTTCGAGGCGAAGATCGCCTGGATGCGCAAGCTGCTGGAGCCGCGCGGCGACGACGACAGCACCCTGGCCGCCGACCTGCATACCGAGTTGCTGGAGGACCGGGTCTACCTGCTGACGCCCAAGGGCGAGGTGTTCGACCTGGCGCGCGGCGCCACCGTGCTCGATTTCGCCTACATGGTGCACACCGAGGTGGGCCATCGCTGCCGCGGCGCCAAGGTCAACGGCCGCATCGTGCCGCTGACCTTCCAGCCCCAAAGCGGCGATCGGGTGGAGATCCTCACCACCAAGCTGGGCGAGCCCAGCCGCGACTGGCTGTCGCCGCATCACGGCTACCTGCATACCTCGCGGGCGAAGGACAAGGTGCGCGCGTGGTTCCGGCGGATCGCCCATGACGCCAACCTCAGCGTCGGGCGCAACATGTTCGAGCGCGAGCTGAAGCGGCTGGCGCTGTCCAGTGCGGACGTGTCGCGCCTGCCCGCGCATTTTCACCTGCAGACCCAGGACGAATTGCTGGTGGCGCTGGCGCTCGGGGAAATCACCAGCGGCCAGATTGCCCGCGTCCTGCAGGAGGCTGCCCAGCCCGCGCCGGCGGCGATCGCGCCGACCGGCTCGACCGCGCGGCTCCCCGCGCTCGACCACAGCGCGCTGACGATCGAGGGGGTCGGCAACCTGCTCACGACGCTGGCGCGCTGTTGCCAGCCACTGCCGGGCGATCCGGTGCGCGGTTTCATCACCAAGGGTCGCGGCGTGTCGGTGCATCGGGCCGATTGCGGCAGCCTGGCGCGGCTGGCGCGGCGCGATCCGGACCGGGTGATCGACGTGAGCTGGGGCAGTGCCGCCAGCCAGGCCTACGAGGTCGACATCGAGCTGCGCGGCTACGATCGCAAGGAATTGCAGAAGGACGTCACCGGCGTGATCAGCAATGCCGGTGCCCACATCATCGCCTCGTCCAGTCGCCTGTTCGCGCAGACCGGCGAAGTGGAGATGCGCTTCACCCTGCGCGTGCGCGACTTCGAGCAGTTGTCGACCCTGCTCGGCAAGCTGCTGGCGCTGCCGAATGTCGTGGATGTGCGGCGGGTCGGCGTCGGCTGAATGCCCCTGCAATGCCGGAGCATCGGCGGCATGGCGGTGCGCGGCCCGATGTTAAGCTTGCCCGGCAAGCCTTGACAGCCATGGATCATGAGCGGACGCCGAGACCCGTACAACGCAAGCCCCCATCTTCGCACCGAGCCCACCCTGGGTGAGCTCGATCGCCCGGACGCGCCGCGCGTGCCTGCGGGCGATGGCTTGCCCCAGGTCACGGTCGAGCCGCGCCGCTCGCGCAGCACCCGGGCGGCGTCGCAGGCGCGCCGCAAACGACGCCGATGGCTGCTGCCGTTTCTGCTGCTGCTGGCGATGGTGCTGGTCGGCGCGCTCTGGCTCAACCAGAGCCGCCTGCGCGGCCTGCTGCCACGCACCGATCTCAACAACGTGCTGACCCAGGCGCAACAGGCATTGCAGGCCGGCCATCTGGACGGCCAGGACGGCACCAGCGCACGTGAGCTGTTCCAGAAAGCGGTGGCATTGGAGCCGGACAACGACCTCGCTCGCGCCGGCCTGCGTCAGGTAGGCCAGGCAGAATTGGTACAGGCCGACCAGGCGCTGCAAGCCGGTCAGCTGACCCAGGCCGCGCAGGAGGCCGCGGTCGCGCGCGAATTGCTTGGCGGCGGCCGCGACGTCGACCGGCTCGACAGCCTGATCAGCCATGCACACGCGACCCAGGTGAAGACGGTGGACCTGGTCGATCAGGCACAGCAGGCGTTCGCCGCCGGCAAGCTGGATGGTACCGATGGCGCCGGGGCGCTGTACCTGCGTGTGCTGCACGCGGATCCCGACAATGCGGTGGCGGCGCACGGGCTCGATCAGGTGGGCTACGCGCTGGCGATGCAGGCGCGCAAGGCACTCGACGCGAAGGATGACGCCACGGCCAGTGCGCGCATCGAGCAACTGGCCGCGTTGCAGCCGAACAATGGTGCGTTGCCGGCATTGCGTGCGTTGCAGGCGCAGGCGCGCAAGCAGGACAGCAGCGCGCTGGACGCAGCCATCAAGCAGGGTCAGGACGCGCTGCGTGCCGGCCGTATCGCGGGCGCCGGCGACGACACCGCGCTGGCCCATTTCAAGGCGGCGCTGGCACTCGACCCGGACAATGCACAGGCCCGGGCCGGGTTGGGCCGGGTCGCGCAGGCGTTGACCGTGCAGGCGAACGCGGCGATCGACGGCGGCGACGCGATGCAGGCCGCCAGACTGCTCGACCAGGCGACCGAGCTGGCACCGAAATCGGCGGATCTCGCGGCGGCGCGGGCGCGCCTGGACAACATGAGCGCGCACTCGACGGCGACCGCGACGACCGGGCAGGAGCGTGCACCGGCAGCGCCGCTGGCGGCAGCCGTGCTGTCGCCGCAGCAGAGCGCAGCGGTGGCCCAGCTGGTGCAGCGCGCCCAGGTGGCCGCCAGTCACGGCAACATCATGACTCCGCCCGGTGACAGCGCCTATGACCTGTATCGCAGCGCGCTGGCGATCGACGGCAACAGTGCGGTGGCGCTGCGCGGATTGCAGGCCTTGCCCGGCCAGGTCGAGCAGCAGTTCAACCAGTCGCTGGCGGCGGGCAGGCTGGCCCAGGCCGGCGACATGCTGGCCGACCTGGGCGAACTTTCGCCGGGCGACGCCGCGCAGGCTGCACTCAGCGATCGACTGGCCACTGCCTGGCTGGATCAGGCCGAGCAACAGCTGGCCAGCGGCGATCGCATCGGTGCCGGCCAGTCGCTGGATCATGCGCGCAAGCTGGCGCCGAATCATCCGCGCGTGCTCGATCTGACCGCCCGACTGCAGGGTGGCCGGTGAGCGCCGCATGACGGTACTGGTATTCGGCGGCAGCAGCCAGATCGGTCATTTCCTGTTGCCCCGACTGCTGGCCAGCGGCGAACCGATCCTGGCGCTGAGCCGGCAGCCACGACCGCCGCAGTCCGGCGTGCAGTGGTTGCAGGGGGCGCTGCCCGATGCCGTGCCGGCGCTGCCGGCGTTGTCGGCGATCATCAGTTTCGGCCCATTGCAGGCGCTGGCCGGCTGGCTGGCGCAGGCGCGCTTGAGCGACGCGCCGCGGGTGATCGCCACCAGTTCGATGAGCGCGGAGACCAAACGCGATTCGGCGGTGCCGGCGGAACGCGAGATCTCCCGTCAGCTGCGCGATGGCGAGATCGCGCTGGCCGCGGCCTGCGCCCGCCACGGTTGTGCCTGGACCGTGCTGCGACCGACCCTGGTCTACGGTGCCGGGCTCGACCGCAGCCTGACCCCGATCGCGCGCCGGGCGATGCGCCTGCGGCTGTTCCCGTTGCCGTCCGGCCAGGGCCTGCGCCAGCCGGTGCATGCCGACGATATCGCGCAGGCGGTGCTGGCGGCGCTCGACTGCCCGGCGGCGAGCGGGCAGATTCTTCCGATCGGCGGCGGCGAGCGACTGCCCAGCGGACAGATGTTTGCGCGGGTGCGCCGCAGCCTGCCGCGCGCCACCGTACCGCTGCCGTTGCCGGCGTGGCTGCTGCGCATGGGACGGCAACTGCTGCCGCCGTTGCGTGGCCCGCTGAGCCGCCTGGACAGCGATCTGGTGGCGGACAACGGTGAACTGCACCGATTGCTCGGTGTCCATCCGAGACCGTTCCAGCCCGAGTCGTCGATGTGGATCCCGCCGCGCTGACGCACACTTTCCGCATTGCCCGCGTTTTGCCCGCAAATCGGCCGCTGCGTTCATATGCGCGCCGGTATGCAGGCCCTATGATCGAACCCTCCTGATTGCCGGATTCCCCCCACGTTGGCTTTTCTGACCCGCACTCGTTCGTTCGCACGCCGCAGCTGGCCATGGCTGCGCATCCCGTTCTGGATCGGCATGGGCCTGCTGTTCGGCTTCGTGCTGCCTTACACACTGGTGTTGAACAAGCGCGTGCAGGATCGCTTCAGCGACCTGGTATTCGCGGTGCCCACGCGAGTCTACGCACGGCCACTGCCGCTGGCTGCCGGGGTGCCGATGACACCGGCGGCGCTGGAGCTCGAGCTCACCTTCGCCGGCTACAGCCACGACGGACACGGCGAGGTGGCCGGCAGCTGGGTGAAGCATGGCGTGCACTACACGATTTCCTCGCGCGGCTACGCCGGGCCCGACGGTGGCGAACTGCCCAAGCGCATCCAGGTGACGCTCGGCAGGGGCATCGTGCAGTCGGTTGAGGATGCGCGCAGCGGCAAGCCGATCGCCCTGGCGCATCTGGATCCGGCGCGCATCGCCACCCTCTACGGCGCCACCCAGGAAGAGCGCCGCTTCGTTCGTCTGGCCGACGTGCCGCCTTTGCTGATCAATGGCCTGCAGGCAGTCGAGGACCGCAATTTCAAGCATCACATCGGCATCGACTTCGGTGCGATCGCGCGCGCCGCGTTCGCCAACCTGCGAGCCGGGCATACCGTGCAGGGTGGCTCGACGCTGACCCAGCAGCTGGTGCGCAACCTGTTCCTCAGTCGCGACCAGAACTTCACGCGCAAGATCAACGAGGCGTTGATGTCGCTGCTGCTGGAGGCGCACTACAGCAAGGGGCGGATCCTCGAGGCCTACGTCAACGACGTGTTCCTCGGTCAGCAGGGTGGCCAGGCGGTGCACGGTTTCGCCGCTGCGTCGGAGTTCTACTTCGGCCGCCGCCTGCAGGACCTGCGCCCGCAGGAGATCGCGCTGCTGGTCGGCATGGTCAAGGGGCCGAGCTACTACGATCCGCGCCGTTCGCCGAAACGTGCGCTGGTCCGCCGCAACCTGGTGTTGCAGGAGTTCGCCGACACGGGCCTGCTGAGCGCCGCGCAGCTCAATGCCGCCCAGGCCGCCTCGCTGGATGTCGTCAGCAATGGCCAGTTGCCACACAACCGCTTCCCCGCGTTCATGGATCTGGTGCGCAAGCAGATCACCGCCGACTTCGACGAGAAGGCCCTGCGCGAGGGCAACCTGTCGATCTTCACCACGCTCGATCCGGCGGCCCAGCTGTACACCGAGCAGGCGATCACCAGCACGCTGAAAAGCCTGGGCAAGCGCGGCAACGGCGTGCAGGCGGCGGCGGTGGTGACCAACGCGCACAGTGGCAGCGTGCTGGCCGTGGTCGGCAGCAGCACGCCGGGTGATCCGGGCTTCAATCGCGCACTCGACGCGCGCCGGTCGATCGGTTCGACGATCAAGCCGTTCGTCTACCTGGTGGCGCTGACCCAGCCCGAGCGCTGGAACCTGGCCACTCTGCTCGATGACGGCCCGGTCAGCATGCGCCAGCCCGACGGCAGCACCTGGACACCGCAGAACGACGACCACCGCAGCCACGACCCGCTGACGATGGTCGATGCGCTGGCGCATTCGTGGAACCTGGCGACGATTCATCTGGGCATGGCAGTAGGCCTGCCGCGGATCGTCTCGTTCCTCGAATCGTTCGGCCTCACCGACGTCAACCCCAGCCCTTCGCTGCTGATCGGTGCGATCGACCTGGCTCCGCTGCAGGTGACCCAGCTGTATCAGTACCTGGCCGCCGACGGACACGCGCTGCCGCTGGTGGCGGTGCGTGGCGTACTCGACGGCAATGGCCGCACGATCAAGCGCTATCAGGTGCAGGGCGGCAACGGCGAATACCAGGAGGCGGTGCGGCTGACCACCTGGGCGATGCAGCAGGTGGCGGAATACGGCACCGCCAGCGCCATCGGCAATTCCGGCCTGGCCTGGTTGCATGCCGCCGGCAAGACCGGCACCAGCAACGACATGCGCGACAGCTGGTTCGCCGGGTTCACCGGCGAACACCTGGCGGTGTTCTGGCTGGGCCGCGACGACAACAAGCCGACCACCCTGTTCGGTGCCAGCGGCGGCCTGCGCGCCTGGCGCGACCTGTTCTCCAAGCTGCCCACCCGACCGCTGTCGGCGGCGCCCGGCGCCGGTCTGGAAATGGCCTGGGTCAACCCGGCCGACGGCAAGCGCACCGAGTCGCAATGCCAGGGGGCGCAGCAGGTGCCGGTGGTTGCCGGCAGCCTGCCTGCCGATACCGAAGGCTGTTTCTGGCAGGGCGTGCAAAGCCTGTTCGGCGGCGGTGACCATCCGCCGCCGAATGGCGGCACGCCCCCTCCCGCGCAACCTTCCGGCACCCCGACCAGGAATTGATCATGCCGCTCCCGTTCAAGCGTCTTCGCCTGTTGTCCGTGCCGCTGCTCGCCATGCTGGCCGCCGGCTGCAGCCTGTTTGCCTCCAAGCCTCCGGCGGCCCGACCGCCGGCGACGCCGAGCCACGATCTGGTGGCCTCCATCCGTGCGGCAGGCGAGCACGAAACCTCGATCATCAGCGTCAACCCGCTGCGCGATCCGGCGGTCACCGCGCTGCAGGATGCCGCCCAACACGACGAACAGACGGGCAGGTTTGCCGACGCCGCGGGCAAGCTCGATCAGGCGATCAAGCTCAATCCGGACGCACCCGACCTGTTGCAGGAGCGCGCCGAGGCGGCGATCGGCATGCGGGATTTCGCTCGCGCCGAGCAGCTGGCGCGGCAGTCGTGGTCGCTGGGCCCGAAACTGGGCCCGCTGTGTGCGCGCAACTGGCAGACCATCGTGGAGACACGTCTGCAGGCCGGTGATCGTTTCGGTGCAGCTACGGCGCGCAAGGATGTGCAGGCATGCCACAAGGCCGGCGTTCCGCGCTATTGAGTCAATCGGTCACGGCGAGGAGAAGTCCGCCGTAGCGCAGTACCTCGCCGAGCAGGGGCAAGGCGAAACTGACGCTGAAGCGGTAGTGGCCGCCTTCCACGCGCTTGAACGCCTCGCTGCGTGGCAACAGCCAGCGAGGCAGGCGCCAGCGACCGCGTTGCGCGCCGATGCAGCGCCAGTACCAGCCGCCGTCAACGACATCGACCTGCAGCCGCAATGCGATCGCGGCCGTCTGCTCGATCCAGCAACCGTCGGGCCAGTGGCCGAGCGGAAGAAAGGTCGACGGAAAGCGTTGTCCCTGATCGAAGCGCCGATCCCAGTGCAGCAGTCCGTCGTGATGACTGATGGTCACCTCGAGCTGGTGGGTTCCCGCCTCCGGGGGAATGCCGAGCCGGCGCGCAATCCGGCGGCCCGTCGCGCCCGCCAGGCCGCGCCCGAACGAAACCTCGACGGGGCCGCGCAGCCGTCCGCCGTGGCGATGCAATGACTGCAGCAGCGGATGCAGCCGGGTGAAGTTCGATCCGAACCACGCGCTTGCGACCGTGTCACCGGTGTCCGTCGTCACGGCGGGCCGGCGCAAGTCAGAACAACGCCGCCAGCACCATCACGATGCCGACGATACTGACCGTCCAGATCAGCGTGCGCAGGTAGGGAATGCCGGCGGCGTATACCGGCACGTAGGCCACGCGCGCCCAGAAGTAGAGTTGCGCGCCGAGCACGATCATGCCGTTGTGGCGCTGCAGGGCGAACGCGAGCAGCACGGCCGCCGCAAACAGCGGGAAGGTTTCCAGGAAGTTGCCGCGGGCACGATCCAGACGCCCGACGACGCCGGTCAGCAGCCTGGCATCGCCGTCGCGCGCGCTGGTCGCCCAGCCCAGTCCGCGCTGCACCGTCGAACCGGTGGCGGCAATCACGATCTGCAGCAGTCCCAGCGCGACACTCGCCGTCAGCAGGCACAATTCGGTCGTCATGATGCGTTTCCCCTGTTGAGTTGTGCGGCCATGGTGAATCAATCCGCCGGCCCCTGCCAGCTGCCGTGGCTGCCACGGGTATGCCGCTTGCCGGTGCTGGGCGATACTGCGTCGATGATGGATCTCGATACCAACGACGGCGATGACGTCGAAGCCCTGCTCGGCGCCGAAGGCCCGTTCGCCCGCGAACTGCCGAACTTCGCCCCGCGCGAGGCGCAGCAGACGATGGCGCGGGCGGTGCAGCAGGCGATTGCCGCACGCGACACGCTGATCGCCGAGGCCGGCACCGGTACCGGCAAGACCTATGCCTATCTGGTGCCGGCGCTGCTGTCGGGCGAGCGGGTGATCATCTCCACCGGCACCAAGGCGCTGCAGGATCAGTTGTATTTCCGCGATCTGCCGAAGGTGCGTTCGGTGCTGGGCGCCCGCCTGAAGACTGCCTTGCTGAAGGGGCGCGCGAACTATCTGTGCCTGTACCGGCTCGACCAGACCGTGCGCGAGGGTGCCACTTTCGAGCGAGCGCAGGCGGCGCAGCTGGCGACGATCCGCGCGTGGTCCGCGCGCACCCGTCGCGGCGACCGGATGGAGCTGGCCGAGGTGCCGGAGGAATCGCCGCTGTGGCCACGGGTCACCTCGACGCCGGAAAACTGCCTGGGCGTGGAGTGCCCGTTCTTCGACGACTGCCACGTGGTGAAGGCCCGCCGCGAGGCCCTGGAGGCGGACGTGGTGGTGGTCAACCATCACCTGCTGTTCGCCGACCTGGCGCTGAAACAGGAAGGCTTCGGCGAGATCCTGCCCGGCGCGGCGGCTTTCATCCTCGACGAGGCACACCAGATTCCCGAACTGGCCGGACAGTTCTTCTCGCAGAGCATCAGCGCGCGCCAGCTGACCGAGCTGGCGCAGGATGCGCTGGCCGAATGCGGCGGCGTCACCGGTGCGATCGGGTTGCTGCTGGAGCCGGTGGAGGCGTTGCAGGATGCGGCGCGACGCCTGCGCCTGGCGATGGATCCGTTGCCGCAGCGCGGCGCGTTCCAGCAACTGGAGGACCGCGCCGGCGTGCCCGGGGCGCTGCACGACCTGCGCGAACTGCTGGCCACGCTGACCGAACTGCTCGCCTCGCAGGCGGAACGCTCGCGCGGCTTCGCGAACCTGCACGAACGCGCCGTGCTGTTCACCTCGCGGCTCGACCGCATCGTCGAAGGCCACGGCGATCGCGATGTCCGCTGGTACGAGCAGTACCCGCGCGGCTTCGCGCTGTACGCCACGCCGCTGGACCTGGCCGTGCCGATGCGCGGCCTGCGCGAGCGCACCCAGGCGGCATGGATCCATACCTCGGCCACGCTGTCGGTCGCCGGCAACTTCGACCACTTCGCCCGCCAGCTCGGGCTGGACGATCCGCGCACGCTGAGCCTGGACAGCCCGTTCGACTATGCCCGGCAGGCGCTGTGCTACCTGCCGCCCGCGCTGCCCGACCCGAATGCGCGCGACTACATCGACAAGGTGATCGAGGCGGTGTTGCCGGTGCTGCAGGCATCGAACGGTCGGGCGTTCCTATTGTTCACTTCGCATCGCGCGCTGCGCCGCGCCGCCGAGCTGCTGCAGGAAAAAGTGCCTTGGCCGCTGTTCGTGCAAGGCACCGCACCGCGGCCGCGACTGCTGGAGGAGTTCCGTGCCAGCGGCCACGGCGTGCTGCTGGGTGCGGCCAGTTTCTGGGAAGGCGTCGACGTGGTCGGCGAGGCGCTCAGCGTGGTGGTGATCGACAAGCTGCCGTTCGCCGCGCCGGACGATCCGGTGCTGATGGCACGGCTGGCGGCGCTGGAGCAGTCCGGCGTCAACCCGTTCATGGGCTGGCAGGTGCCCAGCGCGGTGATCGCGTTGAAGCAGGGTGCCGGCCGGCTGATCCGCGACGTGCACGATCGCGGCGTGCTGGTGCTGTGCGATCCGCGGCTGACCACGAAGGGTTATGGACGCCTGTTCCTGGCCAGCCTGCCGCCGATGCCGCGAACGAACGAACTGGCGCAGGTGCAGGCATTCTTCGATGATGTAGCCGTGGACGTGACGGCCGATCGGTAGAAGCGCACCCTGTGGGAGCGACTTCAGTCGCGAAGACTGTTTCGGTACACACGGCAAAGGCATCGCGGCTGAAGCCGCTCCCGCAAAGACAGCAGTTTCGACAGGAGGCAGGTCATGGCCAGGGTCACCGGACTGGGCGGCATCTTCTTCAAGTCGCGCGACCCGACCGCGCTGGCCGCGTGGTACGCGGAGCATCTCGGCCTGCAGGTCGACGACTGGGGCGGCGTGCGTTTCGACGAGGACGAGGAGCGTCCCGGCTACACTCTGTGGTCGGCGTTTGCTGCCGACACCACCTACTTCGCGCCCAGCACGCAGCCGTTCATGGTGAATTTCCGCGTCGACGATCTCGACGCATTGCTGGCGCAACTGCGCGCTGCCGGCGTCGAAGTCGACCCGCGCATCGAAGAAAGCGAGTTCGGCCGTTTCGGCTGGATCATGGATCCCGACGGCACCCGCATCGAGCTGTGGCAGCCGCCGGCGTGAGGCGTCAATCGAGCCTTGCGCCGAAGCGATCCGCGCGCGGCAGGTAGTGATCGGCCGGGTCCAGCGACGCCACCACGTGGCGTGAGCGGCCCAGGAATTCGTTGCGCGGGAAGAATCCGAAGTAGCGGGAGTCCATGCTGTTGTCGCGGTCGTCGCCGAGCAGCAGGTACTGGCCGGCCGGCACCGTCACCGGGCCGAAGTTGCTGGCGCGCCCGGGCCCGGCGTCGGACAGGCGTATCGCGTGGCGCATGCTGCCGTAGCGTTCGATTTCGTAATGCGCCGGGTCCAGTCGATCGTCGTGGATGCCGCTGCGGGCAGTCGGGCGGTAACTGGCGGCAAGGCCATTGATGAAGAGCACGTTGTTGCGCATGGCGACCTGGTCGCCGGGCAAGCCGATCACCCTTTTCACCAATCGCTCGTGGGCGGCGTGCGAATCCAGCACCACGATGTCGCCGCGCTGCGGGTCGGCCAGGTGCAGCAGGCTGATGTGGGTCAGCGGCAGGCGCAGGTCATAGGCCATGCGGTCGACCAGGATGCGGTCGCCGATGTGGATGGTGGGCTGCATCGAGCCGGTCGGCACCACGTTCCAGTCGGCCACGGCACTGCGGAACATGATCATGCACAACAGGAAGGTGATGAAGCCCTTGTTGCGGGCCAGAAACGTTGCGATCTTGCGCATGGTTCCCCTCCGATGGACGAATGCGTGGCCCCGGGCGGGGCGATTTCACCGATGGCTTCTGCAAGTGACCGCCACCGCCGGGCGAAGTTGCACGAACATCGCAAAGTCAGATTGTCGCCCCCGCGGCGGCCCCGCTCGCCTGCGGCCGGGCCGTTGCGACTGCTGTGATCGACGCTCCATTCGAGGGAGGAGCGTGTGATGGCTGCATGGACACAGACGGTGACCGCCAAGGTGCTCGGCATCGGCGTGCTGGCGCTGCTGATGACGATACCGCTGATGCAGGTGAATGGCCTGGTGCAGGAGCGGCAGCAGCTGCGCGAGACGGCGGTCACGCAGATCGCGCAGGGCTGGGGCGGCGACCAGGTGCTCGGTGGCCCGGTGCTGGTGGTGCCGACCATGCGCCAGGTCGGCGTGGCGGAAAACCAGCCGTACCAGCTGCGCGCAGGCAGCGAGAGCATGCTCGCCGACACGCTGAAGATGGACGTGGCGATGTCGGTGCAGACCCGCAGCTACGGCATCTACAGCGTGCCGGTATTCGTCTCCACGGTGAAACTCAGCGCGCAGTTCCGGGCGCAGGACCTGGCCCGCTTCCGCCACGGCAGCAGCGCGTCATGGCAGGGTGGCAAGGCCGAATTGCGGTTGCCGATCGGCGACCTGCGCGGGCTGCGGGAAATCACCGACCTGCGCATCAACGGCAGGCCCGCCCGCTTCGATTCGTCGGCAGAGCGGCTGGGTCCGTGGCCGAACGTGGTGGTGCCGATCGATCTGGATGCGCTGGCAGATCAATCCATCGACGTGGAGATCGGACTCGAGCTGGCCGGCACCGAATCGCTGCAGTTGCTGCCGCTGGCCCGCAGTACCGACGTGAACATGCGCGCGCCGTGGCGCGACCCCAGTTTCGTGGGCGCGGCGCTGCCGCTGGAGCATCAGCTCGACACCCACGGCTTCAGCGCGCACTGGCACCTGCTCGATCTGAACCGCAGTTACGGCCAGCACTGGAGCGATACCGACGACGGCATGAAACCGGCGCTGCAGGCGTCGAGCTTCGGCGTGCAGCTGTACCAGCCGGTGGACGTGTACCAGCGCAACGTGCGCGCCGGCAAATACGGCCTGCTGTTCATCGCGATGACGTTCGTTGCGTTCTTCCTGTTCGAGGTGCTCCGTCGGCTGCGCGTGCACCCGGTGCAATACCTGCTGGTCGGTACCGCGCTGGCCACGTTCTATGTCGTGCTGCTGGCACTGTCCGAACAGATCGGCTTCGGCGCGGCGTATGCGCTGGCCGCGTCGGCGGTGGTGCTGATCGTGGGCGGCTACGCGATGGCGGTCCTGCGGGCCCGGCGCGCCGGGATGCTGCTGGGCGGCGTGCTGGGGCTGATCTACGCGATGCTGTACGGGTTGATCGCGGCCGAGCAGTACGCCTTGCTGATCGGTGCCCTGGTGTTGCTGGTGATGGTGGCGCTGATGATGTACCTGACCCGCCGCATCGACTGGTATGCCTACGTGCCGATGACCCCGGGACCGACCACCGCGGCAGCGGCCTCGTCCGGGCCGCCAGCCGCTATCATGGAACGATCATGAATCTGCTCGCCATCGAAACCGCCACCGAAGCCTGCTCCGTCGCGCTGATCCACGGCGACGAACTGATCGCCCGCAGCGAGATCGCGCCACGTCGGCATACCGAACTGGTCCTGCCGATGGCCGACGCGCTGCTGGCCGAAGCCGGCATCGGCCGGCTGGCGCTGGACGCGATCGCGGTGGGCCGAGGGCCCGGCGCGTTCACCGGCGTGCGACTGGGCGTGTCGCTGGCGCAGGGCATGGCGCTGGCGCTGGATCTGCCGGTGATCACCATCTCCTCGCTGGCCGCGCTGGCGCTGGAAGCGCCGGAAGAGGAGCACACCGCGATCCTGGCCGTGATCGACGCACGCATGGGCGAGATCTACGCCGCCTGCTACCGCCGCGACGGCAACGGCGGCCTGGTCGCACTGGACAAGGAGCGGGTCTGCACCGCGGACACGCTGTCGCTGCCCGAGGCCGCCACATGGCAGGTGGTCGGCAGCGGCTGGGCCACCTATGCCACGGTGCTGAGCCAGCGCCTCACCGGCATCCTGCATTCCGCCGACGGCATGCGTTACCCGCAGGCCGCGCATGTCGCCGAACTGGCGATGCGCGAGTTCAGGGCCGGTCGCGTGCTGGCGCCCGAGCTGGCCCTGCCGGTGTACCTGCGCGACAAGGTGGCATTGACGCTGGTGGAGCAGGGCAAGGCCTGAGTGGATCGGTCCGGGGCCATGCGCGGCCATGCGCTTCCTCCGGCGCCGCTGGCACAGCCATCTCCATCGACGCGGTACCATGACGCTTCATCGTTGAGAAAGTGGCGGGTGCCGCATGCTGGGAAAATGGTTGGCTCTGCTCGCCAGTGCGGTCATCGCGGTGATCTCCCGGCTGGGATACCTGGGCATCGTGCTGCTGATGGGCATCGAGAGTGCCTGCATTCCGTTGCCCTCCGAGATCATCATGCCGTTTTCGGGCTACCTGGTATCCCAGGGCACGCTGACGCTGGGCATGGTCGCCCTGGCCGGAGCGGTCGGTTGCCTGATCGGGTCATGGCTGGCTTACGCCGTCGGGGCGTGGGGCGGTCGCCCGCTGATCGAGCGCTACGGCAAGTACATGTTGATCTCCAGCCACGACCTCGATCTGGCCGATCGCTGGTTTCAACGACACGGCGACATCACCATCTTCGTCGGTCGCCTGCTGCCAGTCATCCGCACCTTCATCGCCTTTCCTGCCGGCGTGGTGCGCATGTCGCCATGGCGATTCAGTGTGTACACCTTCCTCGGCTCCTTCCTCTGGTGCTGGGGCCTGGCCTGGATCGGCATGAAGCTGGGCGAACACTGGGACACGCTGGGTGTCTATTTCCATCGCTTCGACGGGTTGATCGCCGGCGGCCTGCTCATCGCCATCGGGCTCTATGTGTGGCGTCACCTTCGCCAGATGCGGCGTGCCTGAGCCGGCGACTCCGGTGGGTGGCGGGGCGCAGCAGGTCCGGTCTCCCGGTCGGCAAGCGCACGAAACTCGCCGGGACCGACCTTGTCGTCCCTGATCCGGGCTGTGCCCCTGGCCTGACTAGGTCGTCGTCTCTTTCAGTCGCACCGCATTGCGTCCCGATGCCTTCGCCTCGTACATCGCCGCATCCGCACGTGCCACCGCATCCTCCACGGCCTCGTCCCGGCGGCATTCGGTCACGCCCGCCGAAAATGTCAGCGGTGGCCCGCCGGCATGGGGCATCGTGGGCATCCGTTTGAGCAGGCGCCGGATGATCGTTGCCGCTTGCGCTGCGCGGGTGTCCGGCAGCAGTACCAGAAACTCCTCACCACCCCAGCGCGCAATCAGGTCGCAGGCGCGCAGCGTGGCCACGGCTTCGGCGGCAAATGCCTGCAGCACGTGGTCGCCGAAGGCATGGCCATGGGTGTCGTTGATCCGTTTGAAGAAGTCGAGATCGATGATCACCACGCTGAACGGGCTGCCATGGCGCTGAAAGCGGCTGAGTTCCTGGGCCAGCCGTTGCTGGATGTGGCGCCGATTGACCAGTTCGGTCAGATCGTCGTGGGTGGCCAGTCGCTGGACTTCCTCCATCGCTTCGGACAATGCGCTGCGCTGCGAGCGGAGCTTGTAGCGAAGCATCGACAAGCGCGCCGCGGTGACCGACAAGGCCGGCAGCACGATGATGATCATCAGCACGTTGATCTGATCCAGGCGCAGCTCGCTCGTCTTGAGCAGGCCGCCGGGGTCGCCGGTTCTTGACGTTTCCAGCACCGCCACCGTGGCGACCAGGCTGACGAGAGTCAACAGTGTCAGCCACATGATCCGGCGCCAGCTCAGCGAAAAGGCACCGAAGGCGAAGATCAGCAGCAGGGGATAGAGGGTCGCGCCACGGGCCGGTCCGCAGAGCACGTAGCCCCATTCCACGCCGATGGAGCCCAGTATCATCTGCGCCGTGGTGAGTGCGGGGTCGGCGAAGCGCTCGCTCCATCCGCTGCGCAGCGCCACGTAGACGCCGGTCAGGAACAACACCAGAAAGGCGCACCAGCCGGCATAGCCGATTTCATCGGCGGAACCTGGCCGCAAGGCGAACTTCACCACCAGCGCGCTGCTCGCGTAGACGATGACGGTGATCCCCCACTGGGTGATCCGGATTCGCCGCCGCGGGTCCGTGCTCAGGAACAACTCCGACAGACGTTGTGGCCACGGCGGCGCGGACTGAGTGTCGGCGCCTGCCGAGTTCGCGCGATCCGGCGACATGGACGTTCACCTTCTTTGGTTGCCGTGGCAGTGGACACGTGGGCGTCAGAGACTCGACGAGCCATCGGCACCCGGTTCATCCGGCTGCCGTCACGCCTTCCACCCTGCATCATGTGTTGTCCCGGCGTTCGCGGCCGGTGGGGCTTGTCCGAATTCGAAGGGGGATCAACCCAAGATGACGGCAGCTGACGGGTGGACTTGAGCCCCCGGCAGCCGGAATGTGTCCACGTTCGGGGAATGGCGCCAAGACAACGGTGACGACTCACCGCTGAGGGGTCGCGCGATCATCCCCCGCGAGGGAAGTGCGCCGCGGCCCGGAAAATTCGCTATGACTCCGGGGCAAGTCCTGCCGTCGGCGGCGGCTCCGCCCGCGTCCGTTTGCGTGCCATCGCACGCCCGAAGTCCTTCCTGAAGTGCCCCAGCAGCGCACGCCATGGCGACAGTGCCGGTTGCGGTGGGAGGCCGGCGCCGAGGCGTTCGATCTGGTGGTAGTACCAGCCCGCCTGGGCCTGGTTGTTGAATGCACGCATCGTGGGGGATTTGCTGTTGGGGCCGCGGTAGCCCTTGCCCAGCACCAGCCGGTCCTCCGGCACCGGCAACGCGGCGAGGCTGCCGGCCAGCATCCGGGCGGGGAAGTCGGGGTCGAGGCAGAACGGACGGGCGATGCCGATCATGTCGGTGTCGCCACTCCGCAACGCCGCTTCCATGCCGGCCAGGGTGCGGAAGCCGCCGGTGACCATCACCGGCATGTTGGCTGCGGCCTTGATCGACCGGGCGTACTTCAAGAACACCGCCTCGCGCTGACGCGTGCTGTCGCGAATCTCGGCCTCGTCATGGGCCTTGAAGAATTCCAGCTGCTCGTAGGTGCCGCCGGAAATCTCCAGCAGGTCGATGCCGGCCTCGCTGAGCCAGCCCACCACCTGGATGCATTCCTCCAGGGTGAAACCGCCCTGCACGAAGTCGGAGGAGTTGAGCTTCACCGCGATCGGGTAGTCGACACCCACGTTGGCGCGCACGGCGCGGATCACCTCCAGCAGCAGGCGGGCGCGGTGGGCCAGCGTGCCGCCCCAGCGGTCCGTGCGACGGTTCGTGCGCGGCGACAGGAACTGCGACAGCAGGTAACCGTGTGCGGCGTGGATCTGCACGCCATCGAAGCGGGCCGCCTTCAACACGCCCGCGGTACGCGCGAAACGGGCGATCACGTCGAGGATGTCCGCTTCGGTCATCGCGCGCGGCTTGCCGAAGTTGCCGGCCACGGCGAGCTGGACTTCCGACGGCGCCAGTGGCGTCAGGGTGACCAGTCGCGGGCATTGCCGGCCGGGGTGACTGATCTGCGCCCACAACTGGCTGCCGTTGGCGTGGACGGCATCCGCCCAGGCCTTCAGCGCGTCGATGCCCGAGTCGTCTTCCACCACGACGTTGCCGGCGCGCTCGAGGTAGCGTCGGTCGATCATGATGTTGCCGCTGAGCAGCAGGCCTGCACCGCCACCGGCCCATTTCGCATAGAGACGCTGGTGTGCCGCGGTGGCGCGGCCCAGGGGGTCGGCCAGACCTTCGGTCATCGCCGCCTTGCAGAAACGGTTGGCCAGCATGTGGCCGCAGGGCAGGGCGAGGGATTGCTCGATCAAGATGGCGATTCCGCTGGAAGGGGCGTCGGGGCGCTGGCGCCGGTCAGAATATCCATTGCATTAGATCAAGCGATGCGCGCCTGCGCCATCCGGCTCCGTTGCACCGCGCCGCCTGTGCCTCAGTGACGCCGTGATGCCTGCACGGCACCCAGCAGCGCTTGCCGATCAAACGGCTTGGGCAGAAACAGGATGCCTTCCGGCAGGTCGCTGAAGCTCGATTGCGGGTTGCCGGAAACCAGCACCACCCGCATCGACGGATCATCGTGGCGAATCCTCTGCGTCAACTGGATGCCGTTCATGCCGCCGGGCATGTTGATGTCGCTGATCACCAGGTCGAGATCGGGGTGCTGGCCAAACAGCTCCCAGGCGGCGCGAGCGTTGGCGGCAGCATAGACATGGATGCCCTCGGCCTCGAGGATCATGGTGGTGATCTCGCGGGCCTTCACGTCATCCTCGACCAGCAGGATGGTTTGATCGTCCAGGGGGGGCATGCGTATCCAACGGTAGTGAGAGTCGACACTGCTGCTTGCACCGTGCACACGCGGTGATGACTCGAAGGGACTATCCTGCGGAACACGAGGATTTTCAGCATGAGCGTTGCCGAGTACTACAAGCAAATCGTTGAGGCATCGCTGGATGGCGTCATGCAGATCGATGCCACCGGGCATGTTGCTTTCACCAACCGCAACGGCTGCCGGCTGCTGGGCATCAAGGAGCCGGAGCAATCGATCGAGCGCACCTGGGTCTCGCTGTGGCCCGAATCCTCCCGCGTGCGCGCCGGCGAGGCATTGCAGGGTGCCCGGCGCGGCAAACGGATGCAGTTCACCAGCATGTCCTCCGGCCCCAAGCGTGAGGAAAAGTGGTGGATGTCCACGCTGACCCCCTTGCTTGACGACGCCGGCCAGGTTCAGAGCGTACTGATCATCAGTCGCGACATCACGGAACAGATGCGCGTGCAGGATGCGCTGGATGCGATCACCCGCAACCTCAAGAGCCGGCTTACCGTGGTCAGCGCGGCACAACATGCCGGCGCCCAACGGGAGACCGCGCTGCAGGAAAAGCTCGACATCGCCACGCTGGCCCAGTCGGTGGCCGAACAGGTTTCGCGCCAGGCGCAGAAAAGCGAGGCGATCGGCCAGCTGGTGGCCGGCATCGCGCACGATTTCAACAACATGCTGCAGACCGCCACCATGAGTCTGAGCGCGGTGCTGGACCGGCCTGAGCGGCTCGCCAACGATCAGCGCCGGATGCTGGAATATGCCATGGAGGGTGTGCGGCATGCGGCGATCCTGGCCAAGCGGCTGCTCGGCTTCGCCCGCGTGCACGCCTATCAGCCGGAACTGGTCGAGGTCCGTGCTCTTGCCGCCGGCATCGAGGGTTTCATCCAGCAAAGCATGGGTCCGGGTATCAGTCTGCTGGTGGATGATTCGGCCGGCGAATACTTCACCTTCGCCGATCCGCATTCGATCGAGCAGGCCCTGATGAACCTGTGCATCAACGCGCGCGACGCATGCGACCAAAGCGGACCGATCGCGGTGGCCTTCGGCAGGATGTCGATTTCCGACGACGTGGCCAGCACGATACGGGCACCAGGCGAGTACGTGACGATATCGGTCAGCGACGAGGGTTCGGGCATGAGCGCCGCGACCCGGGAGCGCCTGTTCGAGCCGTATTTCACTACCAAGGCCGAAGGCAAGGGCACCGGGCTGGGTCTGGCGCAGGTCTATGGACTGATGCGCCAGTGGGGCGGCTTTGTCGATGTACAGTCGCAGCCCGGCGTGGGCACCACGATGACGCTGGCGTTCCCGCGCGCCGGATCGAATGCGGCCGGCGAGATGAACGAACCCGTGGAGATCAGCGCGCCGGCGTGAGCGATGGGGTCGGCCGCATGTTCATCGGCATGACGTTCCCCGCCGATGCCACTGGCCACCCCATGCCTGCCCGCGGCTTCGAACCGCTCCCCGGCCGAGGGCGACTCGAGACGGTCGTGCGTCCCCCGCTGGCTGTGGATGTCCGTTTTCAAAGCTGGCCGATCACCCACTGCACCAGCAGGCTGCTCACCGCCACCGCAATCCACACACCGAGGCCCAGCAGGATCGGTCGCACGCCGGTGGATGCCATCTTGCGCAGGTTGGCCGACAGGCCGATCGCGGTCAGCGCCACGATGATCAGGAACTCGGCCAGCATATGGATGGCCGGCTGGATCGCCACCGGAATCAGCCCCACGGTGCGGATGCCAGAGGCAACCAGGAACCACAGGATGAACCACGGGAAGATGCTGGCCAGGCTGAAGTGGCCGACGCTGCCCGCCTGCTTGTGACGACGCTTTTCGCCAGCGGCCACCACCAGCGCCAGTACCAGGCTCACCGGGATGATCAGGGTGGCGCGGGTCAGCTTGACGATGGTGGCGTAGTCGCCGGCCACATGGCTGTAGCTGTAGCCGGCGGCGACCACCGAGGAGGTGTCGTTGATCGCGGTACCCGCCCACAGGCCGAAGCCCAGGTCGGACATGTGCATCAGGTGGCCGAGCAGCGGGAACAGCAGCACCGCGACCAGGTTGAACAGGAAGATGGTGGAGATCGCGAACGCGGTATCGTGGTCGTCGGGGCGGATGATCGGCGTGATCGCCGCGATCGCCGAGCCGCCGCAAATCGCGGTGCCCACGCCGATCAGGATCTTCAGCTTGTCGTGCACGCCGAGCCAGCGGCCCAGCAACCAGGCCGCGAAGAACGCCGTACTCATGGTGACCGCGGTAACTGCCAGCGACTGCACGCCGGTTTTCGCGACCTGACCCAGGCTCAAGCCAAAGCCCAGCGCGATGATCGACCATTGCAGCACCTGCTTGCCGCCGAACTGGATGCCGGGAGTGAAGATCTCGCCCGGTGTGAACAGGTTGCGTACCACGATACCCAGCACGATGCCGAACACCGGGCCGCCGATCAGCGGCACCCGGCGTCCCAGCAGCAAGGCCAGCAGGCCGATCGCCAGCGCCAGCAACAGGCCGGGGAGGCGACTGCGCATGCTGGGATGAATGACGGCGGCAATGGATGGGGTGTTCATGGGTGGACTCCGGCGATTCGCGCATTGTCCGCGTCGCCACCCATCAGGAAAACTTGGAATATCTGATGGGATATATAAAATGCGCTGATGATAAACATCAGCCCGCGCCAACTCGAGGTATTCGTTCAGATCGCGCTGCTTGGCAGCGTGCGCGCCGCCGCCGAACGTCTGCACCTGACCCAGCCGGCCGCCAGCATGGCGCTGGCCGAAATGGAGCGGCAGCTGGATGCGCCGGTATTCGCGCGTGAACGCGGCCGCCTGCGCCTGAATGCGCGCGGGCGCGAGCTGCTGCCGCTGGCGCAGGAGTTGCTGGAGCGGCATGCCGAGTTCGGCCGGCGCGGCAGCGAGGATGGCGCGGTGCTGGGCGGCGAGTTGCGCATCGGTGCCAGCAACACGGTCGGCAACTATCGGGTGGGCGAGCTGCTGGGCCCATTCGTTCGTGCGCATCCGCAGGTGGCGATCCGGTTGCGTGTGGCGAACACCGAAGCGATCGCTGCCGGCGTGCTCGATCACAGCCTGGACATCGGCTGCGTCGAAGGGCCGGTTACCCATCCGATGCTGGAAGTGCGGCCGTGGCGTGACGACTTGCTGGTGGTGTGTGCGGCGCCGGAGCACCCGCTGGCGCGCAAGCGCAGCCTGAAGCCGGCGGACTTCGCCGGTGCGCGCTGGGTGCTGCGCGAGCCGGGATCGGCCACGCGAGCGACCAGCGAGCGCGTGCTGGCGCAACTGCCGCCCGGCGAAACCGTGCTGGAGCTGGATCAGATCGAAGCGATCAAGCAGGTAGTGGTGGCAGGGCTGGGGATCGCCTGCCTGCCTGCCGTGGCGGTCACCGACGCGCTGGCGACGGGGCGCCTGAAGGCGCTGAAAACCCCGTTCCTCGATCTGCATCGGAAGCTTTCGTTGCTGCTGCACAAGCAGAAATATCGCGGTGCCCTGCTCGATGCGTTTCTGGCGTTGAGCGATTCCGGCGACACCGGCTCGGGTGGGTGAGCGCGTCCCGGGCGAAACGCGATCGATACACGGGCCATGCTGCGCGGAAGATGGAAAGCGTCAGGCGGGCAGCAGTGCGTTGACGATGTCGTTCAGCAGTGCCTCGGCCTGTTCGTGGGTATGCACGCGCAACAATTGCGCGGCGTGACGGCGCAGATGGGCGCGGTCGAGCGTGGCAAGACGGTCGCGGACATGCAGGATCTGGCTCGGGTGCATGCTGAATTCGTTGAGACCCAGCAACAGCAGCAACGAGGTGAAATTCACGTCGCCGGCGATTTCGCCACACAGGCTGACCGGCTTCTTCGCCCGGCGACCGGCGCTGATGACATGCGAGAGCAGGCGCAGAAAGGCCGGCTGCAGCGGGTTGTAGATGTTTTCCAGGGCGTCATTGCCACGATCGGCGGCGAGTACGTACTGGGCCAGGTCATTGGTGCCGATCGAGAGGAAGTCCGAGTACTCCAGCAGTGCGCGCACGTTGATGGCAGCGGCGGGCACCTCGATCATCGCACCCAGCGGCAGCTTCTCCGGCAGGTCGATGTTCTCGCGTTTCAGTTCCTGCCGTGCCAGCTTGAACAGCGTGCGCACCGCGATCATCTCGTCCGGCTGGGTCACCATTGGCACCAGCACGCGCACCGGGCCGTAACAGGCGGCGCGCAGGATCGCGCGGATCTGGGTGGAGAACACCGCAGGATGGCGCAGCGACAGTCGCACGCCCCGCACGCCCAGCGCCGGGTTCTCCTCGCCGCGGGTGGCCAGGCCGGCGGCATCGGCCTTGTCGGCGCCCAGGTCCATGGTACGGATGGTGACCGGCAGGCCACCCATGCCCAGCACCAGATCCCGATACGCATTGAACTGCTCGTCTTCGGAGGGTAGTGCCCGCTTGCGGAGAAACAGGAACTCGGTGCGGTACAGACCGACCCCGTCGGCCCCGCGGGCGCGTGCCATCGCCACGTCGGTGATGGTCTCGGCATTGGCCAGCAGGCAGACGTCGACCCCATCACGGGTGCGCGAAGGTGCATTCGCCAGCTTGGCCAGGCGGCGCCCCTCGTTGGCGGCCTCGCGCTGCCAGGCGCGGTAATGCGACAGGTCCTGGGCGGTCGGATGCACCACCGCCTCGCCGCGCTCGGCGTCGAGCAGGATCAGGTCGTCGTCGTGGATGTTGGACAGCGCGTCGCGGGTGCCGACCAGCATCGGCAGGCCCAGGCTGCGGGCCAGGATCGCGCTGTGCGAATAGGCGCTGCCGGAGCTGCCGACCACGCCGAGCAGGCCGTTGCCGGCCAGCTGCGCCATGTCGCCCGGCGCCACGCTGTCGGCGATCAGGATCTCGCCGACCCGGGCCGCCAGCTTGCGCTCCTCCGGGCTGGTCTGCCGCTGCAGCGCGGAGATGACCCGGTTGATCACCTGCTCGACATCTTCCTTGCGGCTGCGCAGGTAGGGGTCGTCCATCGCCTCGAACACGGCGGACAGCCGGTCGCGCTGCTTCTTCAGTGCGGCGCCGGGACGGTAGTGGCCGATCCGCACCAGATCGTCCAGCCCGCGCAGCAGTTCCGCGTCATCCAGCAGCAGGCTGTGGGCGTCGATGAATTCGTTGACCTCGCGCGCCAGCGCGCCGTGCAGCTTGCCGCGCAGCTCGCGCAGTTCCTGCCGCGCCGTGTCCAGCGCCTGGTGCAGCAGTTGCAGCTCGCCCTCGATCTCTTCCTCGGCCAGCGGACGCGTGTCGACGGTGTAGCGACTGGGCTGTACCAGCCGGGCACGGCCAAGGGCCATGCCGTGGGCTGCCACCGTTCCGCTGAGCACCTGCCTCATGGCCTGGCTCCGGCGGGCGGACGAATGCGGTGCGGGGAGTGCGGCATCGAAAGCGTCGGCCGGGCGCGATCGACAGCCGGACGGCCGCCTCCGTGCAAGCGGCCCGTACCCATTTCCGGCGACCTCGGGGAGGTTGCCTTGCGGGGTTTGCGATGTCCGATTCCCGGTTCCATTACGCTCCTTCGTCGAATTTCCGTTCAAACAGTTCAGCTACCGCGCCGATGGCGGAGGCCTCGTCCGGCCCGTCGGCGCGGATGGTCAGCACCGTGCCGATACCGGCTGACAGCATCATGACGCCCATGATGCTCTGCGCGTTGACCTCGCGATTCTTGCTTACCAGCCATACAGTGGATTTGAAGCCCTGCACCAGTTGCACCAGTTTGGCGGATGCGCGGGCGTGCAGGCCGAGCTTGTTGGATACGACGATTTCTTGTTCAAGCATGGTTAAAGTCAGGCATGGTCGATGAAGATTCCTCCGCGGCCACCGCTGGCCGCGATTTCGGCCAGTTCATCCAGTGGTTTTTCCGCATAGTTGAGTACGCGCAGCAGCATCGGCAGGTTGAGGCCCGATACGCAGTGAAGATGGACGCCGAGGGCGCCCAGGGAAAGCCCGATATTGCACGGGGTGGCGCCGTAGAGGTCGGCCAGGATCAGCACGCCCTCGCCCTGGTCGAGTTCGCGTGCGTGGTGGGCGGTGAGTGTGCGCATCACGTCTGGGTCGGCGTGCGGCGGCACTTCCACCGCGGCGACCCTCAACGGCAGTTTCGGCATCACGTGGTGCGCGGCGGAAATCAGCGCCTTGCCGACTGCCTCGTGGGTCATCAACAGCACGCCGACGCTCATGTCTGCCGACCTTCGGGAGTGGGGTGGTGGTTCGAAGGCGCGGTCATCATTCAAGCTCGCGGTGGAAGGTGAGTACGCCCTGGCGATGATCACGGTAATGGGCGGCGAGCTTTTCGACCAGGTAGACCGAGCGATGCCGGCCGCCAGTGCAGCCGATCGAGACGGTCAGGTAACTGCGGTCGTCCTGCTCGAAGCGAGGCAGCCACTTGTCCAGCCAGTGTGCGGTATCGGCAAAGTATTCGCCCACCAGCGGCTCGCTGTCGAGGAATTCACGCACCGGGGCATCCTTGCCTGACAGGGGGCGCAGATGGGCCTGCCAGTGGGGGTTGGGCAGGCAGCGTGCGTCGAACACGAAGTCGGCATCCAGCGGCAGCCCGCGACGGAACGCGAAGGACTCGAACATCAGGGTCAGTCCCTCGGTCGCCTGCGCATAACCGGTGGCGACGAGGCGGCGCAACTGATGCACATTGAGATCGCTGGAGTCGATCACCTTCTCGGCAATCCCCATCAGCGGGCGCAGCAGCCGGCGTTCCTCGGCGATCGCATCGGCCAGCGACAGCCCCTGCGCGGCCAGCGGATGGCGCCGGCGGGTCTCCGAATAACGCTTGATCAGCACCTCATCGCGGCAATCCAGGAAGATCAGGTGCACCTGCACGCCGGCGGCGGCCAGCCCCGACAGTACGGTCGGCATCTGGGTGAAATCGACGCTGCGGTTGCGCACGTCGACACCCACCGCGATGCGCTGATGCTTCTGGCTGCCGCTTCCTTCGATGACCGCGTTCACCAGTTGCGGCAGCAGGGCCGAGGGGAGGTTGTCGACGCAGTAGAACTCCAGGTCTTCCAGCGCGCGCAAGGCCACGGTCTTGCCGCCGCCGGACAGGCCGCTGAGCACGATCAGGTGGATGTCGCGTGGATCGACCCGCGGGTCGAGCTGGGAAGTCTTGTGCTCGCTCATGCATTCACCATGGAGGCAGCCGACGCAGCTGATGCGCCTGGCGGTCAATGAAGGTCTGTGCCGGATCGATGCCCTTGCTCTTCAGCGCGTGGCTACGCACCGCCGCTTCCACCAGCACCGCGATGTTGCGTCCGGAGGCCACCGGAATGGTGATCATGGGCATCGGCACGTCGAGGATCTGACGGTGACCGATGTCGCCGGTCAGACGAGTCAGTGCATCGGTTTCCTCGCCGTCGCGCAAGGGCTTGAGGTGAACCACCAGGCGCAGGTACTTGGATGCCTTGACCGACATGTGGCCGAACATCTCGCGTACGTTGAGCACGCCCAGACCGCGCACTTCCAGCAAGTCCTGCAGCAGCTCCGGGCAGGTGCCGTCGATCACGTCGGGCGCGATCAGGGTGAATTCGGTGGCGTCGTCGGCGACCAGCCGGTGGCCGCGGCTGATCAGTTCCAGCGCCAGCTCGCTCTTGCCCGATCCGGCCTCGCCGGTAATCAGCACGCCGATCGAGAAGACCTCGAGGAACACGCCGTGCAGGGTGGTCTTCGCCGCCAGGATGCGTGCCAGGTGGTATTGCAGGTAGGTGAGCAACTCATGCCCGCGCTTGGGACTGATCCACAGCGGGGTGTTGGTTTCCTCGGCGACCTCGCGCAGATCGGCAGGAACCGTCTGGTCCTTGGTCACGATCAGCGCCACCGGCTGGTAGGCGGCGACCTTGTGCATGACCTCCCAGCGCTGGCGCGAATCCAGCCCATCCAGATAGTTCAGCTCTTCGGAGCCGATGATCTGGATCTTGTTCGGGTAGATGACGTTGAGGTAGCCGATCAGGGACGGCCGGCGCGACTGGGTCGCGCCCGGCTCGAGCGCGCGCGATTCCCCGCGCATGCCGGACAGCCAGCGCAGGCCCATGCGTTCGTGGACGCCATCGTAGAGTTGTCGCGCGCTGATCCGATCCAAGCAAGGCCCTCGTGCCGCATGGTGAGCCCGGATGGGCGACTGCGGCGACGCGACCATTGTGCCAGCTTGGACGGGAACGGGTGTTCAGAAAGGAAAAAGCCCGCCCCGGAAGGGGGCGGGCCGTGGCGGGACTCAGCCGTACAGGCGGGCTTCGCGTGCTTCCTGCTGATGCTTGTCGCTGATCTTTTCGCGGTGCTTGCGCAACTGGCTGACCAGCTTGTCGAACACGATGTCGATCGACGCGTACATGTCCGGTTCGGCCGCTTCCGCATGCAGGGTGGTGCCGGTCACGCCCAGCGTGCCTTCGGCGCATTGCTGCAGTTTGTCGACGGACAGGACTATGACCAGACTGATCAGCTTGTCGTCGAGGCGCGTGAGGCGATCGAGCTTGGCGGTCGCGTGGTCGCGCAGGGCCTGGGTGACTTCGATCTGCTGGCCGCTGAGTTGGAATTGCATAGTGCGCCTCCTGGGTGGTGCGTGCCGCCTTTCGGCGGCGGGGTGGATCGGCCATCCTCGTTGCGAGAGTGGCCGATCATCAATCATCTGTAATGATCTTTGATCATCCGTTACCGATATGAGAACGCTTTCGCATCAATCAAGTTCCTTCGCATCGGCGGCACGGCTCAGCCGGCACGCTGGCGTTCGCTGGAGGTGGGAATCCGCAGCCCCTCCCGGTATTTGGCGACGGTGCGGCGGGCCACCTGGATGCCCTTGCGTTGCAGCTCCTCGGCGATCGCCAGGTCGGACAGGGGTTTGCGGGCGTCCTCGGCGTCGATCAGCTTGCGCAGCATGGCCTGGATCGCGGTGGCCGAGGCGCTGCCGCCATCCTCGGTGGAGACCCCGCTGGAAAAGAAATACTTCAGCTCGAACGTGCCGCGCGGGGTATGCATGTACTTGCGCGTGGTGACGCGCGAGATGGTGGACTCATGCATGCCCACTTCCTCGGCTACCTCGCGCAGCACCAGCGGGTGCATGGCTTCGGGGCCGTAGTCGAGGAAGGCGCTCTGCCGGCGCACGATGGCGTCGGCTACCTTGAGCAGGGTCTCGGCGCGCGACTCCAGGCTCTTGATCAGCCAGCGTGCTTCCTGCAGCTGGCCGCGCATCCAGCTGGCGTCCTCGCCGCGGGCCTTGGCGATCAGGCCGCAGTAATGCTGGTTGAGCCCCAGTTTCGGCTGCGAGTCCGGATTGAGGCTGACCCGCCAGCGGCCACCGTCGCGCACCGCGTATACGTCCGGTGCCACGTATTCCACCGGGGTCGTGTCCAGCGCCGCGCCCGGGCGTGGATCGAGGCTGCGGATCAGCAAGGCGGCATCGGTCACATCGTTTTCGTCGGCACGCAGACGCCGCGCCAGGCGCGCAATGTCGTTGCGCGCAAGCAGTTCGAGCTCGCTGTCGACGATACGCAGGGCCAGCTCGCGCTGGGGGGTGTCCGGGGCGAACTGCTCCAGTTGCACGCGCAGGCAGTCGCGCAGGTCGAGGCTGCCCACGCCGGTGGGGTCGAAGCCCTGAAGCTGGCGCCGCACGGCCTCGATTTCCTCGATGCTGGCGTTCATGTCCGCCGGCAGTGCGACCAGGATCGCCTCCAGCCCTTCGACCAGATAGCCGGCGGGATTCAGCGCATCGATGAGCACGGTGGCGATCAGGTGTTCACGCGGATTGAACGAGGCCAGGTTCAGCTGCCACAACAGGTGCTGCTGCAGATTCTCCGGCGCGCTGTTCTGCGGTTCGAAATCGTCATCGCCGCGCGAGCCGGTGCCGCTGCTGCTCACGCTGTTGCTGGAAAAATCGATCGGCGACTCGGCGACTCCGCCGCCATCCGCCCAATCGCCGGTTTCATCGTTGTCGTTTTCACGGTTGCCGGCGGCGGTCTCGGCACCCGAATATTCGCTTTCCGCTTCCGCGCCGTCGACCGACTCTTCGTCCTCGACTTCCTCGGCGAATTCCAGCAGCGGATTGCTTTCGGCGATCTGGCGCAGTTCGGCTTCCAGCTCCAGTTGCGACAGCTGCAGCAGACGAATCGCCTGCTGCAATTGCGGCGTCAGCGTCAGCTGCTGGTGGAGGCGAAACTGCAGTGCGGGTTTCATACCAGCCAGGTCGAAGGGACTTGCGACCATCCTAGCGCGTGGCCGCGGACGCGGCCATAGCCAGTGGCGGCAAATCGTGACGTGAAACAGCCCCGGAGCGCGCCTTCAGAGGCGGAATTCGCGGCCCAGGTAGACCTCGCGCACCTTCTCGTCGGCGAGGATGTGCGCCGGCGTGCCGCGTGACAGCACCTCGCCTTCGTTCAGGATATAGGCCCGGTCGCAGATGCCCAGGGTCTCGCGCACGTTGTGATCGGTGATCAGCACGCCGATGCCGCGTTCCTTCAGGTGTCGCACGATGCGCTGGATTTCGCCGACCGAGATCGGGTCGACCCCGGCGAAGGGCTCATCCAGCAACATGTAACGCGGTTGCGCGGCCAGCGCCCGGGCGATCTCCACCCGGCGCCGCTCGCCGCCGGACAGGCTGATGCCCTTCTGGTCGGCGATGTGCGCGATCTTCAGTTCGTCGAGCAGGCTTTCCAGCTCGCTGCTGCGCTGCTGGGCGCTCAGGCCGTTGCGCAGCTCCAGCACCGCCATGATGTTGTCGGCCGCGCTGAGCCGGCGGAACACCGAGGCTTCCTGCGGCAGGTAGCCGATGCCCAGCTTGGCGCGCGCATGCATCGGCAGCCCGGTGATGTCCTGCTTGTCCAGCTTGATCGTGCCGCCATCGGCCTCGATCAGGCCGACCACCATGTAGAAACAGGTGGTCTTGCCGGCGCCATTGGGGCCGAGCAGGCCGACGACCTCGCCCTCGCGGATCGAGAAGGCGAAATCACGTACGACCTGACGTGCCTTGAAGCTTTTCTGCAGACCTTCGGCGGAGAGCATTTTCTAGGGTTGTTCCTGCGCGGGAGTCGGGCTGCTCTGCGTCGTGGCCGGAGCGGCGGGCGCAGTGGCCGGTTTCGACCTGGGTTGGAAGGTCATGTGCACCATGCCGTCGCCGTTGCTCTCGCCGGTCATCTGGCTGGTCTGGGTGTTGTAGGTGAGCTTGTCGCCGTGCGCCTCGCCCCGACCTTTCTGCTTGACCGAGGCGTTGCCGGTCAGCACGGCGACCTGCTTGATGTTGTCATAGTCGATGGAGGCGGCGTCGCCCTGCATCAGGTTGCCACTGTCGTCCAGCTGTTCGATGTGGGCCGGGCTGCCGGTGATGACCACCCGCGTGACGCTGTTGCCGGAGTCCAGGTAAGCGGTGGCGAGGGCGCCGGTGGCCTTCAGCGTGCCCTGGGTGAGCAGCACGCTGCCCTTGTAGTGGATGACGCCATTGTCCTGCTGGGTGGCATCGAACGACTTCGCCGCGATATTGGCCGGCTTCTGGCGATCGTCCTTGCGCGCAAGCGCGGGCTGCAGCATGGCCAGCCCCAGGACCAGCAGGGCGAGCCTAGCGGTGCGACTCGGCCGGCATGAATGTGCTGTGGACATCATCGAGCAACTCCAGGTGCTTGTTGGTGAGGTTGGCGCGCATGCCGACCCCGCTGATTGTAGAGGCTCCCTGGATGATCCGCGCCGGCGCGTCGGTCTCCAGCCGGTTTTCCTTCGGCCATGCGGTGACATCGGAGGTATGCAGGTCGGTCGCCGGCGATTTGTCGAAGGCCGGCCGGTGCATGGCGACCGGGCCCTGCAGCTTGAGCAGGGTGCCGCTCTTGTTGACCCAGCCGTACAGCGACTTGCCATGCCAGTCCGGTACGCCGGGCTGCTTGGCCGGGAGCTGGAAGGTGGGCGAGTTGAGGTAGAGCGAGTCGTCGCCTTCGCGACGTTCCAGGTGCGGTGCCTGCAGGTAGAAACTCGGCCGGCCTTCGGCGTTGTACTCGCTGACCCTGGCGTTGGTCAGGGTGTAGCCCGAGCGCGGCGGACCGACGAAATCGTTGGTTCGCGGGGCCGGTCCGAGCCACCACAGCAGCAACTGGCTCACGCCGGCGGCCAGCGCAATGGCGAGGGTGGCGGCCGGCAGTCGCCGGTCGCGCAGCCACAGGCGCAGGTTCATTGCCAGCGCTCCCGCTCGGCATCGCTCTTGCCCTGGGCCTGCAGGATCAGATCGCACACTTCCCGTGCAGCGCCTTCGCCACCGCGGTTGCCGGTCCGCCAGTGCGCCTGCTCGGCGATCCACGGGTGCGCGTTGGCCACCGCCACCGCCAGCCCGGCCAGGCGCATCGGCGCCAGGTCGGGCAGGTCGTCGCCGACAAAGGCCACCTGTTCCGGTTGCAGGCGCAGTGCGTCGAGCAACTCCAGCAGGCAGGCGCGCTTGTCGCCCTGGCCCTGGTAGACGTGATTGATGTCCAGTTCCTCGGCGCGCAGCGCGACCGGATGGCTGATCCGCGCGGTGATCAGTGCGACCTGCACTCCGTTGGCCTGCAGCCGTTTCAGGCCGAGCCCGTCATGCACGTGGAACACCTTGGCCTCGCGACCGTCCTCGCCGTACCAGAGGCGGCCGTCGGTCAGGGTGCCGTCCACGTCGAACACCGCCAGGCGGATCTTGGCCGCGCGGGCGAGCAGGTCGGCAGGGAGGTTGGCGAGATAGGTCGTGGTCACGGCTTGGGCAGGTAGTAAGGGGTGAGAAGCGAGTGTGGAGAAGTGAGAAACAAGTGAAGGCGCAGGCGAGAGCTACTCGTTTCTCGCTTCTCCACACTCATTCCTCAGGTATCAGACCACACGCGCACGGAGCAGATCATGAATGTTCAACGCGCCGACGACACGCTGCTCGTCATCGACGACCAGCAGCGCATGGATCTGGTGTTTTTCCATCAACTGCGCCGCTTCGGCGGCGAGCTTGTCGGCGCCGATCGTCTTCGGGCCGTGCGTCATCAGTTCGGCGACCGTGGCACCACGCAGATCGACCCCTTCATCATCCAGCGCGCGGCGCAGGTCGCCGTCGGTGAACACGCCGAGCAGCCGCTGCTCGGCATCGACCACGGCAGTCATGCCCAGGTGCTTGCGGGTCATTTCGACCAGTGCCGAGGTCAGGTTGGCGTCCGGCGAAACGCGGGGCACGTCGTCGCCCGTATGCATCAGGTCGCTGATGTGCAGCAGCAGGCGCCGGCCGAGGCTGCCGGCCGGATGTGAGCGGGCGAAATCGTCCGAGGTGAAGCCGCGCGCCTCCAGCAGCGCGATCGCCAGCGCGTCGCCCAGCACCAGCGCCACCGTGGTGCTGGTGGTCGGTGCCAGGCCCAGCGGACAGGCTTCGCTGGAGATGCTGCCGTCCAGATGCACGTCGGCTTCGCGGGCCAGCGAAGAGTCGGGTTTGCCAGTGATCGCGATCAGCGGAATACCCTGGCGCTTGATCACCGGCAGGATGAACAGCAGCTCGTCGGTCTCGCCGGAATAGGACAATGCCAGCACCACATCCTGCGGCAGGATCATGCCCAGGTCGCCGTGGCTGGCCTCACCCGGATGCACGAAGAACGCCGGCGTGCCGGTGGAGGCGAGGGTGGCGGCGATCTTGCGCGCGACATGCCCGGACTTGCCCATGCCGCTGACCACCACGCGACCCTTGCACTGCAGGATCAGCCGGCATGCCTCGACGAAGTCCGGGCCGATCCGCGATTCCAGCGCCTGCACGGCCGCCGCTTCGGTGGCGATCACCGTGCGCGCACTGAGCGAGATGGCATCCGGGTCCAGGTGGGTCGGGGCGGGCGGGGCGATGCGTGCGTTCATGGGCGCTCGGGTGGGAGAGGGTTCGGATGCCGCCGGTGTCATGGCGCCGGGACATCGGTGATGCCGATCTGGAATCGCTGTCGTTTCTGCGCCAGCAGATTTCCATTACCATGGCATATTCGCATTTTAACGTCATAAGTCAGTGCAATGGATTCCGGCAGCGACCGAATCCGCAGCTTTTCGACCCCGCTCCCGCCATGGAACACCCCCCGATGGACTCAGCCCGCATCCAGGCAATGATCGAAAACGGCCTGCCCGGTGCCCAGGTCGAGGTCGACGGTGCCGATGGCGTGCATTTCGAGGCCACCGTGGTCGCCAGCCAGTTCGCCGGCAAATTGCCGCTGGCCCGGCATCGGCTGGTCTACGCCACGCTGGGCGATCTGATGGGTGGCGCGATCCACGCGCTGGCGCTGAAGACCCTGACACCCGAGGAAGCCGCGGCGCGCCATTGATGGCCGCAGCCGTGCTTCCCCCTCCCGTTTATTGAAGGACAACGATGGCCAAGATCCTGATCAGTGGCGGCACGCCGCTCAATGGCGAGGTCGGTATTTCCGGCGCCAAGAACGCCGTATTGCCGATTCTGGCGGCCTGCCTGCTGGCCGATGAGCCGGTCAGCATCGGCAACGTACCGCACCTGCACGACGTCACCACCTTCATCGAGCTGCTCGGCCAGATGGGCGTGCAGCTGGTGCTGGACGATCGCATGAAGATGCATGTCGACCCCCGTACCACCAGCACCTGCGTGGCGCCATACGATCTGGTGCGCACGATGCGCGCCTCGATCCTGGTGCTGGGCCCGCTGGTGGCGCGCTTCGGCCAGGCCGAGGTGTCGCTGCCCGGCGGCTGCGCGATCGGATCGCGTCCGGTCGACCAGCACATTCGCGGGCTGCAGGCGCTCGGTGCCGAGATCACCGTCGAGAACGGCTACATCAAGGCGAGGGCGAAACGGCTGAAGGGCGCGCGCATCCTGATGGACATGGTCACCGTCACCGGGACCGAGAACATCATGATGGCGGCGACGCTGGCGCAGGGCACCACGGTGATCGAGAACGCCGCGCAGGAGCCCGAGGTGGTCGATCTGGCCAACTGCCTGATCGCCATGGGTGCGCAGATCGAGGGTGCGGGCACGTCCACCATGGTGATCCATGGCGTCGAGCGGCTGCACGGCGCCGAGCACGACGTGCTGCCCGACCGCATCGAGACCGGCACCTATCTGGTCGGCGCGGCGATGACCGGCGGCAAGGTGCGCGCGCGGCATGCGCGGGCCAATACGCTCGACGCGGTACTGGCCAAGCTGGAGGAAGCCGGCGCGCATATCTCCACCGGCGACGACTGGATCGAGCTGGACATGGGCGGGCGCCGGCCGAAGGCGGTCAACATCAGCACCGCGCCGTACCCCGCGTTTCCGACCGACATGCAGGCGCAGTTCACCGCGCTCAACTGCGTGGCCGAAGGCACCGGCGTGGTCACCGAGACGGTGTTCGAGAACCGCTTCATGCACGCGCACGAGCTGCAGCGGCTGGGCGCGAACATCCAGCTCGAGGGCAATACCGCGGTGATCCAGGGCGTGCAGCAGATGAGCGGGGCGCCGATCATGGCCACCGACCTGCGCGCTTCGGCCTGCCTGGTGCTGGCGGGCCTGGTCGCCACCGGCGATACCGTGGTCGACCGCGTCTACCACATCGATCGCGGCTACGAGAACATCGAGGAAAAGCTCGGCGTGCTCGGCGCGAAGATTCGCCGCCTGCCGAACTGAGTCGTCCGCTGCCGCAGACAGCAGAAAGCCCGGAAGATCCGGGCTTTTTGCTGTCTGCGGCGAGTGCCTAGTTGGCCCGGTAACTCACCAGCTCCATTTCCATGTCGCCGCCGTCGTGTTGCGACAGTTTCACCGGCAGCGGGTAGCGGTTGGGCGCATACCACGCGCTGAAGCCGCGGTCGGCATCGGTGCGGTCGACGCGCTGGGCCTGGAAGCTGCCGGCGGGGACCTTGACGGTTTCCCTGCCGCTGACCTCGAAGTTCTGCGTCTGCACCTCCTGGCGCACCGCCACCGGCAGGGCAACCTGCTTCTTGCCGTCACGCAGGGCCAGTCCGAGTGCCAGCGGCAGGCTGTTGCGCTCGACCATGCCGGGGCTGGCCGCGTAGGTCCGGGCACCCTTGCCCTCGTCGACGGTCACCTGGTCCTTGTTCCAGTCGACGCGCAGATGGCGCTGCTTGTTCTTGAAGCCGGTCTGCAGGCGATAGTCGTAGCTGATCGCTTCGGGTACGTCGCCCTTCCAGCGGAATTGCGAGGTCTCCTGGACACTGGCGCCGAGCATGGCCGCGAGGCCGGCAGTGCCCTTGACGTCCTTGCTGTAAGTCCATTCGCCGTGACCGGCCGCGCGCAGGCTCACCGTGGCCACACCCATCGGCTCGCCACCCTGGAGCACGTTGTAGGTAGCGGTAAAGCCGCCGGGTGGGGCGGCGAAGGCAGCTTGCGCGGCAAACAGCAGGCCGATGGCGACGAGAGGGGGGAGCAGGGGTCGGATAGTCATGTGCCGAGTCTGCCGGCCCCGGGCTGAACCGCGGATCACTCCTGCGGCGTCAGGCCTTGCGGGCCGAGCAGCAGTGGCGCCGACAGCAGACGGCCATCGAATCGGGCGGCGTGGCCGTCCCATTGCAGGCGCCGCTCGGCCAGCAGGCGCAGCACGGCCGGCAACAAGCGGTGTTCCAGCGGCAGCAGCCGCTGCGCCAGTTGCAGTTCGTCGTCGCCGGGCTGGATCGCCAGGCGCGCCTGGGCAATCACCGGGCCGCCATCCAGTTCGGCGGTGACGAAGTGCACGCTGGCGCCATGCTCGCGGTCGCCTGCTTCCAGCGCCCGGCGGTGGGTGTGCAGGCCGCGGTATTTCGGTAGCAGCGAGGGGTGGATATTGATGATACGGCCGACCCACGGGCCCAGCGCGGCGGCGTCGATGATCCGCATGAAGCCGGCCAGCACCAGCCACTCGGCCCCGCTGGCGGCGATGCGGGCGAACAGATCGAGGTCGAATGCGAGGCGGTCGGGATAGCCGCGCGGGTCCAGCGCCAGGGTCGGGATGTTCGCCGCTTCGGCCAGTCGCAGCGCGCCGGCGGCGGCCTTGTCGCTGCCGACCAGCACGAAGTCGACCGGCAGCTCGCCACGCTCGCGCGCAGCCAGCAGCGCGGCGAGGTTGCTGCCGCGCCCGGAGGCGAGCACGGCGATGCGCGGTAGCGAGGTGGTCATCGGGAGCGCCGCGGTTCGATCAGCCGATGTGCACGCGCTCGTCGCCCTGCGCCGGCACGACCTCGCCGATCAGCGAACTGGCCAGGCCGTGCCTGGCCAGCAGCGCCGAAGCGGCCGTCACCGCGTTGCGCGGCAGGATCACGGTGAAGCCAATGCCGCAATTGAACGTGCGCCACATTTCCTCGCGGGCCACGTTGCCTTCGCGCATCAGCCAGTCGAACACCGGCGGCAGCACGATGGCCGACGCCTGCAACGCGATGCCCAGGCCATCGGGCACCACGCGGATGATGTTTTCCTTCAGGCCGCCGCCGGTGATGTGAGCCATGCCGTGCACGGGCTCGCTCTTGAGTAGATCCAGCATCGGCTTGACGTAGATCGTGGTCGGCGCCATCAGCGCATCGGCCAGCGTCGCGCCGCCGAGGTCCAGGTCCAGCGGAGATCCGGCGCGATCGAGGATGCGCCGGATCAGCGAGTAACCGTTGGAATGCGGGCCACTGGAGGCCACGCCGAGGATCACGTCGCCGGCCTCGATCGCCTCGCCGGTGAGCATCTGCGACTTTTCCACCGCGCCGACGGTGAAGCCGGCCAGGTCGTATTCGCCCGGCGGATACATGTCGGGCATCTCGGCGGTCTCGCCACCGATCAGGGCGCAGCCGGCCAGCTCGCAGCCCCGGGCAATGCCGCCGACCACGGCCACCGTGGTGTCCACGTCCAGCTTGCCGGTGGCGAAGTAATCCAGGAAGAACAGCGGCTCGGCACCCTGCACCAGCACGTCGTTGACGCACATGCCGACCAGGTCGATGCCGATGGTGTCGTGGCGGCCGAGGATCTGGGCCAGCTTCAGCTTGGTGCCCACGCCGTCGGTGCCGGAGACCAGTACCGGTTCCTTGTAACGGCCGGAAAGGTCGAACAGGCCGCCGAAACCGCCCAGTCCGCCCATCACTTCGGGACGGAAGGTGCGCTTGACCAGCGGCTTGATGCGTTCGACCACGGCATTGCCGGCATCGATATCGACGCCGGCGGCGCGGTAGGTTAGGGCGTCTGACATGGCGAAAACCGGCGTGGATTAAACGCGCGAGTTTAGCAGGATGCGGCGCGGATGCCGGGTCGTCGTGCGGCGTCGGCCGGGGCGGTGACGGCTTCGATGGACGCTGGGGGCGCGATTGGGCAGACTTCCCCGGAGTTTTCCTGCAGAAGATACCCACCTCCATGCGCCTGTCCCGCCTGTTCTTCCTCAGCTTGCTGCTGGGTCTTGCCGTGCTGCCGCCGCTGCACGCGCAGACGTCCGGTTCGCCGTACTCGGTCACCGTCCCGGTCACCGACACCAGCGATGCCCAGCGCGACCAGGCCTTTGCCACCGCGCTGGGACAGGTGATGACGCGGGTGGCCGGCGGCCAGGACCTTCGCAGCAACCCCGGGTATGCCGCGGCGCTGAGCGGTGCCGGCTCGCTGGTGCTGAAGTTCCAGTACCAGCGGGCCGCGACCGGCCTGGTGCTGGACGTGGATTTTTCGCCTTCGTCGGTACGCCGGCTGGTGGCGAAACTGGGTGTGGCGAGTGCGGGCATCAAGCCGCCGGTGCTGCTGCTGGTGCAGGGGGCGGACGGCCGCCTGCTGGATCAGTCGGCCCTGGCGAACCTGGCCACGGTGGCGGCGGCACGCGGCACCGGCGTGGTGTATCCCGCCGCGGGCGCTGCGCCGGATCTGGCGAAGGTCGCCGCGATCGATCCGGCCACCCTGGCGACGATCAATCGGCAATACCACACCGGCCTGGTGTTGCTGGGCCAACTGCATGGCGACAGCGCCGACTGGACCCTGATTTCGGGCGGGCAGGCGCAGCGCTGGAGCAGCCAGGGCAGCGCCGGTGGCGCCCTGTTGACCGATGCAGGCAACGGCATGGTCGACCGCCTCGGCAAGCAGCTCAACGTGATCGGTGCCACCGCCAGCGAGGGCAGGTTGTGGGTCGGCGGGCTTGATTCGGCGGTCGACTATGCCGACCTGCTGGCGATCCTGGCGGCCGACCCCGCGATCCAGCAGGTGACCACGGTCGCAGCGCAGAACGACGGCGTACTGCTGGACATCAAGTCCACCCTGCCGATCAGCGGGCTGGCCGCGAATCTCTCCGCCGGCGGCCGCCTGCTGCTGCAGGGTCAGCCGCATCCGGGCGCCGATGCCAACCTGCGCTGGCTGCAGGGCCACTAGGGTGAGCCAGGACCACTCCCGTCGCTGGCAGCTTTTTGCCATCACGGCGCTCATCGTCTATCTGATCTGGTTGCTGGCACCGGTCCTGATGCCGTTTGCGATCGCCGCCATGCTGGCCTATCTGGGCGACCCGCTGGCCGATCGGCTGGAGCGGCTGGGGCTGAACCGGATGTGGGCGGCGACGATCGTCTTCGTGCTGATCCTGGTGCTGTTCTGTGGCGTGTTGCTGCTGCTGATCCCGCTGATTGCGCGACAGGTCGAGAACCTGATCAGCAACCTGCCGCGCTACGGCGACTGGGCACAGAACACCGTGTGGCCGTGGCTGCAGGCGCGCCTGCACCTCGATCCGCACACGTTCGACAGCGATCGGCTGCTGGCTGCGATCCGCTCGCATATCGGTTCGATCGGTGGCGTCGCCGGCACGGTCATCGGCAAGGTGTCGCGTTCGGGCCTGGGCATCGTGATGTGGCTGACCAACCTGGTGCTGATCCCGGTGGTGGCGTTCTACCTGCTGCGCGACTGGGACCGTCTGGTGGCCAGGATCGATCTCATGCTGCCGCGCTCGATCGAGCCGACGATCGCGCACCTGGCACGCGAGGCGGACAGGATCCTGGGCGCATTCGTGCGCGGCCAGCTGCTGGTGATGCTCGGACTGGGCGTGTTCTACGGCGCCGGCCTGGGCGTGGTCGGGCTGACCGTGGGCCCGCTGATCGGCATGGTCGCCGGCCTGCTCAGCTTCGTGCCGTACCTGGGGTTCATCATCGGCTTCGTGGCCGCGATCGTGGCGGCGCTGGTGCAGTACGGCGACTGGACGCATGTGCTGCTGGTCTGCGGCGTGTTCGCGATCGGCCAGCTGCTGGAAGGCTATGTGCTGGTACCCAAGCTGGTCGGCGACAAGATCGGACTGCATCCGGTCGCGGTGATCTTCGCGGTGCTGGCCGGCGGCTACCTGTTCGGCTTTTTCGGCGTGCTGCTGGCGCTGCCGGCCGCCTCGGTGATCATGGTGCTGCTGCGCTACGTGCTGGAACGCTATCGCATGAGCGAGCTGTACAACGAGGCCGGCGGGGGCGATCCGGGTATTGGCCGGGCGGCCGTCATCGTGCCTCCCGGCGGCGAGGACGATGCGCCGGCGCCCGCGCCGGACGACCAGGTCGCGCCATGATTCCGCAGCTGCCGCTGGCGCTGCGCTGGCCGCGCCGCCAGCGCTTCGAACATTTCCATGCCGGCGCCAATGCGGCCGCGCTGGCCGCGGTGCAGGCGCTGGCGCTCGAACCCGGAGCTCCGTGGGTCTACCTGCACGGCGCCAGCGGCAGTGGCCGCAGTCACCTGCTGATGGCGGCCTGCCAGGCCGCGAGCGCGGCCGGACGGCGGGTGCAATACCTGCCGCTGGCCACGTTGACGGACCACGCGGCGGCCCTGCGCGGCGTCGCCGGCAGCGAGCTGCTGGCGCTGGACGATCTGGGCGCCATTGCCGGCAACCGCGACGCGGAGCATGCGCTGTTCGACCTCTACAACCGCGCCCGCGCCGAAGGCAGCGCACTGCTGTTCGCTGCGGATGCGATTCCGACGCAGCTCGGCATCGAGCTGCCCGACCTGCGCTCGCGGCTCGGTGCCTGTACCCAGTTCGCGCTCAAGCCGCTCGATGACGACGAACGCCGCGCCGTACTGAAAGCGCAGGCCGCCTCGCGCGGCATCGAACTGGACGACAGTGTGCTGGACTGGCTGTTTGCGCGTTATGCGCGCGACCTTGGCGCGTTGCTCGATTTGCTCGACAGACTCGATGCAGCGTCGCTCGCCGCGCAGCGGCGCATTACGGTACCGTTCTTGCGCGGCTTCCTGCGCGAGGCCGGCGACCGCTAGCGTCATCAGGCCAGGAGGCGTTGATCATGCTGAAGTGGCTGTTGCCTATCCTCGGCTTCTGGGCGTTCCACGCCACCGCAGCGGAAAACGATGCGCCCACGCAGCCACCGGTGTATGCCGGCACTTATGCGGTCATGTTCTGCCAGGGATCGTGTCCGGCCACGACATATCGCACCGGCACGCTGGTCCTGTTCGATCGGCCGCTGCGCGACGCGCAAGGCCAGGCGCGAGGCAAATGGCTGGAACGGGGGCAAATCAACGGCTGCCTCACGCTTGATCCGGTGCATGGCGCTCCCGGTGGATGGGTGTTCTATCCGGGGTTGGCACCCAGGCGATTTCTCGTCTGGTCGGTCGTGGACGACCGTTCGGCAAGCTTCGAGCTCGATCGCACGGTCGATGCGGGCTACACGGTCGAGCTGCGACTCACTCCGTCCGGCCTGGGCGGAACAGGCATGTTCTGGAGCGACGTGGGCTCGCCAGGCACTCAGACATCGCCACGGCAGGATGCGATCCAGGTGCATCGCATCGGCGATGCCGATCCGGCGCGGTGTCCACGGCTGGACCTGGACGCCGACGCGATGAATGACGTGCTCACGCCTTGAGCAACGCCGGCGTCGCCTGCTGGCCGATCGCGTCGACCATCGCCTTGGCCACGTTGAGGTTGCCGGCGATGATGTTGCCGCTTTCGGGGATGCCGTCGCGGCCGGCGAAGTCGCAGTAGCGGCCGCCCGCTTCGTGCACCAGCAGCACGCCGGCGGCCATGTCCCATGGCTTCAGGCCGATCTCGAAGTAGCCGTCGTAGCGGCCGGCGGCGACGTAGGCCAGATCCAGCGCGGCGGAGCCGGAGCGGCGGATGTCCTCGGCCTGGCCCAGGATGGCGCGGGTCATGTCGAGTTGCGGCACCAGATGCTCGCGCTGGCGGAACGGAAAGCCGGTGGCGATCATCGCGCCGCCCAGGTTCTCGCGCTTGCTGACGCGCATGCGGCGGTCGTTGAGGTAGGCGCCGTCACCCTTGCTGGCGGTGTACAGCTCGTCGCGCAGCGGGTCGAATACCACGGCATGGATCGGCACGCCCTTCTCCAGCAGCGCGATCGACACGCTGAAGTGCGGGATGCCGCGCAGGTAGTTGTGGGTGCCGTCGAGCGGATCGATGACCCACTGCAGCGGCCCCTTGCCGATCGCGCCGCTTTCCTCGGCGAGGATCGCGTGATCGGGATAGGCGCGGCGCAGTTCCTTGATGATCTCCGCTTCGGCCAGCTTGTCGACCTCCGAGACGAAGTCCAGCTGCTGCTTCTCGACGATATTGAGGCCGTCGATGCGGTTCATGTAGCGCAGGATCACATTGCCTGCGGAACGGGCGGCGCGCGCCGCGATCGTGACGTGGGGTCGGGCCATGGGTTTCGACTTTGGAAGAGAGCGGGGTTGCGGTCGGCGATTCTAGCAGAGGCGGGCCCGGACCGGGCCGCGGAGGCCCGTCTCCACTATCCTTGGACGTTCCCTCGCCACGCCGTGCATCGCATGAACGACCTCCACGACCTCGCCGCCCGCATCCGCTACGTGCTGGTGCGCACCTCGCATCCGGGCAATATCGGCAGTGCGGCGCGGGCGATCCGCACGATGGGTTTCCAGCGGCTGGAGCTGGTGACCCCGGTGCGTTTCCCGGATCGGGAGGCCAGCGCGCTGGCCGCCGGCGCGGATGACGTGCTGGCCGAGGCGGGCGTGCACGCGGAGCTGGTCGACGGCCTGGCCGGCTGCAACCTGGCGCTGGGGTTGTCCGCGCGCCGGCGCGGGGTGACCCTGCCGGAGCTGTCGCCGCGCGAGGCCGCAGCGCAGGCGCTGGCCGCCGCTGCGCGGGGCGAACAGGTGGCGCTGGTGTTCGGCAACGAGCGCAGCGGGCTGGAGAACGAGGAGCTGGCGCGCTGCCACGCGATGGTGCGGATTCCCAGCGTGGACGACTTCAGCTCGCTCAACCTGTCGCAGGCGGTGCAGGTGATGGCCTACGAACTGCGCGTGGCGATGCTCGACGAGCTGCCGGCGCCGTTGCCGCCGGTGCCGGCGGAGCTGCCGGCCGATGCGGCGCAGATGGAGAAGTTCTACGAGCACCTGGCGCAGACGCTGGACGATATCGAATTCCACAAGGGCCGCACGCCGACCACGATCATGCTGCGCCTGCGCAAGCTGTTCCAGCGCGCGCAGATGGATGAGCGCGAGCTGCGGGTGCTGCACGGCATCCTGGCCGACGCCCAGCGCATGGCGGCATTGGCCAAGGGCACGAGCGATTAGCTGGACAACCGGATAGTGCGCTTTTTGTGGGAGCGGCTTCAGCCGCGATGCCTTTGTTCCGAACCACTTCAAGGCAAGAGCATCGCGGCTGAAGCCGCTCCCACAAAAGTGGCGGCCGAACGCCTACTGCTCGTCGTCGGGCAGTTCCAGCGATGGCGCGGGGGTGACCAGCAGCTTGTCGATGCGGGCACCGTCGAGGTCGATCACCTCGAAGCGGATGCCGTGCCAGGCGAACACCTCGCCGGTCTGCGGCACATGGCCCAGCGCGGTCATCACCATGCCGGCGACGGTGCGGAAATCGTGATCCTGCTCGCCCGGCAGCTCGCTGATACGCAGCAGTTCGCGCAGGTCGTCGGTGGACAGGCTGCCGTCGATCAGCCAGCTGCCATCGGCGCGTTCCACGATGGGGCCGTCCTCGTCGGCTCCGCCATGGCCGATCTGGCTGGCGCCGACCACGGCGGCCAGCAGGTCGTTGACGGTGACCACGCCCTCGATGTCGCCGTATTCGTCCACGACCAGTGCCAGCGGGGTCTCGGCGTCACGGAATTCCTCCAGCAGATCCAGCGCGCGCGCCGCCGCCGGCACGAACAGCGGCTTGGACAGGTGGCCGAACAGCTCCGGACTGCCCTCGGCGAAACTGTGCAGCATGAGCTTGACCTCGACCACGCCGACCACGTCGCTTTCGTCGCCGCGATAGACCGGATAGCGTGAATACGGGGTCTGCCGCATGACCTCGATGTTTTCCTCGCGGGAGGCCGATATGTCCAGCCAGGCGATCCGCATGCGCGGGGTCATCACGCTGTCCACCGTGCGGTCGCCCAGACGCAGCACGCGATTGACCATGTTGTGCTCGTCGCGGTCGAGCACGCCCTGTTCGGCGCTTTCCGCGACCAGCATGCGGATCTCGTCTTCGGTGACCACCCCGCTGCCTTGCTGTTTCACCCGCAGCAGCCGCAGCAGCAGGTTGCTGGATATGTTCAGCAGCCACACGAACGGGGAGGTCAGCCGCGACAGCAGCAGCATCGGTATCGCCACGTAGGACGACAGCTTTTCCGGTGACGACAGCGCCAGCCGCTTGGGTACCAGTTCGCCGAACACGATCTGGATGAACGAGATCAGCACGAAGCCCAGCACGATGCCGCTGATCCGTGCATACGGCAGCAACCAGCCCAGCCGGCCACCCTGCAGCGCCTCGGCGATGTGCGTGCCCAGCGCATCGCCGGCGACCGCACCGGTGATCAGCATCACCAGGGTGATGCCGACCTGCACGGTGGACAGGAAATATTCCGGTGCCTCGGCGTGGCGCAACGCCAGCGCGGCCTTGCGGCTGGTCCGGGCCATCTGCTTGAGGCGGCTCTTGCGTGACACCACCAGGGCCATTTCCGACAACGCGAAGAAGCCGTTGCACAGGGACAGCACGAAGACGAGCGCGATTTCGGTCAGCATCGCGGTGATGATGGTGGAGGGGGCATGCGCACAGTGTAAGGGTAGCGGGGGCTGTACTTCATCTGGTGTCGATTCGGGGCGGCCTGAGTGTCCTGTAACATTACCGTCATCTCGCTCACTCAGGCATGGCCCGCATGTTTTCACTGCAGACGATTTTCGGCAAAGGCGACAAGTTCTACGGCCTGCTCGAACAGAGCGCGGCCACCGTCTGCGACAGCGCCAAGGCCCTGCACGAGCTGCTGAGCACGCCCGGGCAAGCCGCCGTGATGGCCGCGTTCACGGCCACCCGCGCCCGCGAGAAGGAGCTGGCCGCGCAGATCAGCGAAGGGCTGGTGAACACCTTCGTCACGGCGCTGGACCGCGAGGACATCGAGGCGCTGAATTCGGCGCTGTACAAGATCCCCAAGACCATCGAGAAGTTCGCCGAACGATACGAGATCGTGTTTTCCCGGCTGGACGGGGTGGATTTCGGCCAGCGCGCACTGGTGCTGCAGCGCTCCAGCGAGGTGGTCGCCCGGATGATCGGCGAATTGCGCCGCGGCCTGCGCATCGACCCGGTGAAGAAGCTGCAGGATCAGTTGCAGGCACTGGAATCGGAGGGCGACCGCATGCTGCTGGCGCCGTATCGCACGCTCTACGTGGAAGGCGGCGACGCGATGCGGGCGATGCTGGCGAAGGATCTGTTCGAGCTGATCGAGAAGGCGATCGACAAGTGCCGCGACGTCGGCAACATCGTCTATTCGATCGTGCTGAAGAACTCCTGAGGTCGCCGCCGTGAGCCTGTGCATGAGGAATTGCCCGGCCGCTCGGCCGTCCCCGGTGGTGGCCTGTCCGGAAGTGGCCGGGAGCCGCGCATGAGTGTCGTCATCGCGGTGGTGCTGATCGCGCTGGTTTTCACCTACATCAACGGTTTCCACGACACGGCCAACTCGATCGCCACGGTGGTGGCGACCAAGGTACTCACTCCCGGCCAGGCGGTGTTGCTGGCGGCGGGCACGAACCTGATCGGTGCGTTCCTGGGAACGGCGGTGGCGGCCACGATCGCCTCGGGGCTGATCAACGCCGGCGTGATCGAGATGAGCTCGCAGCTGCTGATCTGCGCGCTGCTGGCCGCGATCGTGTGGAACCTGATCACCTGGTGGCTGGGCCTGCCGTCCAGCTCCAGTCATGCCCTGGTCGGCGCCCTGGTGGGGGCGGCGATCGCGGCCTCGGGCAGCAACTTCAGCGCAGTGATCTGGGAGCAGGGCAGCTGGCTGAAGGGCCACGGCGTGATCCCCAAGGTGATCGTCCCGATGGTGTTGTCGCCGGCCGCCGGCTTCGTCATCAGCTTCCTGTTGATGGGCAGCCTGTATGGACTGCTGGCCTGGTTCGCGAACCGCCACGGCTGGTCACGCCGATTCGGGCGCACGCCGTTCGTCAACGGCTTTTTCGGCAAGGCGCAGATCGTCTCGGCCACCGCGATGGGCGTGGCGCACGGCATGAACGACGCGCAGAAGAGCATGGGCATCATCGCGCTGGCGCTGGCCGGTGCCACCGCCACGCATCAGTTCGACCACCTGCCGGTGTGGCTGGGTTTCCTGCGCGTCGCGGAGAATCCGGCGGGCGGATTCGCGATCCCGGTGTGGGTCAAGGTGGTCTCGGCGCTGACCATGGCCGCGGGTACCGCGGGTGGCGGCTGGCGCATCATCAAGACGCTGGGCCACAAGATGGTCAAGCTGCACCCGATCAACGGTTTCGCGGCCGAGACCAGCTCGGCGCTGGTGATCCTGACCGCTTCGGTGTTCGGCATCCCGGTGTCGACCACCCACAACGTGTCGGCCTCGATCATGGGCGTGGGCGCGGCCAAGCGCTTCAACGCGATCCGCTGGTCGGTGGTCGAGCGGATGGTGTGGGCCTGGATCCTGACCCTGCCGGTCACCGCGCTGCTGGCCTACGGCCTGGTGATGGCGGTCAAGCTGGCGTTCTAGCGCAACACAACCCGCCCGGGCGGCTAGAACGAGTCCGCGCCGGTGGCGATCACCTGCTCCAGCTGGTCGCCCAGCGAGCCCAGTTCATGCACCACGCGTTCCAGCTCGGGGGCATCGAGAAATTCGTACAGGCGGTTTTCGCACAGGTGCAGGTACGGCGAACCGTCCAGGTCGGCCACGGCGAGGAAACCGGTGCGCTGCTGCCAGTTGAAGCGCAGGCAGCGATTCGGATCGGTGCCGGCGAGCGGACCGATCGGGGTGGATACGCGCAGGTAACGCCGCCCCGATTCGTCCTCGAGCTCGGCCAGGTAGATGCCCTGGTAACGCTCCTGCCGGACCGGCAGATCGAAGCTGATCAGGTAGGGGTCGTTGTTGTGCAGCTCGTGCTGGCTGCCGATGTGCGAACGCACGGCTTCGAAGTGACGCATGTTGCGATTTCCGCTGGGAGGGGCACCGGTTACTCTGCCACGTATTCCCGTTCGAGTCGCGTCAACCGCCGATGGATCAGCCATGAACGAACGCAACGATCGCATCTTCGCCGCCATCGCCGCGATCCCGCCCGGGCGGGTCGCCAGCTATGGCGCCATCGCCGCCCGCGCGGGCCTGCCGGGGCGCGCCCGGCTGGTCGGCAGGCTGCTCGGCGAAGTTCCCGAGGGCATGGTGCTGCCGTGGTTCCGGGTACTGCGCGCCAGCGGACACATCGCGATGCCGCCGGGCAGCCGCGGCTTTCGCGAGCAATGCCGGTTGCTGCGGGCCGAGGGTGTCGAGGTGAAGAATGGCCGTGTGCCGCTGTCGCGGTTCGGCCTGGATGCCGACCTGGATCACGCCCTGTGGGGGATGCCGGGGGATTGAGGGCATTCGTCCGTCCTCGGGATCCCCGGGTTCGCCGGCATGGCCCTGCACGAATGCGATCGAATCGTTGACATCCGGCGGATCCCGCGCCGACAGGCTGGATCCGCCGGTTTGCTAGCATGTCGCCGATGAATCCCACTGCCCTCGACCTGCTGCAAAGCGTTTTCGGTTATCCCAGTTTCCGCGGCCAGCAACAGGCCGTGGTCGACCATCTCAGTGACGGCGGCGACGCGCTGGTGCTGATGCCGACCGGCGGCGGCAAGTCGCTGTGCTACCAGATCCCGGCCTTGCTGCGGCAGGGTACCGGCATCGTGGTGTCGCCGCTGATCGCGTTGATGCAGGACCAGGTCGATGCGCTGCGCGAAGCCGGCGTGTCGGCGGCCTATCTCAACTCCAGCCTGAGTGGCGAGGACCAGCGCGAGGTCGAGCGGCAGTTGCTGGCCGGCGAGCTGAACCTGCTGTACGTGGCGCCGGAGCGGTTGCTGACCGGACGCTTCCGGGCCCAGCTCGAGCGCACCGAGGTAGCCCTGTTCGCGATCGACGAGGCGCACTGCGTGTCGCAGTGGGGACATGATTTCCGGCCCGAGTACCGCGAGCTGGCGATCCTGCACCAGCGTTTCCCGGCGGTGCCGCGCATCGCGCTCACCGCGACCGCCGACCCGCGCACCCGCGAGGAGATCGTCGAGCGCCTGTCGCTGCAGCAGGCGCGCCAGTTCGTGTCCAGCTTCGACCGGCCGAACATCGGCTACCGGGTCGGCCTGCGGCACAACGCGAAGCGCCAGCTGGGCGAGTTCCTGCTCGGTCACCAGGGCGAGTCCGGCATCGTCTATTGCCTCAGCCGGCGCAAGGTGGACGACACCGCGCAGTGGCTGACCGAGTCCGGCATCGAGGCCTTGCCGTATCACGCCGGGCTGGATGCAGCCACTCGTGCGAAGAACCAGAAACGCTTCCTGCGCGAGGACGGCGTGGTGATGGTGGCCACGGTCGCGTTCGGCATGGGCATCGACAAGCCCGACGTGCGCTTCGTGGCGCATCTGGATCTGCCGCGCAGCATCGAGGGCTACTACCAGGAGACCGGTCGTGCCGGCCGCGACGGCCTGCCGGCCGAGGCCTGGATGATCTACGGGCTGTCCGACGTGGTCACCATGAGCCAGATGATCGCGCAGTCCGAATCGGCCGACGAGCGCAAGCGGGTCGAGCGGCAGAAGCTGGAGTCGCTGCTGGCCTACGCCGAGGCCACCGGCTGCCGTCGTGAACTGCTGCTGGGCGCGTTCGGCGAAACCTATCCCGGCCCCTGCGGCCACTGCGACAACTGCATCGCGCCGCCGAAGACCTGGGATGCCACGGTGCCGGCGCAGAAGGCCTTGTCGGCGGTGTACCGCACCGGCCAGCGCTTCGGTTCCGGCCACGTGATCGACGTGCTGCGCGGCGAGGAGACCGAGCGCGCACTGAGCCTGGACCACCATCGGCTGAGCACGTTCGGCATCGGCGCGGAGATGGACGAGAAGCAATGGCGCTCGGTGTTCCGCCAGCTGCTTGCCGCCGGCCTGCTCGAGGCCGACGCCGAAGGCTACGGCACGCTGCGGCTGACCGCCGCCAGTCGCGCCGTGCTCAGCGGCGGCCAGCCGGTGAAGCTGCGCGAGGACGCCCGGCCCGAGCGCGGCAGCCGTCGTCGTCGTGACAGCCAGCTGATCACCGGCGACAAGAGCAGTGGCGGCAGTCTCGGCATCGAGGCCTACGAGCAGCCGATGTGGGACGAGTTGCGCGCCCTGCGCACGCAACTGGCCAGGCAGCATGGCGTGCCGCCGTACGTGGTCTTCCACGACGCCACCCTGCTGGCGATGTTGCGGGCGTTGCCGGCGAACGAGGACGAGCTGGCCACGATCAGCGGCGTGGGCGAGGCCAAGCTCAAGCGCTACGGACGCGACTTCCTTGCGGTGATCAACGCGGCCGAATGAGCTGAGCCATTCGCGGCGCCGGGTGGACGCGTCGGGGCATGCACCGGACCGCACGCCTGCCGTTCCGAAGAGCGGTCGTACCGCATGATCGGTGTTCCCATGGACGAGACGGTCGCGCTATGCTCGTTCGAATTGATAGCGCTGTCATCGTGGTGGAAAGGGATGGCGCGATTGGTGTCGGGGCGCAGGCAGGGGAGCGTGCCGGCCGGCGACCCGGTTGCCTGAGCCACTGCATACGTATTCAATCGGACAGCGATGCGGGTGCATCCCAGAATCGAACGCAAGACACGCCATCACGTTGGGGGAGACGCAATGAGTTCAGTGAAAGCGACAGACGGGCTGGGCCAGCACGCAACCGTGCGGGTGGTCTTGATAGCGGCGGCAGCGGCACTGGGCGGCTTTCTGTTCGGGTTCGATACGGCGGTGATCAACGGCGCGGTCGATGCGATCCGTGGCAGCTTTTCGCTGGACGCGGCGCAAACCGGCTTCGCGGTGTCCTGCGCCCTGCTCGGTTCGGCGCTGGGTGCCTGGTACGCCGGCATGCTGGCCAATCGCTGGGGGCGCGTGCGCACCATGCAGGTGGCGGCGGTGTTGCTGGTGGCCGCCGCACTGGGCTCGGGACTGGCGTTTCACGTCTGGGACCTGATCGTGTGGCGGCTGGTCGGCGGCATCGGCGTGGGCGTGGCTTCGGTGATCGCACCGACCTACATCGCCGAGGTGGCGCCGGCGCGGATCCGCGGCCGGCTCGGCTCGATGCAGCAGTTGGCGATCGTGCTGGGCATCTTCGCTGCGCTGCTGAGCGACGCCTGGCTGGCCGACCTGGCCGGTGGCGCGGCGCATACCCTGTGGCTGGGGCTGCCGGCGTGGCGCTGGATGTTCCTGGCGGCGGTGACGCCCGCGCTGGTCTATGGCCTGCTGGTGCTGGGCGTGCCGGAATCGCCGCGCCATCTGGTGGCCAAGGGCCGCCTGGCCGAGGCCCGGGTGGTGTTGCAGGAAGTGCTGGACATGCACAACGACCAGGCGCTGGGCAAGAAGCTGGCCGACATCGAGGACAGCCTGCGTTCGGAACACAAGCCGCGGCTCAGCGATCTGCGCGGTGCCGCGGCGGGCCTGCTGCCGATCGTGTGGGTCGGTATCCTGCTCTCGGTGTTCCAGCAGTTCGTCGGCATCAACGTGATCTTCTACTACTCGTCCACCCTGTGGCACTCGGTCGGCTTCAGCGAGGCCGATTCGTTCACGATCACGGTGGCCACCTCGATCGTCAACGTGCTGGTGACCCTGGTGGCGATCTCGCTGGTCGACAAGATCGGTCGCAAGCCGTTGCTGGTCATCGGTTCGGCCGGCATGGCGGTCACCCTGGGCGCGATGGCCTGGTGCTTTTCGCAGGCCACCGGCAGCGGGGCCGAGCTGAGCCTGCCCGGCTCGGTCGGCATCGTGGCGCTGGTCGCGGCGAATGCCTATGTGGTGTTCTTCGGGGTGAGCTGGGGCCCGGTGGTCTGGGTGCTGCTGGGCGAAATGTTCCCCAACCGCATTCGCGCCACCGCACTGGCCGTGGCCGCCTCGGCGCAGTGGCTGGCCAACTTCGCGATCACCAGCACGTTTCCGGCGCTGGCCGAGCTTGGCCTGACCTTCGCCTACGGCCTGTACGCCGGCTTTGCGCTGCTGTCGCTGATGTTCGTGCTGTACGCGGTGCGCGAGACCAAGGGCGTCGAGCTGGAGGACATGCGGGCCTGAGGATCATGGAGCGGCGCTTTTCCGCCGGGGCGGCCGCCCCGGCGGCACTGCCCGGCCGCCGCGGTGTCGACCCGTGCTGCAGCATCTACCACAGGCGGCGCGCAAAGCGGTTAGGATTCGGAATCAACGACGGCCAATCCATGGCCGGTCAGCTGGTGTCTGACGACAAGCTTCCGGATCACGCTGCAGATGAAAGTCAAAGCCACATCCATCGACATCGCCCACCTGGCCGGGGTTTCCCAGGCGACGGTGTCGCGGGCGTTGCGCGGCAGCCCGCTGGTCAATGAGGAAACCCGGCGGCGCATCCAGGCTGCCGCCGAGCAGCTCAACTACAAGCTCGACAAGAACGCCTCCAACCTTCGCCGGATGCACAGCGGCACGCTGGCCCTGCTGCTGTTCGAGGACCCCACGGCCGACGAATCGCACATCAACCCGTTCTTCCTGTCGATGCTCGGTTCGATCACCCGTGCCTGCGCCCAGCGCGGCTATGACCTGTTGATCTCGTTCCAGCAGTTCTCGCACGACTGGCATGCCGATTTCGCCGACAGCAACAAAGCCGACGGCATCATCCTGCTCGGCTATGGCGATTACCTGACCCATCGCGACAAGCTGGAGAAACTGGTCGCCCAGCGCACCTGTTTCGTGCGCTGGGGTGCGGTGCTGCCCGACCAGCCCGGGGTGTCGATCGGCTGTGACAACTTTCGCGGTGGGCAGGCCGTGGCCGGGCACCTGCTGGAACGTGGCTGCCGCCGCATCGCCTTCCTCGGCGACGCCTCCAGCCATTATCCGGAGTTCTTCGGCCGCTACCGCGGCTACGTCGATGCGCTCGAGCAGGCCGGGGTGGCGATCGATCCCGCCCTGCAGGAAAACGCCGAGAGTACCGAGCATTCCGGTTACGAGGCGATGCGCAGCCTGATCGCGCGAGAGGTCGGCTTCGATGCGGTCTTCGCCGCCAGCGACCTGATCGCGATCGGCGCCATGCGCGCGCTCGGCGACCATGGCCTGCGCGTGCCGCAGGACGTGGCGCTGGCCGGCTTCGACGACATCGCCACCGCCAGTTTCGTCAACCCGCCGCTGACCACCGTGCTGCAGGACACCCGCCAGGCCGGCGAGGTGCTGGTCGAGAGCCTGCTCGGACTGATCCGCGGCGAGGCGGTCGAAAGCGAAGTGCTGCCGGTGAAGCTGATGGTGCGGGGCTCGAGCCTGCGCTGAGCCGAACGCGCTGCGCGCCCGGTCCCTGCTGGCCGGCTACGACAGCAGCTGAAACGCCAGATAGCCCAGCCCACCCACCGCGGCCGTTGCCAGGCCCACGATCACGTAGGCGCCGCGGGTCAGCTGGCGCAGGGTCTGCTTCACCGCCGCGCGATCGTTGACGTTGGGGAAGGGTGTCGTCGGCACCGGCACATTCAGGAACTCGCACAAAGGCGCCCAGCCCTGGTCGACCGAGAACACCAGCAGGCGCTCGGGCGGCACGCTGGCGGTCACCTCGGCGATGTGCCGGTGGTACAGCGCGATCGCTGCGTCGCGGTCGTTCATGGTGCCCTGGTGGGCGCGTTGCCAGATCAGCTTGCGCGACATGTCGCCGAACTTGCGTCCGAACGGCGTGGTCCATTCCAGTACCTTGAACTGCCACATGGTCTCGGTGAAGTAGATCGTGTCGATCGTGCTTTCGTACCACGCCTCGGCGCCGCGAGGATGCACGGTCAGCAACACCTTGGCCTGGGGATACGCCTCCATCAGTTCGCGCCAGACGCAGCAGGCGGGGTTGTCCACGGCGGCGGTATAAGTGGAGAACACCTGCTCCCAGTCGTGCCGGGTCCCGGCCGGGGCGTTGGCCACCGCACGCCAGAAGTCGAGATGCGACTTGTTGGCCTTGTTCTCGAGTACCTCGATCATGTGATAACAGGGAAAGCCGAGCTCACGCAGTGCCGTCCAGGTCGACAGTGTGCCGGTGCGTCCGTAGCCGGCGCCGATGATCTTCAGGCTCATCTCGATCCCCCCGCCGGCATGGACCGGCCTGTCAGTGTTCGGGGTGTCCGCGCTCGCGCATCAGCCGGGTCAGCTCGGCCACCAGGTCGGGCCGACTTGGCGTGGCATCCAGCAGGTAGACCTGTACATCGTGCGCAGCCACGGTCGCTTTCAGTTTGCCATTCGGCTGCACGTCGATCGGTGTGCCGTCGAGCGCGGGCTTCCAATCGCCCGCCTGAAGCTTGTCGCCGATGTCGAACGCAGCGGCCCGGTCGCCCTTGTTGAGCAGCACGAGGGCGATTTGGTGGGTGTCGCCTTTCTGGTAGACCCGATAGAACGATGCCTGCTGGCCGGCGAAGCGGATCGGCAGCATCAGTCCGCGCTGCAGGGCGATGGTGTGCTCACGCAGCAGGGCGATACGCTTCAGCTGCCGGTAGATCGGGCTTTTCGCGGCCGCGTCGATGCGCTGCTGGCCGTAGTAGTTGCGGTTGCCCTGGTGCTCGGCCTTGCCCCGTTCGAAGCCGGTTTCCGAGCCGTAGTAGATCGCCGGGATGCCGCGCGCGGTGAACAGCCAGTTGTCGGCATCGATGAAGCCGTTGTCGGAGGCGTTGAGCCGGGCCATGTCGTGGTTGTCGTAGAACGTCACCAGCTCGTAGGGATTCGCATAGGGGCCGTTGGCGAGATAGAGCCGGTCGAGCAGTTGCGCGTAGTCGCTGTCCGGATGCTCGAACACCTCGGCCGTGCGTCCGCGCAGCGGGAAGTCGAGCAGGCTGATGCCGCCGTTCTGCGGCCAGGTGAACTTGCCGATGTTGTCGGGGCTGTAGTCGAACGCCTCGCCATACATGAAGAAACCCGGATGCTTCGCCCGGATGCGCGCACTGAACTGCCGCCAGAAGCCGGTCGACATGTGGCTGATGGTGTCGATGCGGAACGCATCGGCTCCTTGCTCGATCCACTGCTCGTAGGCGCCGACCATGTAGTCCAGCACGGCCGGACTCTGGTCGTCGTTGTTGGACAGCTGCACCAGGTCGTCGTAGGCGTGGTAGAAGCGGTGCAGCGGGTTGCGCACGGGGTCCAGCCGGTACGGCGGCAGGTTCTGCTCGTCGGCGATCAGCTTGCCGCTCTTGTCGAAGATCTGCCCGAACTGCGGCTGGCGCACCGGCATGGTGAACGCGGGCGAGCCGTGGTTCACCACGATGTCCTGCACCACCTTGAGCCCGTCCGCATGCATCTTCGTGGTGAACCGGGCGAAGTCCAGGCCCTTGCTGGGCAGGTGCTCGTCCAGCTTGTAGAAGTTGATGCCCCAGTAGCCGTGGAAGCCGGTCTTGCCGCGGTCGGTGAACTTGGAACCCCAGCGCACCGGGTCGCCGCCGGTGAAGGCCTGGTCCGGGTTGTCCACGATCGGCGTGATCCACACCGCGCCGAAGCCCATGCCGCGGATGTAGCCGGCGTTGTCCAGCACGCCCCTGAAGTCGCCGCCGAGGTAGCCGATGTTCGCGCTCTGGCCCCTGGGCGCGCCGGGCACCGGAATGTCCCAGGTGGGATGTGCGCCGCCCTGGTCGCGGTGGTCGTTCGACGGATCGCCGTTGACGAAGCGGTCGGTCATCACGAAGTAGATCGCGTTGGCGGCGAACGGTGCATCGGTACCGACGAATTCCGGCACGGAGACGGGTGCGGCGCCGGCGGCCAGCGGAGCGGCCAGCAGGGCGAGGACCAGCGGGTGCCTGCGGAATGTCATCGGTGGTTTCCCGCCACGGCAGCGGTGACCGGCACGTCTCCGAGTGGTTCGTGCACGCGCAGGGTGAACAGGCCGGCCACGAACAGGCTGGCGCCGCCCAGCGCCAGCGCATAGATCGGCTGGTCGTGGAAGCACAGCCGCAACAGCAGGCCGAGCACGCTGGCCGCCATCAGCTGCGGGATCACGATGAAGAAATTGAAGATGCCCATGTACACGCCCATCTTCTGCGCCGGCAGGTTGTCCGACAGCATCGCGTAGGGCAGCGACAGGATCGAGGCCCACGCAAAGCCCACGCCGACCATCGAGACCAGCAGGTAGTCCGGGTCGCGGATGAACAGGAACGACAGCAGCCCCGCGCCGCCCAGCCACAGGTTGATCAGGTGGCTCCAGCGCAGGCCGATGCGGCGCACCAGCAGCGGTATCGCGATCGCCGCCAGCGCGGCGAAGCCGTTGTAGGCACCCATCAGCACGCCGACCCAGTTGGCACCGGTGTTGTAGGCGACCGAATGCGGATCGCTGCTGCCGAACTGCACCGCGGTGACCGCCGGGGTGGTGTAGATCCACATCGCGAACAGGGCGAACCACGAGAAGAACTGCACCACGGCCAGCCGGCGCATCGCGTCGGGCATGTTGTACAGGTCGCCCATCACCTGGCGCAGCATGCCGGCGCTGCGGGTGAAGGCCAGCCAGGCGAACAGCCCACCGAACACGGCCAGGCCACCGACCAGGACATACAGTTCTTTCTCCAGCGCGAAGTGGCGGATCGCCAGCAACACCAGCGCGGCGGCGGCCAGCAGCAGCAGGCCTGGCAGCCAGGCGCGGGTGGCATCCGCGGCGGGTTGCTCGCTGGCATCGTCGAAATCGCGCAACTGCTCGGGCGGGTATTCGCGGGTGGACAGCACGGTCCACAGCACGGTGCCCAGCAACACGGCACCGCCGGCGTAGAACGCGTACTTCACCGTGTCCGGTATGGCGCCTTCGGGCGCCACATTGCTGACGCCGACCTTCGCCAGCAGCCATGGCATCAGCGAGGCGACCACCGCGCCGACGCCGATGAACACGCTTTGCATCGAGAAACCCAGCGGGCGCTGGCGCACCGGCAACTGGTCGCCGACGAAGGCGCGGAACGGTTCCATCGACACATTGAACGAGGCATCCATGATCCACAGCACGCCCGCGGCCACCCACAGCGCGGGTGAGTTGGGCATGGCCAGCAGGGCCAGCGTCGCCAGCAGCGCGCCGGCCAGGAAATACGGCCGGCGCCGGCCGAAACGGTTCCATGTGCGGTCCGAGTAATGGCCGATGATCGGTTGCACGATCAGTCCGGTGAGTGGCGCGGCCACCCACAGGATCGGGATGTCGTCGACGTTGGCACCCAGCGTCTGGAAGATCCGGCTGACGTTGGCGTTCTGCAACGCGAAGCCGAACTGGATACCCAGGAAGCCGAAGCACATGTTCCAGATCTGCCAGAACGACAGCTCGGGTTTTCTGGTCATGGTGTGGTGGTTCCCCTGGCCAGCGGCGCGATCAGCAGATCGTCGATGCCGGCGTTGTTCAATGCACCGTCGATGCCGCCGGCACCCCCGGTGTAATGCGCGAAGTGCTGCAGGTAGCTCATGTTGACGCCGTCCTCCAGCGCGAAGTGGCAGCGGGCATGCGCCTGCGCCGTGAATTGGCCATGGGTGGAACGCTGCGTGCCCACGCTGTGCGGCATCACCAGCGGTACGCGCTGCAGCTCGCTGCCGTCGCAGCGGATCGCCAGCATCTTCACCGCCGCGGTGACGCCAGTGCTGATCGGGCCATGGTCGTTGCGATAGTCCACCGACACACGGTAGCTGCCGCTGGCCGGCGCGGTCCATGCACGTGGCCAGTCGCCACCGACTCGCGCCACGTCGCCCGCGCAGGTCGCGGGGCTGTGCAGCGACTCCAGGCCATGGGCGTCGACGCGGGTGGCGCTGACGCAGGTGAGGGCTCCCGTGCGCGGCAGTTGCCCCTGGCCATCGACGGTCGCGCCGCGCCGGCCATTGACGTATAGCTGCACCTTGCCGTCGGTCTGCACGTGCCACCGGTTGCCAGCCGGCTCGAGCCGCGGGGCCGCTGGCGCGACCGGCGCGTACAACGGTGCGTCCATGCGCAGCGGCAACTCATCCACCTGCACCGCCTTGAGCATCACCACCGTGGTGTTTCCCTGCGTGGTGCGGCGATCGGTGACCAGCAGATTGCCGCCGCGCTGTTTCGGCAGTTGCAGGGTGATACGGCGATCGGGCAGGTCCAGCGTGATCGAGTCGCGCGAGCCGAACAGCATCGGCACCAGCGCGGTGGGCAGCTTCGGTTCCACCCGGCCGTCCTCGCCGAGGCCGAACACGCCCTCGGTGACGACGTCGAGGTAGGCCGCCACCGACCACAGCTGGCGGGGTGAATTCACCACCGGGCCGCTGAGCTTGCCGTCGTCCAGATGCTGGCCCTGGGTCAGCAGCTCGTAGTTCTCGAGGTTGGAGCCGTACAGCGCCGCACCGCGCATCACCGACTCGATCTCGTGGGCGATGCGCGCCGGATCGTTCACCGTGCGCGCGGCGCGCAATGCATAGGCGCTGACGAACGGCCAGATCGCGCGGTTGTGATAGATCGGCTGGTCGGCGCGCTCGGGCCACATGACCGGGCTGCCGGCCGGCCAGCTCGGGTAGTTCGCCAGCGTCTGCCGCGCGCGTTCGCCCCCAGCCACGCCGCTGGTCACCGCCAGCGAGATGCCGAGCAGGTCGTAGGTGTCGACCGGGGTGCCGTCGCCGCCGAGGTAGCTCATGTACATGCCGCGGTCGGCACGCCAGAAGTGCGCGTTGATGGCCTGCTTCAGGGCGGCTGCCTGGGCGCGGTAGCCGGCAGCGGTCTTCGTTTCATGCTGTGCATCGGCCAGCGTGGCGGCCAGCTGCAGTGCCTGGTAATGCAGCACGTTGGTGGACAGCGCATACGACTGGGCGATGAAGCCGACGTTGGCCGCGGTCCATGCCGGGTAGCTCTGCTCGCGCCAGTCCATGAACGAGGTCTCGCCCCGGTACAGCCCGAACCGCGCGTCGAACGCGTATTGCCGGTCCTGCGCCAGCGTGTCGTTCAGCGCCTGCCGCACCTGCGTCGCAAACGCCCGGTCGCCCAGCAGGTGCCGCGCACCGAGGAACCACACCACGCGATCGGTGCTGATCGGCCAGCTGCCGCCCGAGCCGGTGTCCTGCATCACGTACAGGCCCTGCGGCGCGGTGGGCACGCGCACGCCGGACAACTTGAACTCCAGCCCGTTGCGCGCCCGCGTCGGGTCGAACCGCCACAGCCCGAGGTCGATCGAGTAGGACAGGTCGCGTGTCCACACGTACGGCCATTTCATCCCGGTCTCGAAGCAGTGGCAGGGAATCGGCTGGCCGTGATCGAACGCGCCGTCGCGAATCGCCGTGACCGAGTCGAGCTTGAGGTCGTCCTGGGCCATCGCGTAGAGCCCGTTGAACAGCACGCTGGCGGTATCCACCTGCAAGGGCTGCGCCGGGATCACCCGCTGGCCGAACGGCCACGCCAGCGTGTAGGCATCCCCGGCATCGCGCTGCATGCCGACATGCACGCCATGCCAGTCCAGTCCGTCGTGCCAGGCCGGGGCGACGCCGGGACCGGCGGCCATGGTCGCGGCCAGCAGCAGGCTCAGCATGGGGACAGCGCGGGGTGTGTGGCACGGGTCATGTCGATCGTCATCAGTGAGCTCTCCGGCAGCTGTTATGTCACGGCGGGACTTGCGCTGCATGCTGCGACTGCAGCATCGACGACGGGCAAGTTCGAGTGTGGGCCTCGCATGGTAGGGAGCGTCGCAATGCAGCAGCCAGCACCTGCATACGTATTCATTCGGGACGGCCGGCGCTTGCCGGGCGCGCAGGGCATCGCAAGCCGCCCGCGACAAGAGGAAGAGTCCTTGTAAACCGGCCGGCTATGGCGGCATAGTTGATCGATAGCGTGACAACACCGGGAGAATCCATGCGGGTACGCCTCGAAGATGTGGCGCGCGCGGCGAGCGTATCGCCCAAGACGGTGTCCCGCGTACTCAACGACGAGGCCAACGTGAGCGACACCACGCGCAAGCGCGTGCTCGCCGCGATGGAGGCGATGGACTACCGTCCGCTGCCGTCGGCGCGCAGCCTGGCGGGCAATCGTTCGTTCCTGGTGGCGATGCTGTACGACAACAATGACAACCCGGCCTCGACCTACCTGGCCGAGATCCAGGACGGCGTGCTGGAGGCCTGCGATTCGCATCGCTACAGCATGATGGTGCGTCCGCTGCGGATGCGCGGGGACGATTTCATCCGCCGGCTCGATGCGCTGATTTCCGATCATCACCCGGACGGCATCGTGCTCACCCCGCCGATCACCGACTACGCGCCGCTGCTCAAGCGCCTGCGCGAGCGCAATGTGCCGTATGCCAGCGTGTCGCCACGGACCCGCGACGGCAACATCGGCGTCACCATGGACGAGCAGCAGGCGGCGCGCACGATCGTGGAGCATCTGCTGTCGCTGGGGCATCGGCGGATCGCCCATGTCGAAGGCATTGCCGACCACGGTGCCAGCGTTTGGCGACTGGCCGGCTATCGCGAGGCGATGGCCGCCGCGGGACTGACCGTGGATCCCGCGCTGGTGGTGCAGGGCGCCTTCACGTTCAGCTCCGGCGTGGCGGCGGCGCGGCAGCTGTTTGCGCTGGCGGAGCGGCCCACGGCGGTGTTCGCCGCCAACGACGACATGGCGACCGGCGTGATGTGGGCGGCGAACGAGCGCGGCCTGAAGGTGCCGCAGGATCTTTCCGTGTGCGGGTTCGACGATATCCCGTTGGCGAGCCAGCTGTGGCCCGCATTGACCACCATCCGCCAGCCCAGTCGCGAGATGGGCAAGGTCGCGGCGTTGCAGCTGCTGGAAGTGCTGCGCGGCCGCGGCCATGGCCAGCTGCAGCAGATGCCGTTTTCGCTGGAGATCCGCGGCTCGACCGCACCCGTTCCCTGAAACTTCCCCGGCAGGCGCGCGAGCCTGCCGGGCGGTCATGCTGCTTTGCGAATTGACAGCGCTGTCATCTGTGTCACTCTGCGGCTTCCGCGCATCGCCTGCGCGCCTGCCTGGAGCTCCGACGTGTCGCTGTCCTCCCCCCGGAAATCTGTCCTGCAACGTATCTTTCCTGCCGTGTCGATCGCCGGCGTGCTGTTCCTGCAAGCCTCGCCCGTGCCCGCGGCCGGCGCGGCAGCCACCGTGCATCCGGAGCTGTGGCCGAAGGTGACCTCGCCGCTGCCGCCCGATCCCGCGCTGGAGGCCAGGGTCGGGGCGCTGCTGGCGAGGATGTCGGTGGAGGACAAGGTGGGGCAGATGATCCAGGCCGACATCAAGTACGTGACCCCGCAGGACGTGCGCAAATACCGGCTCGGTTCGATCCTGGCCGGTGGCAACTCCGGGCCGGACGGCGGTCAGTACGGCACTGCGGCGCAATGGCAGCAGCTGGCCGACGCGTTCCATCGCGCCTCGATCGACCGTTCGGACGGACGCCCGGCGATTCCGGTGCTGTTCGGTATCGATGCGGTGCATGGCCACAACAACCTGGTCGGCAGCACGCTGTTCCCGCAGAACGTCGGGCTGGGCGCCACGCGCGATCCGGAACTGATCCGCCAGATAGGCGAGGTCACCGCGCAGGAGCTGCGGGCCAGCGGCATCGGCTGGACGTTCGCGCCCACACTGACGGTGCCGCAGGACAATCGCTGGGGGCGCTCGTACGAAGGCTATTCGGAGAATCCGAAGCTGGTGGCGCAGTATGCCGCCGCCATCGTGGAAGGGCTGGAAGGCGCGGTGGGCACGTCGCAGTTTCTCGATGCCGATCACGTGCTCGCCACCGCCAAGCATTTCGTCGGCGACGGCGGCACCCGCGACGGCAAGGACCAGGGCGACGCCGAGGTCAGCGAGGCCGTGCTGCGCGACGTGCATGCGGCCGGTTATCCGCCGGCGATCCGGGCGGGCGTGCAGGTCGTGATGGTCTCGTTCTCCAGCTGGAACGGCGTGAAGATGGCCGGCAACAAGGCGCTGATCACCGACGTGCTGAAGGGGCGCATGGGCTTCGGCGGCATCGTGCTGGGCGACTGGAACGCGCATGGCCAGGTGCCCGGCTGCACCAACGAGGATTGTGCCGCGGCCTACAACGCCGGGCTGGACATGCTGGAGGCGCCGGATTCGTGGAAGGGGCTGTACCGGCACACCCTGGCCGAAGTGAAGTCGGGCGCGATCCCCATGAGCCGCGTCGACGATGCGGTGACGCGGATCCTGCGCGTCAAGATGCGCCTGGGCATGTTCAAGGGGGGGCTGCCCAGTGCCAACCCGCTGGCGGTCGATGCCGTGCACATCATCGGCAATCCGGCGCATCGCGCGCTGGCCCGACGCGCCGTGCGCGAGTCGCTGGTGCTGCTGAAGAATCAGCATGGCCTGCTGCCACTGGACCCGCGCAAGCGCATCCTGGTGGCCGGCGACGGGGCCGACAACATCTCCAAGCAGAACGGCGGCTGGACGCTGACCTGGCAGGGCACCGGGCTGACCAACGCGAACTTCCCCGGCGCGACCTCGATCTGGGCCGGCATCGACGCGCAGGTCAAGGCGGCCGGTGGCACCGCCGTGCTGTCGGTGGATGGCACCTACCGGCAGAAGCCCGATGCGGCCATCGTGGTGTTCGGGGAGGATCCCTACGCGGAGTTCCAGGGCGACCTGCCAAATCTTGCTTACCGGCCGGGCGACGATCACGACCTCGACCTGTTGCGCCGCCTGCACCGGCAGGGCGTGCCGGTGGTGGCGGTGTTCCTCGGTGGACGTCCGCTGTGGATGAATCGCGAGATCAATGCCGCCGATGCGTTCGTCGTCGCGTGGCTGCCCGGCAGCGAAGGCGAGGGCGTGGCCGACGTGCTGTTGCGCACGCGTGACGGCCGGGTCGCGCACGACTTTCACGGCAAGCTGGGGTATTCGTGGCCGCGCACCGCGGTGCAGACGACACTCAACGTGGGCCAGGCCGACTACCACCCGCAGTTTCCGTATGGCTATGGATTGAGCTATGCCCATCCGTCCAGCGTCGGGCAGCTGCCCGAGGTCGCGGGCATGGTCCTGGAAACAGCTCGTGCGGGCGTCTATTTCGCGCATGGCAAACCGGCGCGGGATTTTGCCCTCGACATCACCGGCGCCAACGGCAAGTCGATGGACGTCACCGCCACGCCATCGGGCGCCGCCGATGGCAGCCTGCTGGTCGGCGCGCTCGACTACAAGGCGCAGGAGGATGCCCGCAGTCTGCGCTGGTCCGGTGCGGGCGAGGCAAGCGTTGCCCTGACCACGACGGCACCGCTCGACCTGGACCGCGAGACCAACGGCGACGTGCTGCTGGTGACCACCTTGCGCATCGATGCGTTGTCACCCGAGGGCACCACGCTCGGCGTGTCCTGCGGCAGCGGCTGCAGCGCCAGGCTGCCGATCGGCAACGGGCTGGCCGCATTGCCACGCGGCCAGTGGCTGCGCGTGGGCATCCCGCTGAAATGCTTCCGCGCCGCCGGCGCCGACATGCAAAAGCTGGACTCGCCTTTCCGCTGGAGCAGCAGCGCCGGCGAGCGAATCGCGATTGCCGAAGTGGCGCTGGGCACCGTCGCGGACAGGACCCTGGACTGCCGGCAGCATTAGGCCACCTCGATTCCGTCGCGGCGCGGCCCCGCCCGGGTCGCCCGCCAGCTGAGCGGCCGGCCTGCCGCGCGGCACCTCACGGACGCGTCGGCGCGCTGTGCCGGCACACCCGGCCCTCGTGCGAACAGGACGGTCGGGTGCTGCCTTGGCAGGCTTCCTGTCACCGGCAAGGAGCATCGCCCGTCTGCGGATTCCGACCAGGGACAGCCGTGACAGACGAGCCCGGCCGCAGAGCCCCCGGCTGCTGTCGGCGTCGCGTGTCGAATCACGTCGCACCAAGCGCCCGGAACGAGGCAAAAAAAAGGATGCCCCGTTGCGGGGGCATCCGATGGCGACTGGAAGGGAGCAGTCAGTCGCCAGGAGGGAACTGCATCGACGCCTAGAACCAGAAGCCGACCTGGACGCCGTAGGTGCGTGGCGGCAGGTACTGGGAGGTGAATGCCACGGTGCCATTGGCCAGCAACGTGCTGCCCGCGGCGCTGCTCTTGACCTTGCCGTCCGATACGTTCTGCACGTAGGCGTTGACGTACCACTTCTCGTTTGGCTCGGTGTAGCGCAACGAGAGGTCGCCGCGGGTATACGCCTTCTGCTTGTCGCCGGCACCGAAGTTGAACCAGCTCAGCCACTGCGCGCTCTGGTACTGGGCGCTCACGCGCGGGGTCAGGCGGCCGCCGTTGCTCAACACGAAATCGTGCTCGTAGATGGCGGTGAGCGAGAGGTCCGGTGCGTGCGGCAGATCGTTGCCGGAAATGTCCATGCAGTTGTTGCTGATGGTCGATTCAGGCGGGCAGGCCGTCGGCACGTAGTAGTCGTTGCTGGCCGCGTACTTCTCGGTACCCAGCTTCTTCTTCGGGATCACCGACAGGACCAGGTTGGCGCGGTCGTTGCTCTGTTGGTAGGCAAGCTCCGATTCGAAACCGGCCACCTTGGTCTCGCCGCCCACGTTCGAGAAACCGAGGCCATGCGTGCCGTCGGGATAGGTGACCGGCGCCGACAGCTGGTAGTTCTTGAAGACCTCATAGTAGGCGGCGCTGTTCCAGGTCATGTGCCCGCCGAGGAAGGAGAACTTGGCACCGATCTCGTAGTTGGTCAGCGTCTCCGGCTTGTACAGGGCGCCGCCATCCTGGGTGCCGCCCGACTTGTAACCGGTGGACACGCTGGCGTAGACGAGGCCATTGCTGCCCATGTCGTGATCCAGCCGGACCAGCCAGGTCGGCTTGCTCTTGCTGTAGGTGGCGTCGTTGTGCTGGCTGATGTTGAAGCCGACGTCGCCAGGCTGTTCTCCGGGCGAGATCGGCTGCTGCGGAAAGGCCGGATCGTAGCCCCAGCCCCAGTTGATGCCACCCCTGTTTTCCCGCTTGTCATGCGACCAGCGCACGCCGCCGGTAAGCCGCCAGGTGTCGTTCATGTGCCAGGTCGCCTGGCCGAAGGCCGCGGTCGAGGTGACCCGCTCTTCCGGCTGGATGAACGAGCCCTGCCAGCCCACGGTACCCTGCTGGGTGCCGTTCATGATCGGGATATCGAAGCGGATGTTGTTGTTTTCATGCTCGTAGTACGCGCCGAGAATCCAGTCCAGGGTGTTCTGGCCGGTGGATTTCAGATCGAACTCGTGGCTGGAGCTGACGTAGTTGGAGAAGTTGGTGCGGTCTTCCTGATACGAGCCGTTGGTGGTGAAGCTGGTCGGCACGTTCACGCCGCCGTCCTGGTCGAAGTCGCCCTTGCCCGAGTAGCGGGTGTAGCCGGCGATGTAGCTCAGTTCCATGTCGTCGTTGATGGTCCAGTCCATGCGACTGCGCACCGACCTGGACGTGCGGTCCAGGTAAGGCGCGGTGTCGATCAGCGCCGACCAGAACTTCTGGCCCGGTCGTGGCTGCTGCATCAGGTTCATGTTGGGCGTGCCGCGATCCTTGAAATCCTCGTAGGACAGATCCCAGACGAAGCTGTCGCTGGGCTTCCAGCGCGCGCTCACGCGGTAAGCCGACTGATCCTGCGCGTCATACTTCTTGCCCTTCTGCACGAACAGGTTCGTGTCGATCGGCTGGAAGCTCGCCGGATCGCCGCCGGAGGCGAGATAGTTCGCCTGTTGCTGCGCGACCGTGGGGATCTGGCCGACCGGATTCTGGTAATCGACGTAACCGTCGTGCTGCTCGTGCACGGCGGCCACGCGCATGGCGAAGGTGCTGCTGATCGGCAGGTTCACCGCCGCACGCACGCCGCTCTGGTTGTAGTTGCCCGCCTCGATCGTGCCATTGCCGTAGAAGCCGCCGTTGATGTCCGGCTTCATGGTGGTGAAGCTGATCGCACCGGCGGTGGAGTTGCGGCCCCACAAGGTGCCCTGCGGGCCACGCAGCACTTCCACACCGTCCATGTCCAGCAGCAGGCTGGCGGCCGCCTCGGCCCGAGGGGAGTACACGCCATCGACGAAGGTCGCGACCTCCGGGTCGGCATATTCGGTCTTGGCGCTGTCGTTGCCGATGCCGCGAAGGGTGAGGGTCACCACGCCATGGTCACCCTCGGAAGTGCCCTGCAGGCCAGGCACCAGTCGGGTGATGTCCTGTACCGTCATGACGCGTTCCTTGTCGAGCGTGTCACCGCTGATGGCGCTGATGGCCACCGGGGTTTTCTGCAGCGGCGTCTCGCGTTTGGTCGCGGTGACCTGCACCGAGGCCAGCGTCTTCACCTTGCTGGCATCGGGAGCATTCTTCGGCGCCGCATCTGCTTCCTGCCCGGTCGCGTGAACAGCGCCCGAGGCCAGTACGGCAGCCATGGCGATGTACAGTGCTGAGTAGCGTAGTTTCATTTTCACCCTCTCCCCAAATCGTCGTGATCATGCGGTAGTCTTTCGATGATAGCGCTGTCAAATTGGTATGACAGCGCTGTCATGGCCGCGATGCTACTGCGAAATTCCGCGATAAGCTTGCTGCGAAGCAACAAGCCAGGAGGAGGCGACATGCCACGCATACAAAAGATATTGATCGTGGGCGGCGGCACCGCCGGCTGGCTGACGGCATGCTATCTGGCCAAGGCGTTGAACAGCGCCGCACCGGAAAGCATCCAGGTCGGGCTGGTCGAATCGGCCAGCATCGGCCTGCTGGGGGTCGGCGAGGCCACCTTCCCGTCGATCCGGGGCACCCTGGCCGCGATCGGCCTGGACGAACGGCGATTCCTGGTCGGCGCGACCGCGACCTACAAACAGGGCATCCAGTACGTCAACTGGGTGCGGCCGCCGAACACGCCGGGGCCGGATCGCTTTTTCCACCCGTTCAGCACGCCCAGCCAGCGCGGCGGCAGCCCCGAACTGCTGCCTTACTGGCTGCTGGGTGGTGCCCCCGAAGGCACCGCTTTCGCCGAAGCGGTGACGATGCAGAGCCATCTGGTCGATCACGGGCGGGCGCCCAAGCGTGCCAGCGATCCGGACTATCAGGGGCCGTTGAACCACGCCTACCATTTCGATGCCGCCTGCTTCGCCGCGACGCTGGCCGAGCATGGCCAGAGCCTGGGCGTCACACGCCACCTGGCCACGGTCGAGCGCGCCGAACTGGACGAGCACGGCGCCATCGCACGCATCGTGACCACCGAGCTCGGGCCGCTGTCGGCCGATCTGTACGTGGACTGCACCGGCTTGCGCGGCGCCCTGATCGGCAACGCCATGCAGTCGCCGTTCCGCAGCCGTCGCGACGTGCTGTTCGTCGACCGCGCGGTGGCGCTGCAGGTGCCGTATCCGAAAGCGGACTCGCCGATCCTGCCGTTCACCCGATCCACCGCACAGGAAACCGGCTGGATCTGGGATATCGGGCTGCAGAAGCGCCGCGGCATCGGCTACGTCTATTCGTCCCGGCACGGCGACGCCGAGCGCGCGGAAGAGCTGGTGCGGCGCTACGTCGGCACGGCCGCCGACGGGCTCGAGGCCCTGCACCTGAAATTCGAGACCGGCTACCGGCCGGAGCACTGGCGCAAGAACTGCGTGGCGATCGGACTGGCCGGCGGCTTCGTCGAGCCGCTGGAGTCCACCGGCATCGCGCTGATCGAACTGGCCGCGTACATGCTCACCCATCTGCTGCCGGGCGACCGCGACGACATGGAAGGCACGGCGCGGAAGTTCAACGAGATGATGGTCGCGCGCTACGACCGCATCATCGACTTCATCAAGATGCACTACTGCCTGTCGCAGCGTCGCGACTCGGCGTTCTGGATCGACAATACCGATCCGGCCAGCATCCCGGCGACCCTGCAGGAGCGGCTGCAGCTATGGCGGCACCGGCCGCCGCATCGGCTGGACTTCGTCACCGACCTGGAGATGTTCATGCCGGCCAGCTGGCAGTACGTTCTCTACGGCATGGAGTTCAGGACCGACCTGGAACCGATGCGCAGCGCCTATCCCCACATGGAGGCGGCGCAGCGTGAATTCGCGATGATCCGGCAGATCGCCGGGCATGCACTGAACGACCTGCCGGATCACCGTGCTCTGGTCGAACAGCTGTGCCGGGAGCATGTGCAACGGGGCCACGCGGCGGGGGTGGCTGCGTAGATCGGCGCCGACCGTCAATAACGCGGGCGGGCATGCCCATGCCGGGCATGCCCGCCACCTGACTTCGCAGGTTCTCTTGCTGGAAATGTCCGCGAGAGGGCGGCGGCTATTTGCTGCCCTTGCCGCCAATGTCCACGAACGGCACGGCGCCGCTTCCGCCGAAGTATTGCGGCAGGGTGCCGTCCCAGTGCTGGGTGGCGTAGAAGCGGGTGTACTGCGGGTTGCCCTGCAACGCCTCGCCGACCAGCCGGATCGCCTTGGCCTGCGCGGTGGCTTCCAGCACCGTGGACTCGGCGGTGCCCTTGGCCTGCTCGATCTTCGCCTGCGCTTCGGCCTGGGCGGTGACGGTCTTCTGCTGGCCTTCGTATTTGCGCTGCAACACGGTGTTTTCCGCCTGCACCGCCTCCGCCTTGGCCTTGACCGCGTTCTCTACCGACTCGGAAAACACCGGCGAATACTTGATCGAGGTGAGCTGTACGTCGACCACGTTGATGCCGAACAGGCGCCCGAGTGCCTCGGCGACTTCCTTCTTCATCTGTTCGGTGATCTGCGCGCGCGAGTCCGAGATGTTCAAGGTGTTGTACTTCGCAAACACGGCAAGCGCGCGATCACGCACGACCGGCACGATGGTCGTGTCGATGTCGGAGTTGCCGGCGCGACCGACGTCGTAGAGCAGATGCAGCACGGCCGCTGGCGGGACCTGGTAGATGACCGAGATGGAAATCGCCACTGCCTGGTTGTCGTTGGTGTACACCGACAACTCCGGCAGCAAGTAGGTCGATTGCGAGGTCTGCAGGTAATCGACCTGCTCGAGGAACGGCACCTTGAAGTGCACGCCCGTGCCCAGCGGCTGTTTGGTCGTGACGGTGCCGCCCATCCAGCGAATCGCCGCCATCTGGTTCGGAGGAACCACGAAGAACGAGCTGAGCAACAGCACGATGACCAAGGCGGCGGGGATGATCAGTCGCCATGACGAGCCCGGCATATTCAACATCTGACGCATGTCTGCAGATCCTTCTTGTGGTGATGGGCGCTGGTGTGCGGGCCGGCCTTTCCCCTGCCGGCCCACCGGCCCGCTGGCCTTGTCGTCGTATCGGAGCCGAGTTCCGGCTACCGCGAAGTGTCGGGCCATCGATGCAATTGGCGCAACCCGAATGCATCGAGGCCGCGACAGATGCGGCCTCGATGCGGGTCCGTGGATCCGATCAGCGTGTCAGTGCAGCTCGACCAGCACCAGTCCCTGCGGCGGAATGGTGATCTCGAACCTGCCCTCGACCGGGTCCAGCTGTTCCGGCGCAGGCAGCCGGCCGGCCTCGCGCAGCTGCGCGATCTGTTCGCGGCTGGGTGAGTCGGGTCGGCCCATGCGATCGAACAGCGCGACCGCGTTGCCGTGGGTCGCGTCGAGTCGCCACACGGTGGCGTGGGCACCGGCGGCCAGATGTTTCACATCGATGCGGAAGTGTCTGGGCCTGCCGACCGGTTCGCCCGGGGTGTAGCTGGCGGTCTTGCCGACCGGCGGCGCGTAGTTCCACAACGCCAGCACCACCGTGCCATCGTCTCGCCGGGTGACCAGGGCGGAATCGGACTTGCTGGCGAGCTGCTGGTCGCCCAGCTTGTGCAGCATCGCGAACGCGTTGAACGAGGGCTTGGGGATGCGATCGGCGGCGATCAGGCCGAAGCCGCCGTAGAACGGGTTCCGCACCACGCCCTGTTCCTCGAACACATCGGAGAACGACCAGTAGCTCATGATCTGGATCTTGCCCGCGCACTCGCGGATGGTGTTGGCCATCCACGGGCCCATGAACACGCTGTCGGTGACGTTGGGCAGGTTCGCGTAGCTGGCGTTGTACTCGCTGAAGATCAGCGGCATGTGCGGGTAGGGCGAGGCGAGGATTTCCCTGTGCACCTTGTCCACCGTGCGGCAGACCATGTCGCGGCGCGGGATGTTCTCGTCGGTATGGAACACGTTGTCGGCAGTGTCGTCGCCATAGACGTGGGTGCTGACGAAGTCGACCGGCACGTTGTCCTTCTTCGCGTGGGCCAGGAAATCGGTGGCCCACGCGCCCTGCGCCGTGGACGGCCCGCCCACGCGCAGGCGCGGACTGACTGCCTTCAACGCACGGGCGGTGTGGTCGTACAGGGTGAAGTAGGTGGGTTGTGCCGGTTTGCCGACCCAGAAGCCGATGTTCGGCTCGTTCCACACCTCGAAGTACCAGCTCGATACTTCGTCGATGCCGTAGCGTTCGACCAGATGCTTCGCGAACGCCGTGATCATCGCGTCCCATTCGGCGTAATCCTTCGGCGGCGCGATATTCGGGTGGTACCAGAACTCCTGCAATGCCTTCGGATCGGAGCTCAGCTCCGGCGGCATGAAGCTCAGTTCGACGAACGGCTTGACGTCGTGCTCGAGCAGGCCATCGTAGATCCGGTCGACGTAGGAGAAGTTGTAGCGGACCTTGCCGTCGGGATCGCGCCGGACCAGGCCGACGTCGTGGTCGAAGATGCCGTGTGCACGGATGTAGCTGAAGCCGGTGGCCCGGTGCACCGCGTCGAGGTCCTTGCGGTAGTCGTCGCGCAGCGCCAGCGAGGCCCGGCCGGAGCCGAACATCTTCTCCCAGAAGTGCGGGAAGGGTATGCCCTGGGCCTGGGCATCGACGTGGATGCGCACCGTGTCGGCGGCTGTGGCGGCGATCGCATGGCCGGCCATCAAGGCGGCCGCGCAAACGCTCAGCAGCAAGCGGCGGATCGTGCTTGGACGAATCATCGGGATTCCTTGTCGTCAGGCGGAACAGGTCCGCATCGGCCTGCTCGAAGGATGGCCGTGTAAACGTTTACATGGCCGGCACGGCAGTCTCTTACAGTCGGCCTGCGCCGTCCAGTGACACGGCATGAAATGGATGGACAGGGAACTGCCGCCGGGCCCGACGGCAGCCGATCCGACAAATGCCTGCAGGGACGGCCGCACGGGTGCCGTACCCTGCGGCTCCGCATTTCGAGGAGTCCGCGCCGACGCCGGGGTTCCCGATGGCATGCGTCAAAGGCCCGTTCGCGTCGATTCCGTCATCGAATCCCGGTCCCGCCGAATTCTCCGGTACCCGGATTCTCCTCCTCACCCTCTTATAGTGTAGGCGGCCGCATTGCAGATGCCGGCGAATGAGGGAGTCCATGAGTTCCGACAGAGGCCCTTTCTGGGCGCGGATGTTCGTTACGCATCAGGCCACGCTCAACGGCTTTTTCCGGCGCCGCGTGGCGCATCGCTGGGATGCCCAGGATCTGGCCCAGGAAGTCTTCGTGCGCCTGTTGCGCGTCGACGGTGGCGAGGACAGCATCATCGCCAATCCGGAAGCCTACCTGTTCACCGTGGCGTCCAATCTCGTCAAGGAGCATGCCGTACTGCAAAAACGGCGCGGCCTCAGCGTGGACATCACGCAGATGTTGCCGGAGCTGGAATCTCCGCAAGGGACGCCCGAGGCCGAGGCCGAGCGCGAATTCCGGCGGCAACGGCTGCACACGGTGCTCGACCGTCTGCCGCCCCGCTGCAAGGCGGTGATGCTGATGCAGCATCGCGACGGCATGAGCTACGACGAAATCGCCGCGCAACTGGGAGTGTCCAATCACATGGTCAAGAAATATGTCGTCAAGGCGCTGGCGTTGTGTCGCCGCGGCCTGGCCCGGTACGAGTAATCATCATGCACAAGGAAGACCAGCGACTGCAGGATCTCATCGCGGAACAGGCTGCGGAATGGTATGTGGCGCATCGCGACGGCACGCTCGGCATGCAGCAACAGCAGGCTTTCATGCGCTGGCTGCGCGCCTCGCCCATGCATGTGGCCGAATACCTGGCCATCGCCGGAGTCGCACGGGACATCGGCGACGCGGCGCGGCAGGACACCACGTCACTGCAGCAACTGCTGGGCGACGCCGGTGGCATGGATCGCGTGGTGCCGATTCACGCCGCTGGCGGCGCATCGGTATTGAGCATGCTCTCGCCGCAGGAACACCGGGTCAGGACCCGTGCCGGGCATCATGCACACCCGTCCCGTGCGGCGACGCGTTCCCTCGCGCGCTGGGCGAATGTCGCGGCGCTGATGCTGGCGACGACGGCCCTGATTTTCGGCCTGCGGTGGTTCGCGTCCCGGCCGCAAGTGCTGAACTACGCCACCAGCCACGGCGAGCAGCGCAGCCTGCAGCTACCGGACAACACCTTCGTGCGGCTCAACTCCGATTCGGCCATCGCGGTCAGTTTCAGTCAGCACCGCCGCCTCGTCGAAGTCATACGCGGCCAGGCCTATTTCGAGGTGGCGAAAGACCCGGAACGGCCTTTCGGCGTGCGCGTCGGTAGCCTGCTGATCAAGGACATCGGCACGGCATTCGATGTCTACCGGCAGGCCACGGGAACCACGGTCACGGTGACCGAAGGCCAGGTGCAGGTATGGCCGGCGCCGCCGGCACCACCTGCCACCGCCTGGCTGCATCGCGCCCGGCAGCCGGCTGCGGCAGGGCGGGGACATCCGCTGGTCGATCTCGTCGCCGGCCATCAGGCACGCATCGCCGCCTCCGGCCGGCTGGAATCGCAAGGTCCGGTCGATCTGGAGCAGGCCACCGCCTGGCTCCAGGGCAACATCGTCTTCGAGGACGAGTCCATCGCCGCGGTGGCGGCGCAATTCAATCGCTACAACAATCTGCAGATCCGCGTGGACGACCGGCGAATCGGCCTGTTGCCGATCAGCGGCACCTTTGCCGCACATGATGTGTCCACCTTCGTCGCGTTCCTCGGCACCATGCCCGGGGTGCATGTGCGAACGCAGGAACGACGCATCATCGTCACCGGCCGCGCCGCGGGGAAGCATCGTGATTGAAGCCGGATCGGCACGACGTGGCGATCACGTCAAAAAAAGCATTACCCGGTTTCGCACGATCGGGCTCGTAAGTAACAAGCGCATCACATCAAGCCAGCGTCGACTGCGGGTGTGTGCACCACCGTGGTATCCAGCAGGGGAACCGATTCATGCGTAAGTCTATTCTTGCAAAGTGCTGCCTGGCGGCGTTGGTCGGCGCCGGGCTCGCCGGTCCCGTCATGGCGGCTCCATTCCAGACGCCGGCGGTCTCCGACACCGTGATTCCGGCGATGCCGTTGAACAAGGCTCTCAGTACCTTCGCGCAGCATGAACATCTGCAACTGGTCTATGTCTCGAAGATCGCGGACGACATGCGCACCCAGGGTGCACCCGCCGGCCTGTCACAGCAGGCGACCCTGCAACGGCTGCTCAAGGGCACCGGCCTGAAATACCGTTTCCTCAATGCCAAGACGGTGACGATCTATTCGGCGGATGATCCGCCGGCACCCGGCGCGTCCTCGTCGGAGAAGCCGGACAGCAAGCAGACGGTGAGCCTGCAGGCCGTCGTGGTCACGACCGGCACGCACTCGTTCGATCGCACCGAGGCCACCTCGCTGTCGCCTATCGACGTGCTGACGCCGGAGGACCTGGTCGGTACCGGCGCCACGAATCTGGCCTCGGCGCTGCGCACGCTGCTGCCCTCGTTCAACTTCCCGCAGCCGTCGGTGACCGACGCCACCGATGCGATCCAGCCGGCGCAGCTGCGTGGCCTGGCGCCGGACCAGACGCTGGTGCTGATCAACGGCAAGCGGCAACACACCACCGCCATCGTCAACGTGAACGGTTCGCTGGGCCGTGGCTCCTCGCCGGTCGACATCAATGCCATCCCGGTGAATGCGATCGACCACGTCGAGGTGCTGCGTGATGGCGCTGCGGCCCAGTACGGTTCGGACGCGATCGCGGGCGTGATCAATATCATCCTCAAGGGCGGCAGCCAGCATGGATCGGCCAGCATCACCGGCGGTCAGTTCACCAAGGGCGACGGCAGCACCTGGCAGGGCGGCGCCGACGGCGGCTTCGCCCTGGGCAAGAAGGGCTGGGTGCACCTGAGCTTCAACGCGATGCACCAGGACCCGACCAACCGCGCCGGCCCCGACAACCGCTACCCCGGGGACCCGACCTTCGGCACCGTCACCTTCCACTACGGCCTGCCGCTGATCAAGGCCAGGCAGGGCGCGATCAACCTGCAATACGACCTGACGCCGAACGCGCAGATCTACGCGTTCAGCCTCTTCAACAAGCGGGATGTCAGCGCCGGCGGCTTCTTCCGCTCGCTGTCCAGCTATTCCGGCAGCCATCCGGACGCCGCGGCGGTCTACCCGAATGGCTTCCTGCCCACCGAGAACAGCGCCATCCGCGACGACTCCGAGGTCGTGGGCGTGCGCGGCAAGGTGGCCGGGTGGGACTACGATTTCAGTGCCAACACCGGTGGCAACCACTGGAAGCTCAATACCAGCGATACGTACAACTATTCACTGGGTAGCGCCTCGCCCACCGGCTTCTACATCGGCACCCTGAGCGACCGGCAGAACCTGTACAACGCCGACTTCAACAGGGAGTTCAATCCCGCCATGCTGGAAAACCCGCTGACGGTGGCCTGGGGTCTGGAGTATCGCCACGAGAATTTCGAGATCAAGCACGGTGACGCGGCCTCCTTTGCCGGTGCCGGTGCCCAGGTGTACCCGGGCTACCAGCCGGGCGATGCCGGTTCGCATTCGCGCAACAGCCACGCGATCTACGTCGACCTGGAAAGCGACCTGACCAGCAAGCTGTCCGCCGGACTGGCGGTCCGCAACGAGCACTACAGCGACTTTGGCGGGACCACCTCGGCGAAGCTGTCCGGCCGCTACGAGTTCAACCCGACGGTGGCACTGCGCGGTACGGTGTCCAACGGCTTTCGCGCACCCTCATTGCAGCAGGAGTACTACTCGAGCACGGCGATCAACTTCGTCGCCGATGGCAGCGGCAACCTGATCCCCTACACGATCCGCACGTTTCCGGTGGGCGACGCCGCCGCACAGGCGCTGGGTGCGCAGTCGTTGAAGCCCGAGAAATCGCGCAACTACAGCTTCGGCCTGGTGCTGACTCCGACCAGTGGCCTGTACACCACGCTCGATGTCTACCAGATCGACATCGACCATCGCATCGTCCTCAGCGGCAACCTGGTGGGCACGGCCGTGCAGGATTACCTCACGTCGGTCGGCATTCCGTTCGTCAGTGGCGGCCGCTTCTTCACCAATGCGGTCGATACGCGTACCCGAGGTGTCGACCTGGTCAGCACCTACCCGGTGGAACTGCAGAACTCGTCGCTGAAGTTCACCGGCGGCCTGAACTACAACAAGACCGACATCCGTGCGATTGCGGCGAATCCGCCACAGCTGGGACTGGCCGGGCTGACGTTGCCGATCATCGACCGCGCCGAGGAAGGCCGCATCACCAGGGGCAGCCCGCGCACCAAGGCGTTCCTGGCTACCGACTGGCATGTGAGCAACTGGAACTTCCACGGTCAGGTCACCCGCTACGGGCAATTCACCACGCTCGGCACGACGTCCAGCAGTGACCAGACCTACGGTGCGCGCTTCGTGCTCGATGCCTCGGTCAACTACAACTGGAACGACTGGACTTTCACCCTCGGCGGCAACGACATCAACGACGCCTACCCGGAAAAGAGCAGCAGCGCCAACAACTACCACGGCATCCTTCCCTATAGCGGGTCCTCGCCGTTCGGCTTCAGCGGTGCTTACTACTACGGCACCGTGGCCTACCACTGGTAAGGCAGTCCGGACACGACACGGTCGCGCACGGGGACGCCCGCATCAGGGCATCCCCGTGCGCCGGGCGAATCCGCGTGCGCCTGAAATCCGCGCGTCGCGTTTCCGCCCTCTCTTCCCATTCCCCGCATTTACCGAGTGACCATCATGCGCAACGCATTCCCTGCATGGATGGCGATCGCCATCCTCGCCGCGACGCCCGCGGCGTGGGCGACCCAGCCATCGTCGGCCCAACGCAACATTCCCCGCCAAGCGCTCGACGCCACCGCCGCGCCCACCACGCTGGCCGCGCTGGCCAGGGCCAGGCCGGTCATCGCGAAACACGCCATGGTGGTTTCCGCGCAGCACCTGGCCACCCGGGCCGGGGTCGACATCCTCAGGCAGGGTGGCAATGCGGTGGATGCCGCGGTCGCCGTGGGCTACGCGCTGGCCGTGGTGCATCCGTGCTGCGGCAACATCGGCGGCGGCGGCTTCATGGTGGTGCACCTGGCCGGCGGCAAGAACCTGTTCCTGGACTTCCGCGAGAAGGCGCCGCTGAAAGCCAGCCCCACCATGTATCAGGATGCCAGCGGCAACGTGATCGCGGGCAAGAGCACCGGCAGCTACCTCGGGGTCGGCGTGCCCGGCACCGTGATGGGCCTGGACGAGGCGCTGGAGAAGTACGGCAGCATGCCCCTGCGGCAGGTGATCGCGCCGGCGATCAAGCTGGCCCGCGACGGCTTCGTGCTGCAGCAGGGCGACGTCAACATCCTCAACGAGCGGGTCAAGGATTTCGCCCAACATCCCAATGTGGCGTCGACCTTCCTCGACCATGGCAAGCCGTATGCGGTGGGCGATCGGCTGCGGCAGCCGCAGCTGGCGCACACGCTGGCGCTGATCGGGCAAGGCGGCACCCAGGCGTTCTACCGGGGCAGCATCGCGCGCAAGGTGGTCGAGGCCAGCCAGGCGCATGGCGGCATCCTGTCGATGAAGGACTTTGCCGACTATTCGGTGGTGTGGGACACGCCGTTGACCTGCGACTACCGCGGCTACACCGTCGTCTCCGACCCGCCGCCCAGTTCCGGCGGCGCCACCATCTGCCAGATCCTGCAGATCCTCAAGCCGTATCCGCTGGCCCGCTGGGGCTACGGCTCGGTCGACAGCGTGCACTACATGGTCGAGGCCGAACGCCGCGCGTTCGCCGACCGCAACACCTACCTCGGTGATCCGGCCTTCGTGCACAACCCGATCGGCCAGCTGCTGTCGCCGGAGCACGTGGCCACGATGCGCGCCAGCATCAGCGCGGACAAGGCCACGCCGTCGTCCGGGGTCAAGGGCAGCCTGGGCGCGGTCGAGGGCACCAACACCACCGATTACTCGGTCGTCGACGCGCATGGCAACGCCGTCGCGGTGACCTACACCATCAACTACCTGTTCGGCGTCGGCCGGATTGCCGGCGACACCGGCTTCTTCCTCAACAACGAGATGGACGATTTCACCTCCAAGCCCGGCGTGCCCAATTCGTTCGGCCTGGTGCAGGGGCGGATCAACCGGATCGAACCGGGCAAGCGTCCGCTCAGTTCGATGTCGCCGACCATCGTGCTGCGCGACGGCAAGCTGTTCATGGTGACCGGCAGTCCGGGCGGCTCCACCATCATCTCGACCACGCTGGAGAGCTTCCTCAACGTGGCCGAGTTCGGCATGAACATGCAGCAGGCGGTGGACGCGCCGCGCCTGCACGAACAGTGGTTGCCCGATCAGGTGTTCGCCGAGCCCGGCCTGCTCACGCCCTCGGCGCAGCACAAGCTGGAAGCGATGGGACACCACTTCAAGGCGGTCAAGTCGTGGGGCGCGGACGAGGCGATCCTGGTCGATCCGAAGACGCATCGGCTGGAAGGTGCCAACGATCGGCGGCGTCCCGCCGGACTCGCCGCCGGTTACTGACGAGGGGCGACAGGCGCGGGTCAGGGTGAGCCTCGCCTGCGTGGCGTGCGCGTAGAAAAAAAAAGCGGGAGCGACTCCTGCCTCGACCCTTGTGGCCGGAGGGAAGCCGATCGCGGCTGCAGCCGCTCCCGCGAGGGAAAACCTGCCTGGCTATTGCGCCAGGATCGCGCCGTAGTGACCGTTCACCGCGACGCTGACCTGACCGTTCTGTACGGTATAGACCGTGCCGGAAACAAGTTCCGTGAGCTGGCTCCCGTTGGCCACGCTGAGCTGCCAGACCGGCACCGTGATCGTGTGGGTCACCGAGTCGTTGTTGAGCGCCACCGCGATCCGGTTGGTCGCGTCGAAGCGGCCGTAGGAATACAACTTGTTGGTATCGTCGGTGAGCAGGGTCATGAACGAGCCGGTGCGCAGCGCCGGATAGGCGTTGCGGATCGCGATCAGCTTCTGGGTGAGTGCGACGGCACTGTTGGTGATGCTGCCGACGGTCCAGTCGAAGGTGCGACGGTTGTCCGGATCGGCACCGCCCTGCATGCCGTATTCGTCGCCGTAGTAGATCGTCGGCGTGCCCACGTAGGTCATCTGGAAGAACAGTGCGAGATAGGTCTTCCAGATGTCGCCACCGGCGCGGCCGCCGAAACGGCTGATGTCATGGCTCGACAGGAAGTTGGACATCGCCTGCTGCACGTCGGTGGGATAGTTGGCCCGCGTGCCATGCAGCCAGCTGTCGAACTGCGAGGCGGGAATCGACGCGGCGTTGCCGCTGTAGTCCTTGCCGGTGATCCACTCCGAGACTGGCTGGGTGAAGCCGTCGTAGTTCATCGCGCCGTCCCACTGCTTGCCGTCAGTGGTCCACGGGCCGGAGTTGCCCCAGAACTCGCCGAGGATGTCGGCGTTCGGGTTGACCGACTTCACCGCCGTGCGCAGCTCGGCCATGATCTGGTGGTTGGTGGCGTCGCTGCCGTTGCCGCCGCTGGCGTCGAGGTATTGCGCCGCATCCAGCCGCCAACCGTCGATGGAGTAGGGCGACTTCAGGTAGGTCTGCACCACCGAGGTGGAGGAGCCGTAGATGGCGTTGCGCACTGCCGAGCCGCTGGCGCCGTAGTCCAGCTTCGGCATCGACGAGAAGCCGAAGAAGGCCGAGTAGGTGTTGGGCCAGTTCTGGAAGGTGTAGTAGCCGTAGGTCGGGCTGGATTGCGACTCGTACGCACCGGTGATGCCGGTCCACCAGTTGTAGCGGTCGAACCACTTGTGCGTGTCGCCGGTGTGATTGAACACACCATCGAGCACCAGATAGCCCTTCGGTCCGTTGCCGGTGCTGTGGATGTCGCCGGCCAGCGTCTGCAGGGTGCTGTTGCTGCCGAACGCCGGGTCCACCGTCATGTAGTCCTCGGTGTCGTACTTGTGGTTGCTCGGCGACAGGAAGATCGGGTTGAGGTAGATGATGTTCGCACCGAGGGTGTTCTTGATGTAGCCCAGCTTCTGGTCCACGCCGGCCAGGTCGCCGCCGAAGAACACGGCGGTGTTGCAGCCGCTGACGTTGGCATAGACGCTGGAACCCCAGGCATGCTTCTCGGTGGCGCAGCCGGAGTAGGTGTACTGGCCGTTGGTCACGTCGTTGGCGGTACTGCCGTTGTAGAAGCGGTCCGGAAAGATCTGGTACATCACGCCGTTCTTCATCCAGCCCGGTGTGGTGAAGCCGGGGATGATGAAGAAGTCGCCGCTGGACGGCTCGCTCGAGGTGGTGCCGGCGGCGTTGAGCCAAGCCGTCGAGGTGCCGTCGTGGATCTGGAAGCGGTAGTACTTCTCCGAGGCGCTGGCCGGGATCGTGCCTTTCCAGTAGTCGAACGTGCCGGTGGGATCGTTCGACGACCAGCTCATCGCCACGGTATGGAACGAGCTGGTGCCGCTGTCGTAGTACTTGATCGTGGCGCTGGTGATGTCGCCCTTGAACGTGCGCAGGGTCAGCGTCACCGCCTGGCTGGCGGTGGGTTCGACGTGGTTGTCGTACAGCGGGCCCTGGTCATGGAACAGGCCGTTCCACTCCACGTTGTTGTCGTTGCTGGCCGCCTGCGCCGGGGTGGTCACGCCGCCGGCCGCCAGTGCGGCGCACAGGGCCAGCCATAGCGCGGTGCCGGAACGACGTGGTGTCTTCCCCTGAAACGGTATCCGTTGATTGAACATCGACTTTCTCTCCAGTGAGTGATCCATGCAGGCATGGATGCATCGGAAACCGTCGATGCAATCGCTGGTTCCCGGCAGCTGCCGGGACGACGGCGTCATCGCTGTTTCCCCTATGGGCGACGAAAGCGGATGCGCCGCTTCAGCGCCCCCATGTGAGCGCGATGTGCCGCGCCGTGGCCGCACTCACCCGGACATAGGTGACCGCGCCGAACCGATCGTTGCCCCTGGCCCAGCCTTCGCCGTCATGCTCGAGGGCAGCAAGGCTGTCGAAGAATTTCAGTGCGCCGTCGGCGGTGACCTTAGTTGCCGCCGTGCCGTGGATCTTCAGCAGATAGAACCGCAACGCCGGCCTGAACGTGCCGCCGGCCTTGCCGATGTCGAACTGCACCGAGCGTGCCTGCCGCTGCACCGCCAGGGCCTGCATGAAACAGGCGCCGTGTTCGTAGCCGTAGGTGCTGCCGTCGTCGTCGTAGTAATCGAACGTGCTGCGGCGGGCGGCGGGGAATACCTCGACCTCGAGCTGGACCAGCGGCTTCTGCCCGACATAATCTTCCGGCGGTTGGGTCGGGATGATCGCGCCGTCGCGGATGAACAGCGGGATGTCGCTCCAGTGACTGCTGTCGACCGCCAGCCCGACGCTCTGGCCGCCCTGGTAGACCTTGCCGCTGAACCAGTCGGTCCACTGTCCGGCCGGCAGGTAGACGTCCTTCCTGGTCTGGCCTTGCCGGACCACCGGCGAGACCAGCAGGTAATCGCCGAACAGCCAGCTGTCGGTGTCGTTGCGCACCTTCGGATCGTGCGGCCAGTCGAAGATCAGCGGCCGGACCAGGCCGACGCCATCGACGTGCCGACGGTATTCGTAGCTGTAGATGTACGGGATCAGCGCATAGCGCAGGCGGATCGCGTCGGTCGCGGCCTTCTCGGCGACCGGTCCGTACACCCACGGCTGGCGCTTCTGGCCGAATGATCCATGCACGCGGAAGATCGGCGTGAACGCGCCGAACTCGATCCAGCGTGCGTAGTTCTCGGGGGTGGGCGTGCCGTCCTTGAAGCCGCCGCCGTCCATGCCCCACTGCATCGCGCCGACGTTGACCGCGCTGAGCATGCGTGCGCGCTGGCCGGCCATGCTGGGGAAGCCGGTGGGGATGTCGCCCGACCACATGCCGTAGGCATAGCGCTGCGCGCCGAGGTAGAACGTGCGGTTGATCGACCACACGCGCAGCGGCGAATATGCGCGCTGGCCGTCGTACAGCGCGCGTTCCATGTTGGTGAACTGGGTGTCGCTGCCGATGTCGTCGGCCTCGTCGTTCCACCAGCCGACCATACCGGTGTCGAAGGAGTGCTTGAGCTGGTCGTTGAAGAACCATGCGCGCACCGCGGGCTGGTCGAAATCCAGCTCGCGGATCGGCTTCTTCGAGAAATAGTCCGGCGCGACCTTGCTGGCCGGCGACCAGAAGCCGTGCGCGGTGGCGTAGCGTCCCTCGACCGTGTCCACGTGCACGCGCGGCTTCATGATGCCGGTGAGGTGCATGCCGCGCGCATCCAGCATTCGCTCCAGCCTGCCGTCCGGACCGTCGGGAAACTTACTGGTGTTCCAGCGGAACTCGCCCCAGTCCTCGCCCCACGCCTTCCAGTCGAAGTCGAGGGTGAAGTTGTCGATCGGGATGTGTTTGCTGCGGTAGGTGTCGACGGTCTGCAGCAGTTCCTTCTGGTCGATGCCCCACTGGCTGTTGGTGAAGCCCATCGCCCACTTCGGGAACAGCTGGGAGTGCCCGCTGACCTGTGCCACGCCGGTGAAGATCTGTGCCGGGGTGCCGGCGATCAGGTAGTAGTCGAGGTCCTTGCGCGAGGTGCCGGTCGCGCTGAGCGTATCGCCCTCCAGGTGGAACGCACCACCGATGGTGTCGATCAGCACGCCGTAACCGGCGGTGCTCCAGACCAGCGGCGCGCCCGCATGGCCCTGCTCGCCGGCAGTGATGACCTGCTTGCCCTGGCGCAGCATGCCGGCGCTGGCATCCTCGGTGGCGTTGTAACCACCGATGCCGTAGAGCGCATCGCCGCGGGCGTGATCGAGCAGCAGACGGCCCCGTGCCAGGTCGGCCAGCTGACCCTGGGTCAGCAGCGTGCGGCCGTCGGCGTCGGACAATTGCAGCGTGCCGTCGTGGCGATGCCAGCGCAGCGTGGCCCGGCCGGTGCCCAGCGTGATCGCCTCGGCGTCATCGTCCACCTTCACATTGGCCAGTGGGGTCAGCGATGCCCTGGGGTCGATCACCAGCGACGGTGCCCCGGCCTTGCCGTCGGGCAGGTAGTGCACGCGCACCACGTTGGGCGCGATGAACGCCACCGTCAGGCGGCCGCCGTCCAGGGGCAGGTTCAGCGTGCCGTGATCGACGCTGGCGCCGGTCGGCGTGGTGGTACCCGCCTGTCCATGGGACACGGCGGTGATCGGTACCGCGGCCATGCCGACACAAAGACTGATGGCGGCGGCGAGGCGGCGGGAAAGCATCGGGTTGGAGCGCATGGGCAAGCCTCGATCTGAAACGTGTGGGGACCCGGGCGACAGCGCGTCAGCGCAGGATCGCCGTGGTGTAGGGCGGCAGGGTGAGACGGTGTCCGGCCAGCGTCACGCCCGGCACGGCCTGCCTGGCGATGTCGGCGTATGCCGTGCCGCCGGCGGCATCGAGTGCGACCGACTGCGCCTTGCCGGACAGGTTGTGCACCACCAGCACGTGGCTGCTGGCGTCGTCCAGGCGATAAGCCACGATCGCCGGGTTGTTCACCGCGAAAGCGCGCACCGCGCCGTCGCGCAGCGCAGCGATCTCGCGGCGCCAGCCGATCAGCGTGCGGTAGGTGTCGAGCAGCGAGTCTGGATCGGCCTGCTCGGCCTGCACTGACACCGCCGCGCCGGCATGTGCGGTCGAGGCTTTCCAGGTGGTCTCGCCCGGCGCATCGGCCGGGCGGTCCCAGCGCATCGGCTCGCGCAGGTCCGGGTCGGGCTTCACCCCGCGCATGCCGAGCTCCTCGCCGTAGTACACGAACGGATGGCCGGGCAGGGTCAGCAATAGCGCCGCAGCCACACGCATGTGCGCGAGGTTGCCATCGAGCTGGCTCATCACCCGGTTCTGGTCGTGGTTGGACAGGAACGGTGCATCGGCGCCCGGCTGGCCGGCGGTGGCTGCGAACGCGGCATAGCGCTGCTGCAACTGCCGGGCGAGATCGCCGGCCCGTTCGCTGCGCGCCGCGTCGATCATCCGGTTCGCCAGCGGGAAGTCGAACACCGCGCTCAGCGCGCCGTACCAGGGCGCGAGCTGTCGCCATGAGCCTTCGGTGACTTCGCCGACCACATAGGCGTCAGGATTCACCGCGCGCACGCCCTGCATGAACTGCTGCCACCAGGCGAGGTTCTTCCGCAGCACCGCCGGGTCGCCTTCCTGCGACCTGAAGTTGAGGTAGATGTGGCGCGCCGCGTCCAGCCGGAAGCCGTCCACGCCCTTGCGCATCCAGAACTGGCCGACCTTGATCATTTCCTGGCGCACCGCGGGCGTGTCGTAGTCCAGGTCCGGCATGCCGCGCGAAAAGATCCCCAGGTAGTGGCGGCCGTCCGGCAGCGCCTGCCAGGCCTTGTCGCCGGCTGCACTGGCAGCGGCGAGGTCGGTGCCGGGCGTGGCCCAGCTGTACCAGTCGTGGTGGGGATCCTGCGGATGCTGCGCGGCGACGAACCAGGGGTGCCGGTTGCTGGTGTGGTTGATCACCAGGTCGAGGATCACCTTGATGCCGCGCTTGTGCGCTTCGGCCAGCAGGCGCTCGAAGTCGGCCATGCTGCCGTACTGCGGATCGATGCCGTAGTAATCGGTGACGTCGTAGCCGTGATAGCTGGGCGAGGGGTTGATCGGCATCAGCCAGATCCCGCTGACGCCCAGCGACTTGAGGTAGTCGAGTTTCGCGGTGACACCGTCGAGGTCGCCGACGCCGTCGCCGTTGGTGTCGTACCAGCTGCGCACGAAGATTTCGTAGTACACGCCGGAGCTCGCCGACGGCGGCTCGCGGTGCGTCGTCGCCTGCACCGATTGCGCGGCGGAGGCGGAGCTCGCGGTGATCGCCGGCGCCAGCAGCGCCGCACACAGGATGATCGAGGCAAAGGCGGGACGACGGAGCATCGTGACTCCTGCAGCGGATCAAGGTTGCCGGGGTCCACGTCAGTCGAATGCGGTGGCTTGCAGTAGACGTCCGAATGAATTCCGGGAGCTACTGCATGGTAGGTCGGTGGCAAGGTCGGCAACGCATGTCTGCATACGTATTCATCGTGAAGCGACGCAGTTTTTCATGCTGCGATGCAAGGTGATTTAGCTGTGGCCGCGCCCGCATCCGCTACTCTTGGCCGGGCAGGCGCGAGCGGGGGTGGATCGATGAACAGCACGGACATTTTCCTGGTCGCGATGATGATCATCTTCGGTGCGCCCTATCTGATCTGGCGCCTCGCACGGCTCGACTACTACGCACCGCTGGTGGTGGTGCAGATACTCACCGGCATCGTGCTGGGGCCGGGCATTCTGGGGGCGGCCTTTCCGCATTACTACGACACGGTGTTCAGTGGCACGGTGATCCAGGCGCTCAATGGCGTGGCCTGGTGGGCGGTGATGCTGTTCGTGTGGATCGCCGGCATCGAGCTCGACCTGGCCCAGGTGTGGGCGCGTCGCCGCGAGTGCGGTATCACCGCGAGCCTGGCACTCGGCGTGCCGCTGGTGTTCGGGAGTATCGCCGCGATCATGCTGCTGGGTTGGCAAGGTGGCTGGATCGGTGCGGCGGCTGCGCCGTGGCAGTTCGTGCTCGGCGTGGGCATGGCCTGCGCGGTGACCGCGCTGCCGATCCTGATCCTGCTGATGGAGAAGCTCGCGATCCTGCGCCTGCCGTTGGGGCAGCGCATCCTGCGTTACGCGAGCCTTGATGACATCGCGATCTGGGCGGTGCTGGCAGTGATCCTGCTGGATTGGGAACGGGTCGGCCGGCAGTTGCTGTTCCTGCTGCTGTTCGTCTGTGCGGCGTGGTTGTTCCGCCGGCTGATGCGCCGGCTGGCGGAATCGGATCGCTGGTATGTCGGGTTGATCTGGCTGGCAGCCTGCGGACTGGCCGCCGATCGTGCCGGCCTGCACTACATGGTGGGTGCGTTCCTGGCCGGTGCGGTGATCGATCGCGAATGGTTCGACCAGACGCGCATGGATCTGCTGCGTCATCACGTGTTGCTGGTGGTGATGCCGGTGTTCTTCCTCTCGACCGGGCTGCGTACCGGCTGGAGCGTGGGCGGCGCAGCGGTATTCGTGGCCGCCGGCCTGTTGCTGCTGGCCTCGGTGGGCGGCAAGCTGGCCGGTGTGCACATCGCCGGCCGCCTGCTGGGCTGGGGCAGGGGCGAGGCCTGGAGCATCGGCTGGCTGCTGCAGACCAAGGCCCTGATCATGATCATCTTCGTCAACATCCTGCTCGACCGGCACCTGATCACCGCCGATACCTTTACCGCGTTGCTGCTGATGGCCGTGGTCAGCACCATGCTCACCGTGCCGCTGGTCGCGCCGCGATTGCGCGCGTCCGGCGGCGACCGCCAGCCGTTGTCGCTGGACGACGCGGCGCGACCGGCGGATGAGATGAATGCCCTGCCGAATGCAGCTGCCCTGATTGATGGAACCTCGACATGACTGAACGCCCCATCCGCCGCATCGTGATCGTCGGAGGAGGTACGGCCGGCTGGATGACCGCCGCCGCACTGGCCAATGCACTGCAGGGAAGTTGCCGGATCGACCTGGTCGAGTCCGGGGAAATCGGCAGCATCGGTGTCGGCGAGGCCACCATTCCGCCGATCAAGTATTTCAACCGCACCCTGGGTATCGACGAGAACGCGTTCCTGGCCGCCACCCAGGGCACCTTCAAGCTCGGCATCGAGTTCGTCGACTGGAGCCGCTACGGGCAACGCTACTTCCACCCGTTCGGCCAGTTCGGCACCGAATTCGACGCCGTGCCGCTGCATCATTACTGGTTGCGCGAGCGCGAGCGTGGCGATGACAAGCCGCTGCAGGATTACGCGCTGGCCTGGGCGGCCGCCCGCGCCGGCAAGTTCGACCTGCCGGTGGCCGATCGCCGCCAAGTGCAGTCGTCCCTCGATTACGCCTATCACTTCGACGCCAGCCTGTACGCACGTTTCCTGCGCCAGTATGCCGAGCAGCGTGGCGTTCGGCGGACCGAGGGCAAGCTGGTCGATGTCGCCCTGCGCGCCGGGGATGGCTTCATCCAGAGTGTGACGCTGGATGGCGGCACGGTGATCGAGGGCGACCTGTTCATCGACTGCTCCGGTTTTCGCGGCTTGCTGATCGAGGGCGCGCTGGAGACCGGCTACGACGACTGGACGCACTGGCTGCCTTGCGATCGCGCGGTGGCGGTGGCCTGCGCTCACCGCAAGGAGGCGACGCCTTATACCCGTTCCACCGCGCACGCGGCCGGTTGGCAGTGGCGCATTCCGCTGCAGCACCGGATGGGTAACGGCCACGTCTACTGCAGCCAGTTCATCAGCGATGACGAGGCCGCGGCGACTCTGCTGGGCAACCTGGAAGGCGAGCCGCTGGGTTCGCCGCGGCAGTTGCGCTTCACCACCGGGCGGCGCAAGCAGTCATGGAATCGCAACTGCGTGGCGATCGGACTGTCGGCCGGCTTCATGGAGCCGCTGGAGTCCACCAGCATCCACCTGATCCAGACCGCCATCACGCGCCTGCTGGCGCTGTTTCCCGATCGCGATTTCGATCCGTTCGCCGCGCGCGAATTCAACCGCCTCACGCAGACCGAGTACGAGCGGATCCGCGATTTCGTGATCCTGCACTACCACGCGGTGCAGCGCGAGGAGCCGCTGTGGCGCCAGACCGCGACGATGGCGATTCCCGACACGCTGCAATACAAGATCGAGCAATTCCGCAGCGGCGGCCGGTTGGTGGCCGAGAGCATGGAGCTGTTCCAGAACTCCAACTGGCTGGCGGTGCTGGTGGGGCAGGAGGTATGGCCGCAGCGCCATCATCCGCTGACGGACATGCGCAGCCAGGTCGACGCCGCCGGTCGTCTGCGCGGTCTGCGCCGGGTAATCGAAGAGGCGGTGCACCACATGCCGACGCACCAGCAATACATCGACCGGCATTGCCGCGCCGCGCCGGTCTAGCGCGGTCCATCGGGTGCCGGGGTGGGCGTCAGGCCCCGGCTGGTGCGTCCGGTGCCCTGCAGTGTTCGGCGACGAAGCGTTCGTGTGGTGGCAGGGTGCCCGCGGCGCGGCCGACCAGAGTGCGGATATTGCCCAGGAATTCGTCGAGCTGGTCCTGGTCGAGTGCGTCGGCGAGTGGGTGATGGCGCTGCGGCTCGATGCCCTGGCCGAGCAGCACCTGCAGCCAGCCGACCTCGGTGAACAGCTCGTCGGCTTCGCGGAAGATGCTGCCATTGCCGCGGAACAGCGCGATCCGCCGCGCCAGCGATTCGGGAATCTCCATCTGCGCGCATTGCCGCCAGAACGGACTGTCGTCGCGTTCGGTGGCCTTGTAGTGCAGGATCAGGAAGTCGCGGATGCGCTCGTACTCGAAGCGCGTCTGGCGGTTGTATTCGGTGCTGAGGGCGACATCGCAATGGCGGTCGGGAAACAGCGCCAGCAGCCGGTTCACGCCAGACTGGATCAGATGGATGCTGGTGGACTCCAGCGGCTCCATGAAGCCGGCCGACAACCCCAGCGCCACGCAGTTGCGATTCCATGACTGCCGGCGCATGCCGGTGGTGAAGCGCAATGGCCGCGGGTCGGCCAAGGGAGCCCCTTCGAGGTTGGCCAGCAGCTGGGCGGTGGCCTCGTCGTCGCTGACGAACCGGCTGCAGTAGACGTGGCCGTTGCCGCTGCGATGCTGCAGCGGGATGCGCCATTGCCAGCCCGCGGTGCGCGCGCTGGCCTGGGTGTATGGGCGCATCGGCCCCACCCGCTCGCTGGCCACCGCCAGTGCACGGTCGCACGGCAGCCACTGTGTCCAGTCGTCGTAGCCGGTTTTCAGCGCGCCCTCGATCAGCAGGCCGCGAAAGCCCGAGCAGTCGATGAACAGGTCGCCCGCCACGCGTTCTCCGCTGGCCAGCTGCACCGATTCGATGAAGCCGTCGTCGGCGCGCAGCTGCACGTCGACGATCCTGCCCTCGATGCGCTGGACGATGGCCGGGTCGATGTGGCGGCGCAGGTACTGGCCGTAAGCGATGGCGTCGAGCTGGTAGGCGTACTTGATGCCGGTCAGCGGGCTGCTGCCGACACGCTCCATGCGGCCGAAGCGATGCTGGCGCGCCGCCGTCGCGTTGAGCGAATAGGTCCACAGGTCCGGCGCGCCGGCACGCTTGCTGTCAGCCGCTCCTGCGCTCGCGGCATTCGTGCGTTCATGCATATCCCGCAAGCAGTAATGGTGAAAACCGATCAGCCCCAGTGGCAGGCCGATGTCGCCGAAGGCGTGCATGTACGAATCGCCCAGCCGACGCCAGTCGTTGAATTCGATGCCGAGCTTGAAGGTGCCGTGGGTGGCGCGCAGCAGGTCGTCTTCGTCCAGGCCAAGGAACTGGTTGATCAGGCGGATCGAGGGAATGGTGGCCTCGCCGACCCCGACGATACCGATCTCGTCCGACTCGACCAGCTGGATCTTCACCTGCGACCCGAGCGCGCGGGCGAGCAGGGCGGCGGTCATCCAGCCGGCGGTGCCGCCGCCGACGATGACCACGCGTTGGATGGGATTTGCCTGCATGCGTATGCCTGGAATACATGAAAGCCGTTAACTAGCGGTTCGCCACGGCCTTGTCAAAAAAAAGCCCCGTTGGATGAACTCAACGGGGCTGGCAGAGGGTATGGCTATGTGGCTTACAGGAACTTGTAGGAGACTCCGATCTCGAAGCGGCGGCCGTAGCTCTCCCAGTTCTGCACCTGGCGCGGATCGTTGTTCTGGTAGGTGACGAAGGTCTTGTTGGTCAGGTTGGAGCCCTGCGCGATGACCGTCAGGCCGTTCAGCGGACCCTGGTCGAAGGTGTAGCTGACCTGCGCGTCGAAGCTGCTGCCACCTTTCAGGGTCTGCTCGATGCGCGAGGCACTGATGCCCGACACCTCGCCCAGGAAGCTGGAACGGTAGCTGTCGCTCACACGCGCTTCGAAACCGCTGTGCTGGTAGTACAGCGTGCCGTTCGCCACCCACTTCGACAGACCCGGCACGGTGATCGGGTTGCTGTTGCCGGCGTAGACCAGCGAGCTCTTGGTGCGATTGCCGGTCAGGATCACGCCGAAGCCGTCGAGCGCCGGGCTGATCAGGTTGGCGGGCAGGTTCAGGGTCAGCTGGGCGCCCTTCACGTAGCCGTGGCCGTCGTTGGTCGGGCCGCTGACGATGCCCATGGTGGTGCCGAGCTGCGCCTGCTGCGCCGGAGTCAGGTAGGACGGGACGAACGCGGCGAAGTCATACAGGTAGGCCGAGTTCGCGTTGATGAAGTCGCTCAGCTTCAGGAAGTAGCCCGACACCGCGATGTAGCCACCGCCGCCGCCCCGGCACAGATCCGACTGCTTGGCATCGGCCGCGTTGCACTGGTAGCCCGAGGCGTCGTTCGCGAAGTAGTGCTCGTAACTGACGTTGTAGTTGTCCGCCATCGTCGGCTTCAGCTTGGCATTGCCGCCGTTGGAGCTGAAGAACGCCTGATTCGGGTCGGTCGAGGTCAGGTGGGTGGTGTCGCCGCTGATCGACTGGCTCGCGTTCATCTGATCCATGCGCGGGCGGGCCATGGTGCGGGCCGCGCTGACGCGGATGTCGTCGTTGGGGGTCAGGCCGAAGATCAGGTTGGCGCTCGGCAGGTAGCGGGTGTAGGTGGTGCCGCCGGTGACCGGTATCAGCTGGGTCTGGCCGCCCGTGACGGAGCTGCCCGGGGCTACGCGCTCACCGGTCGAGGTCTGGTGGGTGCGAGCTACCTGCATGCCGAAGTTGCCGCGCAGAGTGACATTGCCGACCTGTGTGTCCAGGTTGAACTGGAAGTAAGGCGTCGTGTCACGCTCGTGCACCTTCCAGTTCGGCGGCAGCGGCAGGCTCGACATGAACACCGGGATCTCGGTGTAGGTGCCGTTGCGGATCATTGCGAACGGGTCGTAGCAGGGCTGGGCGCCGACGCCCATCCAGGCCAGCGGCGAGCAGGTGCCACCGGTATAGGGCGCCGACTGGACGGCACCCTGGTCCAGCATGCCGCCGCCGAGGGTGAGGAAGTTCTGGTCGATGTTGTAGGTCTTGTTGCGGGTGCTTTCCGCGACACCGAACTCCAGGCTGGAGAACGGGCCGCTCATGAAATCACGCTCGGCGCTGAGCTTGAGGTTGGCCAGGTAGTCGACCGTGCGCGGCGCGTTGATGAAGCCGGTCTGCACCACGTTGTTGCCCGAGCCCCAGCCCTGCGGATCCGTCAGTACCGTGCCGGAGCCGTAGTCGACGGAGTTGTTGACGTACAGCAGACCATTGCTCTGCTCGGTGAAGTTCAGCGTGTCGAGCGGACCGCTCTTGTTGTAGCCGCTGCCGGAATAGCTCTCGAGGTTGACGTCGTGACGCGTGGCGCGCGAGTAGTTGCCCACCAGGTCGACCGACCAGTTCTCGTCGATCTTGAACTTGTTGTCCCAGTTGAAGTTGTAGACCCGGGCGCTGGTGCTGTTGTAGTCGTTGCGGATGACCGGCGACACGTTGGTGTAGGTGCCGCTGGTGATCAGGCCGTTCTGCACGGTGCCGCCGGGCTGCAGCGTGGCCGAGCTCCAGAGCAGCGGGAACTCCATGCCCTTGGCCTGCTGGACTTCCTTGAAGTTGTCGTACGTCATGTCGATCGTACCGGTGTAGTGCTCATTCGGCTCCCACTGGACGGTGGCGAGCAGACCCCTGCGCTTCATCGTGTCGGAAATGCCGTAGTTCTTCGCGCCGCCGACCACCGCGTTGCCGTTCGGGTCGGACGGGTAGCCCCATGGCGCCTGATGCTCGATCTGTGCCGGGTTGGACTCCAGGTCCACGCCCAGCGTGACGCCTACCGTGTGGTCGGCGAACTGGTCCACCCACACACCGTTGACGTTGTAGCCCTTGTCGCTGACGCCCGGGCCATTGGCGAGCTGGGAGTTGCCGTTCCAGATGTAGCGGGCGTTCACCGCCGCTTCCGGCTTGTTCTTCTCGAGCGGACGGATCGTCTGCATGTCCACCGTGCCGGCCAGGCCCTGGCCGATGAGATCGGCCTGCGGGCTCAGGTGCACCACGACGGCGTTGAACCAGCTGGAGGGGTACTGATCGAACTGCACGTCACGGTTGTTGGAGGTCGATACCTGCTGGCCGCCGTTGACCAGTGCGGTGGAGAAGTCCGGGCCCAGACCATGAATGGTGAGTACCTGCGGGCGGCCGCTGACCGTCTGCACGGCCAGGCCGGGCAGGCGACCCAGCGAGTCGGCAATGCTGGTGCCGGGCAGTTTGCCGATCTGCTCGGAAGATACCGCTTCGACAATGCTGTCGGAGTTGCGCTTGATCGCGGTGGAGTTCTCGATACTGCTGATGAAGCCGTGGACCACGACAGCCTGCATCGAGGTCGACTTCTTGGCCTTCCTCGACTTGGTGGTGTCAGCGGGCGCCTGTGACGAAGCCTGATCCTGGCTGCTTTGCGGAGTGCCGGTCGCCGGAGCGGCGGGAGCGGCGGGAGTGGCGGGCGTTGCGTTCACGACAGCGGTACAGCACAAACCGGCCGACATCAAAGCCAGAGCCATCAGGTTGCGTTTCAAAAGCATGTTCTCGTCTCCCCACGAAGGTATCGCCGTTTTCTTTCAACTCTGGCTTGCCTGCACTTTCGTCGGCGACGACCGTCGGCAGGTTGCGCTGGTCGAGCATGACCAGCGGCGTGTGGCGATGTTAAGGCTGTGTTTCCGTGTCGCGCCCATACCTGCATACGTATTCATGATTGGCCCGGTTGCCACCTGATCGCGGTGCAACATCGGTCATCCGGATGGCCGGCGGATACCTGGTCGCCATCGTCGAGACCTTGTGTATGCTCGCTTGAAGGCGTGCTTGCCGGGCTCCGTCGCACATCGCGCAACTGCCCAGGGTGGGCTGGATTATGCGGTTGCAGCAGACATGAATACGTATGCAGAGCCATGCGAGCCAGCAGGAACCTGCGGCTAAGCTGGCGCCGTTCGCCAATCTAGTGATCCGGAAGGCGCATTTTGCTTAAGGCAGGGGTTTCGCGGCATGACCGATTCAAGCTGGTGGCGCGGAGCCGTCACCTACCAGATCTACCCACGCAGCTTCCTGGATACCGACGGCAACGGGGTGGGTGACCTGCCGGGTATCGTCGAGCGACTCGATTACGTGGCCAGCCTGGGCGTGGACGCGATCTGGATCGCGCCGTTCTTTCGTTCGCCGATGGCCGATTTCGGTTACGACATCGCCGACTACCGGGATGTCGATCCGCTGTTCGGCACGCTGGAGGATTTCGATCGCCTGCTGGCCAAGGCGCATGGCCTCGGCCTGAAGGTGATGATCGACCAGGTACTCAGTCACACCTCGGTCGAGCACGCCTGGTTCCGAGAGAGCCGGCAGAGCCGCGACAACCCCCACGCCGACTGGTACGTGTGGGCCGACGCGAAAGAGGACGGCACGCCGCCGAACAACTGGCTGTCGCTGTTCGGCGGGTCGGCGTGGCAATGGGAGCCGCGCCGCGGGCAGTACTACCTGCACAACTTCCTTGCCTCGCAGCCGGATCTGAATTTCCATCATGCCGAGGTACGCACGGCGATCCTGGACAGCGTGCGCTTCTGGCTGGATCGGGGCGTGGACGGGTTCCGGCTGGACGCGATCAACTTCTGCTTCCACGACCGGCAGCTGCGCGACAACCCGCCCAAGCCGAAGGACAAGCGGGTCGGGCGCGGCTTCAGCCCGGACAATCCGTACGCGTTCCAGTACCACTACTACAACAATACGCAGCCGGAGAACCTGGCCTTCCTGGGCGACTTGCGCGCGCTGATGGATCGCTATCCGGACGTGGCCGCGCTGGGCGAAATCTCCTCGGAGGATTCGCTGGCGACGATGGCCGAATACACCCGCAACGGTCGCCTGCACATGGGCTACAGCTTCGAGCTGCTGACCGACGACTTCAGTGCCGCGCACATCCGCGGCACGGTGCAGGCACTCGAGGCGCAGCTGACCGAAGGCTGGCCGTGCTGGGCGATCTCCAACCACGACGTCGAACGCGTGCTGACACGCTGGGGCAAGGGTCACTCCTCGACGCCGCTGGCCAACCTGCTCACGGCGATGGTCTGTTCGTTGCGCGGCTCGGTATGCGTGTACCAGGGCGAGGAACTCGGCCTGACCGAGGCCGAGGTGCCCTACGAATCGCTGCAGGATCCCTATGGCATCGCGTTCTGGCCGCAGTTCAAGGGCCGCGACGGTTGCCGCACGCCGATGCCGTGGAACGACGACGACGCCTATGCCGGCTTCAGCCAGGGCAGGCCGTGGTTGCCGGTACCGCACGAACATCGCGCGCTGGCCGTCACCCACCAGGACGCTGACCCGCAATCGGTGCTGAACGGCTTCCGCACGTTCATGCACTGGCGCCGCTCGCAGCCCGCGTTGCGCTGGGGCGAAATCCGTTTCCTCGACACGCCCGAGCCGGTGCTGGCGTTCACCCGCCGGCTCGATGGCGAGACCCTGCTGGTCGTGTTCAATCTGGCCGATGCCGACATCGAATTCGATCTGCCGCAGGCGCCGGGAAAGCCGACCGTGATCGAAGGCCATGGCCTGTTGCAGGCCCGGCTGGAAGGCAGCTGCCTGCACCTGCCCGGCTACGGCGCGTGGTTCGCCCGGCTCGATTGATTCACGCGGGCAAGCCCGCATTGGCACCATGGAACGAAAGACGCCGCCCCGTTAATCCGGGGCGGCGTCCTGGTTTCAGCCGAGGCTTGGGGCAGGCCTACTTGCGTTCGGCCGCCGTGGCATCGCGGGTGGCGCGGAATTCGGAGTCCTTGCTCCAGTCCGGCCACTGATCCGAGTTCGCCAGCTGGCTGCCCACCGTGTAGAGCACCTGCAGGTCGCGCGCCATGCCGGTGAACGGCCAGCTGGCCTGCCACTGGTCGGACGGCTGGTGATAGTGCCTGGCGACGTATTCGTCTCCGGCTGCCTTGCCGGCCTTGACGCCGCCGTCTACCCAGTCATTGCCCGACTCGAACGAAAGCGCCGGCACGCCGCGCTTGGCGAACGAGAAATGATCGGAGCGGAAGAAGTGACCGGCTTCCGGCTTCGGGTCGGGCGAGTAGACCATGCCGAATGTCTTCGCGTCCGCAATCAGATCGTCGAGCAGGCCGAGCCGGGCGCTTCCCGAGATGCTGAAGTTGCGCGCGGGACCGTGCGGATCGAGCGCATCCATGTTGATCACGCCGACGGTCGTGGCCAGTGGATACAGCGGATTGGCGGCGTAGTACTCGGAGCCGAGCAGGCCCTTCTCCTCGGCCGTGACGTTGAGGAAGACCACCGAACGCTCGGGCCGCGGTGCATGGGCAAACGCGCGGCCGATCTCGATCAGGGATGCGGTGCCGGTCGCGTTGTCGACGGCGCCGTTGTAGATGCGGTCGCCGCTGGCATCGGGCTGGCCGACGCCCAGGTGATCCCAGTGCGCGCTGTAGATCACCGTTTCGTCCGGATGCTTGCTGCCTTCGACGCGACCGACGATGTTGTGCGAGGTGATCACGCTCTTGTCGACCTTGAAGCTGGCCGACAGGCTCTCGCCCTGCAGGGTCACCGGCTTGAACGCGCGGGTCTGCGCCTGCTTCTTCAGGGTGTCGAAATCCAGTCCGGCATGCTTGAACATCTGCACCGCCAGGTCGCGCTGGATCCAGCCTTCCAGTTGCGGGTGCACGGCGGACGGCTTGTCGCGCACGATGTCGAACATGGTGTTGGTGTTGGAGTTCTTCACCGTGGCCCAGCCGTAGGATGCCGGCGCGGTCTCGTGGATCACCAGCAGGCCGAGTGCGCCCTGGCGAGCGGCCTCCTCGTACTTGTAGGTCCAGCGACCGTAGTAGGTCATCGCCTTGCCGCCGAAGTCGCCCTTGCCGGTCTCGAAGTCCGGGTCGTTGACCAGCACCACGGCGATCTTGCCGTGCAGGTCGACGCCCTTGAAATCGTCCCAGTGGCGCTCCGGCGCGTTGACGCCGTAACCGACGAAGACCAGCGGGGCATTCTCGATCGCCACCGAGGTGGAACCGTCCATCGGCGCGCGCACCGCGATCTGCTTGCCCTGGTCGAGCGACTCGTGCTGGTCGCCCAGGGTCAGCATGAGTTGCGGCTTGCCGATGATCTGGGTGCGCAGCAGCGGCACCGCCTGGGTCCACGCCCGCTTGCCGTTCTTGAGGTCGCCACCGGGCTGCAGGCCGGCGGCCTTCATCTGCGCCACCACGTAGTCGATGGTCTTGGTTTCGGCCGGCGTGGCCGGACCGCGGCCGGCGAAGGCGTCCGAGGAAAGCATCTTGACCTCGGCGGACAGCCGCCGGGTACTGAAGGTCGGTGCAGTCGAAGCCAGCGCGCCTGAGCACGCGGACATGACGAGAACAGAGAGGAGCAATCGCTTCACGGGCAGTCACCTGTCGGGGGAAGTGGACACCCGATACTAGTGAACATTCCCGTGATGATCCATGCGCGCGGTCCCGGCACATGCCGCGGCATGCGCCGGGACCTCCTTCCGTCCCGCCGGTATCACTCGATACCGATCACCTTGCCGCTGGTGGCATCGACCTTGAGCTTGACGCGATTGCCCGCCGCGTTCTTCGCCTTGGCCTTCCACATGCCGTCATCGAAATCGACGTCGTGGACGTGCGTATAGCCCTGGGTTTCCAGCGCCGCCTCGATATCGCTCTTGCTCAAGTGCGACACCTGCTCGTCCGGATAGACCTGGCCGGTGCTGGCGTCGATGCGAAGCTTCACGTGCTTGCCGTCGGCGCTCTTCGCCTTCGCGCGCCACATGCCGTCCTTGAATTCCAGATCGTGCACCCGGGTATAGCCCTGCGCGGTGAGCTCGCTTTGCACCTGCGGCTGCGTCTTCGCCTGTTGCGCCATCGCGATGCCGCAGGTTCCAAGTGAGAGCGCGCCTGCCGCCAGCGCGAAAGTCAGCGTTGCGATCCTGTTCTTCATGGGCCGTGCCTCGTTGCTTGCGTGAAGCCCGAGTCTTGAACGGCCGACGCAAACAGAGGGTGAATGGGGCGACCGCCTCGCGGTGTTCGTTCATGAAGGGTATGGCCGGCCCGCGCTGCGGGTCTGTGCACGGGAGCGCAGGGCAAGCCTCGCGTTAGTCGATCGCGGTCCGTGCGCGCGGGCATGTCGATGCCTGGCGCGAGGCGCTGCCGCCCGTTTCCTCCTGAAGGTTTTTCCCGGATCGGTCCGGGCGCAATTTCTCGCGTCTGCAGCATCCGGGTGAGAACGCCGCCTGCCGTTCGGGTGGGTGGCCGGGCGGCGCGATTTCCTGCGATCCGGGCTTAAGGGTGATCTAAGCATGCAAGCCTATCGTGGACTTCGGATTTTCCTCGCTCTCGGCATGCCGCAATGAATGAAACCACCGGGCTGCCGCACGGCGCACCAGCGCCGATTCCCGCCACGACCACCCCGCGCAGGGCGCGACGCTGGGATCCCCTGCGGCATCGGGCGGTGAATTTCTGTTTTGGACGTCTGTTCGGCGCGGTGGCGAAAACGCTGTGCGAGCCCGGACAGCTGCCAGCGCGCGGCATCCACCGGGTGCTGATATGCCGCCCGAACCACCGGCTCGGCAATGCGGTGCTGATCAGCTCGTTGCTGGCCGAGGTCGAAGCGCTGTATCCGGGTGCCGAGATCGATCTGGTCAGTGGCGGCGACGCGGCGCAAAGCCTGTTCGCCGACCGCTTCCAGGTGCGCCGGGTATTCAGCCTGCCGCGAAAGGTGGCGCGCCACCTGTGGTCGACCATCGTGCTGCTGCGGCAACTGCGCCGCGACTCCTATGATCTGGCGATCGATGCCTGCAACGGCTCGCAGTCGGGCCGTTTGCTGCTGGCCATCGTCAAGGCCCGCTTCAAGCTGGGATTCCCGGATGCCAGCACGCCCGCGGGATCGGCCTGGCAGGGCTGGTCGTGTCCGGACCATCTGGGACAGCGCAGCGTATTCCTGCTGCGGGAGGCCTATGCGGGGAAAGTCGAGCGCGACTGCATTCCACTCAACCTGCGCTTGTCGGAGGCCGAAAGGCAGCAGGCGGGGCAGGCTCTCGATGCGGTCTTCCATGCATCGCATCGGCATGCGGCCACGCGACCGGTGATCGGCATATTCGCCAACGCCACGGGCGCCAAGCGCTATGGCGAGGAATGGTGGACCCGGTTCATGACTGCCTTGCTGCTGCGGCAGCCGGATCTGCTGATCGTCGACGTGGTGGCGGAGCACGGACGCACGCAACTGGGCGGCAACTTCGACTCCTACTACACGCGCGACCTGCGTCGGCTCGCCGCGGTGATCGCGAACATGGACGGCTTCATCAGTGCCGACTGCGGCGTGATGCATCTGGCCACGGCCAGCGGCACGCCGACGCTCGGCCTGTTCTCGGTCACCTGTTCGAAGAAATACGGTCCCTACGGACCGGCCAATGCAGCGATCGAGACCAGCGACATCAGCGCGGCGGACGTGGCGGCGATCGTTTCGGACTGGCTCAACGTGGCCGTGCTGACCGAGCCGGCGGCAATCGACGGGATCGACGCGTCGCAGCCGTTGTCATCGCAGCAGCGGAGTTCCGAACTGGCGTAACGGCGAAGGCCGTGGCCGGAGGGGTTTTGCGAAAGCTTCGCTGCGGAATGCGGCGAGCAGGGAATTCCGGAAAAACCGCCAGACGCCTGTCCGTGTCGTTCGACGGACAGGCGTCTGGCGCAGGATCAGACGGCGGCGTCTTTCAGCTTCTTCAGCGGACGCACCTTGACCTTGACGGTCGCCGGCTTCGCGGCAAAGGTCTGCTCTTCACCGGTGAAGGGGTTCTTGCCCTTGCGCTTCGGCTTGGCCGGAACCTTGACGGCGTTGATCTTGAACAGGCCGGGCAGGGTGAACTGGCCCACGCCCTTCTTGTGTACCGAAGCGAGCACGGCTGCCTCGAGACCGGCAAGCACGGCCTTGACGGCTTTCGCCTCGACATTGGCGGACGCGACGATGTGCGCGATCAGGCCGGACTTCGACAGTGCTTCGCCCAGCGGCTTGACCGATGCGACCGCCTTGACGGCGGGAGCTTTCTTGGCAGCTTTTGCAGGGGCTTTCTTGGCAGTGGTTTTGGTAGCCATGTATTTGATCTCGGTAATGGGAAACTCCGGCTTTTCAGGGCTCGGAGGCCTCGCGGCCCGCACAATGTAGCGAAATTTTAGGCGTTTGGTGCGTTCCATCTGCTTTGCCGTCGAGTCTTGCCGTTCCGCCGCACGATTTGCCGCGACCGTTTTGGAGTTTTCGGCTGCCGGGGATCGGCCGATCCGGGCTCCCTGCGGGCCTGTCCGCGGCGGCATGACGGCAGCGGGCACGCTCGCTGGATGAGCGCCAGCCTGCGGGCGGCGCCGCATCCTGCAGGTAACCGGCAGCCTCCAGCCGGCGAACGTAGTGGCATGGGCTTCGCCGCGGCGAAGCCCGCCCATGCTGTTCGAAGCCGAGGTGATCGATGCGAGATGATTCCGTGCCGCGCGAACCGGAATATCGACGCAGTGGGCGCTGCCGGCGGCGCGCGCGACGATTCGACCGCTGCCGGGCGGCATGCCGTTCGGGCGGTCGATGCGCCGGGATGTCGTGGTGCATGCGTCGGATCGGTATGCTGCGCACTGCCATGTCGCCCGGGTCGTTCAACGCATGAAAAAGCTCACGCTGATCCGCTGGCTGGTGGTCGTCGCCCTGCTCGGTGCGGTGCTGGCCTTTTTTGCGCTGGGCCTGCAGCACCAGTTCAGCCTGGAGGCACTGAAGGCGCGCCAGCATGACCTGGACGCTTATCGCCAGGCGCACCCGGGTCTGCTGGCCGCCGGATTCTTCCTGGTCTACGTGGCCTTCGCCGCGCTGTCGCTGCCGGCGGCCACCCTGCTGACCCTCGCCGCGGGTGCCGTGTTCGGCCTGCTCGAAGGTACTGTGCTGGTCTCGTTCGCCTCCAGCATCGGTGCCACCCTGGCGTTCCTGGCCAGCCGCTTCGTGCTTGGCGAGGCGGTGCAGAAGCGCTTCGGCAAGCGACTGGAGACGATCAACGAAGGCATGCGGCGCGAGGGTGCGCTGTACCTGTTCAGCCTGCGGCTGGTGCCGCTGTTCCCGTTCTTCGTGGTCAACCTGGTGATGGGACTGACGAAGTTGCCGGTGCGCACGTTCTACTGGGTCAGCCAGGTCGGCATGCTCGCCGCGACGGTGGTCTACGTGAACGCCGGCACGCAGCTGGCCAGCCTGCACTCGCTGTCCGGCATCGCCTCGCCGAAGGTGCTCGGTTCGTTTGCCCTGCTCGGCGTGTTTCCGTTGCTGGCGCGCTGGATCGTGGCGCGGGTCAAGGCGCGGCGGGTGTATGCGCGCTGGCCCAGGCCGAAACGCTTCGATCGCAACTTGGTGGTGATCGGTGCCGGCTCGGCCGGCCTGGTCAGCGCCTACATCGCGGCGACCGTGCGCGCGAAAGTCACCCTCATCGAAAAACAGGCGATGGGCGGCGATTGCCTCAACACCGGCTGCGTGCCGTCGAAGGCGCTGATCCATGCGGCGCGGCTGGCGGCGCAGGCGCGTGGTGCCGCTCGTGCCGGGGTGCAGGTGGGCGAGGTGCGGGTGGATTTCCGCGCGGTGATGGAACAGGTGCAGCAGGCGGTCGAGACCGTGGCGCCGCACGACTCGGTGGCGCGCTACCGCGGGCTTGGCGTCGACGTGCAGCAAGGCCACGCGCGCATCGTCTCGCCGTGGATCGTCGAGCTCGACGGCAAGCCGATCTCCACCCGGGCGATCGTGATTGCCTCGGGCGCGGAACCCTTCGTGCCGCCGATCGCCGGCATCGGCGAGGTGGACTACCTGACGTCGGACAACTTGTGGCAACTGCGCGAACTGCCGCCGCGGCTGCTGGTGATGGGTGGCGGACCGATCGGCTGCGAACTGGCGCAGGCATTTGCCCGGCTCGGTTCGCAGGTGACCCAGGTCGAGGCCTTCGAGCGAATGCTGCTGCGCGAGGACGACGAGGTGTCGGCTTTCGTGCAGGCCCGGCTCGCGGCCGACGGCGTGGACGTGCGCTGCGGGCACAAGGCGGTGGCGGTGGAGCGCGATGGCGACCAGCCGGTGCTGGTGTGCGAGGCGGCCGGCGGGCGGGTGCGGCTGCCGTTCGACCGCTTGCTGGTGGCGGTGGGACGCAAGCCGCGCACTGCCGGCTTCGGCCTGGAGGAGCTGGGCATCCCGGCCGCGCGCACGGTGGAAACGGACGCGTACCTGGCCACGCTGTACCCGAACATCTACGCCTGCGGCGACGTCGCCGGCCCGTACCAGTTCACCCATACCGCGGCGCATCAGGCCTGGTATGCGTCGGTCAACGCGCTGTTCGGCCAGTTCCGGCGCTTTCGCGCGGACTATTCGGTGATCCCCGCGGTCACCTTCGTCGATCCCGAGGTGGCGCGGGTCGGCCTCAACGAACGCGAGGCGACCGAACAGGGCATCGCGCATGAGGTGACCCGCTACGGGCTGGACGAGCTGGATCGTGCGATCACCGAGGACCTCGCAAGCGGCTTCGTGAAGGTGCTGACGGCGCCTGGCAAGGATCGTATCCTCGGTGTCACGATCGTCGGCCAGCACGCCGGCGAGACGCTGGCCGAGTTCGTGCTGGCGATGCGCCACGGGCTGGGCCTGAACAAGATCCTCGGAACCATCCATGCGTATCCGACCTGGGCCGAGGCGAACAAGTACGCTGCCGGTCAATGGAAGAAGGCGCATGCTCCCGAGCGCGTGCTGGGCTGGCTGGCGCGCTATCACGCATGGCGGCGTCGGTGAGCACGCCATGACCATCGCGACCGGACGTGGCCCGACCGGGCAGGAGTATTTCAAGTGAACGCCGTCATCGCCCCTGCACGACCATCGTTTGCGCGAACCCTGCGCTCGCACGGGCTGGCTTTGCCGCGCATGCCGCTGGAGATCCTGCAGGTCAACGTGGGCAAGCTGTGCGACCTGGCCTGCCAGCACTGCCATGTGGAAGCGGGGCCCAAGCGCACCGAGATCATGCAGGCGGCCACGGTCGAACGCCTGCTCGCGTTGCTGGCCGGCGCGCCGGCCATCCATACCGTGGACCTCACCGGCGGCGCGCCGGAGATGAACCCGCATTTCCGCACCCTGGTGCGCGGCGCACGCGCGCTGGGCAAGACCGTGATCGACCGCTGCAACCTCACCGTGCTGTTCCGCCCCGGCCAGGAAGACACCGCCGATTTCCTCGCGGCGCAGGGTGTCAAGGTGGTCGCTTCGCTGCCGTGCTACACCAAGGCCAACGTCGAGCAGCAGCGCGGCCAGCATGTGTTCGATCCCAGTCTGCGTGCGCTGCACCAGCTCAACGCGCTCGGCTACGGCCAGGCGGACTCGGGGCTGGAACTGGACCTGGTCTACAACCCGCTGGGCGCCACGCTGCCGCCGTCGCAGCTGGCGCTGGAGGCGACCTACCGGCGCGAGCTGGCCGAGCACTTCGGCATCGTGTTCAACCGCCTGTTCACCATCACCAACATGCCGATCAAGCGCTTCCTGCATCTGCTCGAGCGCGAGGATCGCTACGACAGCTACATGCAGACCCTGCTCGACGCGTTCAATCCGCAGGCGGCGCTGGGCGTGATGTGCCGCAACCTGCTCTCGGTGGACTGGCGCGGCCAGCTGTACGACTGCGATTTCAACCAGGCGCTGGAGTTGCCGCTGGGCGGCCACCGACGCAGCCTGTGGGATATCGCATCGCTCACCGACATCGAGCGCGAACCGATCGCGTTCGCCGATCATTGCTATGGCTGCACCGCCGGCGCGGGCAGCTCCTGTGGAGGCGCACTGGCATGAACATGGAACACGACACGGCAACGAGCGCCGAGGCCCAGCAGTCGGCCGTGCGCAGCTACTACGGCGAAACCCTGCAATCGAGCGGCGACCTGCGCACCACCGCCTGCTGCAGCATCGACGCGATGCCCGAATACCTGCGCGCGATCCTGGCCCGGCTGCATCCGGAAGTGCGCGACCGCTTCTATGGCTGCGGCTCGCCGCTGCCGCCGGCGCTGCACGGCAGCACCGTGCTCGACCTCGGCTGCGGCAGCGGTCGCGATGCCTACCTGCTGTCGAGCCTGGTCGGCGAGAGCGGCCGGGTGATCGGCGTGGACATGACCGCGCAGCAGCTCGACGTGGCCACGCGCCATCGCGAGTTTCATGCGCAGACGTTCGGCCACGCGCGATCCAATGTCAGCTTCCATCTGGGCGACCTGGCCGATCTGGCCGCGCTCGGCATCGCCGATGCATCGGTCGACGTGGTGGTGTCCAACTGCGTGCTGAACCTGGTGCCGGACAAACGCCGCGCGTTCGCCGAGATCATGCGTGTGCTCAAGCCCGGCGGCGAGCTGTATTTCTCCGATGTGTTCAGCGATCGCCGCCTGCCGCGCGAACTGCTGGCCGATCCGGTGTTGCTGGGCGAGTGCCTGGCCGGCGCGCTGTACGTGGAGGATTTTCGCCGGCTGATGGACGAGCTCGGCGTCGCCGATGCGCGGGTGTGCGCACGCAGCCCGATCGAGCTGACCGATGCGGCGATCGAGCGGAAGATCGGCTTTGCCCGCTTCGAGTCGATCACCTGGCGTGCATTCAAGCTGCCGCTGGAGGACCGCTGCGAGGATTACGGCCAGGTCGCGACCTACCTCGGCGGCGTGCCCGAGCATCCGCATCGCTTCGCGCTGGACGATCACCATCTGTTCGAGCGCGACCGGCCGATGCTGGTCTGCGGCAACACCGCCGACATGCTGGCCGGCAGCCGTTACGCGGCCCATTTCCGCATCGACGGCGACAAGCGCCGGCACCATGGCCTGTTCGACTGCGCGCCGGCAGTCGCGGCGCCGGGCGCGGCGGCGGCTTGCTGCTGAGCACGGTGGACGACGTGGCGAGCGGGCGGACGCAGCGTGGCTTGTCGGTGATCGTGCCGCTGGCGCCCGCTGAAACCGAGTGGGCGGAACTCGTGCGGCAGCTGGCCGGGCTGCCCGCGGGCAGCGAGGTCATCCTGGTGGCGGCGGACGACACGCCGCGGCCGACGCCGGAAGGCTGGCCGTCGCCGCTCGACTATCGCGTCTGTCGCAGTCCTGCCGGTCGCGCCCGCCAGCAGAACCTGGGCGCCAGCGTGGCCCGCGGCGAGTGGCTGTGGTTCCTGCACGCCGACTCGCGCCTGCGCCGCGAAACCGTGCCCGCCTTGCAGCGCTTCATCGCCCGCGGTGAGGAGGCGCTGGGCTGGTTCACGCTGGCGTTTCGCGACGACGGCCCGCGCTGGACGGCACTGAACGCCGCCGGCGCGAACTGGCGTGCACGCTGGCTGGGCCTGCCGTTCGGCGATCAGGGCTTGCTGCTGCCGCGGCATCGCTTCCAGGCGCTGCACGGTTTCGACGAGCAGCTGGCTTGCGGCGAGGATCACCTGCTGGTGTGGGCCGCGCGCCAGGCCGGGCTGCCGCTGCGTCACGTTCCCGCTGTGCTGGAAACCAGCGCGCGCAAATATGCCCGGCACGGCTGGCTGATCACCACGCTGCGGCACTGGCGACTCACCGCGCTGCAGGCGTGGCCGGCCTGGCGCGCCTCGCACCGGTCCCGGCCATGACGGCGGCGCTGGCGATCTTCGTCAAGACGCCGGGGCTGTCGCCGGTGAAGACGCGTCTGGCCGCCAGCCTGGGGTCGGCCGCCGCCACCTGTTTCCATCAGCTGGCCGCGGCCGCCACCGCGGCGGTGGCCGCCCGTTGCCAACCGCTGCTGACGCCGTACTGGGCGATTGCCGAAGCCGATCCGGCCGCAGCCGCGATCTGGTCGGGTTTCGCCTCGTTGCCTCAGGGCGAGGGCGACCTCGGCGAGCGCCTGCACAACGTCTATGCGCAGCTGCAGGCGCGGCATGGCCGGGTGCTGCTGATCGGCGCCGACGCGCCGCAGCTCACGCCCTCGCTGCTGCAGGCGGCCGTCGACGCGCTGCGCGACGACGGCGCGCCGTTCGTGATGGGCGAAGCCAGCGACGGCGGCTTCTGGCTGTTCGGCGGGCGGCAACCGATGCCGCGCGAGGTCTGGACCTCGGTGCGCTATTCGCAGCCACGGACCGCCGCCGAATTGCGCGAGCGGCTGGCGCCGCACGGTGGCGTGGCGCAGGTGCCCACGCTCACCGATGTGGACAGCGCCGCCGATCTGCCGGTGCTGCTCGAGGCGCTGGCGGCGCTGGTCGAACCCGTGCCGGCGCAGCGATTCCTGCATGACTGGCTGCGGCTGACGCTCGGCCGGGTCGAGCCGTCCGTGGCGCGCGGATGATGCCGGCCTGACTCAGCGGTTCTTGCGCAGCGGCTGCAGCAGCAGGCTGGGCAGGCGCTGGGCCGCGGCATCGCGAAATACCTCCAGGCCCAGCGCCATGGTCGGCTGCGGCTGCCGCGGCGCCGCGCGGTAGCTGCCGAACAGGCGATCCCACCACGAGACATGGAAGCTGAAATTGCTGTCGTGTTCCTCGCGCAGCACCGAGTGATGGATGCGGTGCATGTCCGGCGTCACGAACACCCAGCGCAGCCGGCGCTCGAGCGGGGGCGGCAGGTCCAGGTTGGCGTGGGTCAGCAGGGCGAAGCTGCTGAGCACGATCTCGAAGGCCGCCACCACGATGGGCGCGACGCCGAGCAGCAGCACGGCGGCAATCTTGATCCCCATCGACAGCAGGATCTCCAGCGGGTGGAAGCGCACGCCCGAACTGACATCGAGGCTGAGGTCGGTGTGGTGCACCCGGTGCAGCCGCCACAGCCAGCCGACCCGATGCATCAGCCGATGCTGCGCGTAGATCAGCAGATCCAGCGCCACGAAGCCGAGCACCGCCGCCGACCAGGCCGGCATGCGTGCTTGATGCAGCAGGCCGACATCATGCGCCTGCGCCCACAGCGCGGCGTCCACCGCCAGCCACGGCAGCAGCAGGCGCAGGCACAGCGCGTTGATCAGGCCCAGCCCGAGATTCACCGACCAGCGCTGCCGCCGGCGCGGCTGCTGGATGTGCCGCGGCCAGCGCCATTCGGCGAGGCCGAGCAGGGCCAGCAGGGCGAGGAACAGCGCGAGTCTGAAGGTGGTCTCTTGCATGGAGTGAGGCGGGTCCGTGGCCCACCGGGCAGGGTCGTCGCGGCCCAGTATCCGCCGTTTACGCAGGCTCCGGCTCGAACCAGTGGCCGGTGCGGTTGACCATGTACACCACCGACAGCATCACCGGTACCTCCACCAGCACGCCCACCACCGTGGCCAGCGCCGCGCCCGAGCGCAGTCCGAAGATGCTGATCGCCGCCGCCACCGCCAGCTCGAAGAAGTTGCTGGCGCCGATCAGCGCGGCCGGACCGGCCACGCAATGCGGCACCTTCAGCCAGCGGCTGAGGCCGTAGGCGATGGCCGCGTTGAGGTAGACCTGGATCACGATCGGCACCGCCAGCAGCGCGATGATCAGCGGCTGGCGCAGGATCGCCTCGCCCTGGAATCCGAACAGCAGCACCAGGGTCGCCAGCAGCGCCGCGGTCGACCATGGATCGAGCCGGTGCAGGGTCGCTTCCAGCGCGGCCTGGCCGCGTCGGCGCAGCAGCCAGCCGCGCCACAGCTGCGCGATGATCACCGGCACCACGATGTACAGCAGCACCGACAGCAGCAGCGTGCCCCAGGGCACGTGGATCGACGCCACGCCCAGCAGCAGGGCCACGATCGGCGCGAACGCGACCACCATGATGGTGTCGTTCAGCGCCACCTGGGCCAGGGTGAAATTCGGCTCGCCGCCGCACAGCCGCGACCACACGAACACCATCGCCGTGCACGGCGCGGCGGCCAGCAGGATCAGCCCGGCGATGTACGCGTCGTGCTGGTCGGCCGGCAGCCAGGCAGCGAACACGTGGCGGATGAACAGCCAGCCCAGCAGCGCCATCGAGAACGGCTTGATCGCCCAGTTCACCAGCAGGGTGATGCCGATGCCGCGCACCTGGCGGCGCACGCCGGCCAGCTGGGCGAAGTCGACCTTCAGCAGCATCGGCACGATCATCAGCCACACCAGCCCGGCCACCGGCAGGTTGATGTGCTGCAGCTCGGCCGCCGCCAGCGTCTCGAACACCGCGGGAAACAGATGGCCGAGCGCGATGCCGGCGACGATGCACAGCGCGACCCAGACGCTCAGGTAGCGGGCGAAGAACGCGATGCGCGGCAGCGCGGGCGCGGCCGGTTCAGTGCTCATGCGCGCGTTCCGTTTCGCCGATCGCGCGCAGCTCGCGCTGGGTGGCCAGCCGGTCGAGCTTGTCCAGCGGCAGCGCCAGCAGCAGGTCGATGCGTCGGCGCAGCATCATCCACGCCGACTGGAACGCGTGCCGGCGTTCCTGCTCGCTGCCCTGGACGGCGGCCGGGTCGGGGATGCCCCAGTGCGCGGTCACCGGATGGCCCGGCCAGATCGGGCAGACCTCGCCGGCGGCGTTGTCGCAGACCGTGATCACGATGTCGATCGGCGGCGAGTCGGGCCGGGCGAACTCGTCCCAGCTCTTGCTGCGCAGCGGCTCCTGGTAGCCGATGGAGCGTGCCAGCTCCGCCGCGATCGGCTGCACCGTGCCGCTGGGAAAACTGCCGGCGCTGAAGGCATGGAAGCGGCCTTCGCCCAGCACGTTGAGCATCGCCTCGGCCATCACGCTGCGGGCGGAGTTGCCGGTGCACAGGAACAGGACGTTGAAGATTCGGGTCGACATGGCGATCTCAGCAGCAGCCGGTGGCGGCGTTCGGGCCGCAGGCAGCGGCGGGCGCGGTGGCGGCGGCCGGGCCGCAGCAGGCGCCGCCCTTGCCGGTGGTCGCGGCGTCGGTGGCGTCGTTATAGGTGGTCGCTTCGCCCAGCGTGCGGAAGCTTTCCCAGCGCACGCCTTGCGGATCCTCGGCCCAGAACTTGTCCGAACGCGCGTAGCAGCAGTTGGTTGCCTTTTCCGCCAGCGCCACGGCATCGGCGGACTGCAGCCGCGCACCGATCGCGGCGAGCTCGGCATCGTCCTCGACCTGCAGGCCCAGGTGATCCACGCCGGCCGCGCGGCCGCGCTGCGAGATCGCGAAGTTGATCCGCGGGTCGTCCAGCATCCACTTCGCGTAATCGGACTTGAGCACGCTGGGCGGCGTGCCGAACAGGGTGGTGTAGAAGCGGATGCTGCTGTCGAGCTGATCGACGTTCAGGTGCACATGGAAGCGTTTCATCGGGATCTCCCGGCGGGTTTGCAGGTGGAGGCGGGCGCGCAGTCGGCGGTGGCCGAACCCGCGCAACAGTTCTCGGTGAGGAAGCCGAGCAGGGTATTCATTTGCGGATAGTTCGCGCGGCACTGGATCACCCGCCCGCGCCGCTCGTCGCTGACCAGGCCAGCGCGACGCAGGATGTGCAGGTGGTTGGTCAGGGTGGCCCCGGCCAGTCCGGTCGCCGCGGCCAGTTCGCCCACGGCCATGCCGTCCTCGCCCGCCTGCACCAGCAGGCGAAACAGGTTCAGGCGATGCTCCTGGGCCAGCGCGTTGAGGCAGGCGAGTGCGTCAGTTGATTTCATATTTCCAGAATTATGGAAATATTAGAAAGAGTCAAGCCCCCGATCTGACCAAGCGTGCGCCGTGTGTCCTGGATCAGTTTCCGAGCCGTCGCCGAGCGCGCCTCGGCCCCACTGAGGCTGTTCGACAACCGTTTTGACATTCGTATCCATATGGATACAATGATCGGGTGAACACCGTCCAGCAGTCCGGTGAATTCAGGGAGTGGCTCAAAGGTCTGAGGGACCAGACTGCGAAGGCCAAGGTATTGGTGCGCATCAAGCGGCTCGCCGAAGGCAATCAGGGAGGCTGTCGGGCTCTGATCGGCCGGTCTGCGAATCCGCCTGCGCGATCCATATTTCCGCCGCTTCTTGCCCCATAGAACCACTATGGGTCGGCGAATCGTCGAAAATCTGTTTTCGCGCAGCCGAATTCTCGCCTCGACCATCAAAGCCCGACAGCCTCCTGGCGACGCAAAGCACTTCGACGGTATCAGCGAACTGCGTATCGACTACGGTCCGGGCTACCGGATCTACGTCGCCAGGAAAGGAAAGACGTTGTACCTGTTGCTGTGCGGCGGCGATAAGTCGAGCCAGCAAAAGGACATCGAAAGAGCAAAGAAGATACTGGCCGCAAGTTCTTCGCCAGCGTAGTGCCCAGACAGGTAATACCAGGAAAGGAGTGTGTCATGTCCACCAAATTCTCGGCGTTCGATGCTGCCGAGTATCTCGACAGTGACGAAGCCATTGCCGCATATCTCAACGAGGTCATTGAAGAGAACGATTCGGACCTGTTTCTATCCGCGCTCGACGACATTGCGCGCGCGCGGAGCATGAGCAAGGTGGCTGAAGATAGCGGTCTTGGCCGCGAAAGCCTCTACAAGGCGCTGCGCCCCGGCGCGAAACCGGGCTTCGTAACAATCTCGAAGATCATGGGTGCCCTCGGCGTGCGGATGGTCGTCAAGCCGGCCAAGGCCAAGGTCAAGCGCAGCACCATCGCGAAAACAGCCAAGGCTGCACCCAAACCTCGCCAGGCAAAGGCACGCGTCAGGGCTTGATCTTGCGCTGTCCTGTCGCCCGCGCAGCGCTGGCCCCGGCGCTTTTTTCTCTCGCGTTACCGACCAGCTCGGCGCGGCAGCGTGTGCGCAACCCTCGCGGGCACGACAACGCACAAGTTGCGCATCGAGGCACGCCTATGGGAGCTGCCGCGAACGAGGTGGGTGGTACGCCGGTGCTTGCTGAAAGCGGTGTGGACAGTGCATGCCGGCGCGATTCGGGCGTCGGTGCAAAACCGGCCTAGGACGTCTTGCGCGTCCGCCGCGGTTTCGCCTGGGCCGCCGCGATCAGCTCCTGCAGGTAGGCGATGCCTTCTTCCTCGGGAAAGAACGCCACCACGTCCGCCACGGTCAGGTCATGGCGCTTGCGCAGCCCGAGGAATTCCTCGCGTGCCATCGCCAGGCGCTGGGCCGCGGCGGCTTTCTTGCCCAGCGGCTTGGCCGCCGGCGGCTGCTTTTCCACCTTGCGCTCGAGTCTGGCCAGTTCTTCCTGGAACTGGCGGAAGTCGTATTTCGAAGAGGTCATGGATGCAGGGAAGTGTCAGGAAGAGGCCGGATTTTCGCACATGGCGCGCCGGCGCATGCGTGACCGGCTTCAGCCAGCCTCGGCGTCGGCGTCGCGCGCGTTCATCCGCGCGTGGCGCCAGGCCATCAGCGGCGGCGCGGTCATGCCATGCACCAGGATGCTCAGCACCACGATGGTGACGGCGATCTGCGCGGCCAGCATGGCTTGCGTCTTGTCCAGGCCGTGGGTGAGCGCATAGGCCAGATAGTTCAGCGTGCCGATGCCGCGGATGCCGATCCAGCCGATCAGCAGGCGGCGCGACTGCGGTGCCTTTGAGCCGAGCATGCCGATCCATACCGACACCGGTCGCACCAGCAGGAACAGCGCGGCGGCCATCAGCACGCCCTCGAGGCTCCAGTAGCGCGCGCAGGCCACGCCCGCCAGCAGCACCAGCGACGAGGCGATCAGGCGCTCCAGCGTGTCGCCGAACGACAGCGCATCGGACACCATCAGGCCCACCGAGGCGGCCGGATGGTCGGCGCTGTCGCTGTCGCGGCGGTTCGGATTGATCAGCACCTCGGCGGGTGGATGGATGCCGTCGCCGCCGCTTGCCGCGTCCGCCTCGGTGAACTGCGGATGCGGATGACGGGAGACCACGTAGAGCTCGGCGCTGCGCAAACCCAGCCCGGCGGCGAACGCGGCCAGGAAGCCGGAGGCCGAGATCGCCTCGGCACCGGCATAGGCCAGCGCCATCAGGGCCAGCGCCAGGAAGTCGCTGGGCGCGACATCCCGGGACGCGCTCTTCAGCCGCGAGCCCAGCAGGCCGACCAGCCAGCCCAGCCCGAATCCCAGCGACAGGCCGGCCGCGAACCCCCACAGCACGCCCACCAGCAGCCAGTGCAGCGTCACCGAGGCGGTCAGCGCGCCGTCGGGCGACGCGATCATCATCAGCGCCAGCAGCAGGAACGGCAGCGCGAAGCCGTCGTTCAGGCCCGCCTCGCCGGACAGCGCCACCCGCATCTGGTCGGCGTCGCGCGCATCGTCCACCGCCACGATGCTGGCCAGCACCGGATCGGTCGGCGCGATCAGCGCGCCGATCAGCAGCGACATGCCCCACGACTGGCCCAGCCAGCCGTGCGCGATCGCGCTGACCCCGGCCACGGTCAGCAGCATGGCGGGAAACGCGAGGCGGATCGCGTCCCGCCACGCGGGATCGCGAAAGCGCAGGCGCAGCTTCAGGCCGGTGATGAACAGCGAAACCACCAGCGCCATCTCGGTGAGGTTGGCCAGCCACGCGCCGTAGCCGCGCAGATCGATATGCACCAGGTCCAGCCCCCACGGCCCCACCACCACGCCCGCCACCAGGTAGATCGCGAAGTTGGTGATCGGAAAATCGCGGATCCACCCCGACAACAGCGAAGTCAGCAGCAGCAAGCCGCCGATGGCGGCGATCCAGGCAACAGAGTGCATGAGTGTCCCTTGAAACATGGATGGAGCCGATGCCGCCGGCGGAAGCCGCGCAGACGAGCACGACCGAGACGCGCCAGCCGACTCATGGCGCCGGCGCGAGGGGCAGTCTGGCATGGTGGGGATGAATGCTTGGTGGCGGCTGAATGGTTACCTGATCCTCGCCTACGCACGGCCCGATGTCTTTGGCTGCATCGAATGCACCCACAATCACCGGATGCGACGCAGGGCCGGGCTTCGATACCGGGCAGGTCCAATCATAGGGCCGAAGTGTCTACCAGAGTCGGGCAAGTCCATGGTCTTAACTCAACTGTTCGCGAAAACGGGGTGGAACCCGGTTGCGACGATCCCGACGAGCTGGTGTTCGAAACGCAAGCCCACTACCTGCACCGGTATCGTTTGCTGCTGCCCGCAGAGCATCGCGCCCGCCCCGTGGAACCGTACCCGCACCCGCTGCGCGTCGAGCCAATACCCTGATTCGCTCGACAGTTAACCTAATGGCCCCATTATCTTTTCCAACTCGGCGAACATCCGCGAATTTGAATCGACGACGCCGGCTACGAATCGTTCTCTGTCAAATGGCAAATGCAATTCTTGGCGTACATGTTCGATCAGGCTGGATATCAGCGGCGGGAATGCCGCAACTTCGTTCCTCCAAAGTCGTGCGATTTCCCTAATCGCATCTAGGTCGTTGCGTTCCTCTAATGCGCCGCGGGCCGCGATCAATCGGATATAGATGGTACCGAGCAAGGTCTGGACTTGTCGTGCCGCCTCAAGCGTTTCATCCGCCGCGACCGCTTGAAGCTTGGCGATCGCGCCGCCCGATTGTGCAAGTGTGTTCCGCGTATTTTCCTGAAGGTCGTGGATCGAAAGCTGCAAATCGACGAACGCGGCCAGCGCCAGATAATTGTTTTGAATGGCTGGCGCAACTTCCAAGAACACTTCTCGTTTCAAGTTCAGGCGCAGCGTTTCTCGTTCGTTTTCGCGATGATTTTCGAGTGCCTTTTGATCTTTTCGACGTTCAGCTTTTCTCGCCTTGCGATCCTTTCGTCGTGCCTCGCGTAGTGCCCAATAGAAAAGCCCTAAGGTCACGGCTTGGGTAAGCAGTATCGTCCACAAAGCAGAATGGTCAGCCGGCGCTGGTGCGGCTTGAGCGATGACGGATATCCAAGACGTTAGCATCACAGTACGATTCCCCGATTGCGTGTGAGCATTCTATGGCGTTACAGGCCGCCAATGCTTTTACTGTGCGCCGTGGTGGCCGCCGCATGGCATCTATGTGTGACGCCTACACGATGGTGTGTTGTTCGCCGCCACCTCGCACGCTAGGCAGCGGGCGGGCTGAGGCCGCCTCGCGAGTCAGGCCCAGCCGGCAGGAGTCGGGCCCGAGCCGGCTGAGGAGGGTCATCGAACCGATGACTGGGGTGCAGTGCATGCAGGCTGCTCTGTTACCTGGTGACTGCAAAGCTCCGGCAACCCCGGAGCTTTTTCTTTGCGCCGTTCACCCGATCCGGGCACGTGGCGTGCTGGCCTGACCCTATCGAAAGGAATGCTAGGCTTGCCGGTATGTCGTCCCTCTTGAATCTCGACTTGCCCGACGAGTGGCCCGACGCCTTGAAGGCCACGCTCGCCGACGTGCGCCCCGTCATGCGCGCGTGGGAGCTGGACTTGCCGACAAAGAGTGCCGCCGACTTCGATCCCGCGATCACTGCGCTCGGCAACGCACTGCGCCTGTACTCCGTCCGTGGGTGGCACTGCACGCGCCTGACAGAAGACGAGGCGGTCACAGTGCAGAGGGACGGTTTGGCTCCCTTGAGTGCCGATCTGATCGAACGGCGTATCGCCACCCAAGTGCAGCGCGGCACATTGCCGGCGGCTGTGGGCGACATTTTGCGCGCTGGGCATCAAGGTTCCGCGCACAACCGCGCCGGCATGATCTGGTTTTGTTTCTTCCCGCCTTGCGAAGTTAGCGAAGGTGGCCTCTATCGCCTGTTGAGTTATTGGGGTGGTGAGGCGATGTATTGGGCACACGAGGCGGACGCGACCGTCGCTTCTGCGTTGCGCCAGCTTGGCGCGCCGTGCATCGTCCAGGCCGCTGTGCCCGTGGCTTGGCTGTCGGGTACGTTCTCGGCGGCAATGTCCATTGCGCGTCGCGATCTGATCCACCACGGCGAAGTTGTCGATGAGCCTGTTCGATTTGAGGCGCATGCAACGTGCGCGATCCCCGGCGACTGCGTGGAGGCAGTGCATCGGTTCCCCGACGCGCGCTTCATTGCGCTGTCTGGCTGCGACACTTGGCGTACCTCGTTGCGGTAGGCGAATGCCTGCGCGCGCCCGGCAGCGCATCGGCGCATGCTGGTGACGCGGTGAATACGTCCTGCGCATGCTGCCCGTGGACATGCCGCAATTTACCGGACGCGGGCCGGACCCAACGAAAAAGGCCACCCGGTGAGGGTGGCCCAAGACGTTGCTATGCATGGTGGCCGGGGACGGAATCGAACCGCCGACACGGGGATTTTCAATCCCCTGCTCTACCAACTGAGCTACCCGGCCGGAAACTGGCAACCACTGGCGACCGCGGGGGCTGCCGATGTTGCGTGGAGCCGCGCATTAGACCGAATGCGCGGCGCTTCGTCAAGACTCGGGGTCGGGCGGGGTGAAGCCGGCGGCCTGGGCGACGTCGCCGCCGAACAGGAAATGTTCCATCTGTTCGGCGAGGTATTTCCGCGATTTCGGGTCGAGCGGGTTGAGCCGGTATTCGTTGATCAGGGTGGTCTGGTGGGCCAGCCACTGCTGCCAGGCGGGCTTGGAAATCTCCGCGTAGATGCGCTGGCCGAGCGGGCCGGGCCAGGGGGCGAAATCGAGGCCTTCGGCGTCGATGTCGAGCTTGCTGCAATGGATGGTGCGGCTCATGGTCGGGTTCCTTGTCGGCGCGTCCGGGTCGGGCGCGGCCGGGGTGAGGGGTGCAGTCTGCCGCATGCGCTCAGTGCGTGTCGTTGATCTGCAGCAAGAGTGTGCGCACGGGCGCGGGCAGGCCCAGCGCGTTCAGCTCGTCGGCGCTGCACCAGCGCAACTGCGGATTATCGGCGATGCCGTGCTGGGCTGTCGCCCGATCGAACAGCAGCGGTTCGATGTTCAGCCGGTAGTGGCTGAACACGTGGGTGAACGGGGGCAGCGTCTGCGCGTCGTCGATCCGCGCATGCTGCTGGGCGAGGCGCCAGGCGCCATCGGGGTCGGTCGCTTCGGGCAGGCTCCACAGGCCGGACCAGACGCCTTGCGGGCCGCGCCGTTCCAGCAGCACGCGGCGGTGGCTGTCGCGCAGCACCAGCATCACGGTGGCGCGGGTGGGGATTTTCTTCGTCGCCTTGCGCCCGGGCAGTTGCGCGGTGAGATCGTCGCGCCGGGCGACGCAGTCGGCGGCCAGCGGGCAGGCCTCGCAGCGCGGGCTTGAACGCACGCACACGGTGGCGCCCAGGTCCATGATCGCCTGGGTGTAGTCGGCGACGCGGGCGGACGGCGTATGCGCTTCGGCGTGCAGCCACAGCTGCTTCTCCACCGCGGCCTGGCCGGGATCGCCGTGGATGCCGTGGTAGCGGGTGAGCACGCGCTTGACGTTGCCGTCCAGGATCGGGAAGCGCAGGCCGTGCGCCTGCGCCAGGATCGCGCCGGCGGTGGAGCGGCCGATGCCGGGCAGCGCGATCAGCGCGGCGAGCTCGCGCGGCAGCTCGCCCTCGTGCTGCGCCACGCAGAGTTGCGCGGCGCGGTGCAGGAAGCGTGCGCGGCGGTAATAGCCGAGCCCGGACCACAGCGCCAGCACGGTGTCCTCGTCGGCGGCGGCGAGGTCGCGCAGGGTCGGCAGCGCGCCGACGAAACGCTCGAAGTAAGCGACCACGGTGGCGACCTGGGTCTGCTGCAGCATCACCTCGGACAGCCACACCCGGTACGCCTCGCGCGGGTGTTGCCACGGCAGGTCGGTGCGGCCGTGCTGGTCGAACCAGCGCAGCAGGCGGCGGGCAAACGTGTTGCTCATGGCCGGGGCGTGCCGGCCGGTTTCGCGGTGGCGGGGGCGCTGCTGGCCGGGGCCGGCACGCTGTCGCCGGCCTGCAGGGTGAGCCCCTCGATATGGACGCTGCCGGTGTCGATCGTGGCGATCTGCGCCGAACCGCTGCCCGGCGGCACGGCCAGCTGCGGCTGCTGCGGGTCGCCGAGCCGGCTCCACCAGCGCGCCAGCGCCAGCGGCGGCAGGCGCAGGTCGGCGTGGTTGTCCGGGCCGTCGAGTTTCAGCGCCAGCAGCAGCGGGTTGTCCTGGTCGGCCGGGGTCAGCACCAGCGAGATGTCGTACTGCCCGGCATCGGCGTGATCGAGCTTGCCGACGAGCCGGGCCGAGGCGTCCGCCGCACCATGCCAGTGCGCGCTGCCTTCGAGCGCCAGCGTCGTGGTGCCGTCCTGGGACAGGTGCAGGGCGATCGCGTTGAGCTGCAGGATGTTGCCTTCGATCCGCGGCGTGGCGGACAGCCGCAGCCGCCACGGCACGCCGCCCACCGTGGCGGACAGGTTGAGCGGGAACGGCTCGTCCGAGATCAGGTTGCCGGCATCGAGCGAGACGTTGTCCAGCAACACGGCGTTGCCGCGCACCAGACTGCCATGCGTGATGCTGACCCCGGTCTCGATGCGCGGAATGTTCGGCGGGCGGCCGGCGGGCTGCGCGGGCAGGGCGGACAGCCAGGCCTGCAGCGCATCCAGGTCGACCCGCGGCGAGTCGATCTGCAGTTGCGATATCACGGTGGGGCCGCCCAGCAGGGTGCGCCACGGCAGCGCCAGCTGGCCGCGGGCGGCGAGCAGGATCGGGACGTTGGCGCCCTCGGCACTGAGCGTGATGCCGCTGAGGTCGAGCGCCGGGCGCGGGAACAGGGTCGGGCTGGCCGGGCTGGCCAGGTTCAGCTCCAGCCCGGCCGCTTCGGCCTGGGTCTGCAGCATCGCGGTGAAGCGCTCGGGTTGCAGCAGCAGGTAGACCGCGATCACCGCGGTGAGCACCAGCGCCAGCCCGAGGCCGCCGAGGGTCAGCAGGATCAGTCGCAGTCGGCGCGACATCGACTCAGGCCCGCCGGCGCGATTCAGTCATGGCCGCTTTCCCCGCCGCCGAGGCTGGCCGGCAGCAGGCCGTCGACGAAGGCCTCGGCCTCGAACACGCGCAGGTCGGTGGCGGTTTCGCCCAGCCCGACATAGCGGATCGGCAGGCCGAACTCGCGCGCCAGCGCGAACACCACGCCGCCCTTGGCGGTGCCGTCCAGCTTGGTCACGACCAGCCCGGTGACGCCCACGATCTGGCGGAACTGGCGGACCTGGTTGACCGCGTTCTGGCCGGTGGTGCCGTCGATCACCATCAGCACCTCGTGCGGCGCGTCGGCGTCGATCTTCTTCAGCACGCGGGCGATCTTGCCCAGTTCGTCCATCAGCCCGCCCTGGGTGTGCAGGCGCCCGGCGGTGTCGGCGATCAGCACGTCGATGCCACGCGAACGCGCCGCCTGCAGGGCGTCGAAGATCACGCTGGCGGCGTCGGCATCCTGGCCCTGCGAGATCACCGGCACCTGGTTGCGCTCGCCCCAGGTCTTGAGCTGCTCGACCGCGGCGGCGCGGAAGGTGTCGCCGGCGGCCAGCATCACCGCCTGGCGTTCGTCGCGCCAGCGACGGGCCAGCTTGCCGATGGTGGTGGTCTTGCCGGCGCCGTTGATGCCGACGACCAGCACCACGAACGGCTTCCTGCCGCGCACGTCCAGCGGCCGTTCGACCGGCTTGAGCAGGGCGACCAGCGCCTGGCGCAGGGCGGCCAGCAGGGCCGGGGCGTCGGCGAACTCGCGCTTGTGCATGCGCCTGCGCAGGTCCTCGACCAGCTCGGTGCTGGCCTCGACCCCGACGTCGGCGGTGATCAGGGTGGTTTCCAGCTCGTCGAGCAGCTCGTCGTCGAGCCGCGGATGGCGCACGAACAGGGTGCTGAGCCCGCGCGCGAACGAGTTGCCGGACAGGCGGTCGCGCCAGCTGCGCCTGGCCGCGGCGGGCGGCTCGGCCACGGCGGCGGGCGCGGCCGGCGCCGGCGCGTCGGCCGGCGGGGTTTCCACCCGTGTCGGGGCGGCCGGCGCCGGCGATTCGTGCATCGGTGCCGGGTCGCGGGCGTCCGGCGCGGCAGCGTCGGCCGGCGTCGCGTCGGCGGGTTGCTCCGACCCCTTCCCGGCGGGCTTTTTCTTCCAGAACTTGAGCATTGCGGCCGTGATTCAAAGACAATGGGCGGCATGCTAACACTCCAACCTGTACTGGCCGCTGAGGAACGGCGGCCTTGAGCGGCGTCCGCGGCAAGCCGCCCGGGCGCATCCGCATCATCGGCGGCAGCCTGCGCAATTCACGGCTCGACGTGCCCGAGCTGGCGGGCCTGCGGCCGACCGCCGAGCGGGTGCGCGAGACCCTGTTCAACTGGCTGGCGCCGGTGATCGACGGCGCCCGCTGCCTGGACCTGTGCGCCGGCACCGGGGCGCTGGGGATCGAGGCGCTGTCGCGCGGGGCGGCCAGCGTGCAGTTCGTCGAGCGCGAGCCGCGTTCGGCCCAGGCGCTGCGCGACAACCTGGCGCGGCTGGGGCTGGGCGCCACCGGCCGGGTGGCCGCGGTCGATGCGGCCGCGTTTCTCGCGGCGGCGCCGCAGCCGCAGGACCTGGTGTTCCTGGACCCGCCGTTCACGCTGGGGCTGTGGTCCGGGCTGGCGCGACAGCTGGAGCAGGGCGGCTGGCTGGCCGCGCGGGCATGGATTTACGTGGAATCGCCCCGTGGCGGCGTGCTCGAACTGCCGCCCACCTGGCAACTGCACCGGGAGGGCCATGCCGGCGAGGTGCGCTTTGCTCTCTATCGGCGTGCGCTTCCGTTAAGCTAGGGTCAATTCCGCAGCCGCTGACGCTTTCGTCTCGTGAGAAAACCTTTGGGCAATCCGCGCCTGGCCGTCTACCCGGGCACCTTCGATCCGATCACCAATGGCCATACCGACCTGGTGACGCGCGCGGCTCCGCTGTTCGACCGGGTGATCGTGGCGGTGGCCGACAGTTCCACCAAGGGCCCCGGCTTCAGCCTCGGCGAGCGGATCAGCCTGGCGCGCATGGCGCTGGCCGACCTGCCGAACGTGGAGGTGCGCGGCTTCGATTGCCTGCTGGCCACCTTCGTCGAGGAAATCGGCGCCGGCGTGATCATCCGTGGCCTGCGCGCGGTATCGGATTTCGAATACGAGTTCCAGCTGGCCAGCATGAACCGCCACCTGATCCCGCAGGCGGAAACGCTGTTCCTGACCCCGGCGGAACAATACAGCTTCATATCCTCGTCGCTGGTACGCGAGATCGGCCGCCTCGGTGGCGACATTTCCGGTTTCGTGCATCCCGCGGTACAACAGGCCATGCGTCAGCGCTGGCACAAGGGCCGGACTGGCCCAAACAAGCAACCCGAAACGGAAGGTGATAACCATGCGTAAATTTGCTCTCATTGTTGTCGTGGCGCTGACCGCCTGCCTGGGCCTGAGCGCCTGCGGCAAGCACGAAGAAGATCAGTCGACCGCCCAGCAGGCACAGCAGGCGCCGAAGCCGACCGATCCGAGCGACTCCAAGGCGTGGGGCGCCTACCTCGGGCAGATCGTGCAGAACAACATGCAGGGCATGCGCGCGAACCAGCCTTATGCCTACATGGTCACCGCCGGCCTCACCGACGACACCAAGGCGCAGAACGACCGCCAGCTGCAGAGCGTGCAGGACACCGTCGCCCGCGGCGTGCTGCCCGGCAACCTGCTGGCCTTCGGCGGCCCGGATTCGACCAAGACCGCCGACCTGGTCATCGAGGCGTTCAAGGATGCCAAGCCCGGCTCGTTCAAGGACGTGATCATCCTGTTCATCGGCGACAAGGCCGACGAGCAGCGCGTGACCGACGCCCTGAAGCCGACCGGCGCGACGATCCGCTTCGTCCAGATGTAAGGATGCAGGTGGCCCTCCGCGACGGCAGCGCCGGCGCGGAGGGCCACATCGGCCTCTCTCCCACGACGTGAGGCCGATGGTTCGAAGCCGGTTGCGGCGAAGCCCCAGCCGGCTGGTGCGCCTTTCCGGGGCGCCCCTCCCCAGCATGTAGTATCGACTGCCATGTCCCTGAAAATCCTCGATACCTGCGTCAACTGCGACGTCTGCGAACCGGCTTGCCCGAACAAGGCGATCTCGCTGGGCGAGGAGTACTACGTGATCGATCCGGCCCTGTGCACCGAGTGCGTCGGCCATTACGACGAGCCGCAATGCGTGGTGGTCTGCCCGGTCGAATGCATCATCAGCGATCCCGGGCACGTCGAGTCGACCGCGCAGCTCGAGCTGAAATATCGCCACCTGATGGCCAAGGAGTCCGCGGCATGAGCTTTTCCCCGAACTGGCGTCGACTGTGGTCGGCGCTGTTGTCGTTGGGCCTGGTGTTGCTGGCGGGAACCGCGGCGGCGGCCGACGGCGCGCCGAAAACGGCGCCCGCGCGAGTCATGCTGGTGCCGCCGATGCGGCTGCGCCCGCCCGGCCACGCGGCGATCGCCAGCGCGAATTTCCTCGCCACCAACGCCGGCTTCGAAGTGCTGGACAAGGGCGGCAACGCGTTCGACGCGGCGGTTGCAGTGGCCGCCGCGCTGTCGGTGGTGGAGCCGGAGAGTTCCGGCATCGGCGGCGGCTTCATGGCCGTGCTGCATCAGGCGAAGGATGGCCATGACGTCTTCATCGACGCGCGCGAGACCGCGCCCGCGGCCGTCAACCGCAAGGATTACCTCAAGCCGGATGGCAGCCCGAACCGCGACGCGGCACTGAAAGGCCCGCTGTCGGCCGGCATTCCCGGCGAGCCGGCCGGGCTGGTGCTGATGGCCGAGCGCTACGGCCGGCTGCCGCTGCAACAGTCGCTGGCCCCGGCGATCCGCCTCGCCCGCGACGGCTTCAAGCCGGATCCGCGCCTGCGTGGCGCGATCGCGGGCGTGCAGCAGGATCTGCGGCGCTGGCCGGCCTCGGTCGCCAAGTACCTGCCCGGCGGCAAACCGCCGGCGGAGGGCGTGCTCTGGCGCGACCCGGAGCAGGCGCGCACGCTGGAGCAGATTGCCGCACACGGCAACGACGGCTTCTATCGCGGCGCGACGGCACGCAAGCTGGTCGCCGCGGTGCATGCGGCCGGCGGCAACTGGACGCTGGCCGACCTGGCCGGCTACCGCGCCAGGGAGCGCACCCCGATCGAGGTGAACTACCGCGGCTATCGCATCATCACCGCACCGCCGCCGTCCTCCGGCGGCGTGGCGATCGCCGAGATCCTCAACATCCTGTCCGGCTACGACCTGACGAAGATGGGCCGGGCGGAGCGTGTGCACTACATCGTCGAGGCGATGCGCCGCGCATTCCGCGACCACAACGATTATCTGGGCGATCCGGACTTCGTGAAGATGCCGCTGGACATGCTGCTGTCGCCGTACTACGCCGACGGCCTGCGCCAGGGCATCCTGCCCGACCGGGCCACGCCGTCGTCGATGCTGCCGCGCGCCCAGGCGCACGAGCCGGGCATGCACACCACGCATTTCTCGATCATCGACGCCGAAGGCAACATGGCGGCGGTGACCTCCACGGTGAACTACACCATGGGTTCCAACTTCGTCGCCGCCGGTACCGGCGTGCTGCTGAACGACGAGATGGACGATTTCGCGCTGGTGCCGAACAAGCCGAATGTGTACGGCCTGCTCGGCAGCGTGGCGAATGCGCCCGAGGGCGGCAAACGCATGCTGTCGTCGATGTCGCCGAGCATCGTGATCGGGGCCAACCGCGTCGCCGTGATCGGCTCGCCCGGCGGCTCCACCATCATCACCCAGGTGCTGGAAGGGATCCTGCATTTCATCGACGGCGAAAATGCGCAGCAGATCGTCGCGGACAAGCGCTTCCACCACCAGTACCTGCCGGACATGGTGATGGTGGAGAAGGACACGTTCGATCCTGCCACCAGCGCCACGCTGACCGACATGGGCTACACGCTCAAGCAGCATGAATCGTGGGGCTTCATGAACGCGATCACCTGGGACCGCAAGACCAACAAGCTCGATGCGGCCAGCGATCCGCGCCATCCCTCGGGCCTGGGCAAGGTGCAGTAGGGCACGCATGGAACTGTTCTCGATCCTCGGCAATTCGCAGCGACTGGATGGCGGCGCGATGTTTGGCAATGCGCCGAAGGCGCTATGGTCGCGCTGGATCGTGCCGGATGAGCAGAACCGCATTCCGCTGGCTTGCCGCTGCCTGCTGGTGAAGGATCTGGACGGCCGCAACGTGCTGTTCGAGACCGGCATCGGGGCGTTCTTCGAGCCGGCGTTGCGTGAGCGCTATGGCGTGGTCGAGCCCGGGCATGTGTTGCTCGATTCGCTGGCGGCGGTCGGCCTGGGCCATGAGGACATCGACGTGGTGGTGCTCTCGCACCTGCATTTCGACCATGCCGGCGGCTTGCTGGCGGCGTGGGAAGAGGGCAGTCCGCCGCGCCTGCTGTTTCCGAACGCGCGCTTCGTGACGGGTGCCGAACACTGGCGCCGTGCGCAGCATCCGCATCCGCGCGACCGCGCCTCGTTCATCCCCGAGCTGCCGCCGCTGCTCGAGGCCAGTGGCCGGCTGGAACGGGTCGAGGGCGAATACTCGCAGACGCTGGGCAAGGCCGTGCGCTTCAGTTTTTCGGACGGCCATACGCCGGGGCTGATGCTGGCCGAAGTCGCCGGCGTGGTGTTCTGTGCGGACCTGATTCCCGGCCGTTTCTGGGTGCACTTGCCGATCACCATGGGCTACGACCGCTGGCCCGAAAAGCTGATCGACGAAAAACGCGTGTTTCTGGAGGACAAGCTGGCGCGGGACGTGCGCCTGTTCTTCACCCACGATCACGATTGCGCGCTGGCGCGGGTGACGCGCGACGAGCGGGGCCGCTTCGGCACGGCCGACGAGCAGCCCGTGCTGCAGGGCATGCCCGCGCAGCCGTCGGCGGGGGTGGTGTGATGGATTTGCACAAGGGACTGTCCATGCGCTTGCTGGCGCTGAACGTCGTCGGTGCCGTGCTGGTCCTGGCCGGCGTCGGGCTGGTCGCAATGACTGCACGCGGCCTGCTCAATTATCGCCAGGCAGCGAGCCGGCACGGTGGCGAGGTGATCGAGCTCGGCGCGGATGCCCAGCCGCAGGCCGGTCAGCACGGTTTCATGGCGCGCGTCGTGGGAACCCCGCGCGTGGTCGAGGCGCCGCGCGACGCGGAGTTCAACCTGCGGGTGGACTCGCCGGTGCTGGTGCGCCACGTCGAAATGTTCCAGTGGCGCGAGATCGACATCGGCGGCAACGTGCACTACGAGCTGGACTGGGTGGACCGGCCGGTCGATGCCAGTCATTTCGTCAATCCGCGCGGGCACATGAATCCGGGCAGCTTTCCGCTCAGCGGCAAGCAGTTCGACGCCGGACTGGTGCAGATGGGTGGATTCAGGCTGGGGCCGGTATTGATACATGCGCTGCCCGGTTCGGCCCGGGTCACGCCGGATTCCGCGGCACTGCCGGAAAATCTCGCGGCCAGTTTCAGCCGCTACCACGACTACCTGGTGACCAGTGCCCATCCGGGCGACCCGCGGTTGGGCGATGTCCGGGTGAGCTGGGACGAAGTGCCGCTGCAGCAGGTGACCATCGTGGGACGCCTCGACGGCGACCGCCTGGTGGCGGCGGCTGACGCCGGCGACGGCAAGGGCTACAGCGTGCAGGTTGGCGACGTGTCGCTGCTGAACATGTTTCCGGATCTGCCGGTGCCGCCGGAGTTCGCGCTGACTTGGCGGATTCTGGCCGTGCTGCTGGCCACGCTGGGCGCCTACGTGCTGCTCTCCACGCAGCGTCGCCGGCGTGACGGCCTGCTGGCGCTGGGCCTCGGTGCGCTGGTCGTCGGAAGTGTGGCCAGCGTACTGTGGCTGGGCGGCGGCGCGCCCAACCTGGGCGGCTGGCTCGCGGTCACGCTGGCTGGCCTGCTGCTGGTCGGGTGGCGGCTGCGTCGTCCCGACTGAGCGGGCCATCCACGATGGCTCACTTCCGCTTCATGCGATCGATTGCCGGGCCGATGTCGCGGCCGCAGCACGCGCGGCTGACCGCGCCGAACGGTTACTCGGCGACTGTCTTGCCATTGGCGCTGGCAAAGACCTCATCCGCCCATTGCGTGGCTTCCATGTAGACGGTGGCCATCCGCTGGATACGCAGCGGAGGCACCTGCGCACTGGTCAGCTCGCCGGCTTCCCAGGCGAGGATCTGCTGCAGCAACGGTCCGAACGGGCCACCGCGACCGGTCAGCGCGTCGCTGATTTCGGGGGCCAGCCGCAGATGGGTCAGCAGGAAATCCATCGGCGCGCACATCAGCGTATCGAGCAGCGAGAACAGGCCCACGGTGAATGCCATTTCCCCCTGGCCCTTTCCGGCGCACAGCTTTTCGCACATCTGGGCCCGGATCAGGGCCGCACGCAGCAGCTCCGGCGGACGATCGTCCATGCCGCACAGCGCCATCGTGTCGATCCAGTTGCGCATGCGCTTGACGCCGAAGAAGATCGCCGCCTGTTCCACCGATTTCAGCTGCCGCGGCAACGCGAAATAGGCCGAGTTGACGCAGCTGAGCAACTTGTAGCTGAGCACCGCATCGGTGCGGATGATGTTGCCGATCTCCACCGGGCCGGGATTGCTTTCCTGCAGCAGGCTCATCAACCGCAGCATGCTCAGGCGACTGGCGGTCAGTACCGGCACCTCGATCGGCTGCGGAATCAGAAGATAGCGTCCCTGGATCGCCTGCAGCGGGAGTTGCAGGCAGCGTTCGTAGGTGGGGTGGTCGTTGACCTGGTCGGCCACGACGCGGATACCACGCGTATGGAAATGCTCGGCGCGTTCCTGCAGCCGTTCCGGCGTCAACCGGCTCGCATCGAGGCGCACGAACTGGACCATCTGCAGCAGGGTTTCGAGCGGCAGGCTTGCTTCCAGATCGATGTCGCCCGCGTCGATCATGAACTGGCAGCCGCGCTCCGCCATCTTCTGCAGGCGCTTCATCAGCGCCGCGTCGTCGGCCACGTGCGGTTGAAGCACCACGCCGAGGCGAGGCTGATGCAGCAGCACGTCGGAGTCCTCCGGGAGCAACTCGGCCGGCATCTTCAGAAACGCGCGGTTGCCGCGCACGAGGCGGTTCAGCGCGCCATCGGTCACCGTGGACAGCACCCGCTGCAGGAACGATTCGTCGCCGCCGACTTCGCCATGAAAGACGATTTCATAGGCGAACAGCTGGCGTTCGCGATCGAGCATCGGCACCCGCAGCACCGGCAGCGGCAGCGGAAGAACTATCCCGTCGGGGCCCGGGATGGCAGCCGATGCGGAGGTGCTTGCGGAGGCGTTTGGGTTGCTCATGATCAATCATCGCGATTAACGCGGAACGGGCCGGGACCTGTCTCGCAATCAAGGGGGTGCCGTCTGTGAAGAACTGGCGGCGGTGCTTTTTAGCGGATCAAGATGTCAGGCCTCGGCCAGTGCGCGCGAGCGCAGATTGACATGCAGCTCGCCGGCGCGGCCGTACAGGCCGCTTTCGCCGGCGTGGCCGGTCAGTATCGACAGCGCCTTGCGCACCTGGCGCAGCCGCTGGTTGACCTCGTCGCCGTTGCGTTGATTGAGTCGCTGCGAGTCGCGTAGCGACTGCACGACCTGTGCCCAGTCCTGCTCGAGCCGGGTCGCCGTGGCCGGGGATTCACGGCTGAGCTGCAGGCGCTCGGCGTCGAGCTGTTCGAGTTGGAACATGAGGGCCTGCTTGCGCGTGCCGGCCTGGTTCAGCGCTTCGCTGTCGCCCGCGCCGAGCGCCGTGCGCTCCGCTTCGAGAACCTGCGCCAGCTCGTCGACGGCACGCTGCATGTCGTCGACGACCGCCTTGAGCGCGCTGTCCAGCTCGCCCTGCAGTTGCCGGCTCATGCCTTGCCCGTGCCGCCGATCTGCTGGTCCATCGCCAGCATGCGGTCGGCGATGCGACCGGAATTGATCTGGTAGCTGCCGTCGGCCAGCGATTGGCGCACGCGCTCGACCTTCAGCGGATCGATCGCGGCGGAGTCATCGGGACGCGCCGCCTGCTGCAATGCGCGGGCCGAATCGGTCAGCTTGAGCTGGTCGTCGGCGGGGCGAGCGGTGCCGCCGGAACCTCCCGGGGCAGCCGTCGTCGATGCGCCGCCACTTCCCTTGCTGCTGCCGGTGGCCTGTGCAAAGCCGGGCAATCCGTTGTTGGAAATAGTTGTGTTCATGGGTCCGTTCTCGATGCGGTGTTGGCCCTGTTAACTCTCAAGATCGGCCGTGGCGGTGGAAACTTTAGCGCGAATTCGGCCGGGCCCGGCCCCGGCCTCCCGCCGGAGGAGGCGGTCGCACGGTTCAGGGCAGTGCAAGCACCACCCCCGGTGCACTGACCATGGCGTCGATCACCCGTCCCGAACTGTCGTTGCGCACGCGCAGGCGGGCACCGTTGTCGCCGCCTCCCAGCGCGATACCGCTGGCGCGCACCTCGATGCCGTCGAGCTGGGCGATCAGCTGCACGTGGTCGCCCGCCCGCACCATGCGCCTGCCGCCCATGGCGGCAGGGGTGAGCACGCTGCCGGCCACCAGCGGGCGCGCCAGCGTGCGGCCGGTCAGCTGATCCGGGTTCCCTATATAGCCGTAGCCCAGCCGGGTGACGTCGCGTTCCTCGACACGGACGTCGCCAGGGTGAATGCCGTCGCCCCGCTGCAACGGGCGCGTGGTCACCAATACCGGGCGGAACAGCTGCAGGCGCAGGGGGATTCGCACGATCCAGCCGCCCGGCTGCGGGCATCGCACCTGCACCGCCATCAACGAGGAGGGTGCCGCGCGTTCCGGCACCGTGGCCTGCAGCGGCAGCGGGCAGCGGGCCAGCTTCAGGCGCGGGTCGAAAGGCCGGGTGCCGACGACGACCCGGCTGCCCGGCGATTCATAGTGCTGGCGCAGTGCCAGCGCGGCGGCGGCGCGCACCTCGGCCAGCGACTGCATCGGCGTCGCCGGCGCGGCGAAGCCGGGCGAGGCGAACGGGAGCGTGGCCAGGCACGCCGCCATGACTCGCCGACAGCAGCTGGCCCGCGCCTTTCTCATGCGTCCGCCAGCAACGAGCCCAGCTGTCCCAGCAGCGCTTCGCGCCCGGATTCCAGCTCCTGCGACAGTTGCGTGGCCTTTTCCAGCTGACCTTCGCTCAGCAGGTCGACGAACTGGCTGCTTTGCTGGAGCAACTGCGCACCGGCCGTGCTGAGGGCGGCGCCGGCCGGCAGATCCCGGTGAAGGGCGGCCAGCCGCGCGATGCTGCGATTCAGTGCATGGGTGTCGAACCAGCGGCGATCCAGCGCACTCGGTTCCAGCAGGGCGAGGTCCATCGCCTGGCGCAGGCTGAAGGCGGTTTCGCGCACGGTCAGGCTGAGGCTGGCCGGATCGCTGCCGCTTTCGCTCTCCAGCCAGTTCAGGCCCAGCCGGTGCGCCAGCAGCGCGGCCCGGTTCAGCGCCTCGGCCTGGCGCCGCGCTTCGGTGCCGCGTCGCTGCAGGGCGCCCAGCGCGGCCTGGGTCGCGGTGGCGCGGGCGTGCTGTGTATCGTGACTCTGCTGCAGGCCGGTGACCCGCTCGGTGACCGCCCGCAAGGCCTCGCTGCCCTGGCGCAACGCGGAACCGGCCTGGACGATACCCGTCTGTGCCCGTTCGAGCTGGCGCAGGCCGTGCTGCACGTCGCCGTCGAGCTGCAGCGAGAAGTCGCCGATCGAGCCGGTCACCGTCTCGATCTCGGTGGTGGTCAGGGTGGTCTTCTCGGCCAGTTGCTTGACCTCGTCGGCCACGACGGCAAAGCCCCGGCCGGCTTCACCGGCGCGCGCGGCCTCGATCGCCGCGTTCAACGCCACCAGGTTGGTCTGGTGGGCGATTTCCTGCACGACGCCGGTGAGCTTGCGGATCTGCGCGACTTGCTCGGCCAGCTTGCTCTGGTTGCGATTCATCGCCGACAGCGCGCTGCGCAGCAGCCGCAGCTGGCCGTCCAGCTCGCTGACGCTGCTCTCGCCGGAAAGCCCGGAGAGGCCCGCCTGACCCAGGTCGACCCCGGCTTGCTGCAGTGCCGTCGATATCCCGGCGCTGCCGGCCGTCAAACGATCGACGCTGCTGCGGCTTTCCGTGGTGGCCCGGTCCAGCGCCGTCTGTTCGCGGGCGAGTTGCTGCACCGCGCCCAGCACCAGGCTCTGCTGTTCCATGGTCTGCAACGCCACGGCGGCGGGCGGCTTGGCGACGGCGCAGGCAAGCAATGGCTCGATCGCCCGTGCGGTGCGTGGATATTTGCGCCGCAGGACGGCGACCTGTGCGTCGTTGCCTGCAGCGGCCGCCTGCACGAGGGCTGCCAGATGCTGTTTCCAGATAAAACTCATGAGGCGGACGTCACCTTGGATAGCGGGGATTGCTCAGGGATGCATCGTCAAGAAAGCTCGGAACTTGAGCAAGCAAGTCGCATGCCATGAGTCATGGCGCCGTCGCGCGCGGCCGCCGCTCAAGCCGGGCCTGCTGCGGTCGATACGCATGGCACGGGGCCGCAGACGCGGTATCTCCTTATCCGAGGGATCTGCATGAGCGGCACGCTGCTGGACAAGGTCGAGCAACACACCCGGTTGGCCGGGCACAACCGGGTGGCGATGCTGCTGTTCCGGCTGGGCGACACGCAATTGTTCGGCATCAACGTGTTCAAGGTGCGCGAAGTGCTGCGTCGCCCGCCGCTCGAGCGCATGCCCGGTCAGCATGCCCTGCATGCCGGCACCTGCGATTATCGCGGGCAGACCATACCGGTGATCGACCTGGCCGCCGCCATGGGTTACGCGCCGCTGCGCGACGTGGCATCCGCGCACCTGATGGTCACCGAGTTCAGCCGGTCGGTGCAGGGCTTCCTGGTCGCCGACCTGCAGCACATGGTCCATTGCCAGGGCGAGTCGCTGGTGGCGCCACCCAGCACGCTGGGGTTCGGCGCGCGGGTCAATGCGGTCACCCGGGTGAACGGCGCGCTGCTTGCCGTGGTCGACGTGGAGCACATCCTGGCCAGCATCGACGGCACACCGGCCGAGCTGTCGGCGCACGTGCAACGGGCGGCCAGTGCCCGCCTGCTCCATGCGCGACGGGTGCTCGTCGCGGACGACTCGCTGATCGCGCGGCGCCGGATCGTGGGCCTGCTCAACAAGATGAATATCGAGTGCGTGGTGGCACAGGACGGCCGCGAGGCGCTCGAACGCCTGCTCGAACTGGCGGACGCCGAACCGGCCGAGCGGATCGACCTGGTGGTGTCGGATATCGAGATGCCGCGACTCGACGGCTATGCCCTGACCCGGGCCATCCGCGAGACGCCGGCGTTGCGCCGACTCAAGGTGGTGCTGCACAGCTCGCTGAGCGGCCTGTTCAACGAGGGCATGATCAAGGAGGTCAAGGCGGATCGCTTCGTCGCGAAGTTCCAGCCGGACGTGCTGGCACAGGCCGTGCTGGATCTCCTGCCGGAGCAGCCCGCCGCGACCTGAGCGACGGTTCCGGGGCGCGTCAACAATCCGTCTTCGTGCCCCCGGGCCGTCGGGGCGGCGTCACCGGCTGCCGGCGCAGCCCAGCGCCAGCAAGGGTTCCGGCCTGATGGCATGCAATTTGCCTTCTCTCTCGTGCGGCAACTGCCACGCGGAGCGAAGCGATGAGTCTGACCCCTGACAACCTTTTCGGAATCCATACCCAGGCGCTGAACCTCTGGCAGCGTCGCAGTGAAGTGCTGGCCAACAACCTGGCCAACGCCGATACCCCGGGATTCCTGGCGCGCGATATCGATTTCCGCAAGGCGCTCGCCGCGGCCGGCGGCACGTCCGCGGCATCGGGCAGCCTGGCGCTCGAGACGACGTCGCCCGGGCAGATCGGATCTTCCCCGGCGCAGTCGGGCGCGCCACTCGAATACCAGGTGCCCAGCCAGCCGAGCATGGACGGCAACACCGTCGATGAGCAGGTGCAGCAAGCCGACTTCGCGGCGAACAGCGTGCACTACCAGGCGAGCCTCTCCTTCATCACCGCGCAGATCCACATGTTGCGCACCGCGATCACGGGCCAGGCCTGATGTCGCTCTTCTCGATCTTCAATGTCGCCGGTTCCGGCATGGCCGCGCAGTCGCAGCGGCTGAACACGGTGGCCAGCAACCTGGCCAATGCCGACAGCGTGGCCAGTTCGCCGCAGGCGGCCTATCGCTCGAAAGAGCCCCTGTTCTCGCAGATCCAGCAGCAGTCGCTTGCCGCCTCGGGTACCGGCCATGCCGGCGATGGCGCCGACGGCGGGGTCCAGGTGGTCGGGGTTACCGAGAGCCAAGCCGCGATCCCGAGTCGCTACGAGCCGGGCAATCCGCTGGCCGATGCCAACGGCTACGTCTATTCCAGCAACGTCAATCCGGTGGACGAGCTGGTCAACATGATTTCAGCCTCGCGTTCCTACCAGAACAACGTCGAGGTCATGAACACCACCAAACAGCTGATGCTGAAGACACTGACGATCGGCCAATAAGAGGCAACGGAGCGCACCATGACCACGGTCAACACCAACAATGCCGCGGCAAATGCCGCAAGTTCCCCGGTGGGGTCGACGGTTTCCGCCAGCCTGTCGCAGGCGGACTTCCTGAAACTGATGACGGCGCAGCTGCAGGCGCAGGATCCGACGCATCCGGTGGACAACACCCAGTTCGTTTCGCAGATGGCGCAGTTCAGCCAGCTTTCCAGCAGCCAGGACCTGCTCACTTCGGTGAACGGACTGAACAGCACCCTGAGCAGTTCGCTGCAGACCTCGCAGGTGCTGGGTTCGGCCAACCTGGTCAACCGGGAGGTGCTGGTGCCTTCGTCCACCCTCAGCTACAGCGGCAGCACGGTTACCGGGGCGGCCAATGTCAGCAGCACCGGCGACGTCAGCGTGAGCATTCTCGATTCCACCGGAAAGGTGGTGCGCAGCATGGATCTGGGCACCCGGAACAGCGGGCTTTCGCAATTCACCTGGGATGGCAAGGACGACAGCGGCAACCCGGTGGCGCAGGGCGCGTACACGCTGGCGGCAAGCAGCAATGGCAGTTCGCTGGATACGTACGCGGCGGGCAAGGTGACCGCGGTCGGGTATGGCGGAAACGACGTGGGGACCTATCTGCAGGTCGCGGGAGTCGGCGGAGTTCCGCTCACCCAGGTGGCGCAGATTCTCTGATGTACAGGCGCAACTCTTTCAATCGTTCGAGGAATCCATCATGGCTTTGAGTACGGCACTCAGCGGAATCAATGCGGCACAGGCGGATCTGAACGTCATCGCCAACAATATCTCGAACGCGAACACGACCGGCTTCAAGGGCTCGCGGGCGCAGTTCGCCGATATCTTCGCGGTCACCGGATCCAATCTGAACTCCACCGCGACCGGCAGCGGCACCCGCCTGGCCAGCGTGGCCCAGCAGTTTGCGCAGGGCGATGTGGCGACCACCAACAACAGCCTGGACATGGCGATCAGCGGCAACGGGTTCTTCGTGATCAACGATGGCACCGGCGTCACCTACACCCGTGCCGGTGATTTCCAGAAGGACCCCAACAGCAACATCGTCACACCCAGCGGCGCGTTCCTGCAGGTCTATCCGTCCAATGGCGCGGGCGGTTTCGATACCAGCACGCTGGCCAACCTGCAGCTGACCGCGGCGCAAAGCAATGCCACGCCGACCTCGCTGGTGACGATGACCTCGAATCTGCCGGCAAGCGCAACGGTGTCCGCCAATCCGTTCAGCCCGACCGACGCGACCAGCTACCAGGCCGCCACGCCGGTCACCGTCTACGACTCGCAGGGTGGCTCGCACCAGGGCACCGTCTATTACAACAAGACCGCCACCAACAGCTGGGATGCCAACCTGTACGTCGACGGGATCAGCGCCGGCACGCAGGCACTGACCTTCGACGTGAACGGCAATCTCACCACGCCGGCCAACGGCAACCTGGTGTTCACCCCGGTGAACCTGGCGAACGGTTCCGCCCCGCTGGCGCTGACCGTCAACGTCTCCGGCACCACCCAGTTCGGCACCGGCTACTCGCCCGGCACGATCACCCAGAACGGTTTCGAGGCCGGCTCCTTCTCGTCGATCGACATCGACAGCAAGGGTGTGGTGACGGCGAACTATTCGAACAACCAGAGCACCCAGCTGGGTCAGATCGCGCTGGCGAATTTCCCCAACCTGCAGGGCTTGCGTCAGCTCGGCAACAGCGCCTGGGCGGCCAGCGGCGACTCCGGCGTGGCGGTGATGGGTACGGCCGGGGCCGGCCAGTTCGGCGCCATCCAGTCCGGTGCGCTGGAGGGCTCCAATACCGCCGATACCACCTCGCAGCTGGTCAACATGATCCAGGCGCAGCGCGACTACCAGGCGAACGCGCAGGTGCTGTCGACCGACAGCACGCTGGCCTCCGCGCTGTTCAACGCCGTCTCCAGGTAATCGACCGTCATGGATCGTTCCCTCTATCTGGCAATGACCGGCGCCACGCAGATGATGCGTGCGCAGGAGGTGGTCAGCAACAACCTGGCCAACGCTTCCACGGTCGGCTTCAAGAGCGAGCTGAGCGCATTCAGGAGCCTGCCGGTGCTGGGCGAAGGACTGCCCACGCGCGTCAACGCGGTGGCGGTGGGCGTCGGTCAGGATCAGGGGCAGGGCGCCACCACCAGCACGGGTCGACCGCTCGACGTGGCGCTCAACGGCAGCGGCTGGATCGCGGTGCAGTCGCCTGACGGTTCGGAAGGCTATACCCGCGCCGGCGAACTGCAGCTGACCTCCGCCGGCCAGTTGACCGATGCCAAGGGCAATCCGGTGCTGGGCAGCTCCGGCCCGATCAGCCTGGCCGACAGCGAGCACATCCGGATCGGCGAGGACGGCACGATTTCCGCGGTGCCGGCCGGCGACGGGCCGAACACGGTGGCCGCGCTGGATCAGATCCGGCTGGTCAATCCCGACCCGGCCGGGATGATCCAGGGCAGCGACGGCCTGATGCACCTGGCCGATGGCGGGCAGGCCGAGGTCGATCCCGGCGTGCGGGTCACTTCCGGTGCGCTGGAGTCCAGCAACGTCAATGCCTCGGCCGAGCTGGTGAAGATGATCGCGTTGTCGCGTCAGTACGACATGCAGATCAAGTCGATCAAGAGTGCCGAGGACAACGCCGCCGCCGCCACCAAACTTCTGCAGTCGAACTGACCGACGACTGTGCCCATCATCTGGAGTGACTGACCATGCTTTCTTCCCTTTGGATCGCCAAGACCGGCCTCGATGCGCAGCAGACGCGCATGGACGTCATATCCAACAACCTGGCCAATGCCAACACGACCGGTTTCAAGACGTCGCGGGCATCGTTCCAGGACCTGATGTACCAGAACAAGGGCCAGCCCGGCGGGCAGACCACGCAGCAGACCCTGTCCCCTTCGGGGCTGATGCTGGGTACCGGCGTGCGCGTGGTCGGCACGGCGAAACTGTTCACCCAGGGCAGCATCACGCAGACCGGCAACTCGCTGGACGTGGCCATCCAGGGCAGCGGTTTCCTGCAGGTCAGCATGCCCGACGGCAGCACCGCCTACACCCGTGACGGGTCGCTGCAGACCGATGCGAATGGCCAGCTGGTGACCGCCAACGGCTACCCGCTGGATCCGCCGGTGACCCTGCCGAGCAACGTGCAGAGCATCACCATCGGCAACGACGGCACGGTCTCGGCCACCACCAACGGCACGGCGGCATCGGTGCAGGTGGGCGCGCTGCAACTGGCGAACTTCGTCAATCCGGCCGGCCTGGAGGCACGCGGCGACAACCTCTATCTGGAAACCAGCTCCAGCGGTTCGCCGCAGACCGGGCAGCCTGGACTGAACGGCCTTGGCACGCTGCAGCAGGGCTCGCTCGAATCCTCCAACGTCAACGTGGTCGGCGAGATGGTCGACATGATCGAGACCCAGCGCACCTACGAAATGAACTCCAAGGCGATCAGCAGCGCCGACCAGATGCTGCAGAACCTGACGACCAACATGTGAGTACGGCATGGCCTCGATGACTTCAATCCTGCGCGGGTTCACGGCACTGAGCTGGCTGTTGCTGGCCGGCTGCGTCACGCACGTGGTGCACGACGACTCGCAGTGGGCCGCGACCGCGCCGAGCGAGGTCGATCGGGCGCCGCCGGCCGACGGGTCGATCTACCACGATGCGCAAAGCCTGGAACTGTTCACCGATTCGCGTGCGCATCGCGTGGGCGACATCCTCACCGTGGTGCTGCAGGAAAGCACCCAGGCCAGCAAGAAGGCCACCACCAGCACCAGCAAGAACGACAGCGTGGCGCTCGCCTCGCCGACCATCCTGGGGCAGTCGCTGTCGATCGGGGGCAACCCGGGGACCGTCGGCCTGAACGGGAAGAATGCGTTCGACGGCGCGGGGTCGAGCAGCCAGAGCAACCAGCTCACCGGCCAGATCACGGTCACCGTGGCGAAGCGGCTGTCCAACGGCAACCTGTTCGTGCGCGGCGAGAAATGGCTGACGATCAACCAGGGCCAGGAGCTGGTGCGCATTTCGGGCATCGTGCGCCCGCAGGACATCAGCCAGGACAACAGCATTCCCTCCACGCGCGTGGCCGATGCGCACATCGCCTATACCGGGCGCGGGTCACTCGCCGATGCGAATACGCAGGGCTGGCTGGCGCGCTTCTTCAATTCCAAGTGGATGCCGTTCTGATGAAAGCGCGCCGAATGATGAGGCCGGTGGCCGTGCATGCCCCCGCGGCGGAACCCGCGGGCGGCGGCCATGGCCGACCGGTCGTGCCGATGCCGCGCATGGACGTGCATGACGGCAGGCGGGCCGCCGAGTTGCGCCGCATCGCGATACGCGAAGTGCTGTTGCGCTGGCGCGCCACCGGTACGCTGGTGCTGGCCTGCCTGATGCTGGGGCTGGCGGTGCCGGCGCATGCCGACAAGATCCAGGACCTCGCCTCGGTCGGCGGCGTGCGCAGCAACCAGTTGATCGGCTATGGCCTGGTGGTCGGTCTGGATGGCAGCGGCGACCAGACCACGCAATCGCCGTTCACCACCCAGAGCCTGGAAAACATGCTGCAGCAGTTCGGCGTGACGGTGCCGGCCAGTGCCCGCCCGCAGCTGAAGAACGCCGCGGCCGTGGTCATCACCGCGAACCTGCCGCCATTCGCCAAGCCGGGGCAGAACATCGACGTCACGGTGGCCTCGATCAGCAATGCCAAGAGCCTGCGCGGCGGCCAGCTGCTGATGACGCCGCTGCGCGGTGCCGACGGCAATGTCTATGCGATCGCGCAGGGCAGCGTGGTGATCGGCGGCGCCAGTGCGCAGGGCAAGAGCGGCTCCAGCGTGCAGGTGAACATCTCCGACAGCGGCCGCATCCCCAACGGCGCGTCGGTGGAACGCAGCGTGGCCTCGTCGTTCAGCCAGGACGGCAACCTGATGCTCAATCTCAACACCCCGGATTTCACCACCGCCGCGCGCATCGCCGAAGCGGTCAACCATGCCTACGGTGCCGGCACGGCCGCCGCTGTCGATGGCGGCACGGTGTCGGTGCGCTCGCCGCAGGACCCGTCGCAGAAGGTGGCCTGGCTGGGTGCGATCCAGAACCTCGATGTCACGCCCGGCAGCCCGCCGGCCCGCGTGGTGATCAATTCGCGCACCGGCACGGTCGTGATCGGTTCGGACGTGAAAGTCAGCGCGGCCGCGGTTGCCCACGGTTCGATCCAGGTCACCATCAGCGAGCAGCCGCAGGTCAGCCAGCCCGGACCGTTCAGCAACGGCCAGACCGCGATCGTGCAGAACAGCAGCGTGCAGATCAGCGAAGGCAGCGGGCACATGTTCAAGTTCGATCCGGGCGTGAGCCTGGATACCATCGTGCGTGCGGTCAATCAGGTCGGCGCCGCGCCGAGCGACCTGATCTCGATCCTGCAGGCGCTGAAACAGGCCGGCGCCCTGCATGCCGAGCTGGTCGTGATCTGATGGCCATCGGTGGCGACCCGGCGATGCAGAGCCTCAACACCTGGACCGATCTGTCCGGGTTCAGTGCCCTGCGTCAACAGGCGCAGACTGACAGCAAGGCGGCGCTGCCGGTCGTCGCGAAACAGTTCGAATCCATCTTTACCCAGATGGTGCTGAAGTCGATGCGGGAAGCCAACTACGGCGACAAGCTGTTCGACAGCCAGGCCGGCGATGCGTGGCAGGGCCTGTTCGATCAGCAGCTTTCGGTGAGCCTGTCGAGCAAGGGGCATGGCCTGGGCATCGCGGACATGCTGGTGCGCCAGCTCGGCGGCCATGTCGCGGGTGCCGCGGGACAACCGGTGGCCGCGGGCGATCCGGGCCAGCCGGCGGCAGGTTCGCCGGACAACTGGAAAGAGCGTCTGGGCACGGTAGTCGACGCGGTGAGCTCCGCCAGCGAGAGCGTATCCAGGTGGGTGCCGGGCGACCCTGCCGATTTCGTGCGGCAACTGGCGCCGTATGCGAAGAAGGCCGCCGAGAAACTCGGTGTCTCGCTGCGTGCCGTGCTGGCCCAGGCGGCGCTGGAAACCCAGTGGGGCAAGCACATGCCGACCCATGCCGATGGCAGCAGCAGCAACAACCTGTTCGGCATCAAGGCCGGCTCCGGCTGGGACGGTGGCCGGGTCAACGTGCCGACGCTGGAATTCGAGGGGGGTGTTGCGGTCAGGCGACACGCCCACTTCCGCGCCTACGAATCGCCGCAGCAGTCGTTCGACGACTATGCCCGCCTGATCGGCGACAACCCGCGCTATGCCGCCGCCCTGGGCAAGGGCGACGACGTGCTCGGTTTCGCCCGCGGACTGATCAGCGGCAGCTACGCGACCGACCCGGCGTATGCGTCCAAGATCGCCGCCATCGCCAACAGTCCCGCCATGCGTCAGGCGCTGTCGGCGCTCAAGAACGCCGTCAAATTGCCGACATCATCAGAATGAAGCGCCCAGGAATGACCCATGGCTAACATGCTCAGCACCGGTATTTCCGGGCTCAATGCCGCGCAGGTGGCGCTCAGCACGGTCAGCAACAACATCAGCAACACCAACACGCCGGGCTACGACCGGCAGCTGGTGCAGCAGACCGATGCCGTCACGCAGTCCAACGGCCGCTACACGATCGGCAGCGGCGTCAACGTGGTGGCGGTGCAGCGCGCCTACAGCGAATACCTGACCAGTGCAGTGTGGAACAGCCATGCCAGCCTGCAGCGGGCGTCGACCTACAACGATCTGGCGACCACGCTGAACAGCGCGCTCAGCGCCAGCGGCGACCTGCAGGGCTCGCTCGACAGCTTCTATGGTGCGTTCAGCGCCGTGGCGAATGCGCCGGGCAGCACGTCCAGCCGGCAGGCCCTGCTGGGCAGCGCCGGCACGCTGGCGGCCGTGTTCAACACGCTCGGCCAGCAGCTGAGTTCGCAGCAGGGCCAGGTCAACAGCCAGATCACCAGCACGGTCACCAGCATCAACAGCGTGATCGGCAACATCGCGGACATCAACCAGCAGATCAACCAGGCCAGCGCCACCGGCCAGCCCAACGCGCTGCTCGATCAACGCGACGCCCTGATCGGCACGCTGTCCGGCTATCTGGGCGTGACCGCCGTGGCCGAGAAGAACGGCACGGTGAGCGTGTATTCGTCGAGCGGGCAGGCGCTGGTCAGCGGCAGCAATGCCTACAAGCTGTCCACCGGCCGCAACAGCTACGATCCGACCAGTCCGGATGTGTTCGACAGTTCCGGCAACAACATCACCAGCCGGCTGAGCGGCGGTTCGCTCGGCGCCTTGCTGGACTATCGGGCCAACGTGCTCGCGCCGGTGCAGAACGGGCTGGGGCAGGCGGCGGTGGCGCTGGCTACCAGCGTCAACACCCAGCAGGCCAAGGGACTCGATCTCAGCGGACAGCAGGGTGGCGCGATCTTCAGCGTGCCCTCGCCAACCGTGCTCGGTGCCGCCGGCAACCTGGGCAATGCCGGTATCGCGGCCAGCATCAGCGACGTTTCGCAGCTGACCACGTCGGACTACAAGCTCAGCTACGACGGCAGCCAGTGGAACCTGCAGACCACGGCGGGGCAGAACGTCGCGCTGACCACGAACGCGAACGGCAGCCTGTCGGCCGATGGGCTGACGTTCACCGTTTCCGGGACGGCACAGGCCGGCGACAGCTATCAGATCCAGCCCACCCGCAATGCCGCGTCCGGGCTTTCCGTGGTGCTGACGAATCCCGCGGGCGTGGCGGCCGCGGCGGCACTGGACATCGGCGCGGGCAGCGGCAATGCCGGCAGCGCGACGGCCGGTGCGGTGAGCGTGACGGACCCGGCCAATCCGGCTTTGCTGAGCAATGCCTCGGTGACCTTCACCGCACCCAACGCCTACCAGGTCACCGACGGCAGCGGCACCGTGCTGGCCAGTGGCGCGTACGTCTCCGGCCAGCCGATCTCGGCGAACGGCTGGAGCGTGACGCTCTCGGGTGCGCCGGCGACCGGCGACAGTTTCAGCGTGGCGGCCAATACCAATGGGCTGAACGACAACAGCAATGCGCTGGCGCTGGCCGGCATGGCGACGCAGGGCGTGCTCGCCGGCGGCAACACCTCGGTGCTGAACGCCTTTGCCAGCCTCACCACGCAGATCGGCAACGTCGGCAGCCAGGCGGCCACCAACCTGACCACCCAGACCAGCCTCAACAACCAGGCCGTATCGGCCCAGCAGAGCGTTTCCGGCGTGAACCTCGATGAAGAGGCCGCCAGCCTGGTCAGGTTCCAGCAGGCCTACCAGGCGTCGGCGCAGATCATTTCGACCTCGCAGACGATCTTCAGCAGCCTGCTGAACGCGATCCATTGACCGTGATCCGGGAATAGTCGACATGCGCCTTTCCACCAGCTGGATGTACCAACAATCGACCAGCACGATGCTGAGCCAGCAAGCCACGCTGGCCGCGACCCAGAACCAGGTCAGCACCGGCAAGCGCATCAACGTCGCCTCGGACGATCCCGCCGGCGCCGGGCAGATGGTCAGCCTGGGCCACATCCTGGCCGCCAACGGGCAATACTCGAGCAACATCGACAGCGCAAATACCCGGCTCTCGACCGAGCAGACGACGCTGAGTTCGGTCGGCAACCTGCTCGACAGCGCGCGTTCGACGGCGCTGCAGGGCATCAACGGCGTGCTGTCCAGCAGCGATCGTGCGGGCATGGCGACCCAGCTGAGCCAGCTGCGCGAGCAGCTCGTGCAGATGGCCAATACCAGCGACAGCAACGGCAACGCGCTGTTCGCCGGCACCAGCACCACCGCGGCACCGTTCGTCCAGGGTGCCGGTGGATCGGTGAGCTATGCCGGCAACGATTCGGTACTGATGGCTGCGGTCGGGCCGGGGCTCAAGGTGCCGACCAGCGATGCCGGCAGCGCCGTGTTCATGAACATCCCCGCCGGAAACGGCAGCTTCACCGCCAGCGCGGGCATCGCCAACACCGGCACCCTCGTGGTCGGCGAAAACACCGTCAGCGACCCGGTCGCGTGGAACGCCGCCAGCGCCGCCAGTGGCGGCGGCTATGCGATCAGCTTCGGCGCCAACGGCAGCTGGACGGCGGCCGACGCCAACGGCAACCCGGTGCTCGACGGCAGCGGCAACCCGGTCGGCGGCACCTACCAGGATGGCGGCAGCATCAGCTTCAACGGCCTGTCGATCAGCATGAGCGGCACGCCCGCCGCGGGTGATACCGTCAACGTCAAGTCGGGCGGCACGCAGGACATCTTTGCCACGCTGGACAACATGATCGCGGCGCTGCGCAGCAACGGCAGCAGCACCGACCTGTCCAACAGTCTCAATCGGCAGATCGAGTCGCTGGATCAGACGCAAAGCGTCGTGACCAGCACGTCGGTGTCGATCGGCGGGCGAATCAACACCATCAACCAGCAGCAGGCCGCTTATCAGGATCTCGGCGTCACCTACAAGGACACGTTGTCCGGTGTGCGCGATGTGGACGTCTATACGGCCATAAGCAATCTGTCGTCGCAGTCCGCCGCGCTGCAGGCCTCGCAGCAGGTCTTTGCGCAGGTCAAGTCGATGACCCTGTTCAACTACATCAAGTAGTGCGGATCGGACCGGATGCCCGGTCTACGCCTGATGGCGCAGCGGCCCCGGTCCGCGCGCCGAGGGGCGGGGAAAGCTCGCGAGTGGAGGCATGGATTGGAATTCCTTGCACGTGCACTGAAAAAAATCCATAGCCGACACTCAAGTATTTCCACGAGGCGCCGAAAAGCTTTCCGAGGCGGATGGAATTCCAACGATGGAACCTGACCGCCGGGATGCAGAACGCCAAAACAAACCGGCTCTTGGTTTCCTTTAGGAGATTTCCATGTCACTCGTCATCAACACCAACATCAACTCGCTGACCGCGCAGAACAACCTGAACAAGTCGCAGAGCGCGTTGCAGCAGGCCACCCAGCGCCTGTCCTCGGGCCTGAAGATCAACAGCGCCACGGACAACGCGGCCGGCTACGCGATCTCCACCCGCTTCACCACGCAGATCGGCGGCCTCGGCCAGGCCAGCTCGAACGCGAGCGACGCCATCTCGCTGGCCCAGACCACGCAGTCGGCGCTGGACCAGGTGACCTCCAACCTGCAGGCGATCCGCGACCTGGCCGTACAGTCGGCCAACGGCAGCTACACCAACAGCGATCGCACCTCGATCGACACCGAAGTGCAGCAGCGCCTGGCGGAAGTCACCCGCATCGCCAACCAGACCGACTTCAACGGCCAGAAGGTCCTGAACGGTTCGCTCGGCAACCTGAGCTTCCAGGTCGGCGCCAACGTCGGCCAGACCATCAGCGTGAACGTCAGCCAGGGCGTCAAGGCGAGCCAGCTGGGTGCCGTGGCCGAAGTCACCACCGGCGACATCAGTGCGGCGCTCAACCCGACCTCGGGCAGCGTCACCGGCAGCGCCGCGGCGGACGTCACCGGCACGCCGTACACCTTCACGGTCGACGGCAACAGCGTCACCACCCTGGCCGCCGATACCACCGCGGCTGCCTTGGTGACCGACATTCAGGGCCAGCTGAACACAGCCGCTCCCGGTGCCTACACCGTCAGCGCCGATGCGAGTGGCGTGCTGACCTTCAAGAACAACACCACGGGTGCGGGTTCGGCCGCTCCGGTGATCGCCGGCGCCGGCGCTGCGAGTGCCGTGGGTGCGGCACCCGTGTCCACTGCCGGCGCGGCCACCAGCCTGGCCAGCGAAGGTCTCTCGATCAACGGCACGGCGGTGGATCTCTCGGGTGCGAAGAGCCTGCAGGACGTCGCGGACGCGCTCAATGCGGCCAGCGTCTCCGGCGTCACCGCCGCAGTGAGCCAGGATGGCAAGGGCATCAACCTGTACTCCAGCGATGCCACCAAGGGCCTGACCATCGCCGATACCGGCGGCAACGTGATCGGCGCCAACGCGAAGAATGCCAACACGGCGGCCACCTACACCGCAGGCAGCACCGCAGCGGTCGGCGGCAGCCTGGCGACCGGCAGCGTCGGCACGGTGGATTCCTCCAATGACCTGATCTCGCGTATCGACGTGGCCCTGAACTCGGTCAGCACGCTGAACAGCACGCTGGGCGCGATCCAGAACCGCTTCCAGTCGACGATCTCGACCCTGAACGCGCAGTCGGACAACCTGTCCGCTTCGCAGAGCACCATCCGGGACGCGAACTTCGCTGCCGAAACGGCCAACCTGAGCAAGGCGAACATCCTGCAGCAGGCCGGTATCTCGGTGCTGGCACAGGCCAACTCGCAGCCGCAGCAGGTGCTGAAGCTGCTTCAGTAACAGTGATCTGTCCGGTCGTCGCCGTCCTGTGCGGCGACCGGTGGGCCACTGGCTTCGAAACAGGCTGGCGGCGGGTGCGCAGGCACCACCGCCAGCCTGGCAGGAGCCGCCCGCAAAGCCCTTGTCCCGGACGAGGTTTTTGCAGGCGACTCGCGGGCTCCGCGATTGATCGACGGACCCGGTCTCACCCAACGAGGATCGTCATGACCACCACCAGCGCCACGTCCAGCGTGACCTCCCTGCTCAACAGTTCGTCGGGTTCCGGCAGCAAGGGTACGGGCAACTCGATCCTGAGCGCCGCCGGTGTGGGTTCGGGCCTGGACGTCACCTCGATCGTGACCGCGCTGGTCAATGCCAAGCAGGCGGCGCCGCAGGCCCAGATCACCAACAAGACGAACCAGACCAACAGCCTGCTGACTGGCCTTTCGACGCTGAAATCCGCGTTGACCACGCTGCAGACCGCGGCGGCCGCACTGACTGACGCGAGCACGTTCAACAGCTATGCAGGGACGCTGGCCGATGCCTCGATCGGCAGCGTGAGTACGCGCAGCAACGCGCTGCCAGGCAGCTACGCACTGGACGTGACCCAGCTCGCCACGGCCCAGAAGCGCAGCAGCGCCGCCTACGCGAGCGGTGCGGCGATCGGCAGCGGCACGCTGAACATCGGCATCGGTACCGCCAGCGTCAGCGTCGCCGTATCGGCCACGGCAAGCCTCACGGACATTGCGACGGCGATCAACGGCGCCTCCGGCAACCCCGGCGTGACGGCAACCGTGGTCAACGGCGCCAGTGGTTCGCAATTGCTGTTGAGTTCCAACAAGACCGGCGTGGCGAACGGCTTCACGATCAGCGCCGTCAGCGGCAGCAGCGCGGGACTGGGCAGCCTGGCCACCAGCCTGAATACGGCAGGCAGCAATGAAGCGAAGGATGCCCAGCTGACTCTGGACGGCATCAGCATCAGCAGTGCCAGCAATGCGGTCAGCGGCGCGATCGACGGCGTCACCGTGAACCTCACGACGACCGGAACCACCCAGCTTGTCGTGAAGCAGGACACCAGCGTAGCGCAGGCCGCGGTCGCGGGCTTCGTCACCGCCTACAACAGTTATGTCAGCGCGGTGGGCTCGCTGGCCAGCTACGACTCGACCACCAGGACCTCCGGCGTGTTGCTGGGCGATTCCACCCTGAACTCCGTGCAGCGGCAGATCTCCAGCGTGCTCAGCAGCGCGGTGCCCGGCAACAGCATCGGCTCGCTGGTCAGCCTCGGGATGACCCGCGCGGCCGACGGCACGATCTCGCTGGACAGCACCAAGCTGACCAGTGCGCTCGGCGCGAACCCTGCCGCCGTGCAGGACCTGTTCGGCGGCAGCAAGGGCTACGCCACCCGGTTGAACGCGGCGATCGACGGGTTTACCTCGAGCAGCGGGATCATCGCGACCCGCCAGAAGAGCCTCACCGCCAGCCTCAGCAAACTGAGCGACCAGCAGACCGCACTGAATTCGCGCATGTCCGTGTACCAGCAGCAGCTGCAGGCCGAGTACACCAACCTGGACACGCTGATGTCGAGCCTCAACACCACCAGCAGCTTCCTGAGCACCACGCTGGCGCAGTTGACCAATCCCTCGAAGAACTGACCGGAAGGGCAGCCGACATGACCAACGGATACATGCGCAACGCCAGCGCGATCTACCAGCAGAACAGCATTCGCGGCGGCATCGAGGATGCCGATCCGCACCAGCTCGTGGGCATGCTGCTGGATGGGGCCATCGAACGGGTCGTCCAGGCTCGCGGGCACATGGTCCACGGCAACGTGGCAGCCAAGGGCAGCAGCATCTCGCGCGCCCTGGCAATCGTCGGCGAGCTGCGCAACAGCCTGGATCACAAGGCGGATCGGGTGATCAGCCAGCGGCTGGATTCGCTCTACGAGTACGTGTCGCGCCGGCTGCTCTTCGCGCAACTGAACAATGATCCGGAGGCGCTGGATGAGGTGGCCCGGCTGCTCACGCCCATTCGCGACGGCTGGCACGGCATCCGCGACAGTTATCTGACGGGCAACCGGCAGGTTGCCGGTGCGATGCGATGAACGTCCCGGGCCAGGCCGATCTGGAACAGGCGCTGCAACTGGGCACGCAGATGCTGGGTGCGGCGCGGGAGGGTGACTGGAAAGCGGTTGCCGGGCTGCGTCCGGAATACGACGCGCTGCTTCGCCAGGGTGCTCCGGCGAAAGACATCGCCCGCAGCACCTTGCTCGAGGTGCAACAGCAGCACCAGCAACTGGTGGAGTTGACGGCCCGGGCCCGTGATTCGATCGCCGGGCAGCTGGAGCAGCAGCGCCGCAACCACCGGGCATTGAACGCCTACCTTCTGCCCTGCGACGAGGACTGAGCCTGTACCCCGGCGCCCGGGTAGGTGGGGCGACGGTTATGGGCTATCGTCCTTTCGGCGCGGCAGACGGGTCTGCCGCTGTGTGGATCCCATGACAGGATGGTTATCTCATGCATGACGATGCCTGGCAGGCGTTTTCCGAACGGGTGAGCTGCGAGAACCGCTGGCCTGCCGAGTGCGTGACGATCGAATGGCCGTTGCCGAGCGGCGAGATCCGCCGTCTGGCCGAGCGAAACGCCCATGCGCTGGCCACCATCGGGGCGCTGGAAGAACGTCGCACCGAGGGCGTCGACGAGGACAACCCGCTTTTGCAGGAAATGGTCCGGCTGGATGCCAAGCTCACCGCCCTGGTGGATATCGTCAATCGCCTGCTGCTTCCGCCGGACAGCCTGCCGCCCCGGCAGACCGTCCGCTTCAACCCGGTGGGCGCCGTCCTGCCGGCGGGGTTGCTGCCGGTTGGCGATGCCGTGTTGCTGCGGCTTCATCCGGATGTCTGTCCGAGCCTGCCGCTGGAGCTGCCGGCAAGAATCCTGCGCCGTTTTGATGACGGACTGGCCTTCGTGGCGTTCGCCGATCTTGGCGAAGGCACGTGTGACGCGCTGGAGCGTCTCGTGTTCCGCCTGCATCGGCGCAAAGTTGCCGAAACGCGTCAGTCCCTGTCGTGACGATTTGAGCCGTCGAGACGGCAAGCGTGACCTGCGTCACGTTTGCCGTCCGGAGCAGATCGATCGCCAATGTGACGCCCGTCACGATTAGGGAAGTTTCCTTGACGCTTTTGGTGGGTGCCTGCCGCGCACAATTGCCATCGTGCATTCGTCGTTCCTCACGATAAATTCATTGCAAGCCAACGATCTGTGGGCATTTCCGTTGAATTGCCCCCGGATGATTCGATGGCGCGTCGCGTCATCGCGATGTCGTGGTGATGTTTTTCCAACGCGCCGGCCGGCATCGCTGGCCCTCTTCTTGCTCCCTTCCTCCTGTCAGCCACTGACGAGCAGTCAGCGGGCGGATCGGCATCCGGAGGAGTGGCTTCGATTCAAGCCACGGAACCACAGCAGAAGAGAGTTCACGATCGCCATGAAAAAAATGGACTTCCTCGTTATCGAATCAGACGAAGTGCGCGCAGCATCGGTCATGTCGGCGCTGCAGTTTCTCGGTTACAACCCATGGCGCAGCGAGGACTGCGAGGCGGCCGGCGATTTCACCCCGAACTGGTGTGCCGTCTATGTCGGGCACATCGCCGATACCGTCGAGGCGGAGCGCCAGCTGGCCTTGCTTGGCGCAGCGGCCGCCTACGTGCCGGTGCTGCTGGCCGCCGACTCGGAATGGATCCAGCGCCTGAGCGATGCCGGCTCTCCCTTCGCGGCACGAACCGGGATCGTCGAATTCCCGTTGCGCTACGAGCAGATGGCGGACGTGATGCGCCGCGTTCACGGGCGTCTGCTCGGCGGTCAGCCTGACGGCATCCGCTTCGTCGGCAATTCGGCGCCGATGGCGCGGGTCAATGCGCTGATCCGTCGCGTGGCACCGTTCGATTCGAGCGTGCTGGTGCTCGGCGAATCGGGTACCGGCAAGGAGATGGTCGCGCGGGCGATCCACGAGGGTTCGCCGCGACGCGACAAGCCATTCGTGGCGATCAATTGCGGTGCGATCCCCGCCGAATTGCTGGAAAGCGAATTGTTCGGGCACGAGAAGGGCGCGTTTACCGGTGCGATCAGCATGCGCAAGGGGCGTTTCGAGCTGGCCGAGGGCGGCACGCTGTTCCTCGACGAGATCGGCGACATGAGCCTGCCGATGCAGGTGAAGTTGTTGCGGGTGCTGCAGGAACGCATGTTCGAGCGGGTCGGTGGCAGCAAGACCCAGCGCTGCGACGTGCGGATCATCGCGGCCACCCACCGCAACCTCGAACAGTCGATCGCCTGCGATCACTTTCGCGAGGACCTGTACTACCGCCTCAGCGTGTTCCCGCTCGAGCTGCCGTCGCTGCGCGAGCGCCTGGACGACATGGCGTTGCTGGTTTCGGAGTTCAACAAGCGGCTGGCCCGGCGCGGGCTGGGACTGGTGCGCTTCAGCGCCGGAGCGATGCAGGCACTCAATGCCTATCCGTGGCCGGGCAACGTGCGCGAACTGTCCAACCTGGTCGAGCGCATGGCCATCCTGCATCCGCACAGCGAGGTCCGCGTCAACGATCTGCCGGAGAAATATCGCGGGCAGATGTCCGGCGACGACGCACGCAGTGCCGAACTGCTGGCCCTGATGGAAGATCGCGCGATGCCGGGCGAACTCGGTTGCGCCCATGCGGCAGTCGATACGCTGGGGATCCTGCCGGAGGACGGGCTGGACCTGAAGGATCATCTGGCCGACATCGAAGTGGGCCTGATCCGCCAGGCGCTCGACGCCACCGGTGGCGTGGTGGCCCATGCCGCGCGGCTGCTGCGCATGCAGCGCACCACCCTGGTGGAAAAACTGCGCAAGTACGGATTGCAGAGCAGCCTCGCGGCCTAGCGAGTGGTGGCGACCCGGATGCGGATGGTAGATGAAATTCATCCACGCCGCCCGCTGTGTCGCGACCGGCCGGCCCCGCACGCATACCTGTCGGGCAACGCCGGAGCATGGCACGGCTTGTGCTACCTCCCCTCATATCCACCGTCATGTGCTGGAAAACCGTCATGAGTCAGATCGACGTCAACAACCTTCTTTCCCAGATGCGCCAGATGACGGCGCAGGTACGCGTTCCCGAAACCGCGTTCAAGCCGGCGGCACCGGCCGCAGCGGGCATGGGGGATTTTGCCAGCCTGCTGAAGCAGTCGATCTCGGCGGTGGGGCAGACCCAGATGGAAGCCGGCCGCATGGCGACGAGTTTCGAGCGCGGCGATCCGGGCGCGAACCTGGCCAGCACGATGATCGCGGTGCAGAAGGCGGATCTCTCGCTGCGCACGATGGTGCAGGTGCAGAGCAAGTTGGTGGAGGCCTACAAGGACATCATGAACATGCCGGTCTGACGTTCCCGTCGATCGCCACCCACGTCTCCTAGATAACGAGCACAAGCATGGCCGACAATGCCATCGCGACCACCGATAACGGTTCGCGCCTGGATCCCCTCAAGCAATTCACTCGCAGTCCTGCGACGCGCCAGCTATTGCTGCTGGTGGGGGTGGCTGCGGCGGTCGCGTTGGGCGTGGCGGTGGTGCTGTGGTCGCGCGGGCCGAACTTCGGCCTGCTGTACAGCGGCCTGGATCAGAAAGACGCCTCGGCGATCACCCAGGAACTGCAATCCACCAATACGCCCTACCAGCTGAGCGCGGACGGCTCCTCGATCATGGCGCCGGCCGCGGATCTGGCCGGCCTGCGCCTGACGCTGGCCGGGCGCGGGCTGCCGCAGGGTACCGCCGCCAGCAGCGCCTCGCCGGCGGGAGATTCGCCGTTCGGCATGAGTGACCTGGCCGAGCGCACGCGCTACCAGCAGCAGCTCGAAGCCGATCTCGGCAACACCATCAGCGGCCTGCAGTCGGTGCGCGCCGCGCGCGTGCATCTGGCGTTGCCGAAGCAGTCGGCGTTCATCCGCGACAGCCGGGCGGCGAGCGCGTCGGTGCTGGTCACGCTGTATCCGGGGCGCCAGCTCGATGCCAGCCAGGTCGCGGCGATCGTGCACCTGGTGTCGGCCAGCGTGCCGGACCTGAATGCCAGTCAGGTTTCGGTGATCGACCAGCAGGGCCAGTTGCTGACCACCGATCCGGACAGCCCCGGGGCGATCAGCGACACCCGGCTGCGGCTGGCGACCCGGATCGAGAATACCTATGCGGCGCGCATCGAACAGCTGCTGACGCCGCTGGTCGGTCCCGGCCGGGTGCATGCCCAGGTCTACGTCGACCTGGATTTCAGCCAGACCGAGAAGGCCACCGAGACGTTCGACCCCAAATCGGCGGTCATGCGCAGCGAACAGACCAGCAGCGAAAAGCGCAGTTCGGCCGACGCCTCGGGCGGCGTGCCCGGAGCGCTCAGCAACCAGCCGCCGAACACGGTGGCGCAGCCCACCGCAGCCAAGCCGAACGTCGCGGCGCCCAACGCCGCCGCGAGTGCGGCCACCGCCGCTGCCAGCGGCCCCAGCGAAAGTTCGAGCAGCGCCACCCGCAACTATGAACTCGATCGCACGATCAGCCACGTCAGCGATCCGGCGGGCCGGCTGACCCGGCTCAGCGTGGCGGTGGTGGTGGACGACAAGCTGGTGCCCGGCAAGGCTACCGACGATGGCACGCCGCCCCCGGCCAAAAGCGTGCCGTTCAGCGCGCAGGAACTGCAGCACCTGACCGACCTGACCAAGAACGCGGTGGGCTTCAGCGCCACCCGCGGCGACAGCGTGAGCGTGGTCAACCAGCCGTTCCAGCATGGCCCGGCGATCGAGGCGCTGCCGGAAGTGCCGCTGTGGCAGCGGCCCGGTGCGATGGATCTGATCAAGCAGGGACTGGGCATCCTGGTTGCGCTGCTGGTGGCCTTCGGCCTGCTGCGACCGTTGCTGAAGGGGGTGCTGCGTGGCGACTCGTCGGCGCGCGCGCTGCCGATGCCGGCGCAGAAGATTTCCGTGCGCGTCGACGATGCCCCGCAGGATGACGAGCCGGCGCGGCTCAGCGGCGCGTCGAACGTGCTCGCCTACGAACAACGAATCGGTGTCGCCCGACGCATGGTCGGCGAGAACTCCAAGCAGGTTGCACAAGTCGTGAAGAACTGGGTGAGCGAAGATGCCAGCTGATCAGACGCAGGTGAATGGTGCCCAGCGCGCGGCGATCCTGCTGCTGACGCTGGGCGAGCAGGATGCCGCCGAGGTGCTCAAGCATCTCAGCGCGCGCGACGTGCAGGCGGTGGGCAGCGCCATGGCGGCGCTGACCAGCGTGACCCGCGAGCATGTCGAGCGCGCGCTGGACAAGCTCAACGAGGATATGGGCCGGCAGACCTCGCTGGGCGTCGGCACCGAGGAGTACATCCGCAAGATCCTGGTCAACGCGCTGGGCGAGAACAAGGCCGGTGGACTGATCGACCGCATCCTGCTCGGCCGCAGCAGCAAGGGCCTGGAATCGCTGAAGTGGATGGAGAGTCGTGCGATCGCCGAGATGATCAACCAGGAACACCCGCAGATCATCGCGCTGGTGCTGGCACACCTGGAACCGGACCAGGCGGCCGAGGTCATCGGCTACCTGCCGCCGCGCGTGCGTTCCGATGCGCTGATGCGCATCGCCACGCTCGACGGCGTGCAGCCGCATGCGCTGAACGAGCTCGACGAGATCATGGAGCGCCAGTTCTCCGGCAATACCAAGAAGCTGAAGTCCGCCAATGTGGGTGGCCTGAAGGCCGCCGCCGACATCCTCAACGCGATGGAGGGCAGCCGTGAAACCGAGCTGATATCGGCCATTCGCAGTCAGGACGAGGCACTGGGCGGACGCATCGAGGACCTGATGTTCGTGTTCGAGGACCTGGCCGATCTGGACGATCGCGGCATGCAGGTGCTGCTGCGCGAGGTGCCTTCGGCCACGCTGACCATCGCGATGAAGGGCGCCGAGCCGGCGATCCGGGAAAAGATTTTCGCCAACATGTCCAAGCGTGCCGCCGACATGCTGCGCGACGACCTCGAAGTGAAGGGGCCGGTGCGCCTGAGCGAAGTCGATGCGGCACAGAAAGAGGTGTTGACGACGGCCCGCCGGCTCGCCGATGCCGGCCAGCTCAATCTGTCTTCCGGCGGTGAGGAGTACGTCTGATGGCCGTCGCGTTCCAGGACGCCGTGGCCGAATTCCGGCGCTGGGAACTGCCCGAGGTCGGTACCGCGACGTCGGCCAGCGAGACGGCCTCGCCGGCGCAGCCCACCGTGCGTGAACTGGAAGCGCTGGAACAGCAGGCGCGGGAAGAAGGTTATGCGGCCGGCCACGCGGAAGGGCTGGCAGCGAGCAGGCAGCAACTCGACGAACAACTGGCCCGACTTGCCGCGCTGTACGAGGCGGCGGCCCGGCCGCTGGAATCGCTGGACGCACAGACCGAGCTGGAGCTGGCCCGGCTGGCCTCCCTGATCGCAAGCCGGGTGGTGGGGCGGGAATTGCAACTTGCGCCGGCCCTGATCGTGCAGACCGTGCGCGAGGCGGCGGCTGCGCTGCCCGCCGCGACCCGCGAGTTGCGCGTGCATCTGCACCCGGACGACCTGAACTTGCTGCGCGAGCTCGGCGCGGCCGAGGAACACTGGCAGCTGCTCGTCGATCCGGCGCTGGCGCGGGGGGACTGCCGCATGGAAAGCGAGCGCTCGCGGCTGGACGCGCGGGTGGAAACCCGCCTGGCGGCGGTGATCGATGCGGTGCTCGGCGATGACGCGGTCAACGCGGAGGCCGGCGAATGAAACAGTCCATGACGACAGCGGGGCGCGGCTCGCCGGCTCAGTGGAGGTTCCGCGCATGAGTGCACAAGCCACCGGCCTGGATGCCCGGCAGGCGCGCTGGCGCGAGCAGCTGGCGATACGCCGCGCGCGTGCCGAAGCCGTGCGCCCGCTGACCGTGGAAGGCTGCCTGCGCCGGGTGGTCGGACTGACCCTGGAAGCGGAGGGCTGCGAGGCAGCCCTGGGCGCGCGCTGCCTGGTGGATACCGCCGACGGCGCGAAACTGGATACCGAAGTGGTCGGCTTCGCCGACGAGCGACTGTTGCTGATGCCGGTGGGCGACATGCACGGCGTGCTCCCGAATGCGCGGGTGCGTCCCTGCGCGCGCAGCGGCGGCCTGCCGGTGGGCACGGCACTGCTGGGCCGCGTGATCGGCGCCGACGGCGTGCCGCTGGACGGGCTCGGTCCGCTCGAGGCCGATGAACACGCCGCACTCAAGAGCAAGCCGATCAATCCGATGGCACGCAAGCCGATCGACGCGCCGCTGGACGTGGGCGTGCGCGCGATCAACGCCTTGCTGACGGTCGGTCGCGGCCAGCGGCTGGGCTTGTTCGCCGGCTCCGGCGTGGGCAAGTCGACCCTGCTCGGCATGATGACCCGCTATACCAATGCCGACGTCGTGGTGGTCGGGCTGATCGGCGAACGCGGGCGCGAGGTCAAGGAGTTCGTCGAGCACACGCTGGGCGTGGAAGGGCGCCGCCGCGCAGTCATCGTGGCGGCACCCGCCGACGCCCCCCCGCTGAAACGGTTGCGCGGTGCGCAATACGCCACCGCGATCGCCGAGTGGTTCCGCGATCGCGGTCTGCGCGTGCTGTTGCTGATGGATTCGCTGACCCGCTATGCACAGGCGCAGCGCGAGATCGCGCTGGCCATCGGCGAGCCGCCCGCGACCAAGGGTTACCCGCCGTCGGTCTTCGCGATGATGCCGGCGCTGGTCGAGCGGGCCGGCAACGATGCCGAGGGCCGCGGTTCGATCACCGCGTTCTATACCGTGCTGACCGAGGGCGACGACTATCGCCACGATCCGATTGCCGATGCGGCCCGCGCGATCCTGGACGGCCACATCGTGCTGTCGCGCGATCTGGCCGAGGCCGGGCACTACCCCGCGATCGACATCGAAGCATCGATCAGCCGCGTGATGCCCGCGGTGGTCACGCGCGAGCATCTTCGCGCGGCGCAACGGTTTCGCCAGGTCTATTCGGCTTACCGCCAGCAACGCGACCTGATCGCGGTGGGCGCTTATCAGAAGGGCTCCGATCCGCAGGTCGATCAGGCGATCGAGCTGTGGCCGCAACTGCGCAAATTCCTGCAGCAAGAAGTGGATGAACCGATGACGCTGGAAGAAGCGATCAAGTCGCTGGGCAGCCTCGCCGAGCAGGTGACCGGATGAGCTCGCGCGCGCAACCGCTGCTGCCGGCCGTGGACCAGGCCAGGCAGCGCAGCGAGGACGCGCTGGCGCAGATGGCGACGCATCAGCAGCGCCTGGCCAAGGCCGAACAGCAGCTGCTCGAGTTGCGTCGCTATCGGCTCGAGTACGCCGCCGGCGGCGAGGGTCCGCTGTCGGTGAGTGCCTTGCTCAACCGGCAGAGCTTCGTCGATCGCATCGATCAGGCGATCGTTCAGCAGACCGCCGAGATCAGCCGCCTGCAGCGCCAGTTCGAACAGGTGCGCGCCCACTGGCACCATGCGCACGCCCGCGAGAGCGCCCTGGGTTCGGTGGTCGACCGCTACGTCGAGGAAGAGCGCCGGGCCGCGGATCGGCACGAACAGGCGGAAATGGACGAACGCATGCAATACCGGCGCACACGATGAAAGCGCGATGCCGGCCCGACGGCCTGCCGCATGCGCACGTGCGCCCTGCCTGCGTGTGGATGCCCGCATCCGCACGCGTGGATTCCCCTGAAGGAAATCTTTCACCATGACTGCCACCGCCGCTATCGCCACCGCCGCCACCGCCACCGCTTCGAGCGCCTTGCCGAGCCCCAGGGGCGTCGACCTCCGCGATCCCGCGGGCGACGCCGGCAGCTTCGATCGACAATTCCAGGCCGCCAGGCAACAGCGCGCGCCGGACCATGACGCGCAGCATCCGACGGACAGCCGCGACGCATCCGCACGACCGCACGATGCCGACCGGCCAGCGCACGATCAGCCGCAGAAGGCCGGCGGCAAGCCGGCCAGCCCCGCGAGCGCTGCCCAGGCAGCGGCTGGCGCATCGACCGCGGCTGCCGCTGTCGCCACGCTGACGCCGGCGAATCCGGGTCCGGACGTGGCCGCGGATGAAACCGCTGTGGCCACGGCCAGCCCGCTCGAGGATCATGCGGCGGCCAGCGTGGCTGCCGCATCGCTGGCCGGAGCCATGCTGGCCCTGCTGCCTTCCGCCGCTGCCGCACTGCAACCGGGCGGAAGCGCCACCGCCACCACGGGGAGTTCCGCTGCGGCGACCGGACCCGGCACGGGAGCCACGGCAGTTGTCGATACCGGCGCTGCCACGCCGCTGTCGACGGGCGACGCGGGCAACGCCGCGCTGACTGCCGCCGCCAGTGCCTTCGTCGCAGGCCACGATGTCCTGTCGACCGCCGCCGCAGCGGTGCCGCCACCGGCCGATTCGGGCAAGGCTCCCGGTGACGATCCGGCTCAGTTGACCGCGCTGCTGGCGGCACCGCCGGCGGCGGTGTCGGCGGCACCGCAGATTCTCCAGGTGCAGGTGCCGGCCGGCAGCCCCGCCTTCGGTCATGAGCTGGGCCAGCAGGTGGCGTGGCTGACCGGGCAGGGCGTGAAGCAGGCCTCGATCCGGCTGCACCCGGAGGAGCTTGGCCAGCTAGACGTGAAAATCAGCATGAACCAGGGGCGGGTCGACGTGGTCTTCAACGCCCAGCACCCGGCGGCGGTCACCGCGGTACAGCAGACGCTGCCGCAGCTGGATCATCTGCTGGCGCAACACGGCCTGTCGCTCGGTCACGCCGAGGTCAATCAGCAGCAACGCGGCGATCGCCAGGATGCCCGCAGCCACGCGCGGCCGCTGCTGGCGGCGGGCGAGGTCGAGGACGTCCAGGGCATCGAGCTTCGAGTGTCCAGCGGCGCGGTGGGCCTGCTCGACGCCTTTGCCTGAGACCGTCCGGCGACAGCCCGGTCGCGCTTCCGGCGGTTCCGCGCGCGGACAACCGCAAGGCGTCAGGCGATGCCGTCGGTCCGCCGGGGCGGGCGGGCCGTGACCTGATTTTCGTCCGTGATCCGGCGTGGGCAGGACGACACGCCGCACCGCCCAATCCCCATCCAGCCGGCCCGATGCCAGGCCCTGGCCGGCGTCGCCGGCGAGCGAACGGCCGACGTGGGCGGGCGCGCTGGCGCAGCTATTCCGTCGCCGCCGAGATCGCGTCGCGGCGACCCGCTGACGGGCGTCAAGAAAGCGCCGCGACGATCGCGGAGATCCCCGGAAACCCAGCCCTGACGGCGATTGCGCGCGATGGCACGCCGTTTGCTTTTGTCCCTTCGAAGCTCCGTTGCGCGGGCTCCCCCCTCCCACCCATCCCGGATAGAGATTTTCATGGCTGAGCCCGAACAAGACGATGTGATCGAGACCCCGGTGGCGGTTTCCCCGAAGCGCGGGCCGCTGCTGATCGGTGTGATCGTGCTGCTCCTGATCGCCGTTGCCGTCGGTTATGCGTTCACGCGCGGGCATGGCAACGCCGACAAGGGCGGCAAGGTCGCGGCGAAGCATCCGGTGGGCAAGGATGTGCTGTACCTGCCACTGGAACCGGCGTTCGTGGTGAATCTGCGCGATGCCGACTCGCTGCGTTATCTGCAGGTGGGCATCACCTTGATGACGCACGACCCCAGGGCGATCGATGCGGTCAAGGGTGCCGATCCGGTCATCCGCGACGCGCTGCTCGCGCTGTTCAGCAGCCAGGACTACTCGGCCATGATCGATCCCGCCGGCCGCACCCAGCTGCAGGCGAAGGCGCTGGCCGCGGTGCAGAAGATCGTCCATGCGCGCATCGGCAGCAACGGTGTCGACGCGCTGTATTTCACCAGTTTCGTGATCCAGTGACCGGGATGGCCTGCCCATGAGCGATCTGCTTTCCCAGGACGAAATCGACGCGCTGCTCAACGGTGTCGAGGTCGGTGCGGTGGAGACCGGCAACGACGAGCCGCTGCCGCCCGATACCGTGCTTCAGTACGACTTCACCCAGCAGGACCGCATCGTGCGCGGACGCCTGCCGACGCTGGAAATGGTCAACGACCGGTTCACCCGGTTCTTCCGCACCGGCGTCTTCAACGTGCTGCGCAAGACCTGCGAAGTGTCGGTGCTTGGCGTGAAGATGGTGAAGTTCAACGAGTACGTGCACAGCCTCACCTTGCCGAGCAACCTGAACCTGGTGCGGATCAAGCCGTTGCGCGGTACCGCGCTGGTGGTGTTCGAGCCGCGCCTGGTGTTCACCGTGATCGACAACTTCTTCGGTGGCGACGGCCGCTATCACGCGCGTATCGAGGGTCGTGATTTCACCAGCACCGAAAGCCGCGTGATCCAGATCATGCTGGCCGAGCTGTTCACCGCGATGGTCGAGGCGTGGGCGCCCGTGCTGGAGCTGGAATTCGACTACCAGAGTTCCGAGATCAACCCGCAGTTCGCCAACATCGTGAGCCCGACCGAAACCGTGGTGGTGTCGCGCTTCCACGTCGAGCTGGATGGCGGCGGCGGCGAGGTCCACCTGACCATTCCCTACGCGATGATCGAGCCGATCCGCACCCTGCTCGACGCCGGCGTGCAGAGCGATCGCGCCGACCGCGACGGCCGCTGGGCCGAGACCCTGCAGGAAGAGGTGCTGGACGCCGAGGTGGGGCTCAGCTCCCTGCTGCTCGAGGCGCGACTCAGCATCGGCGAATTCCTGCGCCTGCGCCCCGGCGACGTCATCCCGGTGCAGCTGCCCGAGCTGGCGACCGTGTACGCCGAGGACGTGCCCGTCTTTCGCGGCCGCTATGGCCAGTCCAACGGCCGCAACGCCGTACGTTTCCACACCCAGGCTGGCCGGCGCGAACGACGCTCGGCCGGCGACCATGCCACCGAGAAGAAGCCAGTATGAGCCAGCCCACTGAAGGCGTTTTTGCAGGAACCAGCGAGCGCGTCGAATTCGACACGCTGAACGGTGCACCGATCGAGGGCGGCGAGGTCAACCTCGACATGATCCTCGATGTGCCGGTGACGCTGGCCATGGAAGTCGGCCGCACCCGCATCAGCATCCGCAACCTGCTGCAGCTGAACCAGGGCTCGGTGGTCGAGCTGGACCGCTCCGCCGGCGAGCCGCTGGACGTGTTCGTCAACGGCACCCTGGTCGCGCATGGCGAGGTCGTGGTGATCAACGAGAAGTTCGGCATCCGCCTGACCGACGTGATCAGCCCGGCCGAGCGCGTGCGCAAGCTGCGCTGATCATGCTTGCCCTGATCGCAGCTGCGCCCTCGATCGCCGCACCCGACATCAACGTGGGCGGCGAACTGTTGCGGGTGATCCTGAGCCTGGTCGGCATCATCGTGCTGATCCTCGCCGCCGGCTGGTTGAGTCGTCGGCTGCGGGTGAGCAGCGGCGCGGGCGGCCGGCGCATTCGCTGCGTGGAGACGTTCGCGGTGGGCACGCGCGACCGCCTGCTGCTGATCAACGCCGATGGCCAGCGCCTGCTGATCGGCGTGGGGCAGGGCGGCATGCGCACGCTGCACGTATACGACGGCAGCGAGCCGGCGGCGCTCGAGGCGATGTCGCCGGCCAGCCCGGTCCCCGGCTTTGCCGAGCTGCTGGCCCGCTGGAGGCGCACGCCATGAACCACGCGAACATCCGCCGGCGCAGCTGGCCCCGCCTGCTGGCGATCGCGCTGTGGCTGCTGCCGCTGTGGGCATTCGCGGCGCCCGTGGCGATGGCGGCCCCGCCGGCACCGGCGGCGCTGACGATGCCGGCGCTGCCGTCGGCGTCGGCGGGCATCCCGGTATTGACCATGCACAACGCCGCCGGCGGTGCGCAGAACTGGACGCTGTCGCTGCAGGTCGTGGCGCTGATGACGGCGCTGACGATGTTGCCGGCGATCGTGCTGATGATGACCTCGTTCACCCGGATCATCATCGTGCTGAGCTTCCTGCGCCAGGCACTGGGTACGCAGTCCACGCCGCCGAACCAGGTGTTGCTGGGGCTGGCGCTGTTCCTCACCCTGTTCGTGATGTCGCCGGTGCTCACGCGCAGCTACAACGACGGCGTGAAGCCCTACATGGATGGCCGGATCACCGCCGAGCAGGCGTTGCCGGCGGCATCGGGACCGTTCAAGCACTTCATGCTCGACCAGACCCGCGACGCCGACCTGCAGCTGTTCACCCGGCTGGCGAAGGAAAAGCCGTATGCGAGCAAGGCCGATGTGCCATTCGTGGTGGCGATGCCGGCGTTTCTCACCAGTGAGCTGAAGACCGCGTTCCAGATGGGCTTCCTGCTGTTCATCCCGTTCCTGATCATCGATCTGGTGGTGGCCAGCGTGCTGATGTCGATGGGCATGATGATGGTCTCGCCGATGATCATCTCGCTGCCGTTCAAGATCATGCTGTTCGTGCTGGTCGATGGCTGGACCCTGCTGCTGGGCACGCTGGCCGGGAGCTTCTACACATGACGCCCGAATCGATCATGGAGTTCGGCCAGCACGCGCTGTACGTGGCGATGCTGGTGGCGGCGCCGTTGCTGCTGACCGCGCTGGCGGTCGGCCTGCTGATCGGCGTGATCCAGGCGGCGACCCAGATCAACGAGATGACGCTCAGCTTCATCCCGAAGCTGATCGCGATGGCGCTGGTGGGCCTGATCACCGGCCCGTGGATGCTGCGCGTGCTGGTGCAGTTCACCCGCCAGCTGATCCAGAGCCTGCCGGACGCGGTCAGATGAGCGCGCTGGACCTGGCGCAGATCCCCGCGTGGCTGGGCGGCCTGTTCTGGGCGATGGGCCGGGTCGGCGGGCTGTTCCTGGTGGCGCCGGTATTCAGCGCCACGGTGCTGTCGCCGCGGCTCCGGATCGGGCTGGTGCTGGTGCTGACCCTGGTGCTGGCGCCGCTGGCGCCGACCACGATCGATCCGCTCACGGCGCAGGGCGTGGCCACGCTGGCCAGCCAGATCCTGATCGGCGCCGCGGTGGGTTTCACGCTGCGACTGGTGTTCGAGGCGGTGGCGTTCGGCGGCCAGCTGGTCGCGCAGAGCATGAGCCTGGGTTTCGCCGAGGTGGTCAATCCGCAGGCCGGCGGCAGCTCCACGGTGCTGACCCAGTTCTACCTGTTGCTGGTCACCCTGCTGTTCCTGGTGATGGACGGCCATCTGCGCCTGATCAGCCTGCTCGCCGACAGCTTCCACAGCCTGCCGCCGGGGCAGGCCGCGATCGATGCCAACGGCCTGTATGCGGTGGTCAGCTTCGGCACCAGCCTGTTTTCCGGCGCGGTACGGGTGGCGCTGCCGGCGATGACCTCGCTGCTGGTGGTGAATATCGGCTTTGCCGCGATCAGCCGCGCGGCGCCGTCGATGAACCTGTTCGCGGTCGGCTTCCCGATCACCATCTCGCTGGGTTTCATCGCGCTGTGGCTGGCCTTGCGCAGCCTGCCGGGTGCATTCGATGCGCTGCAGGTCAGCGCATGGTCGCTGATGCACGAACTGATCGGAGGATGAGGTCATGTCCGAAGACAGCGACCAGGAAAAAACCGAACAACCTACCGAAAAACGCCTGCGCGAAACCCGCGAGAAGGGCGATGTTCCCCGTTCGCGCGACCTCTCCGGCGCGCTGGTCGTGCTGGCCGGCGTGGCCGCCCTGATGAACGGCGCCCACGGCGCGTTCCTGCACGCGCGGCGGATCTTCGCGCTGGGTCTGGACTACCCGCGCGAGGCGCTGTTCTCCGACGAGCTGCCTGGCCGGGTCCTGCATGCGTCGCTGCACGAGGCGCTGGCGCTGTTCGGGCCGGTGGCGGCGGCGACCCTGGTGGCGGTATTCGCCGCGCCGCTGCTGCTGGGCGGCATCGGCTTCAGCGCCGAGGCGCTGCAGCCGAAGTTCGAACGGCTCGATCCGATCAAGGGCCTCGGCAAGATCTTCGCCATGCGCGGGCTGGTCGAGCTGGCCAAGGCGCTGCTCAAGCTGCTGTTCATCGGTGCCGTGCTGCTTATGTTGCTGCGTCACTGGCAGGGCCAGTTGCAGGCGACCGGACGCGGTTCGGTGATGGCCGGGATCACCCAGTCGATCAGCCTGCTCGGCAACGCGGCGCTGTGGTTCGGCTCGATCCTGGCGCTGATCGGCGGCATCGACGCGGCCTACCAGAAGTTCGACCATGGCAAGCGCCTGCGCATGACCAAGCAGGAAATCCGCGACGAGATGAAGGACAGCGAGGGCAACCCGGAACTCAAGGGGCGCATTCGCCAGGTGCAGCAGATGCAGTCGCGCCGCCGCATGATGGAGGAGCTGCCGCGCGCCGACGTGGTGGTGGTCAATCCCAGCCACTTCGCGGTGGCGCTGGTCTATGACGACGGCCGCATGGGCGCGCCGCGGGTCGTCGCCAAGGGCATCGACCTGCTGGCGCAGCAGATCCGCACGGTCGCCGCCAGCCACCGGATTCCGCTGGTCGAGGCGCCGCCGCTGGCTCGCGCGCTTTACGCCACCACCGAGCTGGGGCGGGAAATCCCCGCCGCCCTGTTCGTGGCGGTGGCGCAGGTGCTGGCCTATGTCTACCAGTTGAAACAGGCGACTGCACACGGCGAGACCGCGCCGGTGCCGCCAAGCCCCGAGGTCGATCCCGACCTGATGGGACCTTATCGTGATGTGTAACAGGCCATGCAAATGACGGGCGAGACCTTACTGGGCAACTTCAGGCATCTGGCTCGGCGCGGCATCGGTGCGCCGGTAGCCGTGCTGGTGATGCTGGCGATGATGATGTTGCCGTTGCCGCCGATCCTGCTCGACATGTTGTTCAGCTTCAACATCGCGCTGTCGCTGGTGATCCTGCTGGCGGTGATCTACGTGATGCGGCCGCTGGAGTTCGCCGCGTTCCCCACCGTGGTGCTGATGGCCACCTTGCTGCGGCTGGCGTTGAACATCGCCTCGGCGCGTGTGGTGCTGCTGCACGGCCACGACGGCCCCGCCGCCGCGGGCAAGGTGATCGAGGCGTTCGGCGAGTTCGTCATCGGCGGCAACTTCGCGGTCGGCCTGGTGGTGTTCGCGATCATCACCATCATCAACTTCGTGGTGGTGACCAAGGGCGCCACCCGCGTGTCCGAAGTCACCGCGCGGTTCACCCTCGATGCGATGCCCGGCAAGCAGATGGCGATCGATGCCGACCTCAACGCCGGCCTGCTGACCCAGGAGCAGGCGCGCGAGCGCCGCCAGGAGGTGCGCGAGGAAGCGGATTTCTACGGTTCGATGGACGGCGCGTCCAAGTTCGTGCGTGGTGACGCCACCGCCGGCATCCTGATCCTGCTGATCAACATCATCGGCGGCTTCTTCGTCGGCGTGCTGCAGCACGGCCTGTCGGCCGGCGAGGCGGCCCGGACCTACACCCTGCTGACCATCGGCGATGGCCTGGTGGCCCAGGTGCCCGCGCTGATGCTGTCGGTGGCCGCCGCGATCATCGTCACCCGCGTATCCAAGTCGCAGGACATGGGCAAGCAGGTGATCGGCCAGGTGTTCGGCCAGCCGCGTGCGCTGGCCGTGGCCGGCACGGTGCTGACCGTGATGGGGCTGATCCCGGGCATGCCGAACATGGCCTTCCTGCTGCTCGGCGCCAGTTGCGGCGGTGCCGCCTGGCTGCTGTTCAAGCGCGAGCGCGAGACCCGCGCCCAGCTGGCCGAGGCGGTGGCCGAGGCGCCGGCGTCGGCCAAGCCGGCCGAGCGCGTGGAGCTCGGCTGGGAAGACGTCGCCAGCGTCGACCCGCTGGGCCTGGAAGTGGGCTACCGGCTGATCCCCCTGGTCGACACCCATCAGGGCGGCGAGCTGATGGGGCGGATCAAGTCGGTGCGGCGCAAGCTGTCGCAGGAGTTGGGCTTCCTGGTGCCCGCGGTGCACATCCGCGACAACCTGGACCTGGCCCCGAACATCTACCGGATCACCCTGATGGGCGTGCCGATGGGCGAGGCCGAGGTGCACAACGACCGGCTGATGGCGATCAATCCCGGCCAGGTGCACGGGACCCTGCAGGGCATTCCCACCCAGGATCCGGCGTTCGGCCTGGAGGCGGTGTGGATCGACAGCGGCCAGCGCGAACTGGCGCAGAGCTACGGCTACACCGTGGTCGATCCGGCCACGGTGATCGCCACCCACATGTCGAACATCCTGCAGACCCATGCGCACGAGCTGCTGAGCCACCAGGACGTGCAGCAACTGCTGGACCGGCTCGCCGCCACCGCGCCGAAGCTGGTCGAGGACCTGGTGCCGAAGCGGCTGGCGCTGGGCGTGGTGGTCAAGGTGCTGCAGAACCTGCTGGCCGAGCGGGTGCCGATCCGCAACATGCGCAGCATCGTCGAATCCTTGGCGGAGCACGCCGGGCAGAGTCAGGATCCCGGCGTTCTGACCGCCGCGGTGCGGGTGGCGCTGGGCCGGCAGATCCTGCAGGAGATCACCGGCCTGGGCACCGAGGTGCCGGTCATCACGCTCGCGCCGGAGCTCGAACAGATCCTGCTGACCTCCCTCTCGGGCGGCGGCGGAGTAGCTGGGGCGGCGGTTGAGCCGGGCCTGGCCGATCGTCTGCAGCAGAGCGTGGCGGACGCTGCGCGACGCCAGGAAGCGAGTGGCGAACCGGCCGTATTGCTGGTCGCGCCGCAGTTGCGACCGTGGCTCGCGCGCTTCACGCGTCACGTGGCACAGAACCTGCACGTACTGGCTTACAACGAGGTTCCTGACAACCGCCGGGTGCGATTGGTGCAGGCATTGGGACGATGATCGAGGTGAACGAGATGATGCACGAATCGGCAGCAGGACAGCGGCAACGGATGGGCGGTACGCGCTCGCGCGGCGTGCCGTGCAGCGCGAACGGTGAAGGTTCTGCCGCGCATGCCCCGGGCGCCATCTCGCGCGGGGGCAGGTCGGCATGAAGATCAAACGATTCGTGGCAGCCGACATGCGCGCGGCCATGCGCGAGGTGCGCGAGGAGCAGGGCCCGGAAGCGGTGATCCTGTCCACCCGCCGCATCGACGAAGGCATTGAGGTGATCGCCGCCATCGACTACGACGAGTCGCTGGTGCGCGAAGCGGCACGGCACGGCGCCCCGGTGGCGGCGGACCTGCAGCCGGCCGCGCCCGCCCAGCCCGCCACGTCCATCGCGCCCGCCAGCCCGCCGCCGCCCGCCGTCGAACAGAGGCCGGCCGCAGCGGTGGCGCGTCCCTCGCGCCGCCAGCACATTCCGTCGCCGCCGCCATCGCTGGTTGCGGTTCCCGCGCCGGCGAGCGCGGTGGCTGCCAACGAAGTCCCGCCGGCGCATCCGATGATCGAGCGGGCGATGCAGGACACGGCGCGCATGCGCAACGAACTGGGCAGCCTGCGCGAAATGCTCGAGACCCAGTTGTCCAGCCTGGCCTGGAACGACATGGAGCGGCGCCAGCCGCTGCGGGCGCGGGTGCTGCGGGAGATGACCCGGATCGGCATCGATGCCGATGTGGCACGCAAGCTGGTCGCCGAACTGCCCGCCCAGATCAATGCCGAGCAGGCGCGCTACCTGCCGCTGGGGATGCTCAGCAGCAGCCTCGCGGTCAGCGGTCGCGCCGTCTCCGCCAGCGCCGGCGTCACCGCCCTGGTCGGCCCGACCGGAGTGGGCAAGACCACCACCATCGCCAAGCTGGCCGCACGCGCCGTGCTGAGCCACGGCGCGGAGCAGGTCGCCCTGATCAGCACCGATCACTATCGCATCGGCGCCTCGGCGCAGCTGGAACATTACGGTCGACTGCTCGGCGTGCGCGTCTACCCGGCCTACGACGCGGAAAGCCTGCGCAAGGTGCTGGAGTTGCTGCGCGGCCGGCATACCGTGTTGATCGACACCGCCGGCGTGGCCGGCAACGATCCGCGGCTGGCGCAGCAGATGGAGATCTTCTCGCAGGTGGGCGAACTGCATGCCTGCATGGTGCTGGCCGCGAACGCGCAGTCGCAGTCGCTGGACGAGGCGGTGCGCGCCTATCTGCCGCTGAAACCGCGCGCCTGCATCCTGACCAAGCTGGACGAGGCGCCGAACCTCGGCGGCGCGCTGTCGGTGCTGATCCGCCACCGCCTGCCGCTGGATTACACCACCGACGGACAGCGCGTGCCGGAGGACATCGCGGCTGCCGATGCGCGGGTGCTGGTATGCCGCGCCGCGCAGTCGCTGAAGGGATACGTGCCGGACGAAAGCCTGATGGCCGAGCGCTTCGGTCTGGCGGTGGCAAGCGCATGAACGGAGCACTCGCGATGGATCAGGCCTGGGGTCTGAAGAACATGTTGTCGGCGATGGTCGGCCGGCAGGAGCTGCCGCCCGCTCCGGGTCACCAGGCCAGCAGCCTGCTCGCCGCAGCCGGACAACCGCGCCCGCGCTGCCACGCGATCACCGTGGCCGGCGGCAAGGGTGGCGTCGGCAAGAGCACCGTGGCGGTGAATCTCGGCATGTCGCTGTCGATGGCCGGCCACGAGGTGATGCTGCTGGATGCGGACATGGGACTGGCCAACGTCGACGTGCTGCTCGGGCTGGCGCCGTCGCGCCATATCGGCCATCTGCTCGATGGCGAGTGCGGGCTGGAGGATCTGTTGCTGACCGCGCCGCGGGGGCTGCAGGTGATTCCGGGCGGGTCCGGCGCGCGCCGGCTGGCGCAGCTGGACAGCAACGGGCATGCCGCGATCATCCGCGCGTTCGACGAGCTGACCCGGCCGCCGCAATACCTGCTGGTGGACACCGCGGCCGGCCTGACCGACAGCGTGGCGATGTTCGCCGCCGCCGCCGACGACGTGGTGCTGGTGGTGTGCGACGAGCCGGCCTCGATCACCGACGCCTACGCCCTGATCAAGGTGCTCAGCCGCGATTTCGGGGTGCGTCGCTTCCGCATGGTGGCGAACATGGTGCGCAATGAAGGCGAGGCCCGGCAGCTGCACCACAAGCTGTCCAGGGTCAGCGACCGCTTCCTCGAGGTGGTGATCAATTTCAGCGGATGGGTGCCGCACGACGAGCGCCTGCGGCAGGCCATCCGGCGTCAGAGTGCGGTGGTGGACCTGTGGCCGTCCAGTCGTTCGGCATTGGCATTCAAGCAATTGGCCAGTGCGGTCGATACATGGGCAGAACCTGAGCGCGCAGGGCACGACCGGATCGCCTTTTTTGGTAACCGGGTGACACCGGCGGCAGGGTACTGAGATGAGTGTGGCCTTGGAATATCTGCAAAATTCGCGCGAGAGTGCCGACGAGCTGGTACTTCGACATGCGCCGCTGGTGCGCCGGATCGCCTATCACCTGATGGGGCGACTGCCGGCGAGTGTCGATGTGGGTGACCTGATACAGGCGGGGATGATCGGCTTGCTGGAGGCGTCGCGACATTTCGCCTCCGACAAGGGCGCCAGTTTCGAGACGTATGCGGGTATCCGCATCCGTGGCGCGATGCTGGACGAATTGCGGCGCACCGACTGGACGCCCCGTTCGGTGCATCGCAAGACCCGCGAGGTGGCCGAGGTCGTCCGCCAGATCGAAACCGAAACCGGGGCCGAGGCGGAGGATGCCGAGATCATGCGCCGGCTCGGGATCAGTGCCGAGGAGTATCACCAGGTACTCGCCGACGCGGCCTGCGTGCGACTGCTCAGCCTGACCACCTCGGATGACAGCGAGGAGGGTTCGGTACTCGATGTGGCCGACGAAAGCGGCCTCAACCCGCAGGAAAACATCGAGCGGGACGGCATGCGCGATGCGCTGGCCGAAGCGATCGATGGCTTGCCCGAGCGGGAAAAACTGGTGATGTCGCTGTACTACGAGCAGGAGCTGAACCTGAAGGAGATCGGCGCCGTGCTCGGGGTCAGCGAGTCGCGGATCTGCCAGATTCATGGCCAGGCGGTCATCCGGCTTCGTGCACGGCTGACCGGTTGGCGCGGTTGATCGATCTATACACATGAGTTTCTGAGGCCGCGCATTGGCCAGCACCGTGCACTTGGAGAGAGCATTTGGACAAGAACATGAAAATCCTGGTGGTGGACGACTTTTCCACCATGCGGCGGATCGTGCGTAACCTGCTGGTCGAGCTGGGTTTCAGCAATCCGTTGATCCAGGAAGCCGACGATGGCGAGAGCGCGATCGCGATCCTGCGCACCCAGCCGTTCGATCTGGTGGTGACCGACTGGAACATGCCGAACATGACCGGCATCGACCTGCTGCGGGCCATCCGCGCCGAGGATGCCCTGAAAGGCATGCCGGTGCTGATGGTGACCGCCGAGAACAATCGCGACCAGATCATCGCGGCGGCGCAGGCCGGCGTGAACGGCTACATCGTCAAGCCGTTTACCGCCGTCACCCTCAAGGAAAAGCTCACCAAGATCTTCGAGCGGATCGCCGCCAGTGGAGTCAGCGCATGAACATGATCACTCCCCTTGCGGTCGACGAGGTGCTGCCGAGCGAGTTGCGCGAGCTGCTCAACAGTCCCGACGGCGCCGCCTTCGAACAGGCCCTGGACGTGATGGTTCGCCAGCGCGAGCAACGCCTGTTCCGCGCACTCGGCCAGCTGGCGCGCGATCTTCACGATGCCGTGCGCCGGCTCGGCGGCGAGCTGGCCGCGGAGGGTCTGCCCGACATGGTCGCCAATGCACGCCAGCACCTGCAGGACGCGCTGGAGATGAGCGCGCAGGCAGCCCATCGCAGCCTCGATTTCGCCGACCGGTTGCGGCCGCAGGCCGAGTCGCTGGCGCATAACGCCAGCGCGGTGCTGGAATGGACCAGCGGCAACGATGCCGCCGCCGTGCTGGCGCGCGAGGCGAACGAATTCGCCACGAACTGCCGCAATGGGCTGGCCGACATGGTGCTGGCGCAGTCCTGGCAGGATCTCACCGGGCAGCGCATCAAGAAGGTCTCCAGCTTCATCGGCACGGTGGAATCGTCATTGCTGGAACTGGTTCGGCTGACCGGCGCACTGGCCGGCAGCGAGAAGCCGGACAGCCCCGTCAAGGTATCCAGTCAGGACGATGCCGACCGCCTGCTCAGCGAATTCGGGTTTTGACGAGCGCATGCTTATGGTCCCCAAGCATCCCGCGTTGTCATCGAGTGGCCGCCAGGTGGTAGTGCGTGGCGCAGCGCCTGACTGGCCGTCAGGTCAAGTCGCGCGCTGCTGCATGGCCGCCCCTCGATGGCAACCGGAAGGGCCGGGTCTGTTTGCCCGCATGCCGGCGTCATCACTCGGTCGTGGACGGACGTCCACTCCTTCGTTCTTCCCTGGCCTGCGCGCAAACAGCTCCCGGCGCGGGGCGCCTGGGGACCATAAGCAGGCTCTGGCGCCGTGAATGCGGAATTCGACAGCGAGCTGCGCCAGGATTTCCTGGTCGAGGCGGGCGAACTGCTGCAGCGTCTGGGTGAGCAACTGGTCGGCCTGGAAAGCTCGCCGCGCGACAGCGAGCTGCTGAACGCGGTATTTCGCGCCTTCCATACGGTCAAGGGCGGCGCCGGCTTTCTGGCGATCGAGCCGATGGTGCTGCTGTGCCATCACGCCGAGGACCTGCTGAACGAGGCCCGTGGCGGCAAGGTCATGCTCGGCCAGGGGCACATGGATGCATTGCTCGACGCGCTCGACCTGCTCAACGACATGATGGCGGCGGTAAGCGCCGAAGCACCGGTAAGCATGCCGCCGGCCGGCCTGCTGCAATCCCTGCTTCCGCGCGCCGCCGTCGTTGCCCCGCCCAGCGCGGTCGCGCCGGCGACAGCGCCGACCGGCGACGGCGCGATCGACGACAGCGAATTCGAAGCGCTGCTGGACAGCATGTACGGCACCAACGCGCCGGGCACCGTCGAGGCGGCACCCTTGCCGGTGGCGACGAGCAGCAGTGCCCCGGCGATCGACGACGACGAGTTCGAGGCACTGCTGGATGCGCTGCACGGCACCGCCGCCCCGACCGCGGTGGTGCCGGCCGTCGCGCCGGCACCGGCGCCGGCCGCCGTGGCGACGAAGCCGGAAGCCGCGCCCGCACTCGCGCGTGCCGCGGCGGTGGCCGAGACCACGGTGCGGGTGGATACCGCCCGTCTCGACGTGCTGGTCAATTACGCCGGCGAACTGGTGCTGGTGCGCAACCGCCTGCTCAGCCTGGCCGCCCGCGACGGTAGCGAGGCGCTGGTCACCGCCGCCGGCGAACTGGATCGCGTGGCCGACGAATTGCAGATGGCCGTGATGGGCATGCGCATGCAGCCGGTGGGACGCTTGTTCCAGCGCTTCCCGCGAATCGTGCGGGACCTCGCCCGCCAGCTCGGCAAGGACGTGGAACTGGTGCTCGAAGGCGAGGGCACCGATCTCGACCGCAGCCTGGTGGAGGCGCTGGCCGACCCGCTGATCCACCTGTTGCGCAACGCGCTCGACCACGGCGTGGAGATGCCGGACGAACGCGAGCAGGCCGGCAAGCCGGGCAAGGGCCGGGTCTGCCTGTCCGCCAGCCAGCGCGGCGAACGCATCGTGATCTCGGTCAGCGACGACGGCCGCGGCATGGATGCGGAGGTCCTGCGGCGCAAGGCGGTGGAGAAGGGCGTGATCGACGCGGGCCAGGCCGCGCACCTGACCGAGAACGAATGCTACGAACTGATCTTCCGGCCGGGCTTCAGTACCGCCGCGACGGTCTCGGACATCTCCGGTCGCGGTGTCGGCATGGACGTGGTCAAGACGCGCGTGGCAGAACTCGGCGGCACCTTGCGGGTGAGCTCGAAACTCGGCCAGGGCAGCGAACTGGAGCTGACCGTGCCGCTGACCCTGGCGATCCTGCGCGTGCTGATGGTCCGCGTCGATACGCGGCTGTTCGCGCTGCCGCTGTCCAATGTCGAGGAGGTGTTCGAGCTGGTCGAGGGCCAGGATCGCCTGCTCGACGGCCGGCTGGTCGCACACCATCGAGGCCGTGCGCTGCCGCTGGCCAACCTGGCCGGCTGGGCGGGGACGAAAGCCGCCGCCGGTCGCCATGTGGTGGTGCTGCACATCGGCCATGTGCGCCTGGGATGCCTGGTGCATCAGGTCATGGGGCGCGAGGACGTCATCGTCAAACCGCTCGGCCCGCTGTTCGGCGGCGTGCCGGGGATCGCCGGTGCCACCGTCACCGGTGATGGCCGGCTGGCGCTGGTGGTGGATCTGGCCAGTGTGGCCGACAGCACCGGGCAACTTCTCCCCTCCCTGCAACTGACTGCCTGAGCCGCATGGACCTGGTAAGCATCATCGGCACGATTCTGGGCATCCTGGTGATCATCGTCGGGACCGTGCTCAAGGGCTCGACCGTGGGCGCGCTGTGGAATCCGGCGGCGTTCGTGATCGTGTTCTTCGGGACGTTCGCCGCGCTGCTGGTGCAGAACCAGGGCAAGGTGCTGAAGCACGCGCTGTCGATGCTGTCGATGATCTATCGGCCACCCCGTCACCGGCCCGACGACCTGATCCGGCGCATCGTGGGCTGGAGCGAGATATCCCGCCGGCAGGGCCTGCTCGGGCTGGAGTCGCAGATCGATTCGGAAAGCGACCCGTTCATCATCAAGGGGCTGCAACTGCTGGTCGACGGCAGCGAGCCGGAAGTGCTGCGCGGCGTGCTGGAAGTCGACCTGGACACCCGCGAGTCGGTCGACCTGGCCGGGGCCAAGGTGTACGAGAACGCCGGCATCTACTCGCCGACCCTGGGCATCATCGGTGCGGTCATGGGATTGATGGCGGTGATGCAGAACCTGGCCGACCCGAGCAAGCTCGGCCACGGCATTGCCGCCGCGTTCGTGGCGACCATCTACGGCGTGGCGCTGGCCAACATGTTCATGTTGCCGATGGCGGCAAGGCTGAAGGGCCTGATCAGCCGGCAGACACAGATGCGCGAGATCGTGATCGAGGGGCTGGCCTCAATCGCCCAGGGCGACAACCCGCGGCAGATCGAGGCCCGGCTGCAGGGCTACCTCGAATGAGAAAGAAACGGCACGAGGAGCACCTCAATCACGAGGCATGGGCGATCCCCTATGCGGATCTGATGACCCTGCTGCTGGCGTTCTTCGTGGTGATGTACGCCGTCTCGGTGGTCAATACGGGCAAGTACCGGGTGATGTCCGAGTCGATGATGGATGCGTTCAACGGTCATCCGGCGCTGGTGGTGCCGGTGGCTGCCGGCAAGACCGGCGCGATCGCGCCGCCGACGGTTCCGGCAACCAACGATGCCTCCAGTTCGCCGATCCGCCTGCCGATCCCGCTGCGCGGCACGCCGGCAGCACCGGCGGCCGAACACGCGGCGAAAGCCGTTGCGGCGAAGCCGACCACGCTGGCGCGGATCGAGCAGCAGATCCAGCAGGCGCTGCAGCCGCTGATCGACCGCAAACTGGTCCTCCTGCGGCGTACGCCGGACCGGCTGGAAATCGAGATTCGCACCGACATCCTGTTTTCCAGCGGCGCGGCGCAGCTGTCGGCACCGGCCAGCCGGGTGCTGGTGGGCGTGGCCTCGATCCTGGGGCCGTTCCCGAACGCGCTGCGGGTGGAAGGCTTTACCGACAACGTGCCGATCAGCACGCCGGTCTATCCCTCCAACTGGGAGCTCTCGGCCGCACGCGCCGCCAGCGTGGCGCGCCTGTTCGCCGAACACGGCGTCGCCCCCGCCCGGCTCGGCATCATCGGTTGGGGCGACGTGCGACCGATTGCCGACAATGCCACCAGCGACGGACGCAACCAGAATCGACGGGTGCTGGTGGTGGTCGAAGGCGACCACGCCCCGTCGGAGCGATTCCGCAGCGCGCCGGACCAGCTCGGCATGCCGACACCGAACCCGGTGGCTGCCGTTGTGGATTCGCTGCCCACCGTGCATGTCCACGCCGGTGCCTCGCCATCCAGTCGCGGCGCCGGCGCGCTGCCGACGCCACCGCTCATCCGGGACACTGCCGCTCCCGATCCGTCTCCGGGAGTGGCGGCGCGTGAACCCGCTGCGCCGGCGCCCACCGTACTCAGCGCACGGGACACTTCCGTGCGCAGCACTTCAGAAAGGCGAAACCCATGATCAGCCACCGTGCAGTCCGTCCAGGCCGAAGCGCAGCCGCGGATCGAGCGACCGGCTCCGTGCGGCGAGCGGCGAGCGACCAGCGCCCGCACCGCGCGGGACGTCGCGGGGTGGCAGCATGAGCGCCGTCGCCGTCGCATCGAGCCCTCGGGACGGGGAGCAGCACTGGCTGTCGTTCCAGATCGGCCACCAGCTCTATGCGGCGCCCCTGCTCGAGGTCAGCGAAGTCATCCGGGGTGGCGAGCTGACGCCGGTGCCGGGCGCCAGTGCCGACCTGCTGGGGATCACGCATCTGCGCGGACGCATCGTTCCCGTGCTGGACGGCCGGCTCCGCCTCGGCCTGCACGAGCAGCCGCCGGCCGACCCGGCCGGCGTGCGCATCGTGATGCTGTCGCATGCCGGCCAGCTCGTCGGTCTGCGGGTGGATGCGGTGGGGGAGCTGCTGTGCATCGGCGACGCCGTGATTGCGCCGCCGCCGCCGGGCCGGGCCAGTCGCAGCGACGACCCGGTCAGCGGCGTGTTGAGCTGGCAGGGTGGTTTCGTGGCATTGTTCGACGTGCGTCGACTGTGTCGACTGACCACGGAGAGCGATGATGTGGCTTGAGATCGGCATCGGGCTGGTGCTGCTGCTGACGCTGTTGCAGTCGGCCCTGCTGTTTCCGCTGTGGCGGCGCCTGCGCCGGCTCGAGCAGGGTGTCCGCCTGCTCGCGGGAAATGCCAGCCAGGCCTACACCGATGTGCCGACCTCGATGCTGGTGAGCGTACTGGGACGGCTGGAGCGCCGTCTGACCCAGCTCGAGCAGCCGACGAGGTCGGCGGTGTCCTACGAGCTGGCCCAGCAGCTCGCGCGCGAGGGTGCCGACGTCGAACAGCTGATTGCCCGGTGCGGATTGTCGCGCGACGAAGCCACGCTGGTCCGGCAGTTGCACCCGGTCGAGCGCTGAGCCGGCACGTCGCGGCAGGACGTCGGGCTCATTCTTCCGCGGCGTCGTAGACGGTGGCCAGCACCGAGGCGGCAGCGGCATAGAGCTGCACGGGGACGTCGTCGCGCAACCTCAGTGCGGCCAGCAAGGCGGCGATCTGCGGTTCGTGATGCAACGGCATGCCCAGCGCGCGGGCACGCGCCAGCAGCAGGTCCAGGGATTCGGCCGGCATGGCCTTGAGCTCGCCGGCGCCACTGGCCAGGCGCAGGCTGACCTTGCGATAGGTCGGCGGAAGGGGCGTGTTCATGCGGTCGCCTGCAGCAGCACGGCGCTGTGCCGGCTTGCCGGTTGCGGCAGGCCCACCTGGCAACTGAGCTGGTCCAGCAGCAGGCCGCAGGCGGCGAGCCGCTGGCGCAGCGGTGCGAACTGGTGTTCCAGTTGCTGCGCGGTCTCCGCCCGTTCGGCCCACAACCGTACCGAAAGCCGAGGTTCGCGCAGCTGCAGTTCGCCCTGCACCGGACCCAGCGAGGGCAGGTCGAGCGCAAAGCCGAGCGTCCAGCCGGGACAGCCTTCGGGGGCTTCGTTGAGGTATTCCAGATGCAGCTGAAGGACGTCGCGGCCGTCCCGGCCCTGCAGCGGAATCTCGATCATCCAGGCCGGCACGGTGGTGGCTTCCAATTGAGCCACTTCCACCCGGGCCACGGCGGCTTTGACGTCGCCATGCAGGCGGCTCAACAGCGAGCTCACATCGTCGGCCTCGGTCATCAGCGGTACCGGCATGCGCGGTTGCGTCTGCAGTCCGCGCTGCAGCAGCGGCGGCGGCGTATCGGTACGGCCTGATGATGACGATGCGGTTGATGCAGCTGCCGATGCCGACGCGGTGTTCGACCCGGCCGACGGGCGCTGGCCGAGCACGCCAAGCACCCGCAGCAGGGCGCCTTTCCAGTCGTCCTCGGCCAGGGCGGTCGGAGTGGTGCCTTGCGGCTGGGCCAGTTGTGCCTCGAAAAACAGGCCGCTGCGGAGGATCGCCTGGCGCAGGCCCTCACCGCTGGTGATGTCGGCCGGCGTGCGCGTGGCTTGTTCGAGCATCGCCAGCGCGGTGCGCAGGTCGGGCGAAAGCTGGCGCAACGACGCGCGCTGGGAGAGTGCCCCGAGCGTGGCCAGCAGCGGCGCGTAGCCGTTCTGCTGGGGCAGCCGTTCGAGCAAGGCACGCTGGAAGGTCTGTTCGGCGGGGGACGAGGAGGAGGAAAGCACTTCCAGCAGCGGCTGGGCGCCTGCATTCAGGACCCGCACCTGGAACTGTGCCGGCAGTGCGTTGCTGGTGACCTCGGTTTCCACGGTCAGGGCGCCGACCTGCAGCACCAGTTGTCCCTGCGGGCTGATACCCAGGGGCCGCGCCGACAAAACGGTGCCGATGCGCCAGCTCTGCGCAGTGGTGCCGGACGCTGCGCCGGCCCAGGTGAGCGCGGCGAGACTGGTGGGCTGGATGATCAAGGGAACGTCCTGCGAGGATTCGCCTGGCATGATTTGAACGGGTTTCGTCCATATGGGCTAACGGCCGCCCCGGCACAAACTTGAGCAGGCCTTCGCCACGTCGGTCGGAAGGTGTGCAAACCCGCCCGCAGTATCCCTAAAGCGATCGCCGAACCGGTCGATAAGCCTCTCGTCAGCGCAATTCGCGTGAGTGGAGTCGTGGCATGGCCGGCAAACGGACGGCAACCAGGCGGGAAACAGGCGAAACGGCCGCTGAGGCGGTCGTCGGTGCGCCGGCGGCAACGGTGGCGGGCGTCGCCGGGCCGACCGAGATCATGTTGCCGGCGGATTGCCGGATGGCGGCGCAGCCATCCCTGAAGGAGCAGCTGCTGGGCGCCCTGGGCGCCGGCGCCATCGTGCTCGACGGCAGCCGGGTCGAGCGCGCCGATACGGCCGTCCTGCAGTTGCTGCTGCTGTTCCGGCGGGAAGTGGCCATGGGCGGCGGCAGCCTGAGCTGGCGTGGCGCGAGCGATGCCCTGAGCGAGGCGGCCGCCGTGCTCGGCCTGACACAAACATTGGAAATGCCGGCCCCAGCGCCGGTCTGACTCGAGGTGGCGAGATGGCAAAGATACTTGCGGTAGACGATTCGGCATCCATGCGCGGCATGGTCGCCTTCACCCTGCGCGGCGCCGGACACGAGGTGACCGAGGCCGAAAACGGCCAGCTGGCGCTGGACATCGCTCGCGGCAGCTCGTTCGAGCTGGTGCTGGCCGACGTCAACATGCCGGTGATGGACGGCATCGCGATGGTGCGCGAACTGCGTGCGCTGGATACCTACAAGGGCGTGCCGATCCTGATGCTGACGACCGAGTCGCACACCGAGAAGAAAATGGAAGGCAAGGCGGCCGGTGCCACCGGCTGGCTGGTCAAGCCGTTCGACCCGGAGCAACTGCTGGCCACCGTCAAGCGCGTGCTGGGCTAAACGCTGATGAGTGCGGTCGACCTGACTCAATTCCACAAGACCTTTTTCGACGAGAGTCTGGAAGGTCTCGATGCAATGGAGGCGGCCCTGCTCGAACTGGACGCGGGTTCCAGCGACGGCGAGCTGGTGCACACGATCTTCCGCGCCGCCCATTCCATCAAGGGGGGCGCCGCGACGTTCGGCTTTGCCGACGTGGCGGCATTTACCCACGTCGCCGAATCCCTGCTGGAGGAAGTGCGCAGCGAGCGCCGGGCGGTCGATGCGGAGCTGATCGAGCTGCTGCTGCGGTCGGTCGATTGCCTGCGCGCCATGCTGGGCCGTTCGAGCGCCGGGCAGCCGGTGAGCGATGCCGAAAGCGAAACCCTGCGTGCCGATCTGGTGCGCCTGGTCAGCGGCGAGCAGGGCGAAAGCGCTGTCGCCGGCACCGCCCAGGCCGCCGCGGTGAGCGGCTGGGAAATCGTCTTCACCGCCTTGCCGCACCTGCTGCGGACCGGCAACGATCCGATCCGGCTTTTCCGCGAACTGCAGCAGCTCGGCAAGCTCGAGGTGGTCCGCGCGTTCATCGTCGATGGCGCGCCGGAGCACCTGGCCGAGATCGATCCGACCTCGTGCTACCTGGGCTGGGCGCTGCATCTGCACGGCAACGTGCCGCGCGCCGACATCGATGCGGTATTCGACTGGCTGGATGGCGACTGCGAACTGGTGATCAAGGCCCTGGCCGAGACGCCCGCAGCGGCCACCGTCGCGGCAGTGCCGGCGTCGCCGGCGAATCCACCGCAGCCGCGTCCGGCCGGCGCCGGTCGCTCCGGCGGCGAATCCGCGCCGACCTCCAGCGAGGGAGGTTCGATCCGGGTGGGCATCGACAAGGTCGATGCGCTGATCAACATGATGGGCGAACTGGTGATCACCCAGTCGATGCTCAGCGACATCGGCGAGAAATTCGAGCTGTCGCAGCTGGCCCGCCTGCGCGAGGGGCTGGTGCACCTGGAGCGCACCACCCGCGAGCTGCAGGAAAGCGTGATGCGCATCCGCATGCTGCCGATCGGCTCGGTGTTCAATCGGTTCCCGCGGCTGGTGCACGACCTGGAGCGCAAGCTCGACAAGCGGGTCAAGCTGGAACTGCACGGCGAGGGCACCGAGCTGGACAAGACGGTGCTGGAGAAAATCGGCGATCCGCTGGTGCACCTGGTGCGCAACGCGATCGACCACGGACTGGAATCGCCGGCGCAACGCAAGGCCGCCGGCAAGTCCGAGACCGGTACGCTCAAGCTGAACGCGTATCACGAGGGCGGCAACATCGTGGTGCAGATCAGCGACGACGGCGCCGGCCTCAACCACGCCGCGATCGTGGCCAAGGCGAAGCAGCGCGGCCTGATCAACGACGGACAGGAGCTCAGCGATGCCGAGGTGGCCGAACTGATCTTTCAGCCCGGCTTCTCCACCGCGGCCCAGGCCACCGATCTGTCCGGACGCGGTGTCGGCATGGATGTGGTTCGCCGCAACGTGCGCGACCTGGGCGGCAGCGTCGGCGTGCGCAGCGTCACCGGCAACGGCAGCACGTTCACGATCACCCTGCCGTTGACCCTGGCGATCATCGATGGACTGGTCACCGCGGTGGGCGAAGAGCGCTACATCGTGCCGCTGATCTCGATCGTCGAATCGCTGCGGCTGCGCGCCGACATGGTGCGCAAGATCGCCGGTGGCGGCGAAGTGTTCCGTTTCAGGGACGAATACCTGCCGATCATCCGGCTGCACCAGGCGTTCGGCTGTGCCGGGGCGATCACCGACATCGAGCGCGGCATCGTGGTGGTGATCGAGCAGGACGCCAGGCGCGTGGGTCTTCTGGTGGACGATCTGCTGGGCCAGCAACAGGCCGTGATCAAGTCGCTGGAGGCGCACTACCAGCGCGTGCAGGGCATCTCCGGCGCGACCATCGTCAGCGATGGTTCGGTCGCCCTGATCGTCGACGTGGGCGGTGTCGTGCAGCTGGGCCTGCGCAGCAAGGCGGCCTGAAAAAAGGCCGTTCGGCATTCAAGTTCCGGCCGTGCACGCCGACACAGACAAGGCAGCAGGACGACAACAGACGTCCTTCACAGGTAACAGGCCCATGTACCAAGACAACCAGACCGCGGTACCCATGTTGCAACAACTCACCTTCAGCCTGGCTGGCGAAGAGTACGGCGTGGACATCCTGGCCGTGCGCGAAATCCGCAGCTGGTCGCGCGTCACCCGCATTCCGCAAACACCGGACTACGTGCTGGGCGTGCTGAACCTGCGTGGCGCGGTCGTACCGATCATGGACCTGCGCCTGCGCTTCGGCCTGCAGCGCGAGAGCTACGGGGACGACACGGTGATGATCGTCGTCGCCATCGGCGAACGACTGTTCGGCATCGTGGTGGATGCGGTCTCCGATGTGATCGACATCGACCCGGCGGCGATCAAGCCGGTGCCCGACATGGGGGCGGTGGTCGATACCCGCTATCTGAAGGGGCTTGCCACCCATGTCGAACGGATGGTGATGCTGCTGGACGTGGAAAAACTGATGCGTCCGGAAGACGTGGAAACGCTGGAGGCGGCGCTGCCGGCCATCCAGGAAGTTGAAGTTGCAGCCTGACCCGGGAATCGAGATGAAGATGAAGAGTTTCAAAGCAAGCTTGTCCCGCCTGACCACGCTGACGGTCAAGGCCCGCCTCGTCGGTGTGCTCGGTCTGTTGTGCGTCATGCTGCTGGTGGGCGCCTGGATCGGGCTCGGCGGCATGGCCAAGGCGAACGAGAGTGCGCGCGGGATCTATCAGGACGAGCTGATTCCGTTGACCAGCATCAACGAGGTGGCCCGCGGATCGCTGAACAACTTCATCGCGTTGAGCGAAGCGGCCTTCCACAAGGACGACAAGGCGATCGTCAAGCAGAAGCTCGACGACGTCGCCAAGGTCGAGGCCGCGAATGCGGCGCTGCTGAAGAGCCTGGCGAAGACCTCGATGTCGCCGGCCGTGAAGAAGCAATGGGCGGCGTTCCAGAGTGCCCGCGAAGACGTTTCGTCCTCGATGGCGGAAATCAAGGACTCGCTGGACAAGGCCGACGACGGCACCAATGCGCTGCTGTATTCCGACGTGTTGCCCAATGTGTCGATCATGAGCTCGGAGATGAGCAAGCTGATCGCGATGCAGGTCGACGAGAGCCGGCAGCGCTACGAATCGGCCGTGACCAGCTATCAGCGCATCCGCGTGATGACGTTTGTCGCGCTGGGTGCCGGCATGCTGCTGGCGATCCTGATGGCATTCTTCCTGATCCGTTCGATCGTCGGCACGCTGAATCGTGCGGTGAAGGTCGCCAACGCCATTTCACAGGGTCAGCTGGGGCACAACATCGCCACCCGGCGCAAGGACGAACTGGGCCGCCTGATGGAGGCGTTCCGGATGATGGACGAACGTCTCACCTCGACCGTCGGCGAAGTGCGTCGCGGTTCCGATGCGGTCAGCACGGCGGCACAGCAGATCGCCCACGGCAACGACGACCTCAGCCAGCGCACGCAGGAACAGGCCTCCAGCCTGGAGGAGACCGCCTCGTCGATGGAGCAGATGACTTCCACGGTCAAGCAGAACGCCGAGAACGCCAGCCATGCCAACCAGCTGGCCCGTGGCGCCCGTGAACAGGCCGAGCGCGGTGGCGAAGTGGCGGGCAGGGCGATCATGGCGATGAGCGAGATCAACGCCTCCAGCGGCAAGATCGCGGACATCGTGGGGCTGATCCAGGAGATCGCCTTCCAGACCAACCTGCTGGCGCTCAATGCCGCGGTGGAAGCGGCCCGCGCCGGCGAACAGGGACGGGGCTTCGCCGTGGTCGCCACCGAGGTGCGCAGCCTGGCCCAGCGCAGTGCGGGTGCCGCGAAGGAGATCAAGGGCCTGATCAGCGACAGCGCGGAGAAGGTGCGCAGCGGTTCGGAGCTGGTCAACCAGTCCGGCAAGGCCTTGGCCGAGATCGTCGACAGCGTGAAGAAGGTCACCGACATCGTGGCCGAGATCGCCGCGGCCAGCCAGGAACAGTCCGCCGGCATCGACCAGGTCAACAATGCGGTCATGCAGATGGACGAGATGACCCAGCAGAACGCCGCGCTGGTCGAGGAAGCCTCCGCTGCCGCCCGCGCGATGGAAGAGCAGGCCGGCGAACTGACGCGCCAGGTCGGCTTCTTCCAGCTGAGCGACGCCGCCGTGGCAGCCAACAATCAGCTCGAATCCGGACGTGCCAGGACCGCCGTGGCCGAGGCCGAAGCGGTGTTCGCCGCCGTGCGCAATTCCGCTCCGGCGCCGGCGCGGCCGGTGCGCATGCCGGCCGAAGCGACCGCTGCACCGGGTGCGTGGAAGGAGTTCTGAAGTGAACGCGGTGACCGGCAAATTCGATGACCCTGTCACCGCTACCGCCTCGAGTGCGACCGGCCCGGCACTGGGTGAGGTGGAGTTCCAGTACCTGAGGGCCTTTGTGCTCGAGCACTGCGGTATCGCCCTCGGCGAGCAGAAGCGGCAACTGGTGCAGGGTCGCCTGCTTCGACGTCTGCGCGCATTGGGCCTGTCGAACTTCCAGGGCTACTGCGAGCTGCTGCGGCGCGATCCGCACAGCGAGCTCGGTGAGCTGGCCAGCGCGATCAGCACCAATGTCACCTCGTTCTTCCGCGAGGCGCATCACTACGACCTGCTCACCGACGAGCTGCTGCCGCGCTGGCTGCAGCAGAAGCGTCGCGATGGCGACCGCCTGCGGATCTGGTCGGCCGGCTGCTCGACCGGCGAGGAACCCTACGCGCTGGCCATGGTGCTGGCCGAGGCGCTGGAGCGCAGCGACGGCACGCTGGATGCGAAGATCCTGGCCACCGACCTCTCGCCGCAGGCGCTCGAAAGCGCGCGCAAGGGGGTGTATTCGCTGGAGCGCCTGGCCGGCATCAGCGCGGAGCGCTGCCAACGCTGGATGCTGCGCGGAACCGGCGAATACGAGGGGCTGGCCTGCGTGCATCCGCGATTGCGCGAGCTGGTGACCATCGAACCGTTGAACCTGCTGCATCCGTGGCCGATGAGTGGTCCGTTCGACGCGATCTTCTGCCGCAACGTGGTGATCTATTTCGATCAGCCGACCAAGCAGCGCCTGTTCCGCCGTTATGCCGACCTGTTGCCCACCGGCGGCTATCTCTTTCTCGGCCATTCCGAGTCGCTGCACGGGATCAATGACCAGTTCGAGCTGATCGGCCGCACGGTCTACCGGAAGCTGGGCCGATGACCCTGCTGACCGACAGGCGTCCGACGGCACCGGGCCGGGCGCCGGCGTTGCCCGGATTCGAGCACCTGCGCCGCTACTGGGACCCGACCCAATCGTGCATGACCGTCAAGGTGCTGCCGGGCGAGTTCTATGTGAGCAACCAGCATGAGCTGGTCACCACGGTGCTGGGGTCCTGCGTGGCGGCATGCATCCATGACGTTCGCCGCGGCATCGGCGGCATGAACCATTTCATGCTGCCCGAGCCGCGCGGGGAGCGCGACAGCTGGACCTCCACCGTCGGCCGCGCGGCGCGTTACGGCAGCGACGCGATGGAGCAGTTGATCAACACGATCCTGGCCGCCGGCGGCCAGCGCGCGGACCTGCAGGTGAAGATCTTCGGCGGCGGCCGCGTGCTGGCGCAGCTCACCGACATCGGCCAGCGCAATATCGAATTCGTGCAACGTTACATCGCCACCGAAAACCTGAACCTGTGCGCCGCGGACCTGGGCGACGTCTACCCGCGGCAGGTGCAGTTCTTCCCCCATACCGGTCGCGCGCGCGTGCGCCTGCTGCGTCGTCACGACGACGTCGCGCTGGTCGCCGACGAGAGCACGTACCTCAAGCGTTTGGCAAATGACCCGATAAAGGGTGAGGTCGAGCTGTTCTAGCGGCATTCGACCCCGTGAATATCGACGAGGCCGCTGTCGAACGCGACGTGGCTTGTGTTTCCTGGCAGGTGAGATGGATGGCAATGGAAAGAGTGCGTGTTCTGGTAATCGACGACTCGGCGTTGGTGCGCAAGCTGATGACGGCGATGCTTGCCTGCGATCCGGCGATCGAGGTGGTCGGTACCGCTGCCGATCCGCTGATCGCGCGCGAGAAGATCAAGCAACTCAATCCCGACGTGCTCACGCTGGACGTCGAGATGCCGCACATGGATGGCCTGACCTTCCTTGAGAACCTGATGCGCCTGCGCCCGATGCCGGTGGTGATGGTGTCGTCGCTGACCGTGCAGGGTGCCGAGGTGACGTTGCGCGCGCTGGAGCTGGGCGCGGTGGATTTCCTGGCCAAGCCGAGCAGCGACCTGGCCAGCAGTTTCGGCGAGAGTGCGCAGGAGATCTGCGCCAAGGTGAAGCTGGCGGCCAAGGCACGGCCACGGGCACGCACTGCCGTAAGGAAGCTGGAGGTGCCTCCGCGGCTGTCGGCCGATGCGGTATTGCCGCGCGTGCAGACCAAGGGCACGCGCGGAGGCAGTCCGATCATCGTGATCGGCGCTTCGACCGGCGGCACCGAAGCAGTGCGCGTGGTGCTGGAATCCATGCCGCCCGACGCACCGCCGATCCTGGTGACCCAGCACATTCCGGCGGCCTTCAGCGCTCCGTTCGCCGCACGCATGGATCGCTGTTCCGCGATGCGCGTCTGCGAAGCGCAGGACGGCCAGCCGATCCAGACCGGCCACGCCTACATCGCCCCGGGCAGCCATCACCTGCTGGTGATGTGGGATGGCGCCAAGTACGTCTGCCGGCTGCACGACGGCCCGGCGGTGAACCGGCACAAGCCCAGCGTGGATGTGTTGTTCCGCTCGATGGCGGCCAGCGCCGGCGTGGGCACGATTGCCGCCCTGCTTACCGGCATGGGCGACGACGGCGCACGGGGTCTGCTCGAACTGAAGCAGGCCGGTGCCACGACCCTGGTGCAGGACGAGGCCAGCTCGGTGGTCTGGGGTATGCCCGGCGCCGCCTGGAAGCTTGGAGCGGCAGCCGAGATGCTGCCGCTGGATCAGATTGCCGCGCGCCTGCTTGCCCTGGCGCACCCATCTCACGAGGGTGCCTTGCGCGCCTGAACTCCGGATACCGGCTCATGCTTTTCATATCTCGAATTTCCCGGCTCTTCGCCAATCGCCCGCTGTACGGCTGGCTGACCAGCACGCTGGCGCTGTCGTCGTCGCTGCTGTGGCATCCGGCCTGGCTGGCGCCGCTGCTGATCATCGTGCTCACCGCGGTATGGATCGTCGAAAGCCGGCGTCATGTCACGCTGGAGTTTCCCGTCGCCACGCTCAGCAACAACACGCCGGTGCGCGAGGCGCTGGAGGACGTGCGCGGCGCGCTGGTCGACGAGCTCGGACATGCCACGCGCGAACTGCACCAGGGCCTGGACCTGCTGCGCGACGCGGTGTCGGAACTGGGCGGCGGCTTCGACGGCCTGTCGCAGAAGACCGGGCTGCAGCAGTCGTTGCTGAAGCAGATCATCGATGCACAGAAAGGCGGTGTGTCGGTGCAGGACTTCGCCGCCCGCACCGGCGACCTGCTGGAGCATTTCGTCGGCATGATCGTGCAGATGTCGCGCGAGAGCCTGCGCATCGTCTACCGCATCGACGGCATGGCGAAGGAGATGGACGCCGTGTTCGGCTTGCTGAGGAACGTCAACACGATCGCCGAGGAGACCAACCTGCTGGCACTGAACGCCGCCATCGAGGCGGCGCGGGCCGGCGAATCCGGCCGTGGCTTCGCCGTGGTGGCGGGCGAGATCCGCAACCTGGCCAGCAACTCCAACCAGTTCAACGAGCAGATCGGCAGCCATGTCGAACGCGCCCGGCTGGCCATGGAGCAGTTGCGCGGGCTGGTCGGCAGCATGGCCTCGCAGGATCTGAATGTGGCGCTCTCGGCCAAGGGCGGCATCGACGCCATGATGGCGCACGTCACCGAAAGCGACGCGCGGACCAGTGCCGTGGCCGACCAGGTGGTCGAGATCAATCGCGGCCTCGGCAGCGATGTCTCCACCACGATCCGCTCGCTGCAGTTCGAGGACATCCTCAGCCAGTTGCTGCAGCAGACGCGCACCCGGCTGGTCGAGCTGCAGGACGTGGTCGCCGAATGCACGCACGACATCGAGGAACTGGCCTGCGCGCCGATCGACGCCGACAACCTGGCCCAACGGGCGCAGATGGTGCGCAGCCGGCTGGCGGTTCAACGCGAAAAGGCGCGCTTGCGCTCACGGGGTCCGGCGCTGCAAAGCTCGATGGACGCCGGCGAAATCGAATTGTTCTGAGGAACGCACCATGATCGTCCATCACGATGGAGAGCACGATTGCCTGACCCTGCAGCTGGGCCAGCGCTTCGATTTCAGCATTCACCGCGAGTTCCACGACGCCTGCCTGGGTAGTGGCGCCCCGGCGCGCAGCTACGTCATCGACTTCGGCGAGGTGACCAGCATGGACAGCTCGGCGCTGGGCATGCTGTTGCTGTTGCGCGAACACGCCGGCGCCGATCGTGCGGAGATCCGCATCGTCAACGCCGGCAGCGAACTGCGCAGCACGCTGCGCGTGGCCGGCTTCGACAAACTGTTCGTGTTGCACTGATTCCCGCGGCGAGGCGGGCCGGGTGTCGCCGGGCCCGGCCCGGCGGACTCCGTCGCGTCGGCGTGTGCGTTGTGCCTCAAGGCTCCGGGTTCCGGAGCCTTTGTACATCTGCCGGAGCGGGGCCGGTCACCGGTGGTAACCGACCGGTCCCGCGCGGAGCATGGACTGACTCCCGTGCCGGGTCGACGATGCAGCGATGCAACGCGCGCAAGCGAATACGGGCCGCCATGATGGCGACCCGTATCCGAAAGCTGCATGCTGACGACGATCGGCCCGCCCGTCGGACGGGCGCCGATCGTCGGGTCTGCTTACCAGGCGCGGACGTTGGCGATGCCGGCCGCGTAGGTCTGCATGCTGGGGTCGTAATGGAACTGGCGGCCCAGATCGAATTCCACCGACTGCCCCGGTCCGATATTGGTGGTGCCGGCCGGCCAGCCCTTCTTGCTTGCGATCACGTTGCCGTTGGCATCCTTGGCCTGGATCTCGATCTGGGCGGCGGCCGCTTCGGCGCAGTGGTTCACCAGCTGACCTTTCATGGTCATCTTCGAGCTCATGCCGTTGGAGCCGGCGGCGACCTTGAAGTCCTGGATCGCGAAATCGGTGGGCGAGCAGGCTGCGTGTGCCGCCATGGGGGCCGCAAGGAGCAGGGCGGAGGCGAGCAGAAAGTTCTTCATCTCGGGTTATCTCATCATCGGGTGGGGGGAGTAAACCTGTTAAGCGGCAGGGGCACGGAAAACTTTAGAGCGGTCGTGCAGCCAGCCGGGAGCGCGCCCCGGCGCGGCATCCGATGACCGGCTGCGGATGGTTGTCATCCGGCGGGCTGCCGCGGTCGGCTTACCAGCTGCGCACGTTCACGATGCCGGCGGCATAGGTCTGCATGCTGGGGTCGTAATGGAACTGGCGGCCGAGATCGAACTGCACCGACTTGCCGGGCGCGATATTGGTGGTGCCGGCCGGCCAGCCCTTCTTGGTCTGCAGCACGTTGCCGCTGCCGTCCTTGGCCTGGACTTCGATCTGGGCCGCGGCCGCTTCGGCGCAGTGGTTTACCAGTTCGCCCTTCATGACCATCTTGGAACGCATGCCGGCCGAAGCGGCACTGACGGAGAAATCCTTGATGACGAAATCCGTGGCGGTGCAGGCTGCGTTGGCTGCCATCGGAGCAAACAGGCACAGGGCGGAAACAAGCAGGCTGAATTTCATGATGGGCATTCCGGAATCAGGGGACCATGCACCCTGAGATCGGCCATGCCCGGAAAACCTTTAGGGTTCGGAGCGGCCCGAACGGCAATGCTCGATGAACCACAGCCCGGCGAAAAGCTTCGGATCGATCGAATAGCCGGCCGCCTCCCGCTCGAACAGCCAGGCACCGGCTTCGCCGAGGGGGATCTCGTGCACCACGATGTTCTCGCTTTCGTCGCCGCCGCCGGGGCCGACCCGCTGCAGATCCAGGGCGCGCACGAAGGTGATCATCTCGGTGCTCATGCCGGACGACGAGGGGCCGCGATGGACGAACTCCACCCGCTGGCAGCGATAGCCGGTTTCCTCTTCCAGTTCGCGCTGCGCCGCGAACAGCGCGCTTTCTTCCGGTTGATCGGCCAGGTCGCCGATCAGCCCGGCCGGCATCTCGATGGTGCTCTGCTGGATCGCCACCCGGTACTGCTCGACGAACAGCACCTTGTCCTCGGGCGTCAGCGCCAGGATGATCACCGCGCCAGCGGGGTTGTTGCGCTCGGCGTATTCCCAGCGGCCGCGCTTGCGCAGGCTCAGCCAGCGACCCTCGTACAGGGTTTCCACGGGCGCACTGGCATCGTCGGGGAGGCGGTTGGCGGGTTCGTTCATCGGTGATCGCAGGCGGTCGAAGGCGGCGGTCATGTTGACCCGTCCGGCCGGTCGCGACAACCGGCGTGGGCGGGTCAGCCCAGCAGCGCGCGCAGGCGGCTGCGGGTGAACGCACCCAGGCGCAGGTGCTCGCACAGCGGCTCGAGCTGGTCGGGCTGCGGGCGTCGGCGGCGCAGGCTCTCGACCGTGCTGGCCCCCGGTGCATCCAGCGCGATCCGGGTCAGCCGGCGGCACAGCCGCGCCTGCTCGGCGTGCTCGCGCAGCCGGATGGCGCAGGACGCCGCGCCGCGCAGGCGCAGGAAGGCCACCTCGTCGATGCGGTCGAGCAGGACGTCCAGGCTGCCGAAGTGGCTGAGCAGGGCCGCGGCGGTTTTCGCGCCGATGCCCGGTACGCCGGGGATGTTGTCGACCGAGTCGCCGCACAGCGCCAGGTAATCGGCGACCTGGTGCGGATGCACGCCGAGCTTCTCGTGCACGCCGGCCGGCCCCCAGCGCAGGCCGCGGGCATAGTCCCACTGCTCGTCGTGTTCGCCCAGCAACTGGCCGAAATCCTTGTCGGCCGAGACGATCACGCTGCGCCAGCCCAGCGCGCGCAGGTTCCACACCGTGCTGCCGATCAGGTCGTCGGCCTCGAAGCTGTGGTCGATCATCAGGTGGATGCCGAGCGCCTCGGTGATCGCGCGGCACTGCATGAACTGGCGTTCCAGGTCCGGCGGCGGCAATTCGCGATTGGCCTTGTAGGCCGGATAGATCGCATTGCGGAACGAACTGGTCAGCGAGGCGTCGAACGCCACCGCCAGGTGTTCGGGCTGGGCGCGTTCGAGCAGCTCGCACAGGAAACGGGTGTAGCCGTGCACCGCATTGACCGGATGGCCGTCTGCATCGAAAAACTCGTCCGGCATCGAATGCCAGGCGCGGAATACATACAGGCTGCCGTCGACCAGATGGACGGTGGGAGGCCTTTCCGCCGGCGGGTTCACGGTGTCCATGTGCTGAGCAGGTCGGCCAGCGCGGGGCGATCGCGGTCGGGGATCTCGATCTGCGGCGTGCCCAGGTGAACGAAGCCGACCACATGCTCGTGCGTGGCCAGTCCCAGCATGGCCGCGGCATCCGCATCGTAGGCGGCCCAGCCGGTCAGCCACTGTGCGCCGAGCCCCAGCGCATGCGCGCCCAGCAACAGGTTGTAGGCCACATTGCCGGCGCACAGCTTCTGCTCGATTTCCGGCACCTTGCTGTCGGCATGCAGGCAGGCGACCACGGCGATGACCAACGGGGCGAAGGTGTAGCGCAACTGCTCCTTCTCCCGCTTGGCCTCGGACATCTCCGGATGGTTGCGGATCGCGATCGCGGCCAGCCGCCGGCCGAACGCGAGTTTCGCCTCGCCATGCAGGCGGATCAGCCGGAACGGCACCAGCTTGCCGTGATCGGGCACGCGGATCGCCGCTTCGAGCAGGCGCTGCAGCGTGGATTCGTCGGGTGCCGGCTCGCCAAGCTGGCGAGACGGGGTCGAGTGGCGTTCGAGCAGCAGGGAGAGCGCGTCGGGCATGGGCAGGGTCGTGGCGAAAACCGTCATCGTACACAACCCGCCGTCGGCCCGAGTGGCGCGTGCCGCCGCGGGCAACGGCGCAGGTCGTCCCGCCGGAGCTCACGGATGGCCCCCGGCCCGGCCGTTCGCGCGCGGCCGGGCCGGGACGCGTCACCACGAGCGCGAGAGGCTGACCCCCCAGACCTGCCGCGCCGGCTGGCTGCCAGGCCGATAGCCGAACGGATACGGCGCATCGCTGCCGTGCACGATGGTCCAGAACAGCTGCAGATGATAATCGCGCCAGGTCATGCCGAGGCCGGCGCGGGCATCGGCGCGATAGTGGCTCGATTCGTCATCCGCGTGGCCGTTGCGCCGCAACAGCCCCAGGTGCCCGAGCAGGCGCAGTCGATCGGTGAGTTGCCAGTGGCGGTCGATCGTCGCATACAGCGCCGGCGATGGTTGTCCGAAGTCGTGGGGGGTGTAGTACAGGCGGCCGCTGTAGTGTTCCGTGGAGAGTCCGACGTAGGCCTCCGAATAGTCGTAGCGGCCTTCCCCGACGATGCTGGCGTAGTCCACTCCCGCTTCCCAGTCCAGGCCCGCACCAAGCGGTCGCGCCAGCCCCAGATAGGTCAGCAGCTGCGTGCGGAGGGTGCCCGAGGGCCTCACCGTGGAGGCCAGCATCCCGGCATACCAGCCGTCGCGCTGATCGTAGGCAAGCGCGAGCTGTGCGGCGGGTCGTTCGTCGCTGAGCGAGACGCCCCGAAAACGGTAGTCGGAAACCAGCGCAACGCTACCCGAGACCTGGGCACTGGCCGCAGTCGTGAACAGCAGGGCACTCAGTGCGATCGCGCGACGGAGCACGGCAGGATCTCATGGGTGCGACCCCCGGGACGCGATGGCCGGCACGGCACAATCGCATGCGCAACGTTGCGAGAGGCGCATCGCGGCTGCACACGCGTCAATCAGCGCGGGTCGCTGCGCGGTCGAGCCTAGCGCAATTCTCGATGCCAGTGCAGCGCGCAGTTGCCCCGGCCGCAGCCGTGGCGACAGCTCGCGCAGCACGGCGACCAGGCCGCTCACCTGCGCCGTGGCGAACGAGGCGCCGCTGACGAAACCCCACTGGCCGCCGGGCAGGGTCGTCGGGATGTCCCGGCCCGGTGCCTGCAGGGCACCGGCGAGGCGGCTGCCGTCGGGATCCGCGGTGACCGCCAGTACGCCGGGGTGGGAGGCTGGAAAGCCGCCGTCGTCCCGGTCCGGATCGATCGCGACGACAATCGTGATCCCGCGCGCCAGTGCCGCATCCAGCAGTTGCGCCAGCAGCGGATCGCCGGGACCGCTCAGGCTCAGGTTGAACACCTGGGCGTTCGTCTGCAGCGCGAACTGCAGCGCCTTGGCCAGCGTGAAGCTGCTGCAGGTCGCCCCGGCCAGCTGCGGTTGCGGCGGTTGCCAGCAGGCACGCAAGGCCAGCAGGCGCGCGCCCGGCGCCACGCCGACAATGCCCAGGCCGTTGTCGGCCCGCGCCGCGATGATGCCGGCGACTTCGGTGCCATGGGACTCGGCCCGGTACCCGCCGTCATCCACGAAATTGCGCGCCGTGCCGACCTGTCCCTGCAGATCCGGGTGCGTCAGCTCCACCCCGCTGTCCAGTTCGGCCACGGTGACGTGCCTGCCGGTGGCCTGCCGGTGCAGTTCGGCCAGGTGCCAGACGGCAGTCGTCGGCTGCAGCGCCGACAAGGGATCGTTGTCGGCCAGCGTGTGGAACAGATGCATCGGCTGCACCGTCGCCACGCGCGGATCGGCCGACAGCTGCTGCAGCAGCGTCGGGTCGACCCGCGCGCCGTCCACCCGCATCACGAAGCAATCCAGATTCAGGGTGGGAATCGGCCAGTCGTCCAGCAACACCAGGTGATAGCGACGGGCCAGTGCCTGCGCGACGCGCCGACGCGCCACCCGACCGGGCGCGGCCAGGTAGTTGCCGGTGTAATCCAGATCGGGCCGGAAATGTGGCGGCGCGATGCGCAGGGTCACCAGGATCTGCCGTTGCGCATCCATCACTCCCGCTGCGGTCGAGCTCGGCGGCCGCACCGCGGCGGCGCAGGCGGCCAGGGCCAGGCACAACAGCACGAGGGATATCGACCTGGACATGTCAGCGTTCGTCACCGGGGCCCAGGCTTTCCACCAGGCTGACGCCCGGCGCCGCACGCAATGCCTCGCGCACCGTCTTCACCCGCGCGGCCGGCACGCTCAGCACATAGCCGCCGGCATCGGTCGGGCCATAGATGATGCGGGCCTCGCTGGCCCGCAACAGCCGACGCATCCGTGCTTCGCTGAGCTGGGGATCGAACATCACGACCAGCCGGGCGTGCGCCGTCTGCGCCGCACCGAGCGTGTGATATGCCGCTGTCGGCGGCCGGCTGGTGTTCACCAGCGCGATGCCCAGCAGCAGCACCAGCACGGCCTGCGCCCCGATGGCCCAGGGCAGCCACGTCGCGTGGCGACCCCAGCCGCGTCGACCGTTCGCCTGTGCCGCGTCCACGCGTCGGCGCAGGCGCCGCGCCGACCGTGCGAGGTCCGCCGCTGGCGGGGTTTCCTCGCTGCACGCCGCCTGCAGCGAGCGCAGCCAGTCCGTCTCGTGCCGGCAGGCGGCGCATTCGTCCAGATGCTGCTGCACCAGGGCCAGTTCGTCGTCCGCCAGCGTGCCGTTCACCAGCCACGGCAACAGCCGTTCGACTTCCAGGTGGGTGGAGCCCTCGAATCGGAGTACTCGCCCGCTCATATCGCCTCCTCCCGTGTCAGCGCGAGCAGCGTCTTCAGCTTGCGCCGCGCGTAGAACATCCGCGTTTTCACCGTATCCACCGGACAGCCCATGATCTCGGCGATCTCGCGGTAGCCGTAGCCCAGGTAGTAGGTCAGTTCGATCACCGCGCGCTGTTCCGCCGACAGGCCCGCCAAGGCGTCGCCGATGTGTCGGTGCAGCTCGTCCTGCTGCAACTCGGCGTCCGGGCCGGCGGCGGATGACGCCGCCTGTTGCTCGTCGCCGAATTCGACCGTGTCGTCGCTGTGCCGCAGGGCCTTCAGCGTCTGCCGGTAGGCGACCGCAAAGATCCAGGTGGAGACTTTGGCGGCGTGGTTGTAGGTATGCGCCTTGCGCCACACCACCATCATCGTGTCGTCGAGCACTTCCTCGATCAGCGTCGGTTGCCGGGTCATGCGGCCGATGAAGCGCTTCAGCCGCGGCTGGTAGGCGCGATAGAGCGACTCGAATGCATCGGCGTCCTCGGCGGCGACGCGGTCGAGCAGGACGATCTCGTCCAGCGCGGCATCGCCACGCCCCGGTCCGCGCGCTTCGCTTTCGGTGATCGGCATGGTGTCCTCGCTGCTGAGCCTTCGAGGTGAATGCCCGCCGCGCCGCTTTCGGTTCAATGCCCGCAGGCAATGAACCAATCCGTGTCCGGCGGGAACAGACCGGGCGGTGCGGGGCGATCGGTGTCAACGATACGCCCGGTACCGCTCGCGCGACGAGCGTCTTGTGCGAAGGGTATTCCGTCCTCATTGCCGCAGGAGTCCGAACATGAAACTGTTTTCCTCCACATCCTCCCGCTTGTGCGCCGCGCTGGCGCTCGTTTTCACCATCGTCGCGGCACCCGCCGCGAGCGCCGGCGGTGCTACCTACAAGCGACACAACCTGGTGTCCGACGGCTTCGTGCCGGCAGACCACGTCGACCCGCACCTCGTCAATACCTGGGGCATCGCCTTCAATCCGTCCGGCGCGGTCTGGGTGGCCAACAACGGCAGCGGCACCTCGACCCTGTACGACGGCGACGGCAACGTGCTTTCGCTGGTGGTGCAGATTCCCGGCCCGACCACGGATGGCGGCGGCAATCCGACCGGCGTGGTCTACAACGGTTCCGGCGATTTCGTGGTCAGCAAGGGCGCGGTTTCCGGGCCGAGCCGGTTCATTTTCGCCACCGAGGACGGGGTGATCGCAGCCTGGGCTCCGAACGTGGATGCGACCCATGCAGTGCGGGTGCGCACCGCAGGCAGCGCGATCTACAAGGGGCTCGCGATCAGTGCGGGCGGCAACGGCGGGCAGATCTACGCGACGGATTTCTTCAACGCGAAGGTCGACGTGTATGACAGCCACTTCGCGCTGGTGGCGCTGCCGCCGGGGGCGTTCAGGGACCCTGGCATTCCGCACGGCTTCGCACCGTTCGGCATCCAGAACATCCACGGCGACATCTACGTGACCTACGCCAAGCAGGACGCCGGCAGACACGATGACGTGCAGGGCCCCGGGCTGGGCTTCGTGGATGCCTATACGCCAAATGGCCGTCTGCTGAGGCGCATCGCTTCACGCGGCGCGCTCAATGCACCCTGGGGCATGGCGATGGCACCGGCCGGCTTCGGCCTGTTCGGCAACACCCTGCTGGTCGGCAACTTCGGCGACGGCCGCATCAACGCCTACGACCCGATCTTCAATATCCCGCTGGGCAGCCTGCGCGACGCCAGCTACCGGCCGGTCCGGATCGAGGGGCTGTGGGGCATCGCGTTCGGCAACGGTTACCTGCATCAGTCGGTCGACAGTTTGTACTTCACTGCCGGACCGGCCGACGAGGAACATGGGGTCTACGGTCGACTGGACGCGCAATAGCGTGAACAGCACCGGTGGCGAGTCGACGCCGCCCCCGGTGCCGCGGGCGCGCACGCCATGGACGGTGGGCGCGCCCGCATCCTGCCGTGAACCGTCGTACGAAACGCGCCTCAAGGCGGTCGGCCCGGGACGGTGATGGTTTCCCGCGCCGCCACGTGACCATTCCGACGCCTGTAGGTCAGCCGGTATTTCCCGGGCCGCAGATAGAGATCGGCATCGGCGGGGGCCTGGGCGAACGGCAGGCGCTGCTGTGGCATCACGTTCAGCGGCGCCGGATCCAGCACGAGGCGATCGGCGGGAATCGCGTCCTCGCCTTCGTCGGCATAGCGGGCTTCGACCAGGCAGGGGTAGCGGTACAGGCAGCGGCTGCCGCTGATGTAGTACGGCCGGCGCAGGTCGCCCAGCCTGAGCCATTCCGGGCGCCCGTGCCGCAGCACCTGCGGCGGGAAGAACACGCTTACGTCATAGCCTGCGCGAAGCGTCCAGGGGTGCCCGGCCTCATCCTCGAAAACGATCGGCGACTGCGGCCGCAGCGCCTGCATGACGGCGCTGTAATAGGGGTGGTCGTCCTCGGCGGACGGATGCGGAAACATCACCGTCTGTTCGACGGTGAGCGGGTCGATGCCGCTGAGCTTGCGCAGGTGCTCGGCCATCGACGAGCCGCCCAGGAAGTCTCCGGACTCCTGGATGTGGCCGTAACCGGCGTTGACCACCAGGCGTGCACCGGGGTCTTTCTGAAAAACCTGGCGATAGAGACGGGCGGCCTGTTCGGCCTCGCGCGCGTCGCCGCTCACGTCCGGGCCGGATTCGTAGGCAATCACCTTGAAGCCGAGTTTCAGCGCGGTACGCACCATCTCGGCCGCGATCGGTTCGCGCGTATAGAAGCCGCTCGCGCGGACCGGGTAGCCGCGCGACTGCAGCCCGGCATCGCGGGTGGACAGCGTCTCGGCGGCGAAGTAATCGAAGCCCTCCGCGCGCAGCCGGCCGAGCAACTGCACGGTCAGGCTGCGCGTGAGCGGCACGTTGTGCGCCTCGTTGAAGAACACGGCCCGCCGGTTCCGGGCCAGTTCGGCGATCGCCTCCACTGCGTTGCGGGCGCTGTAGCCCGGCGTGGCGAGGGGGGACGGGTGGTCCTGCGGCAGCAGCGACTGCCTGATCGAGAAGCTCGCCGCAGCCGCGGGATAGTCGCCGATGAAGGTCTGGTACCAGCTCAGGTACTGGCCGAAGACGCGGCGGAAAACGGGATCGCGGCTGGCGTTGTAGGCATCGCGCATCAGCTGGTACTGCGCCAGCAGCCCTTCCTGTGCGGCCGCCCGTTGCAGGATGCTTTCGGAGCGGCGCAAGGCCTCGCCCTGGCGGGCCTGCCACTCGGCGCCCGATGGCACCTGGCCGGCCGCGGGCATGCCGCCGGCCAGCAGCACGCAAGCGAACAGGATTCCCGCGCGAGTCGATCGCATCAACCCCTCCCGAACCGGCTTCCGGTGAGGCCACCTGTTTTAGCAGTCCCCGCGGCTGCTGTCGCGGGGTGGCGGCCGGTCACCGCCGGCACGTTCAGGCGGGCGCAGGCCCGGAACCTGCCTGATCGGGCGGTTCCAGCTCAAACCATCGCCTGATGCGTGCCAGCGCGGCCGCGCCGTCGCCGCCCCGCGGCGCGAACTCGTTGGTGGCCGGCGAGTACACATAGTCCTTCGCCCACTCCGCGACATGCGCCACGATCTCCCGTACCGCATGGATCGCGTGGTCGATGTCGGCGGTCGTGCTGCTGGGATGGAACGACAGCCGTACCCAGCCCGGTTTTTCCGACAGGTCGCCCTGGTCGATGCGATCGGTGATCGAGTGCGACCGCGACGGATCCACATGCAGCAGGTAGTGACCGTAGGTGCCGGCGCAGGAACAGCCGCCGCGCGCCTGCACGCCAAAGCGGTCGTTCAGCAGTTGAACGATCAGGTTGTAGTGGATGTCCTCGACGTAGAACGAGAAGATCGCCAGCCGCTGCCGGTGCGCCCGTGCCAGCAGATGCACGCCGGGAATCGCCTGCAGCGCATCCATCACGTAGGGAACGATGGCTTCCTCGCGCCGGCGCATCGCCTCCACACCCATCTGGTGCTTCAACTGCACCGCCAGTGCGGCCTTGATCGTCTGCAGGAATCCCGGCGTGCCGGCGTCCTCGCGGGCCTCGATGTCGTCCAGGAACGAGTACTGCCCCCACGGGTTGGTCCAGTTCACGGTACCGCCACCGGAATCGTCGGGGACGGTGTTGCGGTACAGCTCGCGGTTGAAGATCAGCGCGCCCGACGAGCCCGGTCCGCCGAGGAACTTGTGCGGCGACCACAGCACCGCATCGAGCCGCTCCTCGGGATCGGCCGGATGCATGTCGATGTCCACGTACGGCGCCGACGCGGCGAAGTCGATGAACGCCACGCCGCCCGCGCGATGCATCAGCCTGGCCATCGCGTGGTACGGCGTGCAGACACCGGTGACGTTCGAGCAGGCGGTGAAGGAACCGATCTTCAGCGGACGGTGGCGATACTCCTGCAGCAGTGTCTCCAGCGCGGCCAGATCCACCAGGCCCTGCGGATCCGGCGGCACCACCACCACGTCGGCAATGGTCTCGTACCACGACGTCTGGTTGGAGTGGTGCTCCATGTGGGTGATGAACACCACCGGGCGTTCCGCCTCCGGGATATCCACGAAACGGCGCAGGCCCTGCGGCGCCTTCAGTCCGAGGATGCGCTGGAATTTGTTGATCACACCGGTCATGCCGGTGCCGGTGGAAATGATCAGGTCGTCGGATCGCGCGTTGACGTGCGCCTTGAGGATGCGATGCGCCTCGTGGTACGCCAGCGTCATCGCCCGGCCGGTTTCGCTGCTCTCCGAGTGGGTGTTGCCCACGTACGGGCCGAAGCGCTCCAGCAGCGACTGCTCGATCGGCCGGTACAGGCGGCCGCTCGCGGTCCAGTCGGCGTAGACGATGCGCTGCTCGCCATACGGCGAACGGAACGTCTGCTCGTGACCGACGATGTTGGCGCGGTAGGGAGCAAAGTGTTGTTCGAGGGAATCCATGGACGATCTCGGGAAAATAGTGTCAACCGGGCGTCGAGACCGGCGCCAGCATGCACTTTAGCGCACCCGTCCGACGGACCGCCGCAGCCCTTCGCTGGTGCGGGCCGGCCAGGCGGGGAATCTGCGGGGCCTGAGGCCGGACCCCCTCTTGACGGTCGAGCGCATCATGGCGGTTATCTGCTTGACATCGTCATTTCGCCAGACCGATGCTTTTGCCCTCTGTTGACAGCTTTCTTCGGTGCATCCGTCGGGAGGTACAGACATGTCGACATGGCACAAACCCATGACAGCAGCGTGCTCGATCGGTGCCACTCTGTGGGCGCTCGCCATCGCGGCGGCGCAGGCGCCGGGGGCCTTGCCCGGCGATGAAGCGATGACCTGCGCACAGATCGCCGCCGAGCTCGGTCCCTACATGCAGCGAATGACGCCGGGCGTCACCGATCTGGCGGCCACCGGGCAGGAGGTGATCCATCGCGGGAACAAACGCGTCGCCGGGGAGACGCCGGCCGCCGTGGGGCTGACGGCGGCGGCGCTTGGGTCGATGGCCGATCCGACCGGCCTCTCGGGCAAGGCGGTTGGCCAGGCCGAAGCGGCACATCAGGCAGAGGTCTGGCAGCGAGCCGAAGCCGAGGACAAACCGCTGAATGACAAATATCGAGCCCAGGCGGGCGCGGTGGCGGCGCAGGGCCAGCAGCTTCAGTCCGATGCGCGCCTCAAGCGACTCATGGAGCTCGTCGAGAAGAAGCACTGCGACGCCGGCTAGAAGCCGCAGGCGGGGAGGGTGCGCCACCGCTTCTGCCGCATCTTTCCGTCATGCGGGTGGCGGCAGCTGGAACGAGCCCGGCAGCAGCGCACCCACGGTGGTGCGCTGCGTCTCGTCATGCAGGTTGCCCATCAACACCGGCATCGCCTCGCCGCACAGTTCGACCATCACCTGGCGGCATGCGCCGCAGGGACTGACCGGGGCGGGGGTGTCTGCGATCACCGCCAGCGCGGCGAAGTCGCCGGGCCGGCAGCCGGCGGCGATGGCGCCGAACAGGGCCGTGCGCTCGGCGCAGTTGCACAGGCCATACGACGCGTTTTCCACATTGCAGCCGCTGAACGTGCGGCCATCGAGAGTGAGCAGGGCAGCGCCGACGTGGAAGCTGGAATACGGCGCATAGGCCCGTTCGCGCGCGTGGCGTGCCAGGGCCAGCAGGTCATCGAAAGCATGGGCGGATACAGACATCGGACTCTCCGGCGATGGCCCGGTGCGGCGCGTGCCGGCGGGCCAGCTTACTCTCCCGCCTGCGACCCGATCAAAACCTGTCCGCGCCAACTGACGCTAAGATGTCCGGACCATTCCAAGGGGATTGCGTCATGCCTATCACCGTTGCCGCTTTGCGCGAGACCGCTGCCGGGGAACGGCGCGTGGCGATCACGCCCGAGATGGCGAAGAAACTGCGCGGCAAGGGCTTGCGGGTGCTGCTCGAGCACGATGCGGGACGCGCCGCGGGCTTTCCCGACGCAGCCTACGCGGAGACCGAGTTCGCCGATGCTGCCGGGGTGCTGGCGCAGGCCGACCTGCTGGCCTGCGTGTTGCCGCCCGAGGATGCCGTGTTCGCCGGACTGCGTGAAGGCAGCCTGGTGGTCGGCCAGTTGCGTCCCTACGGCGCCGACCAGCGTATCGCCGCGCTGACCGCGCGCAAGCTGACCGCGTTTTCGCTGGAGCTGCTGCCGCGCACCACCCGGGCGCAGGCGATGGACGTGCTCAGCTCGCAGGCGGCGGTGGCCGGTTACCGCGCCATGTTGATCGCGGCCGAGGCGTCGCCGAAATTCTTCCCCATGCTGACCACCGCGGCCGGCACGATCCGGCCGTCGAAGGTGCTGGTGATCGGCGCCGGCGTGGCCGGCCTGCAGGCGATCGCCACCGCGCGCCGGCTGGGCGCGCAGATCGAGGGTTACGACGTGCGTCCGGAGACGCGCGAGCAGGTCGAATCGCTGGGCGCGAAGTTTCTCGACCTCGGTGTCAGCGCGGCAGGCAGCGGCGGCTATGCGCGCGAGCTGTCGGCGGAGGAACGCGCCGCGCAACAGCAGGCGCTGGCCGAGCATCTGAAGACGATCGACGTGATCGTGACCACCGCGGCGGTGCCCGGACGGCCCGCGCCGAAGATCCTCACGGCGGCGATGGTCGAGGGCATGAAGCCGGGCGCGCTGATCGTGGACCTGGCCGCCGAGGGCGGCGGCAACTGCGAACTGACCCGTCCGGGCGAGCGGGTCGAGCATGGCGGCGTGGTGATCCTGGGGCCGCTCAACCTGCCCGCCGGCGCGCCGCTGCATGCCTCGGAGATGTATGCGCGCAATGTCTACAATTTCGTCGAGCTGCTGGTTCACGACGGCGAGCTGCGGCCCGATTTCGACGACGAACTGATCACCAGGAGCTGCCTCAGCCACGCCGGCGAAACCCGCTTCGGCGCCTGAAGGCAGCCGCCCCGCGCAAGGCGGGGCGGCTGCCTTCATATCGAGCCATCGGCATCCGGTGGCGGTGGCGGCGGGCCGTGCCCGGGCGGCCGTTCTCCGGGCGGCGGCACGCCAAAGTCCGGGTGTTCCATCCATTGCCTGCGCTGGGCCGGCGGCAGGTGGTGCCAGCGCTGCATCAGCTGCTCGCGCTGCTCCGGCGGCAACTGCTGGAAATGTTCGAACGCGCGGTGCAACTGCGCACGCTGCTCCGGCGACAACTCGTGGAACTTGCGTTCGTTCGCACGCGCCTGCTCGCGTTCCTGCGGCGTCATCTGCTGCCAGTGGGCGATCCGCTGGCGGATCTTCTCCCGCCGGTCCGGCGGCAGGGTGACCCAGCGTTCGGCACGCTGCAGCATGTGTGCCTGCTTGCGCGCCGGCAGGTTGTTCCACTCCTGCTGCAGCGGGGCAAGAATCTCGCGCTGGGCCGGATCCAGGCTGCTCCACGGTCGCGGCGGCGGTGGCGGCATCTCGCCATGCGGCGGCGGCGGTGGCGGCGCGTCCTGCGCCCGCACCGGCGCGACGATGCTGCCGAGCAACACGGCAAGCAGGAGGGGCAGGATCGGGTTCGGGAGTCTGCTCATGGCTCAGCGGGTCGCCGGCTTGCTGTCGTTGGCGGCCAGCCAGCCGTAGAAATCGAGGTTCTGGTAGAGGTTCGGGTCGGTCTTGTCGGCATCCGGCGGCAGGTCGTTGTCCAGGTCGGCCGTGGTCGGCGCCGTGCCCGCGACGTGCGACGGCGTGGCGCCCCGGTGCGGCAGCGGCTGCCACACCATCATCGTGGCCAGGGCGACGACCGCGAAGGCGCCTGCCGGGATCAGCCAGCGCGCGCGATGCCGCTCGGGTGCCCGGGCGGCTTCCAGGGCCTGTCGGCGTGCTGCGCGAAGGCGGCCGGCGGTGTCCGGGTCGATGCGTCGGACGGCCTCGTCGTAGAGCTCGCGGGCGCGCTGTTCGAGCGGGGTGTCGGGTCGGTTGTCGGGCGTGGTCATCGCCAGTCCTCCAGTTGATCGCGCAAATGATGCATGGCGCGTGACAGATGGGTCTTCACGCTGCCTTCGGCACAGCCCATGGCACGGGCGGTTTCCGCCACGTCCAGACCCTCCAGCACGCGCAGCATGAAGGCCTCGCGCTGGCGCGGCGGCAGCTGCCTCACGGCGGCCGCCATGTCGGCATACGACTGCGCATCGTGCAGCCGCTCGAGCGGCCCGGGGCCATGATCGGCCGGCTCCCATGCCGGCAGCTCGTCGCCGTCGCCGTCACGACCGCCGCCGAGCCAGCCCACCACGATCGAGCGCACCTTGCGGCGCCGCTGCAGATCGACGATGCGCCGACGCAGGATGCCCCAGAACAGCGGCGGCCATTCCGCGGCCGGCTTGTCGCGGTAATGCCTGACCAGCCGCAGCATGGCGTCCTGCACCGCATCCATCGCGTCCTCGCGATGGCGCAGCTGCAGCTCGGCCATGCGGAACGCGCGCCGCTCGATCTGCGCCAGGAACGCATCCAGCGTCGCCGGGGTTTCCCGGATGTCGCTCGGGCCGCTTTCGATCAGCAGGTCCGTGTCGAGCGTGCCGGCCGCACTGTTCATGGCCATCGCGCCTGCATCGTCGGGTGGCGCATCCTCGGGCTCCATCGGTGGGACTCCCGTGTTCAACGCGGCAGCTTGGCGCAGGTTGACTCCGGCCGGCACGCGCAGCCCGCACGGCAGCCTCGAAGTTTCCCGAGGTTCCCGTATGATGCAAGCTCAACTGAGTCCTGACGGGGTGGGGTCATGATCGACGGTTTCCTGGCGCTGTACATCTTCATGCTGGCCGCATTTACCGGCTATGAAATCATCGCGCGGGTGCCGGTGATCCTGCACACGCCGTTGATGTCCGGTTCCAACTTCGTCCACGGCATTGTGCTGGTTGGCGCCATGATCGCGCTAGGCCACGCCCAGACGCCGTTCGAGATGACGATCGGCTTCATCGGCGTCCTGCTCGGCGCCGGCAATGCCGCCGGCGGCTACGTGGTGACCGAGCGGATGCTGGAGATGTTCAAGTCCAGCAAGCCCGGTGCCGGCAAGGGGAGTCACTGATGAGCTGGTTGCCGACGCTGATCAAGGCCTGCTATTTCCTCGCCGCGCTGCTGTTCATCCTGGGCCTGAAACGGATGAGTTCACCGCGCACGGCGCGCGGCGGCATCGTGTGGGCCGGCTACGGCATGCTGCTGGCGGTGCTCGCCACGTTCTTCCTGCCGGACATGCACAACCGCGGGCTGATCATCGCCGCCGTGCTGGTCGGTGTGGCCGCGGCGTGGTGGAGCGGCAAGCGGGTGGCGATGACCGCGATGCCGCAGATGGTGGCGCTGTACAACGGCATGGGCGGCGGCGCGGCCGCGGCGATCGGTGCGGTCGAGCTGATCGGTTATGTGCGCACGCTGGCGATCCTGCATCCGCCGGGGCTCCCGGATACCTCGCCGTTGCGGCCGGAGAGCTGGGCGATCAACGCGCTGAACCCGCCGCCGGCGCTGGTCGCGCTGTCACCGGTCGAACTGGCGCTGGGCGTGCTCGGCGCGCTGATCGGCGCGGTGAGTTTCTCCGGTTCGCTGATCGCGTTCGCCAAGCTGCAGGGATGGCTGGACAAGCGTTTCGTGTTTCCCGGCCAGCGCGCGGTCAACCTGCTGTTGCTGGCCGGAGCGGTCGCGGTCGGCCTTGCGCTGATCGTCGGTCATGCCAGCCTGCCGCTGATCGTGGTGTTTTTCGTGCTGGCGCTGCTGTTCGGCCTGATGATGACCTTGCCGATCGGCGGCGCCGACATGCCGGTGGTGATCTCGCTGTACAACGCGTTCACCGGCCTGGCGGTGGCGTTCGAGGGTTTCGTGCTGGGCAACGAGGCGATGATCATCGCCGGCATGGTGGTCGGCGCGGCCGGTACCCTGCTGACCCAGTTGATGGCCAAGGCGATGAACCGCTCGATCGGCAATGTGCTGTTCGGCAGCTTCGGTGCGGCGGGGGGCGAGGCGCAGGCGATCGAGGGCGCGCAGAAGCCGGTCGACGCCGCCGACGCAGCGGTGATGATGGCCTATGCCGAACGCGTGGTGATCGTTCCCGGCTATGGCCTGGCGGTGGCGCAGGCACAACACAAGGTATGGGAATTCGCCCAGTTGCTGATCAAGCGCGGGGTGAAGGTGAAATTCGCGATCCATCCGGTCGCCGGCCGCATGCCGGGGCACATGAACGTGCTGCTGGCCGAGGCGGGTGTGCCGTACGACCTGATCGCCGACATGGACGACATCAACCCGGAGTTTGCCGCCACCGACGTGGCGCTGGTGATCGGCGCGAACGACGTGGTCAATCCGCTGGCCAGGACCGACCCGGCCTCGCCGATCTACGGCATGCCGATTCTCGACGTGGGCGATGCGAAGCATGTGATCGTGATCAAGCGCGGCAAGGGCACCGGTTTTGCCGGGATCGAGAACGCGCTGTTCTACGGCGACAACACCCGCATGCTGTACGGCGACGGCCAGGCCGCGGTGGGTGAGCTGGTGACCGAGTTGAAGGCCATCGAGGCCTGAGCACCCTCAGCAGAGCCGGCGCCTCAGCGCCGGCTCTGCGCGCGCTGCGCCAGCCAGCCGGCCAGCAGGACGGCCAGCACGGTCCAGCCGACATCGGCCGGCGTCAGTGCCAGGCGGGCCAGTTGCCAGAGCATTCCGGGACCGGCGGTGCGCAGGGCATCGATCAGCCCCACGCCCATGTTGCCGGCGATCTGCACGCCGGCGATCAGCATGTTGACGTAGATCCCGGCCAGCGCCGTGGCCCCGGCGGCCAGCAGCATGGCGCCGGTGCCGGGCCGGCGCACGCTGCCGCGAATGGCCAGGCCCAGCAGCGCGCCGATCGGCGGTGCCAGCCACGGCAGCGGATGGCGCAGGTACAAGGAAACCACCATCCAGACCGCGCCGGCGGCGAGTCCCAGCATGGCGGCACTGAACAGGGCGAACACGAACAGCAACGCGCTGCGCACGCTCATCGGCGACGACATGGCGGGACGGCTGGAAACATCGGCTTATCCATCGTGCAAAGCGGCCATCATAACGTGCCCCGCCTGGTCGCCATGGTGGCGCCAGCAGTCACATTCCCTTGAGTTCGGGGATTCCGGCCTGATCTGGAACAAGCCAGCCCGCGTCGCGGGCGGCATAATGTACAACCTGGGTCGGCAACCGGTCGTACCCACAGATACAGGATTGGCGAGTGGCATGAGTGGTTTCAGTCTGAGCAGCGAACCCTTCACCCTGTTGCGCGACTGCAGCGCCGTCATGGTGCCGCAAGGTGACGTGGTGAGCTTGCCCGCGGGCCAGATCGGCTACATCACGCAGGCGCTGGGCGGCAGTTTCACGGTGTATGTGGAGGGCAACCTGTTCCGCATCGCCGGCAACAATGCCGATGCGCTGGGCAAGGAGCAGCCGGTGCCGATCGAGGTGGCCGCCGACGCCACCGATGCAGATGTGGAGAAGCTGGCCTGGGACCAGCTGCGTACCGTGTTCGATCCGGAAATCCCGGTCAATGTGGTCGAACTGGGGCTGGTCTACGACCTCAGCCTGGAGCAGACCGCATCGGGCCAGCGCAAGGTCTATGTGAAGCTCACGCTGACGGCACCCGGCTGTGGCATGGGCGATATCCTGGTGGATGACGCGCGCACCAAGCTCGAGATGATTCCCACCGTGGCCGAGGCGGACGTGGACCTGGTGTTCGATCCGCCGTGGAGCCATTCGATGATGTCGGATGCCGCCAAGCTCGAAACCGGCATGCTCTGAATCCACAGCCCGTTCGGCGCATTCGCAAAATTGTGCGGTGTACCGCGCGCAGGCCACCGGGAAATAGCCTGATCCGACAGCGAACCGATGGGCGTGGTTCGCAGCCGCGCTGCGCTCGAAACAAGGAAATCAGCCGATTCCCGTCGTGCAACGCCGATTGCCGTCGGCCCGACAGGTCGCGCTGTGACCGTGGTCACCGGGCGTAGGAAAAAGTCGGATTGTCACGGTTAGTCGCAAGGAATAACGTTGCTGAATCCGCGACCGGGGAGGTTGACGGATGATCCTTTAGCGGTGTCTCCACCGTTTTGCAGCTACGCGTCCACGCGCTGCCCTCGCTAGGGAAAGCCAGGGGGAAGGCAGCCGGTTCCGGACGTATTTTGGGATCGCTAGACAGCTCACGAATATCGAGCCGTGCCTTGCACGGCAATTTCCTGCATGGGGCCTTGCGGCCGCATAGGACCCGTTTGCCCCGAATTTTGTCTAGGAGTTTTTTTCATGCCCAACCATTTCCGTCTGAAACTGCTGGTGGCCGCGATCGGCCTGGCTACCGCGTCGGTTGCGACCGCCGCCAATACGCGAACCCTGCACGAACAGAATCTCGGTGCCGTACCGGCCAGTGCGCTGGCCGCCCAGCTCAATCTGGGACAGGACATGTCGCTTGCGCCACGCAGTTCGGTGGCCCTCGCCGGCGGCCACCACGTCGTGCGCCAGCAGCAGATGTTCCGTGGCGTGCCGGTCTACGGTCGCAGCATTGCCGTGGTGCAGGATGCGCAGGGCAATGCGCTGCGGGCCAGCGGTGAATTGATGCAGAGCGCGCAGCTCGACCTGGCCTCGGTCGCGCCGAAGCTCAACCAGGGCCGGGCCATCGCGGCGCTGAAGGCGCACGCCCATACCACCCTGACCGGTGGTGCGACGATGGAGAATCAGAAAGCCGACCTGTTCGTGTATCCGCAGGATGGCGGCCCGGCCCGGCTGGTCTATCGGGTCTCCTACTTCGTCGGCGGCGCCAATCCCAGCCGTCCCACCGCGATCATCGATGCCAACACCGGCGCGGTGATCCAGAGCTGGAATGGCCTGACCGACGCCTCGGCCAATGGGCCCGGTGGCAACACCAAGACCGGCCAGTACCTCTACGGCACCGACTACGCCGCGCTCGACGTGACCCAGTCGGGCAGCACCTGCACGTTGGTCAACACCAACGTCAAGACCTACAACCTCAACCACGGCACCAGTGGTGGCTCGGTGGTCAGCTTCACCTGTCCGACCAGCAATACCGACGCCACCAACGGTGCCTATTCGCCGGTCAACGATGCACATCATTTCGGTGGAGTGGTGCATGACATGTACACCGCCTACACCGGTGCGCCGCCGCTGAGCATCCAGCTGGTGATGAAGGTGCATTACAAGAGCAACTACGAGAATGCGTTCTGGGACGGTTCGGCAATGTATTTCGGTGACGGCGCCAGCACGTTCTATCCGCTGGTGTCGCTGGATGTGACCAGCCACGAGATCAGCCACGGGTACACCGAGCAGAACTCCGGCCTGCAGTACACCGGCCAGTCCGGTGGCATGAACGAGGCGTACTCGGATATTGCCGGCGAGGCGGCCGAATATTTCGATCGCGGTTCGGCGGACTTCCTGGTCGGGCGCGATATCGTCAAGACCAGCGCCGGCATCGGCGATGCGCTGCGCTACATGTGCAATCCGCCGCAGGATGGCGGCTCGATCGACAACGCGGCGAACTACACCTCGAGCCTGGACGTGCACTACTCCAGCGGTGTCTACAACAAGGCCTTCTGCCTGCTGGCCAAGACCAGCGGCTGGGACGTGAAGAAGGCATTCCAGGCCTTCGCGCTCGCCAACAAGTCGTACTGGACGGCCACTTCCACCTTCAACTCCGGCGCCTGCGGAGTGGAGTCGGCGGCCACCGACCTGGGCTACAGCGCGAATGACGTGATCAGCGCATTCACCGGTGTGGGCGTGACCTGTCCGGGCACCGGCGGCGGTGGCGGCGGCGGTACCACGGATCTGCAGAACGGCACCCCGGTGACGGGCCTGTCGGGCAGTGCGGGCCAGGAACTGGCCTACAAGATCACCGTGCCGGCGGGAGCGACGAACCTGGTATTCGCCATGTCCGGCGGCACCGGCGATGCCGACATGTACACCAAGTTCGGCTCGGCACCGACCACCAGCAGCTACGACTGCCGCCCGTACGTGAGCGGCAACGGCGAGACCTGCACCGTGGCTTCGCCGCAGGCCGGCGTCTACTACGTCAATGTGCGCGGCTACAGCGCGTTCTCCGGGGTGACCCTGAAGGCGAGCTACAGCACAGGTGGCGGTGGCGGCGGTGGTGGCGGTCTGCAGAACGGCGTGCCGGTGACCGGCCAGGCCGCGGCGAAGAATGCGGAACTCAGCTATACCGTGGTGATTCCGGCCGGCACCAGCAGCCTGACTATCGCCAGTTCCGGCGGCACCGGCGACGCCGATCTCTACGTGAAGAAGGGTACGGCACCGACCACCAGCAGCTACGACTGCCGCCCGTACAAGACCGGCAACAACGAGAGCTGCACGTTCAGCGCCCCCTCGGGCACGTACTACATCAAGCTGCGCGGCTACACCGCATTCTCCGGTGTGTCGCTGAAGGCCACCTGGTAATCCCCTGACGGGTCAGGGACGACCCGTTTTTTTCTTCTGTGTGATCGTGATGCAAGGGGGCCCGATCGGATCGATCGGGCCCCTTTTCATGGGCCGTGACGGAACCTCGCCACGAAGGGACCGACGGCCGGTCAGCCGGACACTTCCTCGAAGCGGTTGGCGTCGCGATTCTTGCGCACCCTGGCCGGATCCCACACGCGGCCGTTCATGGTGATGTAGACCCCATCGGGCAGCGTCTGCACCGCGGCCACCGCGCAGCCGATGTTGAACACCGCGTCGGAGCCCTGGAAGCGGGCCGGATTCAGCGCACCGGTAAGCACGATCACCTTGCCCTTGATGCTGGCCAGCTCTTGCGCGGTCTCGACCATGGTGTCGGTGCCGTGGGTCACCAGCACGTGGCGGTGCGGTTGCGCCTCGATCGTCGAGCGCACCAGCGCTCGATCCTCGGCACCCATGTGCAGGCTGTCCTTGCGCAGGATCGGGATCACGTCGAACTGGAAGGCCACGCCCAGATGGCTGAGGATCTCGCCGATCTGCGGCGCGCCGATCTTGTAGTCCGACTTGTCGTCGAAGTAGATCTTGTCGATGGTGCCGCCGGTGGTGACGATGGTCAGATGCTGCATGCGGATGAGCCGAGTTGGGGGAACGGGGCATTTTAGCCCCTGTGGGACGGAGCCGGTCGCGTGGCGGGGTCATCCCGGCTACGTGCCGGGGAGCACTAGTCCAGAAGCAGCAAGGTGTCCGCGGAGTTCGGTGTCACCAGCCGGTCCAGTCCGTGGCTGGCAAAGCGCCTCAGTGCGGCGGCGGGGCGTGGATCGTCGCGTTCGCCCGACCAGCGGGCCTGGCGCGCCAGCAAGGCGGCACCGGCACAGCGGGCCAGCGTGAAGGCGAGGCCGCGGGCGCCGGCCTCGAGCGAATCCCGATCCGAGGCATGCTGATCGAGCCAGGCAGCGGCCGCGTCCAGCGTGGTCCCGATCAGGCTCACCGCCGCCGCTTCGCCGCTGCCCTCGGTCCAGCCGCGGACCGCCGTGCGCAAGGGCCCGAGATGGTCGCCGGCCAGCGCACGCAGGCTGTCCAGCGACAGCACGTTGGTGGTGCCTTCCCAGATCGCGTACACCTGCGCGTCGCGCAGCAGTTGCGGCAGCCCGGTGTCCTCGATGTAGCCCGCGCCGCCGAAACATTCCAGCGCCTCGGAGCACAGCTTCACCGCCAGCTTGCCGGTCCACAGCTTGGCCAGCGGCGTCAGCAGGCGCAGCAGTGCGGCTTCATGCGGGGCGGCCGCATCGTGTTCGACCCGGCCCAGCAGGTGGGCGACCTCGAAGGCGAGCGCGAAGGCACCCTCGAACTCGGCCTGCATGTCGGCCAGGGTCCGCGCGTGCAGCGGTTGCTCGATCACGGGGCGGCCGAACGCCCGCCGGCGCGAGGCGTAGTCGCGCGCCAGGCTGATCGCGCGCGCCATGCTGGCGACCGCGCAGACGGCATTCCACGTGCGGGTGACGTTGAGCATCGGCGCCACCTGGCGCACACCGTGGGCGAGCTCGCCCAGCGGCCACGCGGGCAGGCCCTCGAGGTGGATCTCCGCAGTGGGCAGTTCGTGGGTGCCGAGCTTGTCCTTCAGCCGGTCGATGACGAGTTCGGGGCGACGCCGCTCGCCGTCCATCGTCTCGACATAGAACAGGGCCAGCGCCGCGGCGCCGCTGCCGGCGCCTTCCGGCCGGGCCAGCGCCAGCGCCGCCTCACCCACGACGGCCGAGCTGAACCACTTGCGCCCGTAGAGCCGCCACTGACCATCGGCGTCCTGGCGTGCGATGGTCTCGGTCAGACCCACATCGGAGCCGCCGCTGTTCTCGGTCATCCACTGGCCGCTGAGCCAGAAGCTGGCGGCGTCACGGCTGAGGAAGTGCGGCAACGCGCGCCGGATCAGCGCCTGGTTGCCGGAGGCCTTCAGCGCGGTGGCCGCGCCGTCGGTCATCGCCAGCGGGCAGGTGTAGAACTCGCTGGCCAGGTGATACAGGTAGACCCGGGCGAATTCCTCCAGCCTGGCGTGCTCGCTCGGTGCGTGGCCGGCCGCCAGTACCGCGTGTCGCGTGGTGAGGCCGGGGCCTTCCTGCCATGCGGTGGTGAGCTCGATCCGGTCGACCCGTCGGCCCCAGGCATCCCACGCGGTCAACACCGGTTTGCGTCGCGTCGACGTGCTCGCCCGCTGCCAGGCCAGCTGCGCGTACGCACCCAGTGCATCCAGATCGGCATCCAGGGCAGCGCGCCGATCGGCGGGCAGGGCGCGATCGAGCAGGGACAGCAGCACGCGGTCGCTGCGATAGGGATGGGCGAGTTGCGCCGGATCCTGCAGGAAGCCCGTCATGGTGCACTCCATCGAAAGCGAAGGTCTCGAGTATAGGCAGGCGCCCGTCCGCCGTATCCTGCTAGTCGCGTTGCCTGCGCTTGACACCGGCGCCCAGCGTCGCGATCAACAGCAGGCTGAGCACGACCTCGACCAGCGCCGGCCAGCGCTGACCGGGCGAGCTCCAGCTCTCGGCGACGCCGTGGGAGAAGTAGAACAGGCTGAGAATGCCGACCCACAACAGCGCGCGTCGCGCGTCGCGGATCGCCAGCAACGGCAGCAGCAGCGGGATCACCGTGATCGCCAGGACCAGCCAGACCGGAATGACCTGCGGGGGAAACAGCCAGCCGTGCCAGGCCAGCTGCAACACGCTCAGGCCGGCCCAGGCGAGCAGCCCGAGCTGTTGTTCCCGGGGCAGCGTGCTCATGCGTCAGCCGCCAGCTTGCGTGCGGTTTCGGCCAGCCGGCGCCCCAGCGCCCGGGCCAGTTCACGCTCGTGCCCGCTGATCGGGTTGTCGCCGCCGGCACCGGTCACGTGGCTGACGCCGTAGGGTGTGCCGCCGGTTTGCGTGGCGGTGAGTGCCGGCTCCGTGTACGGCAGGCCGACGATCAGCATGCCGTGATGCAGCAGCGGCAGTGCCATCGTCAGCAGCGTGGATTCCTGCCCGCCGTGCATGGTGCTGGTCGAGGTGAACAGCGCGGCCGGCTTGCCGACCAGCGAGCCGCTGGCCCATTCGGCCCCGGTCGAATCGAGAAAGTGTTTCAGCGGCGCGGCCATGTTGCCGAAGCGGGTCGGGCTGCCCATGGCCAGCCCGACGCAATCGAGCAGGTCCTGCCGGGTCACATACGGTGCGCCGTCTTCCGGCTCGGGCGGTTGCGCCAGCTCGGTCACAGGTGCGACCGGCGGCACCTGGCGCAACCGGGCCAGCATGCCCGGCACTTCCTCCACGCCGCGGGCGATCAGGCGCGCCAGCTGGGCGGTGTGGCCGCTGCGGCTGTAGTACAGGACCAGGATTTCTTGAGTCATGCGGCAGGGCTCATGTGTTTGAGGCATTCATCGGCAATACGCTAGTGTAGCGACCGATACCCACGATGTTGGCCGCGGCGTGGCGCCGCCGAAAGGATACCGATGATCCGACGCTTCAATCGCGATCGAACAAGGAGCTTCAGCCGTTTCATCTGGCAGCGCTTTGTCGATGACAAGTGCTTCGAGACGGCGGGCGCGCTGTCATACACCACCCTGGTATCGCTGGTGCCGCTGATGGTGGCGATATTCGCGATGTTCTCGGTGTTTCCGGTATTCCAGCCGGCGCGCGACACGTTGATCAATTTCGTGTTCAACAACTTCGTGCCTTCGGCTGGCGAGGCCGTGCAGAACACCATGCTGGGCTTCGCCGCGAATGCCAGCAAGCTCACCGGCATCAGTATCCTGGTGATGCTGTTCAGTGCGCTGTCGATGATGATCAGCATCGAGGACCGGCTGAACCGGATCTGGCGCGTGCATCAGGCGCGGGGCTGGGGTTCCCGCCTGCTGCTGTACTGGGCGGCGCTGACCCTGGGGCCGATCCTGATCGTCGGCGGCATCGCCGTCACTTCCTACGTCACCGCCGCACCGTTGCTGCACGGCGCCATCGATCAGCTCAGCGGCATCGCCCAGAGCCTGCTGGCCACGTTGCCGTTCGTGGTGACGTTTTTCACGCTGTGGCTGATGTACTCGGTGATTCCCAACACCCGGGTCTCGCGTCGCGATGCGGCGATCGGCGCGCTGCTCGGTGCGGTGCTGTTCGAAATCGCCCGCTGGGGTTTCGGCCTGTTCGTGAAGAACGCACAGAACTACCAGCAGATCTACGGTGTGCTGGCAGCGATCCCGATCTTCCTGCTGTGGGTCTATCTGTCGTGGGTCATCGTGATCCTGGCGGCATCGATCGCGGCCTCTGCCTCCGCGTTCGAGTATCACCCGCCGACGAAGACGTTGCCCGAGGGCGCCGAATTTCTCGGCCTGCTGGTGGTGTTGCGGCATTTTGTCGAGGCCCATCGCAGCGGCGACTGCGTGGATCCGGCCGAAGTGCGGGTACGGGAGCCGTATCTGCGCAGCGCACTGATCACCGCCTATTTCGACGATCTGCAGGAGGCCGACCTGATCCAGCGTGGCGAAGCGGGGGGCTGGCTGCTTTGCCGCAGCCTGGACAGCACCGACCTGCTGCGCGTGTATCGGCATGCCGACTATCGCCTGCCGCTGCAGCCGGTGGAAGAGGCCGCGGCGCTTGGCATCGAGTTGCCGCCGGAGTTGCTGTCGCTGCTGGCCGAAGTGGCCACGGTGCTGGAGGCGAAGCTGGGCGCCCGGCTGGACCAGATCTATCCCCCGGTCGCCGATGCGGCGACGGGTATCGAGGAATTACCCGCATGACCCCGTTCCCGACGTTCACCTCATTCCTGGGCCGCGCCGCTGCCGTGGTGCTGGCGCTGGCATGCGTACGGCCGGCCGATGCGGCCATGCCGGGCCAGCCGACCCTGCGGGTCGGCACGCTGGACGGCCAGACCTTCGATCTGGCCGCCCAGCGCGGGCACTGGGTGATCGTGAACTACTGGGCGACCTGGTGCGTGCCGTGCATCAAGGAGATGCCGGGCATCTCGCATTTCGTCGCCACCCACAAGCATGTCGTGGCCATCGGGCTGGCCTACGAAGACAGCGAACCGGCCGACATCAAGGCGTTCCTGGCGAAGCATCCGGTGGTCTATCCGATCGCCCAGGTCACCCTGGACAAGCCGCTGAAGGATTTCGACGAGCCGCGCGGCCTGCCCACCACCTATCTGATCAGCCCGGATGGCAGGGTCGCCAGGCACATCGTGGGTCCAGTCACCGAGGCGTCACTGGCCGAGTTGATCGGTGTGAAGTGATGCCGGTCGCAAGGTTCATCGTCAGCGGCAGGGTGCAGGGCGTGTTTTTCCGCGCCAGCACCCGCGAGCAGGCGCTGATGCTGGGCATTTCCGGCCACGCGAAAAACCGCCCGGACGGCCGGGTCGAGGTGCTGGCCTGCGGATCGGTGGACATGCTCGACGCGTTGGAGCGCTGGTTGCGGCAGGGGCCGCCGGCCGCGCGGGTCGAGTCGGTCAGTCGCGAGGAGCTGCCCGAGCAGGCGCTGCACGGTTTCCATACCGGATGACGCTCAGAACGTGTTCGGCACCCACAGCGCCCTGTCGGTGACGTGCTCTTTCCGCGGCTTGCCCTTGAGCCTGGGCAACTTCACCTCGGCAATCGGTTCGTCGTGCAGCGGCACCTGCTGCAGCAAGTGCCGGATCAGGTTGATCCGGCCGCGCCTCTGATCGTTGAAGTCGACCACGAACCAGGGCGCGTGGTCGCGGTGGGTGCGTTCGATCATCACGTCGCGCAGCCGGCCCATCTCGGCGTATTTCTGACGCGCGACCAGATCGACGGGTGACAGCTTCCAGCGTTTCAGCGGATTGCTGGCACGCTCGGCGAAACGCTCTTCCTGATCGACCTGGTCCACCGCCAGCCAGTACTTGAGCAGGATGATGCCGTCGTCGGCCAGCATCTGCTCGAAGGTCGGCACCGCGTCCAGAAACGCCTCGTACTGGGCCTTGCTGCAGAAACCCATCGCCGGTTCCACCACGGCGCGGTTGTACCAGCTGCGATCGAACAGCACGAGCTCGCCTGCGCAGGGCAGATGGGCGACGTAACGCTGGAAATACCATTGCGAGGTTTCGCTTTCGCTCGGCTTGCCCAGGGCGGCGATGCGATAGCCGCGGGTATCCAGGCTTTCGCTGATGCACTTGATCACGCCGCCCTTGCCGGCAGCATCGCGGCCCTCGAAAAGCACGACCATCCGCTTTCCGCTGCAGTGCAATCCGTGCTGCAGCCGAACCAGCTCCAGTTGCAGTTCGTCCATGGCCTTGCGGTAATGCTTGCTCATGCGTGCCTCGCTGGATGCCCTGGTGCCGACAGGTTAACCCGGGTGGCCGTGACGGCGGGGTTCAGGCGCTGCCGAGGGACTGCAGCAGGTCGGCCTGGTGCTCTCGGGTCAGTGCGTCGATCAGTTCGCCGAGGTTGCCCTGCATGATTTCGGCGAGGCTGTGCAGATTCAGGCCGATCCGGTGATCGGTCACGAGGTTGTCCTTGTAGCGATACGTGCGAATGCGCTGGCTGCGATCGCCGGTGCCGACCTGCAGCCTGCGCGACTCGGCCTGGGCGGCGCTCTGCTTGCTGCGCTCGGCGTCGAGCAGGCGCGCCTTGAGCAGGCTCATCGCGCGGGCTCGGTTCTTGTGCTGGCTGCGCTCTTCCTGGCACTCCACCACGGTGCCGGTCGGCAGATGGGTGATACGGATCGCCGAGTCGGTCTTGTTGACGTGCTGGCCACCGGCGCCGGAGGCGCGGAACGTGTCGGTCTTCAGGTCGGCCGGGTTGATCGGGATGTCGTCGATCTCGTCCAGTTCCGGCAGCACGGCCACGGTGGCGGTGGATGTGTGCACGCGACCCTGCGATTCGGTGACCGGCACGCGTTTCACGCAGTGGGCGCCGGATTCGAATTTCAGCTGCGAATAGGCACCCTTGCCCTCGATGCGGGCCACGATCTCCCGGTAGCCGCCATGCTCGCCGGCGTGTTCGCTGAGGATCTCGACGTGCCAGTGACGACTTTCGGCATAGCGCAGGTACATGCGGAACAGGTCGCCGGCGAAGATCGCCGCCTCGTCGCCACCGGTGCCGGCACGCACTTCCAGGTACAGGTTGGCCTCGTCGCGAGGATCGGTCGGCAAGAGCAGCAGCTGCAGTTCGCCATCCAGGTCGAGCAGGCGCTGCTCCAGCCGGCGCACGTCGTCGCCGGCCATTTCGCGCAGCTCCGGATCGTCCAGCATGGCGCGGGCCTCGGCCAGCTCGCGTTCGACCCGGGCATGCTCGCGCAGCGAGCCGGTGACCGGTTCGAGCTGGGCATATTCCTGCGAGAGCTCGCGGAAACGGGCGTTGTCGGCATGTACGTCCGGCTGCGACAGCAGCAGGCCGATTTCCTCGTGGCGCTCGGCCAGTGCTTCGAGCTTGCGGCGGATCGATGGGGTCATTGAAGAGTGCAGGACGCAGAGAAATGAGAGACGAGAGTAGCTGGATACGGCTTGCCCTATTTTCTCATTCCTCCCCACTCTCTTCCTGATCAGGTCCGTATAACCGTCCGGCGGCGTGCAGCAGGTCCAGATCCCCGTTCAGCGCAGCCTGGCGCAGGCGTGCGCTGGGATGATGCAGCAACTTGTTGGTCAGCGTATTGGCAAGAAACGCCAGCGCCTCCTCCGGCGATTTGCCGTTGGCGACCATTGCGCGGGCCTTGCCCAGCACTTCGTCGCGGTAGATCTCGGCGTGCTGGCGCATGTCCAGCGCAGGATTCTTCAGGGTGAGCGCCCGGCGCCAGGCCATGTAGCGATCCACCTGCAGGTCGATGATCGTCTCGGCCTCGTGCGCCGCAGCTTCACGGGAGCGGCGGTTGTCGTCGATCACCTGGCGCAGGTCGTCGATGCCGTAGAGGTACACGTCGGGCAGTTCGCCCACGCTGGCCTCGATGTCGCGTGGTACCGCGATGTCGACCATGAACATCGGTTTGCGCCGGCGCGTCGTCATCGCCTGCTCGACCATGCCGCGGGTCACGATCGGCTGCCGCGCGGCGGTGGAGGAGATCACGATATCGGCCTCGGCCAGATGCTGGGGCAGGTCGGCCAGCGCAATCGCGTAACCACCGTAGCGGCCGGCCAGCTCCTGGGCGGTTTCGAGCGTGCGGTTCGCCACGATCAGCCGGCGCGCCTGCTTGTCCGCCAGGTGCCGGGCGGCGAGCTCGATGGTGTCGCCGGCGCCGATCAGCAGCACGCAGGCCTGCTTGAGGTCGGTGAACACCTGCTCGGCGAGGCGCACCGCGGTGAACGCGACCGAGACCGTGTGTGCGCCGATGCGGGTGTCCGTGCGAACCCGCTTGGCTACCGAAAACGTGTGCTGCAGCAACCGGTCCAGCGGCGCCTTCAGTGCCTGCGCCAGGCGAGCCTGCTGGTAGGCATCCTTCACCTGGCCGAGGATCTGCGGTTCACCCAGCACCATCGAGTCCAGCCCGGTGGCGACCCGGAACATGTGGCGCACGGCATCCTGTTCATCATGTCGGTACAGGAACTCATCCAGCTTGCCCGGAGTCAGACGATGATGACGACTCAGCCACAACTGCGGGATCTCCTCCGCACCGGTCGCGACGCCGACGTAAAGCTCGGTGCGGTTGCAGGTGGACAGGATCATCGCCTCCTCCACGCCGGGTTGCCGGGTCAGCTCGAACAACGCCGCACTGGCGGCGTCCTCATCGAACGCCACCTGTTCGCGCAGGCTGACCGGCGCGGTGAGGTGATTGAGCCCGAGGGCGATGAGCGGCATGACGTGGTGAGGATCTCGGGAAGAGGAGTTCGGCGGCGTAGGCTAAGCTTGGCAGGGGGCGCCTGTGAACAGGCGTGTCCGGAACAGACAAACGGATGGAGAGTAGTGTGCGGAGCGGGCTGACCAAGTTCAAGCAACTGCGGCATTTTACGGCAGTCACGCTGCTGGCGCTGGGATTGGGCGCCTGTACCGGCCTGCCGTCGCGACCCGCACGGGAAACACCGGGTGCCGCGCAACCGCTGGCACGCATGATCGTGGTCACCCCGGATACCGCGCACGACGTGCTGGCGCAGTTGCTGGCCGGCGAGATGGCGCTGACCCATGCCGACCTGAAGGGGGCCTCGGGTCATTACGACAAGGCGATGGCATTGAGCGCCGACCCCAGGGTGGCCGAACGGGCTGCTGCCCTGGCGATCGCCGTGCATGACGGTGCCGCCGCCCAGCGCGCGCTGGATCGTTGGCAGCTCCTGGGCGCCACGCCGGCCAGGATGGCCCAGTCGCGGGCCGAGCTGGCGCTGGATCGCGGCGATACCGGCGAAGCGAAGCATCAGCTGGAGCTGTTGATCACCAGCGGCGACAAGGACGCCTGGCGCCAGTTCGGCCGCGTGCTGGTGGCTGCCCGCGACCAGGCCCAGGCCGCCCGCCTGCTGGAGGCCCTGGCGACGCCGCAGCGGTTGCCCGACGACGCGCATGCATGGCTGGCGATGAGCGAGCTGGGCGACAAGCTGGGCCGCCATGCCTACGCCATGCAGATCGCCAACGCGGCGATGCAGCGCTTCAAGAGCGCCGAAACCTACGCCTGGGCGGCGCAGATGAGGTTCAAGGACGGCGACCGCGACGGTGCCCGTGCACTGTTGCAGAAGGCCTTGGCGAAGGCGCCGAAGAATATCCAGCTGCGACTGGCCTACGCCGGCATGCTCAGTCAGGCCGGCGATTACGCGGGTGCCTCCCGACTGCTGGGACACGGCCCGCAGAATATCGACACCTATGGCATGCGCGCCGGGTTGGCGGCGCACAACAAGGACGAGAAAGCGCTGGCGGCGCTTTACCGGGAGTTGCAGAAAGCCCCGCCCGATGTGCGTGAGCACGGTGCCTACCTGCTCGGCCAACTGGCCGAAATGCAGCATCGCGATACCGAGGCGCTGGACTGGTACGGCCAGGTCGGCGATGACGACGAGCACGCCTTCGATGCGGACCTTCGCAGCGCGGTCATCCTGCATGCGCAGGGCAAGCTCGCCCAGGCGCATCAACTGCTGGGGCAGATGCAGCTGGACTACCTCGATCAGCCGGCGCAGCTGCGCCAGGCCTGGCAGCTCGATGCCGAGCTGTATCTGCAGGAACACAAGTACGCGAAGGCCGAGACCGCGTTCAGTCGGGCCCTGCAGGTCGTGCCGGACGATCCGGGGCTGCTGTACGGCCGCGGCCTCACCTACGCCGAAGCGGGCCAGATCGATCTGGCCGTGAAGGACTTCCAGCATCTGCTGAAGATCAAGCCGGGTGATGTCGACGCCAGCAATGCACTCGGTTTCACCCTGGCCGACGCGAACCGCGATCTGCCCGAGGCGGAACGGCTGATCCGGGCCGCCCGCGCCGCCAAGCCGAACGATCCGGCAATCGCCGATTCCTGGGGCTGGCTGCAATACCGCATGGGACATCTGGACCAGGCCGAGCGCACCCTGCGTGGCGCATGGCAGGCGCGCAAGGACGCCGACGTAGGCGTGCACCTGGGCGAGGTGCTGTGGAAGCAGGGCCATAGGCAGGACGCGCAGCGAGTGTTCGACGAAGTGCGCAAGCTCGACCCGCACAGCAGCAGCCTGCAGGAAGCACTGAAGCGACTGCATCCATGAAGTGGGCGCTGCGATGCCTTGCGGCGGTCATGCCGCTGCTGCTGGTGGCCTGCGTGCCAATGGTGCGGATCAAGAGTGACGCCAGCCTGCTGCGCGCCCAGGCGGCACGCGAACGGACGCTGGCTCAGGCCGATCACTGGGTGCTGCAGGGACGGCTCGGTGTCTCCGACGGCAAGGAGGGCGGCAGCGGCAGTTTCAGCTGGACCCAGGATGGCACCCGCTACGAGTTCGTGTTGCGCGCTCCGATCACCGGCAAGAGCTTCCGCCTGAGTGGCGGTCCGGAGGGCGCCCTGCTGGAAGGTCTCGGTTCGAGCCCGTTGCGCGGGCCGGACGCCGAGGCGCTGATGCGCAAGGCGCTGGGCTGGGAGGTGCCGCTGGGCGACCTGCGTGCGTGGGTACTCGGCCTGCGCGCCGACAGTGGCCCGGCCGAGCTGAGCTTCGGTGCCGATCGCCTGCCTTCGCTGCTGCAGCAGGATGGCTGGGTCGTCGACTACCGCGAATGGGACACCGGCCGCCAGCCACCCTTGCCGAAGAAGGTGTACGCCGGGAAATCGCCGTACAAGGTGAAATTGTCGATCGAGTCGTGGCAGTTCCGCTAAGCCTGCCGACGGGCCGGTTGGGTTAGGCTGTGCGCCCTCCGGCGGCAGCGCCGTCAAGTGAATCCCGGAACCCCGATGTCACTCGTGATCGAACGTGCGGACCCGAGCCAGGTCGCTGCCTTGTGCGCGATCGAGCGCAAGGCCGTGCAACTGTTTCGCGGTCACCCGGCGTGGGCGGGCTATTCGGCCATGGCGATCCCGCCGGAGCTGCTGCAGCAGGCCATCGGTCGCGGTCTGGTCTGGGTGGCCCTGGACGGGGCGGGCGAGCCGGTCGGCTTCGTCTGGCTGGACACGCTGGCCGGCGGCGATGTCATCGGCATCGCCGAAATGGATGTGCTGCCGGAACATGGCCGGCAGGGTATCGGCGCGGCGCTGCTGGAACACGCCTGTGCCTGGGCGTGCATGGCCGGTTACCGGCGGGTCGACCTGGGCACGCTGGCCGATGTGCGCTGGAACGCGCCGTTCTACGCCAAGCATGGCTTTGCGCGGGTCGACAAGGACGATCCGGCGTTTGCCTACGCACGGCAGCGGGATCGCGAGAATGGCTTTCCCGATCACCTGCGCGTGTTCATGAGCCGGACGTTGTCGGCACCTGTTAGCGGTGAATGGACGGCATGGCCGGCGCCGGCCAAGTTGAACCTGTTCCTGCGCATCACCGGTCGACGACCCGACGGCTACCATGAGCTGCAGACGGTGTTCCGGCTGCTCGACTGGGGTGACGAGATTCGCCTGCGGGTGCGCGAGGACAGCGACATCCGCTGCCTGCACGGGGCCCCGGGTGTGCCGGCGCAACTCGATCTGGTGGTGCGCGCGGCGGAGTCGCTGCGGCGACATGCCGGCAGCACGGCCGGCGTGGATATCGAGGTGGACAAGCGCATTCCGATGGGCGGCGGCCTCGGCGGCGGCAGTTCCGATGCGGCCACGGTACTGGTGGCGCTCAACCTGTTGTGGCAGCTGGATCTGGGCGACGACGTGCTGGCTGAACTGGGGCGCCAGCTGGGTGCGGACGTGCCGGTGTTCGTGCATGGCCGCTCGGCCTGGGCCGAGGGGATTGGCGACCGGCTCAGCCCGGTGAGCCTGCCGCCGCGCCACTATGTGGTGCTCGACCCGCTTGAGCCGGTGCCGACCGCAGGGCTTTTTCAAGCGCCTGAATTGACACGAAATGCGCCGCGGGCGACAATTTCATCCTTTGCTTCCGGCGAAACAACCGAAAATGCCTTTACGCCAGTAGTGCGTGCGCGACACCCGCGGGTGGCCGCGGCGCTGGACTGGCTGGGTGGTTTTGGCCGGGCGCGGCTTTCCGGCAGCGGCGGTTGCGTGTTCCTGGAATTGCGCTCGCTGAGCCGGGCGCAGGACGTGGCGGCGCAATGTCCGGCGACGTTCAGGGCATGGGTGGCTACCGGTGTCGAGGTTTCGCCGTTGCGGGATGCGCTGGCGCGACATCGCGCCGGCTGATGGATACAGATTCAGGTACAAACGAACACACAATTCACTGGGGCGTCGCCAAGCTGGTTAAGGCACGGGATTTTGATTCCCGCATACGCAGGTTCGAATCCTGCCGCCCCAGCCATTCATGATGGCTTTTGTTCCGAGGTAACACTGTGGACACGTCCACCCAGATGATGCTGTTTACCGGCAATGCCCATCGCGCGCTTGCCGAGGACGTCGCCCACCGCCTGGGTGTGCCATTGGGCAAGGCGCTGGTCGGCACGTTCAGCGACGGCGAGGTGCAGATCGAGATCGAGGAAAACGTCCGTCAGCAGGACGTGTTCGTGCTGCAACCGACTGGCGCGCCGAGCGCGGTCAACCTGTTCGAGCTGCTGGCCCTGACCGACGCACTGAAGCGTGCCTCGGCGTCCAGTGTCACCGCGGTGATTCCGTATTTCGGCTATGCCCGGCAGGATCGCCGGCCGCGTTCGGCACGGGTGCCGATCACCGCCAAGCTGGCTGCCCGGATGATCGGTGCCGCCGGCATCGACCGGGTGCTGACGGTGGATCTGCATGCCGACCAGATCCAGGGTTTCTTCGATATTCCGGTCGACAACGTGTATGCCTCGCCAGTGCTGCTGGCCGACATCTGGCGCAACCACAGCATGGACGATCTGATCGTGGTCAGCCCGGACGTCGGTGGCGTGGTGCGTGCCCGCGCCCTGGCCAAGCGGCTGGATGATGCCGATCTGGCCATCATCGACAAACGCCGGCCGAAGGCGAACGTGGCCACCGTGATGAACATCATCGGTGACGTGAGCGGCAAGACTTGCGTGCTGATCGACGACATCGTCGACACCGCCGGTACGCTGTGTGCGGCAGCCGCGGCGCTGAAGGAGCGCGGCGCCCGCAAGGTGGTGGCCTACTGCGTGCATCCGGTGTTGTCGGGTGCGGCGATCAGCAATATCGAAGGCTCCCAGCTCGATGAACTGGTGGTCACCAATACCTTGCCGCTGCGCCCGGAAGTGCAGGCCTGTGCCAAGATCCGTCAGCTCTCGGTCGCCGAGTTGCTGGCCGAAACCATTCGTCGCATCGCCTTTGGCGAGTCGGTGAGTTCGTTGTACGTCGACTGATCCATCGAAATTCGCCGTGGCGGTTCCGCCGCCCGGCACAACCGGCTTTTCTGGTCGCGGAAAAGTCACGAAACCACCGCGAGGCGGTTCTTCAAAAAACTAGGTAGTAATCAAATGTCCAAGACTCATGAAATCAAGGCACAAAGCCGCAAGGACGAGGGGAAAGGTGCGAGCCGCCGCCTGCGTCATGCGAACTTCGTGCCCGCCGTTGTCTACGGAGCCGGCCAGGCACCGCAGAGCATCCAGATCGTGCACAACACCATTCTGCTGGCCGCCAAGCACGAGTGGTTCTTCTCGTCCGTGCTGGACCTCAACATCGATGGCAAGGTCGAGAAGGTGCTGGTGCGCGACTGGCAGAAGCACCCGTTCAAGCAGTTGATGATGCACATGGATTTCCTGCGCGTGAACGAGAACGAGGCGATCCGCGTCAGCGTGCCGCTGCACTTCCTGAACCAGGAGAAGTCGGCCGCCGGCAAGACCTCCGGCGTGGTGGTCTCGCACAATCTGACGGAAGTCGAAATCTCCTGCCTGCCGAAGGACCTGCCCGAGTTCATCGAGCTGGACCTGGGCGAGCTGAACCCGGGCGACATCATCCATCTGTCGGAGCTGAAGCTGCCGCCGAATGTGGAGATCGTGGCGCTGCATCTGGGCGAGAGCCACGACATCCCGGTGGTCACGGCCAATACCGTGCAGGAAGAAGTCGACGAAGTACCTGCTGAAGGCGAGGCAGTTGCGCCGGTTGCAGCCGCCGCACCGGCCAAGAAGGACGACAAGAAGTAAGCCGCGACGGCCCGTACTCCGCCGGAGGGCGGGCCGTCAGCAGCTGCTTGTTCGCATGGCTGGTTTGCGACTCATCGTCGGGCTGGGCAATCCCGGTGCCGAATATCTCCGAACCCGGCACAACGCCGGGTTCTGGCTTGTTGACGCCCTGGCCAGTGGGCAGGGCGAGCGCTTCGGGTTCGACGGCAAGCTGCATGGCGAGGCCTGCAGGGTGCGTATCGGCGGCACGCCGGTGTGGCTGCTCAAACCGGCCACTTTCATGAACAAGAGCGGCATCGCCGTGGTTTCGGCCTTGCGCTATTACAAGATCGAGCCGGAACAGTGCCTGGTGGCGCACGACGACCTCGACCTGCCGGCCGGCACCGTGCGAATGAAGTTCGACGGCGGCCACGGCGGCCAGAACGGGTTGCGCGACATCATGGCGCATCTCGGGCATGGCAAGTTTCATCGCCTGCGTGTGGGTATCGGCCATCCCGGCCACCGCGATCGGGTCACCCCGTGGGTGCTGGGTCGGCCGTCGGCGCAGGATGAGGAGGCGATCCTGGACGGTATTGCCCGGGCCATGGATGCGCTGCCGCTGGCGGTCGAGGGCCAGTTCGAGAAGGCCATGCAGCAGTTGCACACGACGGTCGATCGGGAATAGCCGGTCCTGCCATTTTTCACGAAGTCCCCTTGCGGGACTCAAGATTCACCTCACCCGGATTCCAAGTCATGGGCATCAAATGCGGCATCGTCGGCCTGCCTAACGTCGGCAAGTCCACCCTGTTCAACGCGCTGACCAAGGCGGGCATCGCCGCGGCCAACTTCCCGTTCTGCACGATCGAGCCGAATGTGGGCATCGTGCCGGTGCCGGATCCGCGCCTGAACCAGCTCGCCGAGATCGTCAAGCCGCAGCGGGTGGTACCGACCACGATGGAGTTCGTCGACATCGCGGGGCTCGTCGCGGGCGCATCGAAGGGCGAGGGCCTGGGCAACAAGTTTCTCGCGCATATCCGCGAGGTCGATGCGATCGCCCATGTGGTGCGCTGCTTCGAGGGCGACGTGATCCATGTCACCGGCAAGGTCGATCCGATCTCCGACATAGAAACCATCGACACCGAGCTTGCCCTGGCCGACCTGGAGTCGGTGGAGAAGGCGCTGAACAAGGCTGAGCGGGCAGCCAAGGCCAACGACAAGGAAGCGCTGGCAAAGAAGCCCGTGCTGCAGAAGTTGTTCGCGGCGCTCAACGAGGGCCGGGCGGCGCGCACCGTCGGGCTGGATGACGAGGAAAAGGCGCTGGTGCGGGACATGTTCCTGCTGACGTTGAAGCCGCTGATGTACATCGCCAACGTCGCGGACGATGGCTTCGAGAACAATCCGCTGCTGGATGTCGTGCGCGCGCGTGCGCTGACTGAGGGCGCCGAAGTGGTGCCGGTGTGCGCCTCGATCGAGGAAGAGATGGCGCAACTGGAAGACGCCGACCGCGACGAGTTCCTGAAGGACATGGGCCTGGACGAGCCGGGCCTGAACCGGGTGATCCGCGCCGGCTATACCTTGCTTGGAATGCAGACCTACTTCACCGCCGGTGTGAAGGAAGTGCGCGCCTGGCAGGTCCGGGCCGGTTCCACCGCGCCGCAGGCGGCGGCGGTGATCCACACCGACTTCGAGCGCGGCTTCATCCGCGCCGAGACGGTCGCGTTCGACGATTTCATCAAGTACAAGGGTGAGGCCGGGGCCAAGGAAGCCGGGCGGCTTCGCCTGGAAGGCAAGGAGTACCTGGTGAGGGAAGCCGACATCCTGCACTTCCGCTTCAACGTCTGAGCCCGGCCGCAGTCGCGGGCTGGCCGCGCGGAGTCCGCGGACGCCGTCGCGCTGCGGGCATAATGCGAAGCCGAAATACTCTCAAGCGAGCCGCTCATGTCAGGTAAGCAGCACGAAGTGACGTTCCGCTTCCTTGCCCAGCCCACCGATGTCAATTTCGGGGGCAAGGTGCACGGTGGCATGGCCATGAAATGGATCGACCAGGCGGGCTACGCCTGCGCCGTGGCCTGGAGCGGGGCGTATTGCGTCACCGTGTCGGTCAGCGGCATCCAGTTCGTGGCGCCGATCCTGATCGGCGACCTGGTGACGGTAAGGGCGCGACTGATCCACACCGGTACCAGCAGCATGCATCTGGCAGTGGACGTGCTGGCACGGGACCTGCGCAAGGGAGAGCAGCGGCTGGCCACCAGTTGCGTGATGGTCTTCGTGGCGCTGGATGCGCCGGATGGCAGGCCGACCCCCGTGCCGCACTGGGAGCCGCGTGATGACAATGAGCGGCGTCTGCAGCGGCAGGCGAGAGAGCTGCTCGAGCTGTCCAAGGGGATGGAGCGGTTGGTCGACCCCGGCGTGGCCGACAGCGACTGATCGCGGCACGGAAAAAATCGCTCCCGCATGCGGATATGCTCGCCTTGGGTGTTGACAGTTCGGGGCCCGATCCACACAATACGCGTTCTTTGTTGGAGGGATACCCAAGCGGCCAACGGGGGCAGACTGTAAATCTGCTGGCTTACGCCTTCGGTGGTTCGAATCCACCTCCCTCCACCAGCAAGGTATCCGCGACAGCCATGCAGGATCGGTTGTCCGAGGTTGAAAAAAGTGAAAGGTGGATTTGAGCCACCGATTCCTGTGAATGGTTTGACAAGGCGGCAGGAGCTGCCTTGAACGCGACGCGAAAGCGGCGCGGCCCCGGAGGGGCGGAGGGCAGGATGCCCGGAGCAATCCACCTCCCTCCGGCAGCAAGAGTTCCGCGCAGGGCGGGAGTAGTTCAATGGTAGAACATCAGTTTTCCAAACTGATTACGCGGGTTCGATTCCCGCCTTCCGCTCCATTGGCTCTCGCGTTACGTTCAGTGCTCATGTAGCTCAGTCGGTAGAGCACTTCCTTGGTAAGGAAGAGGTCACAGGTTCGATTCCTGTTATGAGCACCATTTCATTCGGTCGTCATGGCCGGCCCCGAAACGGGCAGTTTCCTTCAATTCATTGACTCCATCGGGGTTTAGCGCGCATGGCAAAGGGTAAATTCGAACGCACCAAGCCGCACGTCAACGTCGGCACGATTGGTCACGTGGATCACGGCAAGACGACGCTGACGGCGGCACTGACGAAGGTTGGTGCGGAACGTTTCGGCGGCGAGTTCAAGGACTACAGCTCGATCGATGCGGCGCCGGAAGAGAAGGCGCGTGGCATCACGATCTCGACCGCGCACGTGGAATACGAGTCGCCGAAGCGCCATTACGCGCACGTCGACTGCCCGGGCCATGCGGATTATGTGAAGAACATGATCACCGGTGCGGCGCAGATGGACGGAGCGATCCTGGTGTGCTCGGCCGCGGACGGCCCGATGCCGCAGACGCGCGAGCACATCCTGCTGTCGCGTCAGGTCGGTGTGCCGTACATCGTGGTCTACCTGAACAAGGCGGACATGGTGGACGACGCCGAGCTGCTCGAGCTGGTGGAGATGGAAGTTCGCGAGCTGCTGAGCAAGTACGAGTTCCCGGGCGACGACACCCCGATGATCCATGGTTCGGCCAAGCTGGCACTGGAAGGCGACCAGAGCGAGATCGGCGTGCCGTCGATCATCAAGCTGGTGGACGCGCTGGACAGCTACATCCCGGAGCCGGTGCGCGTGATCGACCGCCCGTTCCTGATGCCGGTGGAAGACGTGTTCTCGATCTCCGGCCGCGGCACCGTGGTGACCGGTCGTATCGAGCGCGGCATCATCAAGGTCGGCGACGAAATCGAAGTGGTCGGTATCCGCGACACGCAGAAGACCACGGTCACCGGCGTGGAAATGTTCCGCAAGCTGCTGGATCAGGGTCAGGCGGGCGACAACGCCGGTCTGCTGCTGCGCGGCCTGAAGCGTGACGACGTGGAGCGTGGCCAGGTGCTGGCCAAGCCGGGCACGATCACCCCGCATACGGACTTCGAGGCCGAGGTGTATGTGCTGTCGAAGGACGAGGGTGGCCGTCATACGCCGTTCTTCAAGGGTTACCGCCCGCAGTTCTACTTCCGCACGACCGACGTGACCGGCGCCTGCCAGTTGCCGGAAGGCGTGGAAATGGTGATGCCTGGCGACAACGTGAAGATGGTGGTGAGCCTGATCCACCCGATCGCGATGGACGAGGGCCTGCGTTTCGCCATCCGCGAAGGCGGCCGTACCGTCGGCGCCGGCGTGGTGGCCAAGGTCATCAAGTAAACTGCTCCCATGAACAGTCCGGCATGGATGCCGGTATGATCTCTGCCATCAGGGAGGATGGCTGAAGAAAACGTCACGGGGCGAGCGGATTCAAGCCGCTCGCCGTCGTGTTTGAAGTTCAAGCCATGTACGCCAGTAGCTCAATTGGCAGAGCAGCGGTCTCCAAAACCGCAGGTTGGGGGTTCAAGTCCCTCCTGGCGTGCCACTTCCCCGAGGAACGAGACGGGTGACGATGGCAAGGTCGGCCGCAAGGTACGGCGTGCTGCGACATCCGATCACTAGTGCATGAATACCAAGGCAGAACAGCCCAAGGGCACGAACGCCGCCGACATCGGCAAGCTGATACTGGCAGGGTTGGTGCTGGTTGCCGGTATCGTCGCCTATTCCTGGCTCGGCAGAGACGGCAACATTTCCTCGTCGGTGCGCCTGCTGGGTGTGCTGGCTGCGCTGGTGATTTCGTTGGCCATCGCTGCGTTCACGGGGCTGGGACGGCGGGTCCGGACCTTCCTCGGCGAGTCGCAGTTCGAGATGCGCAAGGTGGTCTGGCCGACTCGCGACGAGACGATCAAGACCACCGGCATCATCATCGTGGTGGTGATCGTGCTGTCGTTGCTGCTGGGTCTGATCGACCTGATCCTGAGCTCGGTCATCCTCGATTGGCTGTTGAAGTTGGGTTCCTGAGGTGGTGAGCATGAGCAAACGCTGGTACGTGGTGCACGCCTATTCGGGCTTCGAGAATCAGGTCAAGCGGTCGCTCGAGGAGCGCATCAAGCGCGCCGAGATGGAAGAGCGGTTCGGCGAGGTGCTGGTGCCGACCGAGGAAGTGATCGAGATGCGCGGTGGCCAGAAGCGCCGCAGCGAGCGCAAGTTCTTCCCCGGCTACGTGCTGGTGCAGATCGAGACGAATACCGAAGGCAAGTCGCCGCGTATCGATGACGAGTGCTGGCATCTGATCAAGGAAACCCCGAAGGTGATGGGGTTCATTGGCGGTACTGCCGATCGTCCGCTGCCGATCAAGGACAGCGAGGCCGAGGCCATTCTCAGTCGTGTGCGTGAGGGCGTCGAAAAGCCGCGGCCCAAGGTGCTGTTCGAGCCGGGCGAAATGGTGCGGGTCACCGAGGGCCCGTTCAACGATTTCAATGGCGTGGTCGAGGAAGTCAATTACGAGAAGAGTCGCCTGCGTGTCGCGGTGCTGATCTTCGGTCGTTCGACGCCGGTTGAGCTGGAGTTCGGCCAGGTCGAAAAGGCCTGATCCGACGGCTCGCGTCGTTCGATCCGGTTCAGTTTGCCGGCTCTTGGCACGGGGCTTGCTGACACACCCATAAATCTCTATACTGCGCGGTTCACGCTTGGGTCTCACGATCCGGCGTGCCCGTGTTTTCGGATCTGCACGAGGCAGGTCTTCCTTCCATCCATGGAAAGGTGAACAGCGAGGAGCCGCAAGGCGCCTGGACTCGCGAGGAAAATCCAATGGCAAAGAAAGTCGTCGGTTACATCAAGCTGCAGGTCAAGGCCGGTCAGGCCAACCCGTCGCCGCCGGTGGGCCCCGCCCTCGGTCAGCGCGGTCTGAACATCATGGAATTCTGCAAGGCGTTCAATGCCGCCACGCAGAAGCTCGAGCCGGGTCTGCCGATTCCGGTGATCATCACGGCGTATTCCGATCGCAGCTTCACCTTCATCACCAAGACCCCGCCCGCCACCATTCTTCTGAAGAAGATCACCGGTGTTGCCAAGGGCTCGCCCAAGCCGAATACCGACAAGGTCGGCAAGGTCACCCGCAAGCAGCTGGAAGACGTGGCAAAGCAGAAGGAGCCGGATCTGACGGCTGCCGATCTCGACGCCGCGGTGCGCACCATTGCCGGTAGCGCCCGCAGCATGGGCCTTGTGGTGGAGGGTTAAGACATGGCAAAGCTCACTAAGCGTATGAAGTCGGCTCAGGCCGCGGTGCAGCCGGGCAAGTTCTACGGCCTGGAAGAAGCGCTCAAGATCGTCAAGGACAACGCCAAGGCCAAGTTCGCCGAGTCGGTGGATGTGGCCGTGCGTCTGGGCATCGACGCGAAGAAGTCGGACCAGGGCGTGCGCGGCTCCTCGCTGCTGCCGCACGGCACCGGCAAGACCGTCAAGGTTGCCGTGTTCTGCCCGCCGGGCGAGAAGGCCGAGGCCGCCAAGGCCGCCGGTGCCGACGCCGTCGGCATGGACGACCTGGCCGAGCGCATGCAGGCGGGTGATCTCGACTTCGGTCGCGTGATCGCCACGCCGGACGCGATGCGCGTGGTCGGCAAGCTCGGTCAGCTGCTTGGCCCGCGCGGCCTGATGCCGAATCCGAAGGATGGCTCGGTCACCGCCGACGTCGCCACGGCGGTCACCAATGCCAAGGCCGGCCAGGTGAAGTTCCGCAACGACAAGGCGGGCATCATCCACGCCACCATCGGCAAGGCCAGCTTCGACGCCTCGCAGCTCGCGGACAACCTCAACACGCTGATCGCCGACCTGTTGAAGGCCAAGCCGTCCAGCGCGAAGGGTCAGTTTCTGCAGAAAGTGGCTTTGTCCAGCACGATGGGTGTCGGCGTCGCCGTCGATCCCTCGTCGTTGACCATCGCCACCCGGTAAGTACAAGTCCCGCACCGGCCTCTGGCCGGCGCGGGCAGTTTTTGAGGGCAGTCCCGGCGAAGGCCGGGATCGCCGTCAAAGACCGCAGGCGCGATCAGCGCGCGACGACGACGGGCAGGGAGCTCGCCAATGGCAGGGAATCGCCGTCGTCGCCAGCGGGATCGCTTAATCGGGTTCTTCGCGAATCCGGCCTGCGCAGATGGTGCTGCCCCTTCTGGAATCGTCTTGATCTGGAAAGGCCAACACCCGGGACCTCCGGTCCCCGACGTCAAGGAGGACGTCGCCCAGGACCGCAAGCGGCAGGAGCCGTAAGCGGAGTTCATTTGGAGGAGTGCAATGGCTCTCAATCTGTCTCAGAAGCAAGAAGTAGTCGCCGAACTGGCAGAAGTTGCCGCGAAGGCTCACTCCCTGGTCGCTGCCGAGTACGCGGGCACCACGGTCGCTCAAATGACCGCGATGCGCAAAAAGGCCCGTGAATCCGGTGTGTACTTGAGGGTTGTCAAGAACACGCTGGCTTCGCGCGCCGTGGCCGGTACCGATTTCGAGGTCGTCAAGGACGTCCTGGTCGGTCCGCTGCTGTACGCGTTCTCGACGGAAGAGCCCGGCGCTGCCGGGCGTCTGATCAAGGAATTTGCCAAGGGCAACGACAAGCTCAAGGCGAAGCTCGTCTCGATGGAAGGCAAGCTGCTGCCGGCCGAGCACGTCGATGTGCTGGCCGCGTTGCCGACCCGCGAACAGGCGTTGGCCATGCTGGCCCGCGTGCTGGCCGAGCCGGCCACGATGTTTGCCCGTGTCGTCAAGGCCGTGGCTGACCAGCAGGGTGGTGGCGAAGTTGCCGCCGAAGTGCCGGTCGAAGCCGAGCCCGCCTAAGTTCAACGTCTATTCAAACCGAATCCATTTCCAGAGGTAAATCAAATGTCCCTGACCAACGAACAGATCGTTGAAGCCGTCGCCACCAAGTCACTCATGGAAGTGATGGACCTGGTGAAGGCCATTGAAGAGAAGTTTGGCGTGACCGCCGCCGCCCCGGTCGCCGCTGCCGGTCCGGCTGCTGCCGCTCCGGTTGCCGAAGCGCAGACCGAGTTCGACGTCGTGCTGAAGACCGCCGGCGCCAAGAAGGTCGACGTGATCAAGGCCGTCCGCGCGATCACCGGCCTGGGCCTGAAGGAAGCCAAGGACCTCACCGAGGCCGGTGGCGTCCTGAAGGAAGCCGTTTCGAAGGAAGACGCCGAGAAGTTCAAGAAGGATCTCGAAGCTGCCGGCGCCACGGTCGAATTGAAGTAATCGGCGTTTGCGCGCCGTAGCTTCGACTTGACGTCAAGCAAGCCTGGGGACGCGAGTCCCCGGGCTTTGCCTGCTTCAGCAGGAAGGGGGAATGGAGAATGGGGAATCCCGTAAGGATTCCGCATTCTCGATTCCCAAATCCACGGATTTGTCGAACATCTGATTTTTCATTCAGCCGGTGTGTGCACCACCGGCGTCACTGCGAACCGAGGCGCTACCGATCATGGCCTACTCGTTTACCGAGAAGAAACGCATCCGCAAGGATTTTGGCAAGCGTCCACCCGTACTGGGTGTGCCGAACCTGCTGACCATCCAGACCGATTCCTACCGGGAGTTTCTGCAGGAGCATGTCGCGCCCAAACAGCGCGGCGAAAAGGGTCTGCATGCCGCGTTGAAGTCAGTATTCCCGATTTCCAGCTATTCGGGCAATGCGGCGCTTGAGTATGTCGACTACCGCCTGGGCGAGCCGGCATTCGACGAGCGCGAGTGCCGCAATCGCGGCATGACCTACGGCGCACCGCTGCGTACCACCGTGCGCCTGGTGATCTACGACAAGGATAGCCCGGCCTCGAAGAAGGTGGTCAAGTACATCAAGGAGCAGGAGGTCTACATGGGCGAGATTCCGCTCATGACCGACACCGGCACCTTCATCATCAACGGCACCGAGCGGGTCATCGTTTCGCAGCTGCATCGTTCGCCCGGCGTGTTCTTCGATCACGACCGCGGCAAGACGCACAGCTCGGGCAAGCTGCTGTTCTCGGCTCGCGTGATCCCTTACCGCGGCTCCTGGCTGGACTTCGAGTTCGACCCGAAGGACGCGCTGTTCACCCGCATCGACCGTCGCCGCAAGCTGCCGGTGACGGTGTTGCTGCGCGCGCTCGGCTACAACAACGAGGAGATGCTGGGCATCTTCTTCGAGCACAACGTGTTCCACCTCGGCAAGAAGGGCACCACCACGCTGGAGCTGGTCGCCGAGCGCCTGCGCGGCGAGACCCTGAGCTTTGATCTGGCCATCGGTGGCAAGGTGCTGGTCGAGGCGGGCAAGCGCATCACTGCGCGCCACGTGCGCCAGCTGGCGGCCGAGGACATCACCGCGCTGGAAGTGCCGGACGACTATCCGGTCGGCCGCATCCTGGCCACCGATATCGTGGACGGCAACACCGGCGAGTTGCTGGCTTCGGCCAACGACGAGATCACGGCCGAGCAGATGGAGGCGTTCCGCAAGGCCGGCATCGAGACGATACCGACGCTGTACGTGAACGACCTCGATCGTGGCGCCTACATCTCGCACACCCTGCGCATCGACAACACCAAGACGCCGCTCGAGGCGCTGGTGGAAATCTATCGCATGATGCGTCCGGGCGAGCCGCCGACCAAGGATGCGGCGCAGAACCTGTTCTTCAACCTGTTCTTCACCTTCGATCGCTACGACCTGTCGGGCGTGGGCCGGATGAAGTTCAACCGCCGCGTGGGCCGCAAGGAAATCCTCGGTCCGGGCGTGCTGTACGACCACAAGTTCTTCAGCGAGCGCAAGGAAGAGGCCTCGCAGAACCTGGTCAAGGAACAGGGCGAGACGTCTGACATCCTCGACGTGCTGAAGGTGCTGATCGACATCAAGAACGGTCATGGCACCGTCGATGACATCGATCACCTGGGCAACCGCCGCGTACGTTCGGTCGGCGAAATGGCCGAGAACACCTTCCGCATCGGCCTGGTGCGCGTCGAGCGCGCGGTGCGCGAGCGTCTGTCGCTGGCCGAGGCCGATGGCCTGACCCCGCAGGACCTGATCAACGCCAAGCCGGTGGCGGCGGCGGTGAAGGAGTTCTTCGGCTCCTCGCAGCTGTCCCAGTTCATGGATCAGAACAACCCGTTGTCGGAAGTCACCCACAAGCGTCGTGTCTCCGCGCTCGGGCCGGGCGGCCTGACCCGCGAACGCGCCGGCTTCGAGGTGCGCGACGTGCATCCGACTCATTACGGCCGCGTCTGCACCATCGAAACGCCGGAAGGCCCGAACATCGGCCTGATCAACTCGCTGGCCGTGTATGCCCGCACCAACTCGTACGGCTTCCTCGAGACGCCGTACCGCAAGGTGGCGAACAGCAAGGTCACCGACAAGGTCGACTATCTGTCGGCGATCGAGGAAGGCGATCACGTGATCGCCCAGGCGAACTCGCCGCTGGACAAGCACGGCGGTTTCGTCGAGGACTTCGTGTCCTGCCGTTTTCGTGGCGAATCCGAGCTGCGTCCGGCAGCCGAAGTCGACTACATGGACGTCTCGCCGATGCAGACCGTGTCGGTCGCCGCGGCGCTGGTGCCGTTCCTCGAGCACGACGATGCGAACCGCGCCCTGATGGGTGCGAACATGCAGCGCCAGGCCGTGCCGACCCTGCGTTCGCAGACCCCGCTGGTAGGTACCGGTATCGAACGCGCCGTGGCGCGCGACTCCGGCGTCATCGTCAGCGCCAAGCGCGGCGGCGTGATCGACCAGGTCGACGCGGCCCGTATCGTGGTGCGTGTGAACGAGGAAGAGGTCGGCGACAACGACGCCGGCGTCGACATCTACACGCTGACCAAGTACACCCGTTCCAACCAGAACACCAACCTCAACCAGCGCCCGCTGGTGAACGTCGGTGACGTGGTGGCGAAGGGCGACACGCTGGCCGACGGTTCGTCGACCGACCTGGGCGAGCTCGCGCTCGGCCAGAACATGCTGATCGCGTTCATGCCGTGGAACGGTTACAACTTCGAGGATTCCATCCTCTTGTCCGAACGCGTCGTGCAGGAAGACCGCTATACCTCGATCCACATCGAGGAGCTGTCCTGCATCGCCCGTGACACCAAGCTGGGTGCCGAGGAAATCACCGCCGACATCCCGAACGTGGGCGAGCAGGCGCTGGCGCGCCTGGACGAGTCCGGCATCGTGTACATCGGTGCGGAAGTGAAGGCCGGCGACATCATGGTCGGCAAGGTCACGCCCAAGGGCGAGAGCCAGCTGACACCGGAAGAGAAGCTGCTGCGCGCGATCTTCGGCGAGAAGGCGTCCGATGTGAAGGACAGCTCGCTGCGCGTGCCGCCGGGCATGGACGGCACCGTCATCGACGTGCAGGTGTTCACCCGCGACGGCATCGAGAAGGACAAGCGCGCCAAGCAGATCGAGGAAACCGAGGTCAAGCGGATCCGCAAGGATCTGGACGACCAGTTCCGCATCCTGGAAGGTGCGATCTACAGCCGCATGCGTACCCAGCTCGTCGGCAAGTCCGCGATGAGCGGCCCGGGCGGGCTCAAGCGCGGCACCGAGATCACCGACGCCTACCTGGACGGCCTGAAGAAGGACGACTGGTTCAAGATCAACGTCAAGGACGAGGAAGTCACCGAGTTCCTCGAGCGCGCGGCTGATCAGGTCAAGCGTCACAAGGAAGAGTTCGACAAGCGCTTCAAGGAGAAGCAGGGCAAGATCACCCAGGGCGACGATCTGGCACCGGGCGTGCTGAAGATGGTCAAGGTGTTCCTGGCCGTGAAGCGTCGCATCCAGCCGGGTGACAAGATGGCCGGTCGCCACGGCAACAAGGGCGTGGTCTCGAACGTGGTGCCGGTGGAAGACATGCCGTACTCCGCCGACGGCGTGCCGGTCGACATCGTGCTGAATCCGCTGGGCGTGCCCTCGCGCATGAACATCGGGCAGATTCTGGAAGTCCATCTGGGCTGGGCCGCGAAGGGCCTGGGCAAGAAGATCCAGAAGATGCTCGAGGCGCAGGAGAAGGTCGCCAAGATCCGCGAGTTCCTCGACCAGATCTACAACAGCCACGTGGCGGGTGCCGTGCAGTACGTCGACCTGAAGTCGCTCACCGACAAGGAGATCTTCACGCTCGCCACCAATCTGCAGGAAGGCGTGCCGATGGCGACGCCGGTGTTCGATGGTGCGGAAGAGACCGAGATCAAGGCGATGCTGAAGCTGGCGGATCTGCCCGAGTCGGGCCAGACCACGCTGTACGACGGCCGTACCGGCGAGGCATTCGATCGCCCGGTCACCGTGGGCTACATGCACTACCTGAAGCTCAACCACCTGGTCGACGACAAGATGCATGCGCGTTCCACCGGCCCGTACTCGCTGGTTACCCAGCAGCCGTTGGGCGGCAAGGCCCAGTTCGGCGGCCAGCGCTTCGGCGAGATGGAGGTCTGGGCGCTGGAAGCCTACGGCGCGGCGTACACCCTGCAGGAAATGCTGACGGTGAAGTCCGATGACGTGCAGGGCCGCAACCAGATGTACAAGAACATTGTCGACGGTAACCACGAGATGACTGCTGGTATGCCGGAATCCTTCAATGTGCTGGTGAAGGAAATCCGCTCGCTCGCCATCAACATCGATCTGGAAGAGATCAAGTGACCCGCGCAGTCACAGGAGCCATGCAATGAAAGACCTGCTCAATCTGTTCAACCAGCAGCGCGCGACGCCGGATTTTGACGCGATCAAGATCGCGTTGGCCTCGCCGGAGCTGATCCGTTCGTGGTCGTACGGCGAAGTGAAGAAGCCGGAAACCATCAACTACCGTACCTTCAAGCCGGAGCGTGACGGCCTGTTCTGCGCCGCCATCTTCGGTCCGGTGAAGGACTACGAGTGCCTGTGCGGCAAGTACAAGCGCATGAAGCATCGCGGCGTGGTCTGCGAGAAGTGCGGCACCGAGGTCACCCTGGCCAAGGTGCGTCGCGAGCGCATGGGCCACATCGAGCTGGCCAGCCCGACCGCGCACATCTGGTTCCTCAAGTCGCTGCCTTCGCGCATCGGCCTGATGCTGGACATGACGCTGCGCGACATCGAGCGCATCCTGTACTTCGAAGCCTTCGTGGTGATCGATCCGGGCATGACCGCGCTCGAGCGCGGCCAGTTGCTCAGCGAAGACCAGTACCTTGAAGCGACCGAAGAGCACGGCGACGAGTTCGACGCGCGCATGGGTGCCGAGGCGGTGTTCCACTTGCTGAAGTCGCTCGACCTGCCGGGCGAAGTCATCCGCCTGAAGGAAGAGATCACCTCGACCAACTCCGAGACCAAGCTGAAGCGGCTGACCAAGCGCGTGAAGCTGATCGAGGCGTTCCTCGAATCCGGCAACAAGCCGGAGTGGATGGTGCTGACCGTGTTGCCGGTGCTGCCGCCGGACCTGCGTCCGCTGGTGCCGCTGGACGGTGGTCGTTTCGCGACGTCCGACCTGAACGATCTGTATCGCCGCGTGATCAACCGCAACAACCGCCTGAAGCGTCTGCTCGAGCTCAATGCGCCCGACATCATCGTGCGCAACGAGAAGCGCATGCTGCAGGAATCGGTCGATGCGCTGCTCGACAACGGCCGCCGCGGCCGTGCCATCACCGGCACGAACAAGCGCGCGCTGAAGTCGCTGGCCGACATGATCAAGGGCAAGCAGGGCCGCTTCCGTCAGAACCTGCTCGGCAAGCGCGTGGACTACTCCGGTCGTTCGGTGATCGTGGTCGGTCCGACCCTGCGCCTGCACCAGTGCGGTCTGCCCAAGAAGATGGCGCTGGAGCTGTTCAAGCCGTTCATCTTCGCGAAGCTGCAGGCACGTGGCGAAGCCACCACGATCAAGGCGGCGAAGAAGCTGGTCGAGCGCGAGGAGGCCCAGGTCTGGGACATCCTCGAGGAAGTGATCCGCGAACATCCGGTGCTGCTGAACCGTGCGCCGACGCTGCATCGCCTGGGCATCCAGGCGTTCGAGCCGAAGCTGATCGAGGGCAAGGCGATCCAGCTGCATCCGCTGGTCTGTACCGCGTTCAACGCCGACTTCGATGGCGATCAGATGGCCGTCCATGTGCCGCTGTCGATCGAGGCACAGCTCGAAGCGCGTACGCTGATGATGTCGTCCAACAACATCCTCAGCCCGGCCAACGGCGAGCCGATCATCGTGCCGACCCAGGACGTCGTGCTGGGTCTGTATTACATGACCCGCGAGCTGATCAACGTCAAGGGCACGGGCATGGTGTTCTCGGGCATTGGCGAGGCACGCCGCGCCTATGACAATCGTGCCGTCGAGCTGCATGCCAAGGTCAAGGTGCGCCTGAAGCTGGTGCACATTGCCGAGGACGGCACGCGCACGCACGAAACCAAGATCGTCGACACCACCGTGGGCCGTGCGCTGCTGGCGGAAATCCTGCCGGAGGGCCTGCCGTTCGAGCTGGCCAACACCGAGCTGACCAAGAAGAACATCTCGCGCCTGATCAACTCCAGCTATCGCCTGCTGGGCCTGAAGGAAACCGTGGTCTTCGCCGACAAGCTGATGTACACCGGCTATCGCTTCGCCACGCGTGCGGGTATCTCGATCGGCATCGATGACATGCTGATTCCGGCCGAGAAGAAGCCGATCCTGGAAGAGGCCGAGAAGGAAGTCGTCGAGATCCAGCAGCAGTACCAGTCGGGCCTGGTCACCGCCGGCGAACGCTACAACAAGGTGGTCGATATCTGGTCGCGCACCAGCGAACTGGTCGCCAAGGCGATGATCGACGGCATCGGCACCGAGAAGGTGATGGATGTCGACGGCAAGATGGTCAATCAGAAGTCGATGAACTCGCTGTACATCATGGCGGACTCCGGCGCCCGCGGCTCGGTGGCGCAGATTCGTCAGCTGGCCGGCATGCGCGGTCTGATGGCCCGTCCGGATGGCTCGATCATCGAGACGCCGATCAAGGCGAACTTCCGCGAAGGCCTGAACGTGCTGCAGTACTTCAACTCCACCCACGGTGCCCGTAAGGGTCTGGCGGATACGGCGTTGAAGACCGCGAACTCGGGTTACCTGACCCGCCGCCTGGTCGACGTGGCGCAGGACGTGGTGATCACCATGGACGACTGCGGCACCGAGAACGGTGTGATCATGCAGCCGATCGTGGAAGGCGGCGACGTGGTCGAGCCGTTGCGCGAGCGCGTGCTGGGTCGTGTGGTGGTCGAGGACGTCTACGCCCCCGGCGACGACGATCAGCCGATCGTCACCCGCGACACCCTGCTCAACGAGGCCCTGGTCGAGAAACTCGACAAGGCCGGCGTGCAGGTGCTGAAGGTGCGTTCGCCGATCACCTGCCAGGCCACGCATGGCGTGTGCAAGCTCTGCTACGGCCGGGATCTGGCGCGCGGTCACCTGGTCAACATGGGCGAGGCCGTGGGTGTGGTCGCCGCGCAGTCGATCGGTGAGCCGGGTACCCAGCTGACCATGCGTACGTTCCACATCGGTGGTGCGGCTTCGCGTGCGGCGGCGGTGGACAACGTGACGGTGAAGACCACCGGTTCGCTGAAGTTCAACAACCTCAAGTCGGTGCAGCACAAGCAGGGTCACCTGGTTGCGGTATCGCGTTCCGGCGAGCTGAGCGTGATCGACACCAGCGGCCGCGAGCGTGAGCGCTACAAGGTGCCCTACGGCGCGATCATCGCGGTCAAGGACGGCGCTCCGGTCAAGCCGGGCCAGACCGTCGCCAACTGGGATCCGCATACCCATCCGATCGTCACCGAGGTGGCCGGTGTGGTGCGCTTCATCGACTTCCTCGATGGCGTCACCGTGCAGAGCCAGACCGACGAGTTGACCGGTCTGGAATCGGCCGTGGTCACCGATCCGAAGCGGCGCGGCGCGCAGGCAAAGGACCTGCGTCCGATCGTGCGCCTGGAAGATGCCAAGGGCCGGGAGCTCAAGTTGCCGGGCACCGACATTGCGGCGCAGTACTTCCTGCCCGCCGGTGCCATCGTGTCGATCCAGAACGGTGCCGAAGTGGGCGTGGGCGACGTGGTGGCACGTATCCCGCAGGAGAGCTCGAAGACCCGCGACATCACCGGTGGTCTGCCGCGCGTGGCCGATCTGTTCGAGGCACGCAAGCCGAAGGAGCCGGCGATCCTGGCCGAGCGCTCGGGCATCATCAGCTTCGGCAAGGACACCAAGGGCAAGCAGCGCCTGGTGATCAAGGATGTCGACGGCAACGAGCATGAGGAGCTGATTCCGAAATGGCGTCAGGTCATCGTGTTCGAGGGCGAGCACGTGGAGAAGGGCGAAACCGTCGTCGACGGCGAGCCAAGCCCGCATGACATCCTGCGCCTGTTGGGCGTGGAGCCGCTGGCCTCGTACCTGGTCAAGGAGATCCAGGACGTGTACCGCCTGCAGGGCGTGAAGATCAACGACAAGCACATCGAGGCGATCATTCGCCAGATGCTGCGCAAGGTCGAGATCGTCGAGCCGGGCGACAGCCATTACCTGCGTGGCGAGCAGATCGAGCGGGTGCGCATCAATGGCGAGAACGACCGTGCGATCGCCAAGGGTGAGCGTCCGGCCGAGTACCAGTCGATCCTGCTGGGCATCACCAAGGCTTCGCTGGCGACCGAGTCGTTCATTTCGGCGGCTTCGTTCCAGGAGACCACCCGGGTTCTGACCGAGGCGGCGGTGCGTGGCACGCGTGATACCTTGCGCGGCTTGAAGGAAAATGTTATCGTCGGCCGTCTTATTCCGGCAGGTACAGGCTTGGCGTACCACGCAGCGCGTCGTCGTCAGGGTGGTTTGACCGCCACGGAGCTGGAGACTCTCTCCATTTCCACGCCTACCGCCTCGTTTGCCGAGGTTCCGGCCGGTAGCGATAACGGTGTCGAGTAAGCCCGTCCAGGGTTCTGCTCGCTAACATACGAAATGAGGTGCATGGACGCACCTCGTGTTCGGGTCAGGGACGGCAGAGCGCCGGCTTGCCTATGGCAAGCTGCTCATGTTAAATTCCCGCTTCTTGGCAGACCGAGCTTGATCGGGCTGCCTTTATGTTTTCAGGAACAGCTTCGCATGACGACAGTCAACCAATTGGTGCGCAAATCCCGCAGCCCCAAGACCTACAAGAGTGGGTCGCCGGCTCTGCAGAGCAGCCCGCAGCGTCGTGGCGTCTGCACGCGCGTTTACACGACCACCCCGAAAAAGCCGAACTCGGCCTTGCGCAAGGTTGCCAAGGTACGCCTGACCAACGGCTTCGAGATCATCAGCTACATCGGCGGTGAAGGTCACAATCTGCAGGAGCACTCGGTGGTGCTGATCCGCGGCGGTCGCGTCAAGGATCTGCCCGGTGTGCGTTACCACACGGTGCGCGGCAGCCTCGATTGCGCTGGTGTCACCAAGCGTCGTCAATCGCGCTCGAAGTACGGCGCCAAGCGCCCGAAGAAGTAAAGGACTCGAAACATGTCGCGTAAAGGTTCACATCCCGCCCGTCTGGTTCTGCCGGATCCCAAGCATGGCAGCCAGCTGATCGCCCGTTTCATCAACATGGTGATGAAGAGCGGCAAGAAGTCCGTGGCTGAAAGCATCGTTTACGGTGCGCTGCAGCACATCGGCGAGAAAAATGCGGAGCCGGTGGCTCTGGTCGAGAAGGCGCTCAACAACATCGCTCCCGCGGTCGAGGTGAAGTCTCGCCGGGTCGGCGGCGCCACGTACCAGGTGCCGGTGGAAGTGCGTCCGGGTCGCCGTATGGCGCTGGCGATGCGCTGGGTCATCGACGCCGCCCGCAAGCGCGGCGAAACCTCGATGCCGCGCAAGCTGGCAGCGGAGCTGCTGGAGGCTTCGGAAAGCCGCGGCGGCGCGGCGAAGAAGCGTGAAGAGACGCACCGCATGGCGGAAGCCAACAAGGCTTTCTCGCATTACCGCTGGTAAGCGCCGCTGGCTCGGATGAGCGCCGCTTCAGCAAGCACGATCAGAGGTTAGACCCGTGGCACGCACCACTCCCATCGAACGCTACCGCAATTTCGGCATCATGGCCCACATCGATGCCGGGAAGACCACGACCACGGAGCGCATCCTGTTCTACACCGGCGTCAGTCACAAGATTGGCGAAGTGCATGACGGTGCAGCCACGATGGACTGGATGGAGCAGGAGCAGGAGCGTGGCATCACCATTACGTCGGCGGCAACGACGGCGTTCTGGAAGGGTATGGACGGTACGTTGGAGCAGCACCGCTTCAACATCATCGACACGCCCGGGCACGTGGATTTCACGATCGAGGTCGAGCGTTCGCTGCGCGTGCTGGATGGCGCGGTGTTCGTGCTCTGCGCGGTCGGTGGCGTGCAGCCGCAGTCCGAGACCGTCTGGCGCCAGGCCAACAAGTACAAGGTCCCGCGGCTGGCGTTCGTCAACAAGATGGATCGCACCGGGGCCAATTTCGACAAGGTCGTCGGTCAGCTGAAGGCGCGCCTTGGCGCGCGCGCGGTGCCGATGCAGGTACCGATCGGTGCCGAGGAAGGTTTCGAGGGTGTGGTCGACCTGCTGAAGATGAAGGCGGTCGTCTGGGACATGGAGTCCCAGGGCATGAAGTTCGAGTACCGGGAAATTCCCGAGGACCTGAAGGACATCGTCGACGAAGCGCGCAGTTACATGGTCGAGGCGGCAGCCGAGACATCCGAAGAGCTGATGAACAAGTACCTCGAAGAGGGTTCGCTCTCCGAGGACGAGATCGTTGCAGGTATCCGCGCCGGCACACTGGCCAACGAGCTGATCCCGGTTTACTGCGGTACCGCGTTCAAGAACAAGGGCGTACAGGCCATGCTGGACGGCGTGGTGCAGTTGCTGCCGTCGCCGGCCGACCGCCCGCCCGTGCCGGGACTGGACGAGAACGAGGAAGAGACGTCGCGCGTTGCGGGCGACGACCAGCCGTTCTCGGCGCTGGCCTTCAAGATCATGACCGACCCGTTCGTCGGCTCGCTGACCTTCTTCCGGGTCTATTCGGGCACGCTGAAGTCGGGCGATGCGGTATACAACCCGATCAAGAGCAAGAAAGAGCGCATCGGTCGTTTGTTGCAGATGCACTCCAACGAGCGCAAGGAACTGAAGGAAGTCTGCGCGGGCGACATCGCCGCCGCTGTTGGCCTGAAAGACGTGACCACCGGCGACACCTTGTGCGCGCAGGATCACATCATCACGCTCGAGCGAATGGTTTTCCCGGAGCCGGTGATCGCCATGGCGGTCGAGCCGAAGACCAAGGCGGACCAGGAGAAGATGGGCATCGCGCTGGGGCGTCTCGCATCGGAGGATCCGTCCTTCCGGGTGCGCACCGACGAAGAATCCGGTCAGACGATCATTGCCGGCATGGGTGAATTGCACCTGGACATCCTGGTCGACCGCATGCGCCGCGAGTTCAATGTCGAGGCGAACGTCGGCAAGCCGCAGGTGGCGTATCGCGAGACGATCCGCAAGACGGTCAAGCAGGATTACAAGCACGCCAAGCAGTCGGGCGGCAAGGGTCAGTACGGTCACGTGGTGATCGAGCTGATTCCGCAGGAGCGGGGCAAGGGTTACGAGTTCGAGAATGCGATTTCCGGCGGTGTGATTCCGAAGGAATTCATTCCAGCGGTCGACAAGGGCATCCTGGAAACCATCACCAGCGGTCCGCTCGCCGGTTATCCGGTGGTCGACGTCAAGGTTCGCCTGGTCGACGGTTCGTACCACGATGTCGACTCGTCCGAGATGGCTTTCAAGCTGGCCGCTTCGATGGCCTTCAAGGAAGGTTTCCGCAAGGCCGATCCGGTGTTGCTCGAGCCGATCATGAAGATAGAAGTCGTGACGCCCGAAGACTACATGGGCGACGTGATGGGCGATCTCAGTCGCCGTCGCGGCGTGCTCCGGGGCTCCGACGATACGCCGTCAGGCAAGGTCATCGACGCTACGGTGCCGCTGGGCGAGATGTTCGGTTACGCCACCAGTCTGCGTTCACAGAGCCAGGGTCGAGCCACCTTCACGATGGAATTCGACCATTACGCCGAAGCGCCGAGCAATATTGCCGAACAGGTCATGAAGAAGGCCTGATAGGGCCGATCTTTTCCGAATAACTACAGTTCTTTTGAGGTTTGAGTCATGGCAAAGGGTAAATTCGAACGCACCAAGCCGCACGTCAACGTCGGCACGATTGGTCACGTGGATCACGGCAAGACGACGCTGACGGCGGCACTGACGAAGGTTGGTGCGGAACGTTTCGGCGGCGAGTTCAAGGACTACAGCTCGATCGATGCGGCGCCGGAAGAGAAGGCACGTGGCATCACGATCTCGACCGCGCACGTGGAATACGAGTCGCCGAAGCGCCATTACGCGCACGTCGACTGCCCGGGCCATGCGGATTATGTGAAGAACATGATCACCGGTGCGGCGCAGATGGACGGAGCGATCCTGGTGTGCTCGGCCGCGGACGGCCCGATGCCGCAGACGCGCGAGCACATCCTGCTGTCGCGTCAGGTCGGTGTGCCGTACATCGTGGTCTACCTGAACAAGGCGGACATGGTGGACGACGCCGAGCTGCTCGAGCTGGTGGAGATGGAAGTTCGCGAGCTGCTGAGCAAGTACGAGTTCCCGGGCGACGACACCCCGATGATCCATGGTTCGGCCAAGCTGGCACTGGAAGGCGACCAGAGCGAGATCGGCGTGCCGTCGATCATCAAGCTGGTGGACGCGCTGGACAGCTACATCCCGGAGCCGGTGCGCGTGATCGACCGCCCGTTCCTGATGCCGGTGGAAGACGTGTTCTCGATCTCCGGCCGCGGCACCGTGGTGACCGGTCGTATCGAGCGCGGCATCATCAAGGTCGGCGACGAAATCGAAGTGGTCGGTATCCGCGACACGCAGAAGACCACGGTCACCGGCGTGGAAATGTTCCGCAAGCTGCTGGATCAGGGTCAGGCGGGCGACAACGCCGGTCTGCTGCTGCGCGGCCTGAAGCGTGACGACGTGGAGCGTGGCCAGGTGCTGGCCAAGCCGGGCACGATCACCCCGCATACGGACTTCGAGGCCGAGGTGTATGTGCTGTCGAAGGACGAGGGTGGCCGTCATACGCCGTTCTTCAAGGGTTACCGCCCGCAGTTCTACTTCCGCACGACCGACGTGACCGGCGCCTGCCAGTTGCCGGAAGGCGTGGAGATGGTGATGCCTGGCGACAACGTGAAGATGGTGGTGAGCCTGATCCACCCGATCGCGATGGACGAGGGCCTGCGTTTCGCCATCCGCGAAGGCGGCCGTACCGTCGGCGCCGGCGTGGTGGCCAAGGTCATCAAGTAAGAAATCTGGTGCGCATACCGGGGTCGCTTACCATGGCGACCCGGGTTCGGACGGGCGTTGAACCTGTCTCGCGCCGCGCGGTGGTGCCCGCGGAAGGAAATTTCCCCGGGTCACTTCACTAAGTGGATATTTGCAGGTATACTTCGCAGCTTGCTTGTCGACAGGGGCACGATCCCGGTCGACCTACCGCGAAATGAGGCACAGGACGTGCTTCGAGTTCGCAGGCCGGGATGGCCCTCGCAATTCGGTGTAGTCACAGGGTCCGCCCTGTCGATCACGATGACTTGCGCGATTGGCAATGAATGTCCAGGCGAGCCTCTTTGTGCTCGCTTGGCGTTTTCGAGTTGGGGTCGCGGGTTTTGTTCGCGACCACTGATGTGGTGGCAAAGGGTTGTGCGAGGCGGTGAGAAGCCGCTTCGTTTCACATTACGTTCTTTCGACAACAGGACACGGTTATGGCGAACCAGAAGATTCGGATTCGGCTGAAGGCGTACGATCATCGTCTGATCGACCGCTCGGCCAGCGAGATCGTCGAGACGGCAAAGCGCACGGGTGCCACGGTACTCGGCCCGATTCCGCTTCCGACCAAGATCGAGCGTTACACCATCCTGACGTCGCCGCACGTCGACAAGGATGCACGCGACCAGTACGAGACCCGTACGCACAAGCGTGTGCTCGATATCGTCGACCCGAACGACAAAACCGTGGACGCGCTCATGAAGCTTGATCTCGCCGCTGGCGTCGATGTTCAGATCAAGCTCGGTTGAGCGACAGACAGGATACGAAGATGAGTATCGGATTGGTGGGCCGCAAATGCGGCATGAGCCGGCTCTTCACTGAAGATGGCCACTCGATTCCGGTGACGCTGATCGAAGCGACGCCGAACCGGGTGACCCAGTTGAAGACGGACGACAACGATGGCTACAGCGCCGTCCAGGTTTCGGTGGGCACCAAGCGCGCCAACCTGCTGACGCAGCCGCTGAAGGGTCACTACGCGAAGGCCAAGGTTGAGCCGGGTCGTGGTCTGTGGGAGTTCCGCGTGTCTGCCGACGACCTCGGCAAGTACACTGTGGGCGCCGAGATCAAGGCTGACGACGTGTTCACGGTCGGTCAGATCGTCGATGTCGCCGGCGTGTCCAAGGGCAAGGGCTTCCAGGGCACGATCAAGCGCTGGAACTTCAAGATGGGTGACGCCACCCACGGTAACTCGCTGTCGCATCGCGCACCGGGCTCCATTGGTCAGCGTCAGACCCCGGGTCGCGTGTTCCCCGGCAAGAAAATGTCCGGCCACATGGGTGCGGTGAATCGCACGCAGCAGGGTCTGGAAGTAGTCAAGGTCGATGCTGAGCGTCACCTGATTGCGGTGAAGGGCGCGGTGCCGGGTGCAACCGGTGGCGACGTCATTATCCGCCCGACGATGAAGGGTTGAGGAGACCGCCATGGAACTGAATGTCATTGGCGCCAAGTCGCTCAACGTGTCGGACGAAGTGTTCGGCGGTGAGTACAAGAAGGCCCTGGTTCATCAGGTCGTTGTCGCCTACCAGGCGGCCGGCCGTGCCGGCACCCAGTCGCAGCTGTCGCGCGGCGAGATGTCCGGTACCACCAAGAAATTCAAGAAGCAGAAGGGCGGCGGCGCCCGCCACGGTGATTACCGTGCTCCGATCTTCGTCGGTGGTGGCCGCACGTTCGCTGCCAAGCCGCGCAGCTATGAGCAGAAAGTCAACCGCAAGGCCTATCGCGTTGCGATTCGTTCGATCTTCTCCGAACTGGTTCGCCAGGATCGTCTGAAGGTTGTCGAGAGTTTCGGCGTCGAGACGCCGAAGACTTCGGCGATGGTCGCCAAGCTGGCCGAGCTGCAGGTTTCCGGTCGCGTCTTGCTGGTCTCCGAGGATGCTTCCGAGTCGGTGTTCCTGGCTGCTCGCAACATCCCGTATATCCACGTGCTGGATGTGATGGGCCTGAACCCGGTCAGCCTGGTCGGTTCCGACCACGTGGTGATGACGGTTGATGCCGTGAAGAAAGTCGAGGAGTGGCTGGCATGAACAACGAACGCATTCTCGATACTCTGCGCGCGCCGCACATTTCCGAGAAATCGGCACGTCTGGCGGAGCATAACCAGTACGTATTCGTGGTTGCCCCTGCGGCAACCAAGGCCGATGTCCGCGCTGCCGTAGAGAAGCTGTTCGACGTCAAGGTCGAGCAGGTGAACCTCGTTAATACCAAGGGCAAGGTCAAGGCCTTCCGTCAACGCGCTGGTAGTCGCCAGGGCAAGCGCAAGGCCTATGTGCGTCTCGCCGATGGGCAGACCATCGACGTGTCCGCCAAGGCCTGAGCCAGGAGTTTTGTGAGATGGCACTAATCAACCACAAGCCGACCTCGCCGGGCCGTCGCGACGCAGTCAGCGTACGCACGGAAGGCCTGCACAAGGGCGCTCCCTACGCACCCTTGACTGAGTCGCAGTCCCGCACGGGTGGTCGCAACCACCATGGCCGCATCACCGTGCGTCATCGCGGTGGCGGTCACAAGCAGCAATACCGCATCATCGACTTCAAGCGCGACAAGGAGGGCATTGCTGCCCGCGTCGAGCGCATCGAGTATGACCCGAACCGCACCGCGCACATCGCGTTGCTGTGCTACGCCGATGGCGAGCGTCGTTACATCATCGCGCCGAAGGGCGTGCAGGTTGACGATCGCCTGGTATCCGGTCGTGATGCGCCGATCAAGGCCGGCAATTGCCTGCAGCTGCGCAATATCCCGATGGGCAGCACGGTGCATTGCATCGAGCTGCGTCCGGGCAAGGGTGCGCAGATCGCACGCAGCGCCGGTGCCTCGGTGCAGCTGGTGGCTCGCGAGTCCGGTTACGCCACGTTGCGCCTGCGCTCCGGCGAGATGCGTCGCGTCTCGGTCGACTGCCGCGCCACCATCGGCGAAGTCGGCAACGGCGAGCACAGCCTGAAGAAGCTGGGCAAGGCCGGTGCCAAGCGCTGGCTGGGTATTCGTCCCACCGTTCGCGGTGTGGTGATGAACCCGGTCGACCATCCGCACGGCGGTGGTGAAGGCAAGACTTCTGGCGGTCGTCATCCGGTCAGCCCCTGGGGCACGCCGGCCAAGGGCTACAAGACCCGTAACAACAAGCGCACGCAGCAGTTCATCGTGCGTCGTCGTACCAAGTAACAGGAAGCCGACATGCCGCGTTCTCTGAAGAAAGGTCCGTTCGTCGACCTTCACCTCGTAAAGAAGGTGGAAGCTGCGGTTTCCGCCAACAACAAGCGTCCGATCAAGACCTGGTCGCGTCGTTCGATGATCCTGCCGGAAATGGTCGGCTTGACCATCGCCATCCATAACGGCCGTCAGCACGTGCCCGTTCTGATCAACGAGAACATGGTCGGGCACAAGCTCGGCGAGTTCGCGGTGACCCGGACGTTCAAGGGCCATGTCGGCGACAAGAAGGGCAAGTGATGAGCACTGAAGCCAAAGCGATCCTGCGTGGCGCCCGCATTTCGGCGCAAAAGGCACGCCTGGTGGCTGATCTGGTCCGCGGGCTTCCCGTGGGCCGGGCCAGCGACGTGCTCACCTTTACCAACAAGAAAGCCGCGCTCCTTGTACGCAAGGTGTTGCTGTCGGCCGTCGCCAACGCCGAGAACAATCTCGGCGCCGATGTCGATGAGCTGAAAGTGGCCAGCATTTTCGTCGACGAAGGTCCGGCGATGAAGCGCATGCACGCCCGCGCCAAAGGCCGCGGTTCGCGCATCCTGAAACGCACCAGCCACATCACTGTGGTTGTCGGCAACTGACTGGGGACGTAGACGATGGGTCATAAAGTTCATCCCACCGGTATCCGCCTCGGCATTGCCAAGGACTGGAACTCGAAGTGGTACGCCAACAAGCGTGATTACGCCACGTATCTCGTGGCCGATATCAAAGTCCGCGACATGCTGAAGAAGAAGCTGGCTGCTGCCGGCATCTCCCGAATCCAGATCGAGCGTCCGGCGAAAACCGCACGCGTGACGATCCACACCGCCCGTCCGGGCGTGGTGATCGGCAAGAAGGGCGAGGATATCGAGAAGCTGCGCAAGGAAGTCAGCGACATGATGGGCGTTCCGACGCACATCAACGTCAATGAAGTGCGCAAGCCCGAGCTGGACGCACAACTGGTTGCCGAATCGATCGCACAGCAGCTGGAGCGCCGCATCATGTTCCGCCGCGCCATGAAGCGCTCGGTCGGCAACGCGATGCGCCTGGGTGCACTGGGTATCAAGATCAACGTGTCCGGTCGTCTGAACGGTGCCGAGATTGCCCGTTCCGAATGGAGCCGCGAGGGTCGTGTGCCGTTGCATACGCTGCGCGCCGACATCGATTACGGGACTGCCGAGGCGAAAACCACCTACGGCATCATCGGCATCAAGGTCTGGATCTACAAGGGCGAAGTCTTTGATCTGGCTGCAGCAAGCCAGGAGTCGAAGGACGAGTCGTCGCAGCCGCGCCGCGAAGGTGGCGAAGGTCGTCGTAATGATTCGCGTCGCGAGGCCGGTGACGGCCGCCGCGAGCGGTCTGCGAAGTAAGGAGAGTTGCCATGTTGCAACCCAAGCGAACCAAATACCGCAAGCAGTTCAAGGGCCGTAACGACGGTCTGGCGCAGTGCTCCAACCTCGTCAGCTTCGGCGAGTACGGCCTGAAGGCGACGACCCATGGTGCGCTCACCGCGCGTCAGATCGAAGCCGCCCGTCGTTGCATCACCCGCTTCGTCAAGCGTGGCGGCAAGTTGTGGATCCGCGTGTTTCCGGACAAGCCGATCACCAAGAAGCCGATCGAAGTCCGCATGGGCGCGGGCAAGGGCAGCGTCGAGTTTTGGGTCGCACCGATCCAGCCTGGCCGCATGCTTTATGAAATCGAGGGCGTCGATGAGTTGACCGCACGCGAGGCGTTCCGCCTGGCCGCAGCCAAGCTCTCGGTGCAGACCCAGTTTGTAACCCGGGCGGTGATGTGATGGCCACCAAAGATATCAATAACCAGTCGGCCGAAGAGTTGAAGCAGCACCTGCTGGACCTGCGCAAGGAGCAGTTCAACCTGCGCATGCAGAAGGGTTCCGGCCAGCTCACTCAGCCGCACCAGCTGCGCCGCGTTCGGCGTGACATCGCCCGCACGAAGTTCGTGCTCGGCGACAAGAAGTAAGGGACGGCCGACATGAGCGACATCCAGGTTCAAGCAGAAACGAAGCAGGCGCGTACCCTCGAGGGCCGCGTCACCAGCAACAAGATGGACAAGACCGTGACCGTGCTGGTCGAGCGTCAGGTCCAGCATTGGCTGCTCGGCAAGATCATCCGCCGATCGACCAAGTTGCATGCGCAGGACGATCTCGGCGCGGGTGAGGGCGACCTCGTCCGCATCGCGGAATGCCGTCCGTTGTCCAAGACCAAACATCACCGCGTGGTTGAAATCATCACGCGCGCCAAAGTCTAAGGGAGGGTGCAGACATGATCCAAATGCAAAGCACGCTATCCGCAGCGGACAACAGCGGCGCGAAGGAAGTGATGTGCATCAAGGTGCTCGGTGGCTCCAAGCGCCGTTACGCCTCGATCGGTGACGTGATCAAGGTCACCGTGAAGGATGCGATTCCCCGCGGCAAGGTAAAGAAAGGCGAGGTGTACAATGCCGTGGTGGTTCGCACCGCCAAGGGCGTGCGCCGGTCCGATGGCTCGCTGATCCGTTTCGACGGCAATGCAGCGGTGCTCCTCAACAACAAGCTCGAGCCGATCGGTACCCGTATTTTCGGGCCGGTTACCCGCGAGCTGCGCAGCGAGAAGTTCATGAAGATCGTCTCGCTTGCGCCCGAAGTGCTCTGAGCGGAGATCACAAAATGAACCGTATCCGAAAGGGTGATCAGGTCCTCGTGATCACCGGCAAGAACAAGGGCCAGCGCGGCGATGTGCTGCGTGTTGCGGACGATCGCGTATTCGTCTCCAACGTGAATCTGATCAAGCGTCATACCAAGGCGAACCCGCAGGCCAACCAGGCCGGTGGCATCGTCGAGCGTGAAGCTTCGATCCATCTCTCCAATGTGCAGCTGTTCAACCCCGCCACGAACAAGGGTGAACGCGTCGGCACCAAAACGCTCGAAGATGGGCGCAAGGTCCGCGTGTTCCGTTCGACTGGCGAGGTCGTGGACGCGTAAGGAACACGATCATGACGCGCCTTGAAAATTTTTATAAAGAGCAGGTAGTTGCCAAGCTCACCGAGCAGTTCGGCTACCAGAATGTGATGCAGGTCCCCCGCATCACCAAGATCACGCTGAACATGGGCGTGGGCGAAGCTGCGGGCAACAAGAAAGTGCTCGAGAACGCCGTGGCCGATATGGCCAAGATCGCAGGCCAGAAGCCGATCACGACCAAGGCGCGCGTTTCCGTGGCCTCGTTCAAGATCCGCGATGGCTGGCCGATCGGCTGCAAGGTCACCTTGCGTCGTGCGCAGATGTGGGAGTTCCTGGATCGTCTGATCAACGTCTCGCTGCCGCGCGTGCGTGACTTCCGCGGTGTTTCGGCGAAGGCGTTCGACGGCCGTGGCAACTACAATTTCGGTATCAAGGAACAGATCATCTTTCCTGAAATCGACTTTGACCAGGTCGATGCGCTGCGTGGCATGGATATCTCCATCACCACGACTGCCGGCACCGACGACGAAGCCAAAGCCCTGCTGGCAGCGTTCAGCTTTCCGTTCCGCAACTGATAGGCGTAATCCATGGCCAAGACATCAATGGTGAACCGCGATATCAAGCGGACCAAACTCGTCAAGAAGTATGCTGCAAAGCGTGCGGACCTGAAGGCGATCGTGCTGAGTTCCACAGCCTCCTACGAGGACAAGATGGAAGCGCAGACCAAGCTGCAGAAGCTGCCGCGCGATGCCAGCCCGGTGCGCCAGCGCACCCGCTGTGCCTTGACCGGTCGCCCGCGCGCTGTCTACGCGAAGTTCGGTCTTGGCCGGAACAAGCTGCGCGAAGCAACCATGCGCGGCGACGTGCCGGGTCTGCGCAAAGCCAGCTGGTAACCGATGACTGCAGGACCGGTTGACGGGGCGTTGCTCCTCGATCGGTTCACCCGGCGGCTTCCCTGATGCCGTCGTTGATGCGACTACCGCATCGAGATTCGCTAAAACCCGAAATTGCTGATATAGTCGGCGGTCTGCGCAAGGCAGGCCGGCGTTGATGTCGGCTCACAATTTGATTGATTTCCGGTTTTATCGGATATCGGTGCACTCTGAAGGATGTTTTCATGAGCATGACTGATCCCATCGCCGATCTGTTTACGCGCGTCCGCAATGCCCAGGCAATGGGCAAGCCGACCGTTCGTATGCCGTCGTCGAAACTGAAGGTGGCGATCGCCGACCTTCTCAAGAACGAGGGCTATATCCTCGACGCCAAGACTTCCGCCGAGGAAGGCAAGCCGGTGCTCGAGTTGAAGCTCAAGTATTTCGAGGGCCAGCCGGCCATCGAGACCATCTCCCGTGTCAGCCGCTCCGGCCTGCGTGTTTACCGCGGCAAGGACGAACTGCCAAAGGTCCTGGGTGGCCTGGGTATCTCGATCATCTCGACTTCCGCCGGTCTGTTGACCGATGCGCAGGCCCGTGCCAAGGGTCTGGGCGGCGAAGTCATCGGCCAAGTGGCATAAGGAGTCTTTCGATGTCACGTGTTGCCAAGAAACCAATTTCCCTGCCGAAGGGCGTCGAACTGACGGTCAATGCCGAGAATATCTCGGTCAAGGGCCCCAAGGGCACGCTGACGGTGCATCACCTGCCGGGTGTGACCGTCGCTGTCGACAACGGCGTTGCGAACATCACCCTCGCCGAGGGTACCGACGACAAGTTCGGCGGTACCGCGCGCGCCCTGCTGGCCAACATGGTCACGGGCGTGTCCACCGGTTACGAGCGCAAGCTCGAGCTGGTCGGCGTGGGCTACCGCGTCGCGATGCAGGGCAAGTCGCTGAACCTGAGCCTGGGCTTTTCCCACCCGGTGCTGTTCGATGCGCCGGAAGGCGTCAGCATCGAGACCCCGACGCAGACGGAAGTGCTTATCAAGGGCACCGACAAGCAGGTCGTGGGCCAGGTCGCCGCCAAGATTCGCGGGTTCCGTCCGCCGGAGCCCTACAAGGGCAAGGGTGTGCGGTATGCCGGCGAGAAGATCACGCTGAAGGAAGCCAAGAAGGCGTAAGTACGCAGTGCAAGCGTGGGTAGGCAGTCATTCCTGACCGCGCTATCCAGGCAACCTGCCGAAAAAGGCCCATCCGCTTTCTGGAGATATCAAGATGAACAAGAACGAAAATCGCCTGCGTCGCGCCAAGTCCACGCGGAGCCACATTCGCAAGTTGGCGGTGGCGCGGCTGTCGGTGCACCGGACCGGACAACACCTGTATGCGCAGGTATTCGATGCCTCCGGCCAGAACGTGGTTGCCGCGGCATCCACGGTGCAGAAGTCGGTCGCCGAGGGCCTCAAGGGCACCAAGAACCTGACTGCGGCAGCAGCAGTCGGCAAGGCGGTCGCCGAACGTGCGATGGCCGCAGGTATCGAGTCGGTGGCGTTCGATCGCTCCGGCTTCCGTTACCACGGTCGTATCAAGGCGTTGGCCGACGCGGCTCGCGAAGCAGGTCTGAAATTCTGAAGTAATACCCGGGCCAGGGTTCGCTCCCGAGCGATCCGGCTGCCCGCTGAGGTACCTACAACTCCAAGCGGCCAAGCCGCAAGCAAAGTCCTGGTTCGCCGGGCACATGGAAAAGAACATGTCTTCTAACGATCGCGAAAATTCGGACGGCTTGCTCGAGAAGTTGATCGCCGTCAACCGCGTGGCCAAGACCGTGAAGGGTGGCCGCCAGATGAGCTTCACTGCATTGACCGTGGTTGGTGACGGTGAGGGGAAAGTCGGCTTCGGCTATGGCAAGGCGCGTGAAGTGCCGGTGGCCATCTCCAAGGCGATGGAACGTGCCCGCCGCCAGATGGTGAGCATCGAGTTGAACAACGGCACCCTGTGGTATGCCATCAAGGCGAATCACGGTGCGGCTCGCGTCTACATGCAGCCCGCCTCCGAAGGTACCGGTGTGATTGCCGGCGGCGCCATGCGCGCTGTGCTCGAAGTGGTTGGCGTCAAGAACGTGCTGGCCAAGGCTGTCGGTTCGCGCAATCCGATCAACCTGGTGCGCGCCACCATCAAGGGTCTGCAGGCGGTCGCCTCGCCCAAGAAGATCGCCGCCAAGCGTGGCAAGACCCTGGAAGAGGTGCTCGGTAATGGCTAAGTCCCAAAAAACTGCCGACAAGACCGTGCGCGTGCGCTTGGTCAAGGGTCTGCGCGGCGTGCAGGCTCGTCACCGCCTGAGCGTCAAGGCGCTGGGTCTGGGCAAGATCAACGACGTTCGTGACTTGAAGGACAGCCCGCAGGTTCGTGGACTGATCAACACGGTCTATTACCTGGTCCGGGTCGAGGAGTAAGCATCATGCGTTTGAATGACATTCAACCGGCAGCCGGTTCGCACAAGACGCGTCTGCGCGTCGGTCGCGGCATCGGCTCGGGTATGGGCAAGACGGCCGGCCGCGGTCACAAGGGTCAGCACGCCCGCGCCGGCGGCACCCACAAGTTCGGTTTCGAGGGCGGCCAGATGCCGCTGAACCGCCGGATGCCGAAGGTCGGCTTCCGTTCGAAGAAGAAGGTCGAGAGCCAGGAAGTGTTCCTGTATCAGCTGGCCAACCTCAAGGGTGACGTGATCGACGTCGTTGCGCTGCATCAGGCTGGCCTGATCAACAGCCGCGCGAAGCGGGTCAAGGTCGTGCTCAAGGGTGAAATCGGTCGCGCGGTGAAGTTGTCCGGTCTGCTGGCCACGGCCGGCGCCAAGGCAGCCATCGAGGCTGCCGGCGGCAGCGTGGAGTAATTGACGGTGGCAGCAGCCAAGGGCAACGCACTGGGCAAGCTTGGCAAGCTGACTGAGCTTCGTCAGCGCATCTTCTTCGTGATCGGTGCGTTGATGGTGTTCCGGCTTGGCTCGTTCATTCCGGTACCAGGCGTCAATCCGGAGGCGATGACCAATCTGGTCAACGGCAATGGCCTGATGGACATGTTCAACATGTTCTCCGGCGGCGCCTTGGCGCGGTTCTCGGTGTTCGCGCTGGGCGTGATTCCGTATATTTCCGCGTCGATCGTATTCCAGATGATGGGTTCGGTGGTGCCGAGCTTGCAGGCATTACGCAAGGAAGGCGAGGCCGGCAAGCGCAAGATGACCATGTATACGCGCTATGCCACGGTGGCATTGGCAGCGTTCCAGTCATTCGGTATCGCGGTCGCTTTGCAGAGCCAGGTGGCTGCGGGCGGTGCACCGGTGGTCTACACGCCAGGGTTCGGTTTCGTCATGTCGTCCGTGGTCGGGCTTACTGCCGGCACGATGTTCCTGATGTGGCTGGGTGAGCAGATGACCGAACGCGGTATCGGCAACGGCATTTCGTTGCTGATCTTCGCCGGTATCGTCGCGGGTCTGCCGGCTGCGGTGGTACATACGCTCGGCATGGCCAACAACGGTGAGCTGTCGCTGATCAAGTTGTTGATGGTGTTCGGTCTGGCGTTGGCAGTGACGGCGTTCGTGGTGTTCATGGAGCGCGCCCAGCGGCGCATCACGGTGAACTACGCGAGGCGGTCGGGCGGTCAGAAGGCCTACCAGAACCAGAGTTCGAACCTGCCGCTGAAGATCAACATGGCCGGTGTGATTCCGCCGATTTTCGCCTCGAGCTTGCTGATGTTCCCGGCAACGGCAGTGAGCTGGTTCAGCACAGGTCATCCCTCGCGTTGGCTGCAGGATCTGACGCAGTCGCTGAGTCCTGGCAACCCATTGTATGAAATCGTTTTTTCAGTGCTGGTGATCGGGTTTGCGTTCTTCTATACGGCGATTGTGTTCAACGCCGACGAGACCGCCGACAACCTCAAGCGGTCGGGTGCGCTGATCCCGGGGATTCGTCCGGGGCGTGCCACAGCAAGCTACATCGATTCGGTGATGACCCGCCTGACCGGTGTTGGCGCCTTGTATCTGGTGCTGGTGTGTCTGGTGCCGTCGTTCATGCAGCAGGCCTGGCATGTACCGTTTTATTTCGGCGGCACGTCGCTGCTGATCGTGGTGGTGGTGGTGATGGATTTCACGGCACAGGTGCAGGCGCATCTGGTCAGTCACCAGTACGAAAGTCTGCTCAAGAAGGCCAATCTTCGCCGCAGCTGACGTTGCGAACGTAGGGCCAAAGTCGGGGAGTGGCGACACCGCGGTGTCGCAGGGCTTTCCAGTTCGGGTAATTCAGGTTAAAATTGCGCGTTTACCGCGCACGAAACGCATCGGAGAAAGAACATCATGGCGCGCATTGCGGGTGTCAATTTGCCGGTCCAGAAACATGTCTGGGTTGGTCTGCAGAGCATTTACGGTATCGGTCGCAGCCGAGCCAAAAAGGTCTGCGTGGATGCGGGCGTGGTCTCGACCACCCCGATCAAGTCCCTCAGTGAAGGCGAGGTGGAGAAGATTCGCCATGAAATCGGCAAGTACATTGTCGAGGGCGATCTGCGCCGTGAGGTGGGTATGGCCATCAAGCGTTTGATGGATCTGGGTTGCTACCGCGGTCTGCGCCACCGTCGTGGCTTGCCGGTGCGCGGCCAGCGCACGCGTACCAACGCACGTACCCGCAAGGGTCCCCGTCGCGCGATCAAGAAGTAACGGATTCCGAATATGGCTAAGCCGGTTAAGACCAAGAAGAAGATCAAGCGCGTTGTCACGGATGCCGTGGCCCACGTGCAGGCCTCCTTCAACAACACCATTGTCACCATCACCGATCGCCAGGGTAACGCCTTGTCGTGGGCTACAGCCGGCGGCGCCGGTTTTCGTGGCTCGCGCAAGTCGACCCCGTTCGCTGCCCAGGTGGCCGCCGAAAAGGCCGGTCGCGCTGCAGGCGACTACGGCGTGAAGACAGTGGAAGTGCGCATCAAGGGCCCAGGCCCGGGCCGCGAGTCCGCGGTGCGCTCGCTGAACGCGTTGGGCTACAAGGTGCTCAACATCATCGACGTCACGCCAATTCCGCACAATGGCTGCCGTCCCCCCAAGAAGCGTCGAGTCTAAGGAGCATACCCATGGCCCGTTATCGTGGAGCTACCTGCAAACTCGCCCGTCGTGAGGGTGCAGATCTCAGCCTGAAGAGTCCGGCGCGTGCGCTGGATTCCAAGTGCAAACTGGAAAACAAGCCCGGCCAGCATGGCGCGAACAAGCGCATGCGCATGTCCGACTACGCCGTGCAGCTGCGCGAGAAGCAGAAGGTCAAGCGCATCTACGGTGTGCTCGAGCGTCAGTTCAGCAACTACTACACCAAGGCGTCGACCCTCAAGGGCAACACCGGTGAGAACCTGCTGCGCCTGCTCGAAAGCCGTCTGGACAACGTCGTCTATCGCATGGGCTTCGCGGTAACCCGCGCCCAGGCTCGCCAGCTGGTTGCCCACAAGGCGATCATGGTGAATGGCAAGAAGGTGAACATTCCTTCCTACCAGGTTCGCCCGGGCGACGCGATTGCATTGACCGAGAAGGCACGCACCCAGTTGCGTGTGCAGGAAGCGGCGACCGTATTCGACACCATGGATCTGCGTCCGATCTGGGTCGAAGTCGACGCGAAGAAATTTGAAGGTACGTTCAAGTCGGTGCCGGATCGCGGTGATCTGCCGTCCGACATCAATGAAGCATTGATTATCGAGCTTTACTCGAAGTAATTACCGGAGCTCTGCATGGCAGTTTCGTCAACTAGTGTGCTGCGGCCGCGTGGCCTCAGCGTCGAACAGCTCGGAGCCAACCGCGCCAAGGTGGTGGTCGAGCCGCTCGAGCGTGGCTTCGGCCACACCCTGGGCAACGCGCTGCGTCGCGTGCTGCTCTCTTCGATCCCCGGCAGCGCCATCGTCGAGGTCGAGATCGATGGCGTGCTGCACGAATACACCACCCTGGAAGGTCTGCAGGAGGACGTCATTGAAGTCCTGCTGAACCTGAAGGACGTGGCGATTCGTCAGCATACCGGCGATGAAGTCACCCTGACCTTGTCCAAGAAGGGCAAGGGCGTGGTCACGGCCGGCGACATCGTCGTCGACCACTCGGTCGAGATCATCAACCCCGAGCATGTGCTTTGCCACCTGACCAAGGACATTGCGCTCAACATGCGCCTGAAGGTGCGTCGCGGCGTCGGCTATCAGCCGGCCAGCACGCGCCAGCATCCGGATGATGAAGCACGTCCGATCGGTCGCCTGCAGCTGGACGCGTCGTTTGCGCCGGTGTTGCGCGTGGCCTACGAAGTGGATGCGGCTCGTGTCGAGCAGCGCACCAACCTCGACAAGCTGGTGCTGGACATCGAGACGAACGGCACGATCGGTGCGGAAGATGCGGTTCGCAAGGCGGCCGAGATCATCAACGATCAGCTGTCGGTGTTCGGTGACTTCTCGCGGCGCGAAAGCGCGACCGACAAGGCCGAGAAGAGCGGGTTTGACCCGTTGTTGCTGCGCCCGATCGACGATCTGGAGCTCACCGTGCGTTCGGCCAACTGCCTGAAGGCCGAGAGCATCTACTACATCGGTGATCTGGTTCAGAAGACCGAGGTCGAGTTGCTGAAGACGCCGAATCTCGGCAAGAAGTCGCTGACCGAGATCAAGGACGTGCTGGGCGGACGTGGCCTGGCCCTTGGCATGAAGCTCGAGAACTGGCCGCCGCCGGGCTTGTCGCACGGCATGCAGCTGGGCTGATGTACGGACGTTGCGATCACCAGTGATCGCAACGTCGTTTTATGCGGGAAGCGTGGTTTCACGCGTCCAGGCAGATTGAAGCAGCCCATAGAGGCTGCGCTCTTATAAATGGCTCCGACGTCATAGGGCCGATACAGCGGAAATCCGCGGGAAGCCGGACACAGGTGCCGGTTTTTCATAACAACAGACAGAGAGTTGAATCATGCGCCACCAGAAATCAGGACGTAAGCTCAACCGCACCAGCAGCCACCGCGAAGCGATGTTTCGCAACATGTCGGCATCGCTGCTGAAGCATGAGCTGATCCGCACCACGTTGCCCAAGGCAAAAGAACTTCGTCGCGTCGCCGAGCCGCTGATCACGCTGGCCAAGACCGATGGCGTCGCCAATCGTCGTCTCGCTTTTTCGCGCCTGCGCGACAAGGAAGCGGTCGGCAAGTTGTTTGTCGAGCTCGGACCGCGTTACAAGGAGCGTCCGGGCGGTTACCTGCGTATCCTCAAGTGTGGTTTCCGCCCCGGTGACAATGCGCCGATGGCGTATGTCGAGCTGGTCGGGCGCCCGCAGGTCGAGGCAGTCGACGCCGAATAAGCCGATCGGCGACACCGATCGACTGGACGTTCGGACGTCCACAAGCAAACCCGGCCGGGCAACCCGCCGGGTTTCTGCGTTCTGGGTGCTCCTGTTCACGGCCGATTGCAGCGGAATGTCGCCACCCTGCTGACAGCGAGGCGGGGAACAGGTAATGTCGTTGTTCCGCAACGCAGCAAAATGCCATGAATCCATTCCGCTGGTCGTATCGTGTCAGTTTTCTCGTCGGCTTCGTTGTCTGTGCGGGCCTGTTGGGCTTCGCGCTCTACGCGGAAAAGTACTGGCAGATGTTTCCCTGTCCGCTGTGCATCTTCCAGCGGGTTGCGTTCATCGTGATGGCGGTGTTTTTCCTGCTCGGCGGATTGCATGCGCCGCGGGGACGTACGCGCTGGATCTACGCCGCCGGCATCTGGCTGGGTGCGATCTTCGGCATGGCCGTGGCCGGACGGCACCTGTGGATCCAGTCCCTGCCGACCGACCAGATCCCGTCCTGTGGGCCGCCGCTGGATTACATGTTCAGCGCGTTTCCGTTCCAGAAAGTGCTCGAGCTGGTATTCACCGGATCGGGCGAATGCGCCAAGGTCGAGCCGATCCTGGGCTTGCCGATGCCGGCGTGGACGCTGTTGTGGTTCGTGCTGCTGGCGGTGTTGACGATGATGGCTGTGCGACAGCGGGTACTACGCAAATGAACGCAACTGACGCTTTGAAGATGGTGCCGGGCCGTGACGCTTCCGCGCAGGCGGCGGGGCCGGCCCGCTGGAGTCCGGATTCATGGCAGCAGCGCGAGGCGCTGCAGCAGCCGCATTACGACGATGCGGACGAGCTGGCCCGGGCCGGCGCGCATCTGGCGCAGCTGCCACCACTGGTCACGTCGTGGGAAGTGCTTGCGCTGAAGCAGGCGATTGCGGAGGCGCAGGATGGCGACCGTTTCCTGCTGCAGGGCGGCGACTGCGCCGAGAGCTTCGCCGACTGCACCAGTCCGGTGATCTCGAACCGGCTCAAGGTGCTGCTGCAGATGAGCCTGGTACTGGTGCACGGGCTGAAGAAGCCGGTACTTCGGGTGGGCCGTTTCGCCGGGCAGTACGCGAAGCCCCGTTCGACCGATACCGAGACACGCGATGGTCTGACCCTGCCGAGTTTTCGCGGTGACGTGGTCAACAGTCCGGACTTCACGGCGGAGGCGCGCCGCCCCGATCCGCAGCGACTGATCCAGGCGCACGCCCATTCCGCGCTGACGATGAACTTCGTGCGCGCGTTGATCGACGGTGGCTTCGCCGATCTGCATCATCCGGAATATTGGGACCTGGCGTGGGTCGAGCATTCGCCGCTGGCTGCCGAGTACCGCCAGATGGTTGCCGGCATCGGCGATTCGCTGCGCTTCATGGAGACCCTGGCCGGACCGATCGCCGGCTTCTCCCGGGTCGACTTCTTCACTTCGCACGAAGCCTTGCTGCTGCACTACGAGCAGGCGCTCACGCGGCAGGTGCCGCGTCATCCCGGCTGGTTCAACCTGTCCACCCATTTCCCCTGGATCGGCATGCGCACCGCCGCGCTGGACGGCGCGCACGTGGAGTATTTCCGCGGCATCCGCAATCCGATCGCGGTCAAGGTGGGCCCGACGGTCACGCCGGAGCAGCTGCTGCCGCTGATCGATGCGCTGAATCCGGACGACGAGCCGGGCCGGCTGACCCTGATCCACCGCATGGGCAACGCGAAGATCGGCGCGGCATTGCCCTCGTTGCTGGAGGCGGTCCGGCGTGAGGGCCGGCGCGTGTTGTGGGTGGCCGATCCGATGCACGGCAACACCGAGAGTACCTCGAACGGGCACAAGACGCGCCGCTTCGACAATATCCGCGGCGAACTGGATCAGGCCTTCGATATCCATGCTGCCGCCGGTACCCGGCTTGGCGGCGTGCATCTGGAGTTGACCGGCGAGGATGTCACCGAATGCATGGGCGGTGCGCGCGACCTGTCCGAAACCGATCTCGACCGCGCCTACAAGTCGATGGTCGATCCGCGCCTCAATTACGAGCAGTCGCTGGAGCTGGCGATGCTGATCGTGCGCAAGTCGGTCGGCGGTACCGGCGTCCGCTAGCCAGGCGACAGGCAGTCGCCTCTCCGGCCCCGGGGTACCGGACGGCGAATTCCGCGGCCGGTTTCGGACGTCCATCGGCACGTCGAGCTTTGCCGCCGGAGAGGCGCTCGACGGCCGTGGCACGTTGTCGCGTATCCCCCGGGCTGCGCGCGGGGTTGGGCTGGTCACCGTTGCCGCGGGCGTACAATGGTCGGATGATCACGACCCCCAGCCTGCATTCCATCAAGCCGTCCATCGCGGCGATGCTCCTGGTCATCGGCATCCTGTACGGCGCGGCCAGCCATGCCGCCGAGGCCGACGCCCTGCCGATACCCGACACCCTGCAGCAGCGCATCGTCGCCTGCACCAGCTGCCACGGCGTGCATGGCGAAGGTACGCCGGGCAGCGGCTATTTTCCGCGTCTGGCGGGCAAGCCGGCCGACTACCTGGTGCGCCAGATGCAGGATTTCCAGAACGGGCTGCGCAAATACGCGCCGATGGAATACACCGTGCGCCAGCTGAGTCCCGCATTCATGCATGAGATCGCCGGGTACTTCGCGGCGCAGCAGGTACCCTATCGGCGTTCACCGTTGCCACCAGTCTCCGCGACGACGCTGCAGCGTGGCGAGCAGTTGGTCAGCAGGGGCGATCCCGCGCGCAGAATCCCCGCCTGCGCCAGCTGTCATGGCAGTCAGCTTACCGGGGTGGAACCGTCCACACCGGGGCTGGTCGGCCTGCCGTACGACTACCTCAGCGCGCAACTGGGCTCATGGCGCACGCATACCCGCGCTGCGTTGGCGCCCGATTGCATGGCAGTGGTCGCCAACCGACTGAGCGCATCGGATATCACGGCGGTGGCGGCGGCCCTGGCCAGTCGGCAGCCACCGCCCGACACGCATGCACAGGCGGCAGGCTCCGTGACGCCGCCGTTGCGATGCGGCGTGCTGGGCGCCAGCGGAGCCAATCCATGAGGCGGCTGCGCTGGGTGGTGTTGCTGATCGCGCTGATCGTCGTGCCGGTTGCGCTGCTGCTGGGCTGGGTGCTGTTCGGCGGTGGCGGCGGTCAACCGACATCCATGACCGCGAGCAAGGTGAGCGCAGCCACCTTGCAGGATCCGGCCCTGATCGCCCGAGGCGATTACCTCACCGTGGTCGGCGACTGCGCCGGCTGCCACACCGCGCAGGGTGGGGCACCGTTTGCGGGAGGCCGCTCGCTGGCGACACCATTCGGCAACATCCCCATCCCCAACATCACGCCGGATCCGGAGACCGGCCTGGGCAACTGGAGCTTCGAGGATTTCTGGCAGGCATTGCACGCGGGCAGGGGACGTCACGGCGAACTGCTGTACCCGGCATTTCCGTACACCTCCTATACCCGGATGAATCACGACGACGCCCTGGCGATCTTCGCTTACCTGCACTCGCTACCGCCGATCCACCAGGCGCCTGCGGTGCCTTCGCTGAGCTTTCCCTACAGCGTGCGCAGGAGCCTGGCGGCATGGCGCGCACTGTATTTCAGCGAGGGAGTGTTCAAGCCTGACCCGGCGCAGTCGCCGCAGTGGAATCGGGGTGCCTATCTGGTGCAGGGGCCCGGTCACTGCAACGAATGCCATGCCGCGCGCGACTCGTTCGGTGGCACGCCGCAGGATGAGCATCTCAGCGGGGGGCAGATACCGGTGCAGAACTGGTACGCCCCCGATCTGAGCATGCAGCGCAATGGCGGCCTGCAGGGCTGGCGCGAGCAGGACATCGTCGACCTGCTGAAAACCGGCCTGTCGGCAAGAGGTGCAGCGTTTGGCCCGATGGCCGACGTGGTCGCTACCAGCACCCAGCACCTCACCGGCGATGACCTGCAGGCGATAGCGACCTACCTGGCCTCGTTGCCGCCCCGCGCACCGGTGGCGGAGGAAAAACCGCCGTTCAATGCCAAGGCCATCGTGCAGCAGGGCGAGAAGGTCTACGCCCAGCACTGCGCGGCTTGTCACCGCAAGGACGGCGGCGGAGTCGCCGGCATCTATCCGCCGCTGGACGGCAACTCCTCGGTGACCGAGCCCAGCGGGATCAATGCGACGCGGATGGTGCTGCTCGGCGGCTTCACGCCGCTGACCGCGGCCAATCCGCGACCCTATTCGATGCCACCGTTCGCCCAGCAACTGAGCGACAGCGAGGTGTCGGCGGTGGTCAGCTATATCCGTCGCACGTGGACGAACCATGCCGCGGTGGTGCGCCCCGAGGATGTGAGCAGGTACCGGCATACGCCGATGGATTGAACACGGGGCGCCGGTGCGGTGAAGTCAGCGGGATGCCCCGGCGGCATCGTGTCCCGTGGTGGTTGCGTCCGATGCCGCTTGCAGCGCGCGGTAGAGCCGGCCCAGCACCAGCCAGGGCTCGAGACTCCAGTGTCCGCGGGCCTGCCCCGACGGCGAGGGCAGCACGAACAGTCGCGTGCTGCCCAGGCAGTCCTGCTGTACGCCGTAATCGACGGCATGACCGAGCGCCGCGCGCGCCGCGTTCTTGCTGGTGAACGCCAGCCATTGCGGGCGATGGCGTTCGATCCTGGCGACCAGGCCGGGTACGTCGAAGGCATCGCGCGGCAGTTCGCTGTCGTTGCCGGCGTGGCGTTTGGCCAGGTCGGTGAGACCGATGCCGTAGCGCGGCAGCAGCGGGTAATCCGCGGGCGCCAGCTGGCGCGGGGTCAGCCCGGCCTCGAACAGAGCCCGCCAGAACAGGTTGCCCGGATGGGCGTAGTAGGCGCGTTCGGCGGCCGAACGCCGGCCGGCGGCGGTGCCGCAGAACACCAGGCTCAGTCCGGCCTGCAGCACATCGGGCAGGATCACTTCCGGGCGCGCTGGCGCCTCAGTCCCGCGCGACATCATGCGGCCCGCCGCGATCGGGTCGGCCTTCTTCGGGTGCGCCTTCATCGAGGATGAAATCGGTGAACTGGAAGCGCCCGTCGCGCAGGACCGATTCGCCGCGGCGCAGCGCGAGCGGCTGGCGGAACAGCGGGCCGGCATGACTCAGGGTGTGGAATTCGCCGCGCTCGCCGCAGGGATCGACCCCGGCCGGCAGCGTGTCCAGCAGCGCGGCGTCGAAATCGCGGCCGCAATAACCGGCATCCAGCTGCTGGGTGTCGACGCAGCACAGTACGGCACGATGGCCCTCGCTGACGAAGCGCCGCGACAGGGCGGCGGTGTCCTCGCCCCATAGCGGGAATACCGCGCGCCAGTTTTCGCGGCCGAGCTGGCGCACGCGGTAGTCGCGCACGTCCTCCAGGAACAGGTCGCCGAACGCGCAATGGCGGATGCCCGGCCAGCGCATGCGCGCCTCGACCAGGGCCTGTGCATGGGCCTGCTCGTACGCTTCGTTGCTGCCGGGCCAGTCCAGCAGGACCTCGACCAGGGGCAGGCCGAGCGCGGCGGTCTGCGCCAGCAGGATGTCGCGGTGCACACCATGCATGGCCACGCGCTGGTAATGGCGGTTGACCGTGGTGAGCAGGCCCACGACCTGCCACTGCGGATCGGCGAGCAGACGCTGCAGTGCCAGCAGGCAGTCCTTGCCGCCGCTCCAGGCCAGCAGAATGGGTTTGGTCTCGACAGGGGGGCTCATGATCGGATTATCCGTTGTGTCATCTGGTTCGGCCACGACAACACGGCATGCAGGCGCTGCCCGGCATCGAGACGGAACTCCAGCCGCAGGCCGAGTGCCTCGGCGGCGGCGTGGGCCAGTGCCAGTCCCAGTCCCGCGTGGCCGGCATGTGGCGGTTGCTTGCGCCAGAAGCGCTGGCCGAAGTTGAGCAGGTCATCGGCCCGCAGTTCGGGGGCGGCGTTGTCGATCTCCAGTCCGTTCGCGCTCAGATGCACGGTCACGGTGTCGCCGGCGGGGGCGTAGGCACAGGCATTGCCCAGCAGGTTGCCGACGATCACCTCGAGCAGGGCGGGGTCGGTGCGCAGGCCCGCCGGGGGCGCGCCCTCCAGCTGCAGCGTGACCCCGCGAGCAGCGGCCTGGCCTTGTTGCCGCTGGAGCTGGCGTTGCAGCCAGGCGGCCAGCGGAAGCGCCTCCGGTTGCGGTTGCTCGAGGCCGGATTGCAGACGGGTAAGCAGCAGCAGCGCAGTCACCGTGGCCTCGAGCTCGGCGCCGATCTGGCCCACTTCGCCGAGGATCTCGGGCAGGCCGCGGTCGCTGGGATAACGGGATTCCACTTCGGTCAAGGCACGCAATTCGGCCAGCCGCGTGCGCGTCTCATGCGCCAGCCCGCTGGCGAACTGGCGCTCGCGGGCGAGGCCATCGTCCATGCGTCCGAGCACGTCGTTGAAGCGGGTCACCAGCGGATCGAGCTCGCGCATGCCACTGGCTGCCAGGCGCTGGCCGGGTGCGTTCGGGCCGATGTCGCGCATGCGGTCGACCAGCACGGTCATCGGGCGCAGACCGCGGCGCACGATCAGCGGCACCGCGATCAAGGCGATGCCCAGCGCCAGCGCCGGACTGAGCAACAGGATCCAGTCGATGGCGAGCAGGATCTCGTTGGTCGTGCTGCGATCCTGTTCAAACAGCAGGAGGCATGCGCGGTATGCCGGGTGGTCGGAGGGCGAGCGCGCCGCTGGCCCGCCGCTGTGCTCGTCCGGAGGGAGAGTGAACGCGAACCGGACGGAGCCCAGCTGCTGATCGGCGTGATGCAGGTCGGCAAAGCGCGGCTGCGAATCGGTCTGACGGGCCCAGTCCGGCGGGCTGGCCGGTGGCGGCGGCGTGCTGTGCAGGGCCGGCATGCCATCGCAACGCACCTCGTAGAACGTGGGGCTGTCGCCGCCCAGCAGGCCTGCCTGCAGGTGTGGGCGCTGGTCGCCCGGGGCCTCGTCCTGCTCCAGTTGGAGCATCGTGCTCAGGGCACTGGCCTGGGTCAGCAGGTTCTGCTGGAAGCGGCTCTCCAGCTCGTGGTCGACGCGCCAGTCCATCAGCTTGGCGCCGCCGCCCAGCACCAGCAGGCTGGTGACGACCAGCAGGGTGGTGATGCGGGCCGACAACGAGGCCGGCTTCATGGCCGCCAGCCGTTCACGGGATCAGATAGCCTGCGCCGCGGCGGGTTTCGATCAGGCCGGGCAGGCCCGCGGCATCCAGTTTGCGGCGCAGGCCGAACACCAGCACCTCGACGCTGCGATCGGAGACCTCGCTGTCGCTGCCGGCCGTGCGCTCGAGGATCTCCAGCCGGCTGAACGCCCGGCCGCGATGGCGCAGCAGCAGGCCGAGCATGGCGAACTCGCGCGGGGTCAACGACAACGGTTGCCCGTTCACGCTGGCGCTGTGCGAACGCGGGTCCCACGCCAGCGCGCCGTGGCTGAGTATCAGCGGCTGTGCCTCCTGCGGTCGTCGCGCCAGCGCGTGCAACCGGGCGACCAGTTCGTCGAAGGCGAACGGCTTGACCAGGTAGTCGTCGGCACCGGCATTGAGTGCCTCGATCCGGTCGGCGACCTGGTCGCGTGCCGACAGCACCAGCACCCGTGGCCGCTGACCGGCGCTGGACAGGCTGCGCAGTACGCCGATGCCGTCGAGCCGTGGCAGCATCAGGTCCAGCACCACCAGTTCATAGTCGTAGCTGCCCAGGAAGGCGCAGGCTTCCACCCCGTCGCCGGCGGCATCCACGGTGAATCCCGCGCCCTGCAGGCCGCGCTGCAGGGTCTGGCGCAGGCGTTCGGAGTCTTCCACCAGCAGCAATTTCATGCGTGGCCTCGCGTAAGCATGCTCCAAGCCTAAAGCAAGATGGCCACGGATATTCCGTGGCGTGCGTTATGCATCGACAGTGCGCCCGCGCAGCCGCTATAAAGATGGCCTGTCCTGGGGAGTATGCGGTGAGCGAAGAAATCCTGATCAACGTGACCCCGCGTGAAACGCGGGTCGGTGTGGTCGAGAACGGCATGCTGCAGGAGGTGCACGTCGAGCGCGCCTCCCGGCGGGGCTACGTCGGCAATGTCTACAAGGGGCGGGTGCAGCGGGTGATGCCCGGCATGCAGGCGGTGTTCGTGGAGATCGGACTGGATCGTGCGGCATTCCTGCACGCCTCGGACATCGTGCGCCCGCCGGCATTGGCAGCCGATGGGACCGAGTCGAACGGCAATGGCCACGTTCCCTCGATCAGCGAGCTGGTGCACGAGGGCCAGGAGATCGTGGTACAGGTGGTCAAGGACCCGATCAGCACCAAGGGCGCGCGGTTGTCGGCGCACCTGTCGATCCCGTCGCGCTACCTGGTGCTGCTGCCGTACGCCCGCACCCTGGGCATTTCCGCCCGCATCGAGGACGAGGCCGAACGCCAGCGCCTGAAAGACGTGCTGACCCCGCTGATCGGCGACAACCCGCTGGGCTACATCGTGCGCACCAATGCCGAGGGCCAGAGCGCCGAGTCGCTGGCCTTCGACGTGGCGTATCTCACCAAGGTCTGGCGGGTCGTGCAGGAGAACATCGCCAAGGCGAAGATGGGCGAACGTGTCTACGAGGAACTGTCGCTGCCGCTGCGCAGCCTGCGCGACATGCTCAACGACGACATCGAGAAGGTGCGGGTGGATTCGCACGAGACCTTCGACAAGGTGGTCAAGTTCGTGCACAAGTTCATGCCGCAGCTGGATGACCGCATAGAACACTACGACGGCGAGCGACCGATCTTCGACCTGTACGGGGTCGAGGACGAGATGCAGCGCGCGCTGCGAAAGGAGGTGCCGCTGAAATCCGGCGGCTACCTGATCGTGGACCAGACCGAGGCGATGACCACGATCGACGTCAACACCGGTGCCTACCTGGGGACGCGCAACCTGGAGGAGACGGTCTACCGCACCAATCTGGAGGCCGCCCAGGCGGCGTCGCGGCAGCTGCGGCTGCGCAACCTGGGCGGCATCATCATCATCGACTTCATCGACATGAACGATGAGGAGCACAAGCGCCAGGTGCTGCGCATGCTGAACAAGGGGCTGGCGCGCGACCACGCCAAGACAACGGTCTACCCGATGTCGGCGCTGGGGCTGGTCGAGATGACCCGCAAGCGCACCACCGAAAGCCTGGCGCGCCAGCTGTGCGAGCCGTGTGCGACCTGCAACGGCCGCGGCGTACTGAAAACCGCCGAAACGGTGACGTACGAGATCTTCCGCGAGATCACCCGCGCGGTGCGCCAGTTCAACGCCGAGAAGCTGCTGGTGATGGCGAACCCCGCGGTGGTCAACCGCATCCTCGAAGAGGAGTCCAGTGCGGTGGCCGAACTGGAAGAGTTCATCTCCAAAAGCATACGCTTCCAGGCTGAAGAGCATTATTCGCAGGAACAGTTTGATGTCGTGTTGCTGTAACTCCGGCCTGGATCATCACGCGTGAAACCCGTCTGGCAGCGTCGGCTGCATCGCTGTGCCCGTGCCCTGGGCTGGACTGCCGGCGTGCTGGTGATCCTGCTGGCCGTGCTGGCGGCGCTGGCTCAGCTGACCCTGCCGTTGCTGGCGCGCCATCCGGCGTGGGTGGCGGCGCAGCTCAGCCAGCGCCTGCAGCGGCCGGTGAGCTTTGCCTCGATGGAGGGACGCTGGACCGCGTCCGGTCCCGAGTTCGTGATGCACGATGTGATGATCGGTGCGGCGGCCGGCGAGACCGGTGCCGTGCTGAAGGTTCCCGAATCCGAACTGAAACTCGACTTCGGTGGCTGGCTGCTGCCGTCGCGGCATCTGCTCAATCTGCATGTGCGTGGCCTGCAGCTGGATCTGCTGCACGATGCCGCCGGCTGGCACGTCAACGGTATCGGCGTGGCCGGAGGGACGGAGCGGCAGCCGCTGTCACTGGGCCGGTTGTCGGCGGACCTGTGGCTGGGGGATCTGCGCGTGGTGGTCACCGACGCCATGCTGGGCAAGCACTACACCTTGCTGTCCCGGCAACTGCGCCTGAGCCACCAGGGCAACCAGATCCGCGTGGGGGGCACGCTGCGCCGTGACGGCGTGGCGGGGGCCCTGTTGCGCATGGCCGGCCGCTTCCGTGAGGACGGCAGCGCCGGCGAGGTCTGGGTCGGCGTCGCCAGCGCGGAACTCAAGCCGTTGCTGGATGGCATCGACATGCATGGCTACACGGTCGATCAGGGCAGTGGCCAGTTGTCCGCCTGGCTCGACTGGCGCAAGGGAACCCTGAGTCGCAGCCTGATCCGTTTTGATCTGGCCACGCTGGTGGTGACTTCGCCCGCCGGCGGTACCGCCAGCGTGGCATCGCTGCATGGGTTGGCCGGAGTACGCCGGACCGATGACGGTTACGACGTGCGCTGGGCCGGCGATGACGGCAGCGCGCTGGCACTCGGTCTGCATCAGCCCGGTACGGCGCAAGCCAGTGCGGGCGTGTCCGCGCGCGACCTGCAGCTGGAGCCGTTGCTGCCGTGGCTGGCACTGAAGCCGGATATGTCGCCGGCGCTGGCGAAATGGCTGGGCGGCGGGCGTCCGCGCGGAGATCTCGATCGCGTCGCGCTGCACTGGACCCGTGCCGGGGGGTTGCAGGCGTTGGAGGTGGCGTTTACCGACCTGGCGATCGACCCGGTGGGCAAACTGCCCGGTGTGAGCGCCCTGCATGGGGATCTGCGGGGCGATGCCGAGGCCGTGTCGCTGGAGCTGCCCGCACAGGCCGCCACCGTCCAGTTTCCGCACGCGTTCCGGCAGCCGTTCGCCTTGTCGAAACTGGCCGGCACCCTGGCGTTCTGGCCGCAGGACGGCGACTGGCACATCGGCGTCGATACGCTGGAGTTCGCCGGTGCCGGCTTCGCCGGCCAGGTCCGCGGCGAGGTGACCTTGCCGGCGCAGGGCGGCCCGCCGTTCATGGACGTGTACGCCAGCCTGGAGCATGCCGACGTGGTCGCGGCAAAACTGTTCTGGCCGATCGACGCGATGTCGCCCGGCACCATCGCCTGGCTGGATCGGGCGCTGGTGGCCGGCAAGCTCGACCAGGCCCAGGTGCTGCTGCGGGGCGATCTCCGCGACTGGCCTTTCCGTCACAACGAAGGGCGCTTCGAGGCGCGCGCGGAAATCAGCGACCTGACGTTCGACTACGGCAAGGACTGGCCGCGCGCCGAAGGCATCAGCGCGGTGGCCAGCTTCGTCAACAACGGCATGCTGGTGGAAGCCGGCAATGGCCAGTCGCTGGGCGTGAAGGTGGACACGGCCGTGGCGCTGATCCCGGATTTCGGCGACGGCCTGCTCGATCTCAACGTGCAGGGAGCCGGCAGCGGCGCCAGCCTGATGAATTTCGTGAGCAAGAGCCCGATCGGCATCCGCCAGGCCGGTACCCTGGCCAAGCTGAATCTGGGAGGACGTGGCACCTTCAATTTCCATCTGGCGCTGCCGCTGAAGCGGGTCCAGGACGCCCAGCTCACGGGCACCGCGCAACTGCAGGACGCCGACCTCACCGCGCCCGACTGGAATCTCCGGCTGGACAAGCTCACCGGGCCCTTGCAGTTCGATCTGCATGGCCTGCGGGCCGGCCCGCTGGACGCAGGCTTCCGCGGCCAGCCTTCCACGCTGCGGCTGGCGCTTGCCGGAGCCAACAGCGATCCGGCCACGGTGCTGTCGGCGCAACTGCAGGGCAATTACCGCGTGGCCGAGCTGGTGCAGGGCTTTCCGTCACTGGACTGGCTGGGTCAGCTGGCTGCCGGCCGCAGCGACTTCCGCATCGGATTCACGATCGCCCATCCGGCGGCGGGCGGCGATGCGCTGGCGCAGACGCTCAGCATCGACTCGCCGCTGAGCGGAATCGCGCTGGACCTGCCGGCGCCGCTGGACAAGTCCGCCGCGAGCAGCCTGCCGCTGCATCTGACGATGAGCCTTCCGGTCGGCGGCAGCGACGTGCAGGTGGCGTTGGGTCAGCTGATGCGCGGGCATCTGCGATTGGCCGACGGCGCGCAGCGACCCTTGGCGGCGACCCTGGCGTTCGGCGACCAGATGCCGCAGATCCTGCCGCCGCGTGACCTGCGCATTCGCGGTCATGCGGCCAGGCTGGACATCACCGGCTGGGTGCAGCGCGTGGTGGCCGGCAGCGCCGGCTCGGGTCCGGGGCTGGAGAGCATCGAGGTCAGCACCGATCAGGCCGGCTGGTTCGGTCGTTCGCTGGGGGCGCTGAAGCTCCGGGCCACGCCGCAACCCGATCTGCTGAGCATCGATGCGGATGGCGCCGCGATGGCCGGCAACTTCAGTGTGCCGACGCAGGAGTTGAACAAGCGGGGGGTCACCGCACGGCTGCAGCGGCTGTACTGGCCGAAGGACCCGGCTGCGCAGGAGGGCGGCCATGCCGCTGCGCCGGCCGCCGCCGCGAGCGCTGCCGCCGCTGCCAGTACGGCGCTGCTGCCCGATCCCGCGAATACCGGGATCAACCCGGCCGCGTTGCCGCCACTGCATCTGTGGGTGGGGGATCTGCGTCTGGGCGACGCGAGGCTCGGCGAGGCCCGGCTGGAGACCTGGCCGACCCAGACCGGCATGCATATCGAGCAATTGCGCGCACTGTCCAGTCGGGTGCAGGTCAACGCCAGCGGGGACTGGAATGGCAGCGCCAGCAACAGCCATACCCACATGCGCATCAATTTCGCGGCCGAGGACCTCGGCGCCATGCTCAGTGCGTTCGGATTCGACGGACTGGTTCAGGGCGGCAAGACCCATGATCAGCTCGATGCCAGCTGGCCGGGCAGTCCCAGCGCACTCGCACTGGCCACCATGGACGGCACCCTGACCGTCGACGTCAGGGACGGCCGCATTCCCGAGGCCGCATCGCCCGGGGTGGGGCGTCTGCTCGGCCTGGTTTCGCTGGCCGAACTGCCGCGGCGGCTCACCCTGGATTTCGGCGACGTGTTCGGCAAGGGGCTGGGATTCGATTCGATCACCGGCGATTTCCGCCTGGCCAACGGCAATGCCACCACCAGCAACCTGGTGATCGCCGGCCCGTCGGCGAATATCAGCATCACCGGCCGCACCGGCCTGCGTGCGAAGGATTACGACCAGCAGGTGCGGGTGGTGCCGCACGTCGGCAACAGCCTGCCGCTGGTCGGCGCGATGGTCGGCGGTCCGATCGGTGCGGCGGCGGGGTTCGCGGTGCAGGGCCTGCTCGGCCGGGGCTTGAACCAGGCGGCCAGTGCGCGTTACCGGGTCACCGGCAGCTGGGACAACCCGGTGATGACCCTGGTCGAGAAACACGGCACCGTCGCGCCACCGGCGCTGCCGCTGCTCGGACCGGTCGACAGCCTCCCTGCTTCGGCGGGCAGCGTGGCGGCACCGGCAGCCGCCAGCTCGTCGATGCCGTGAAGCGCCGTCAGCGCTGCGGTTCGGTGGATTCGGCCGGCGCCTTGCCGCGGCGAAACGGAAACAGCTGCTGCTTGACGAAGCCCTCGGGCATGTAGTCGCCGACCACGCCGTAGCGCTCCGGAAAGCGGTTCCTCGATTTCACCGCAGTGCCAAACACGTAGTCGATGAACGCGAAGTGCGCGGCGTAGTTGCGGTCGATCGCCTCGTCGTCGGAGGCGTGATGCCAGTGGTGGAAATCCGGCGTCACGATCAGGTATTTCAGCGGCCCCCACGGCAGCGACACGTTGGCGTGGTTGAACACGGCCTGGAAGCCCACGATCAGGATGTAGCCGTTCATCGCCGCCTCGCTGAAGCCGAGGATGTACAGCGGCGCCAGCACGCAGACGCGGGTGGCGATCAGCTCCAGCATGTGCTGGCGCGAGCCGGCCAGCCAGTCCATCGTCTTCACGCTGTGGTGCACCGCGTGGAAGCGCCACAGGAACGGGATCTCGTGATATGCCCGGTGCGTCCAGTACTGCGCCAGGTCGGCCACCAGCACGCACAACAGCAATTGCGGCAACAGCGGAATGTGCCGCACGGTTTGCTGGAAATCACTGCTGACCAGCCAGCCGAACATGTGGTGCAGCAGGAAGTTCACCGTGAGCAGCGCCAGCCCGACGATGAAATGGTTGACCGCGAAGTGCTTCAGGTCGGTCTGCCATTCCTTGCGGAAGATCGCCTGGCCCCGATACAGCGGGAACAGTTTCTCGATCACCACGAAGATCAGGGTCGAGCCGAGCAGGTCCAGGATGAACCAGTCCAGCCCGATATACGGCGTGTGGTCGGGGAAGTTGCCCACCGGCACGCGCGAGCCGCCCAGCGCCACGGCCGCCACCACCAGCACGAAGGCCACGATGTTGAGGTTTCGCTGGCGGTTGAGGATCAGGTTGCCCAGCGACATCCCGCCGGCCACCAGCAAGCCGACCAGCAGCACCTGGCGCAGCACGTCGACCGAATACTTGTGGCGCAGGTCCGGCGTGGTCAGGTACTGCGGAAAGTGGAATGCGAGCACCGCCAGCAGGCACAGGAAGCCGAGCGACAACGCGATCACGCTGCTGATCCGACCCAGCCCCGGCGTCAGTTCGCCGTCGCCATGCAGCAGTTCGCGGGTTTCCTGCACCGGTGCCTTCACCGCGCGCCCGATGACCTGGCGGGCGGCCTTGCGCTTCGAATGTTCGCTCACGGGTGATCCTTCACGTCGCACGCCGGCTGGCGCTATCCGGCATGGTAACCGAGCGGGGCGGGCTTTAAAGCGCGGGCCGACAACCCCATGTGGGATAGTTCCCGACCCACCGCAGACAACATCGATACCCATGGATTCCCTGATCGCGCTAGCCGAAAGCAAGTTGTTGTCCCCCGGCGGCATCGCCACCGGCGATCTGGACCGCGTATTCACCCAGTTGATGGGGCCGTCGATCGACGCGGCGGATCTGTACTTTCAGCATTCGCGCAGCGAGTCGTGGTTGCTGGAAGAGGGCATCGTCAAGGACGGCAGTCACTCGATCGAGCAGGGCGTCGGTGTGCGCGCGATCTCGGGCGAGAAGACCGGGTTCGCCTATTCCGACGAGATCGTGCTGCCGCAACTGCTGGAAGCCTCCCGCGCCGCGCGGGCGATCGCCCATGACGGCAACGGTGCCGGCAAGCCGCTGGCACTGAACGGCGCGCGCCAGCTCTACCCGGCGATCGATCCCGTCGAGAGCCTGCCCAATCCCGACAAGATCGCGCTGCTGCGCGAGGTCGATGCCTATGCGCGTTCGCGCGATCCGCGGATCAAGCAGGTCATCGTCAGCCTCGCGGCAACCATCGACACGATCCTGATCGCCGCCTCCGATGGCACCCTGGCTGCCGACGTGCGGCCGCTGGTGCGACTCAGCGTGCAGGTGATCGCCGAGCAGAATGGCCGGCGCGAGCAGGGCAATGCGGGTGGCGGTGGCCGCTACGGCTACCGCGAGCTGATCGAGAACGGTCGCGCGCTGGCCTTCGCCGACGAGGCCGTGCGCCAGGCGCTGGTCAACCTGGACGCGGTCGATGCGCCGGCCGGCAGCATGACCGTGGTGCTCGGCCCCGGCTGGCCCGGCGTATTGCTGCACGAGGCGATCGGGCATGGCCTGGAAGGCGACTTCAATCGCAAGGGCAGCTCCGCATTCTCCGGCCGCATCGGCCAGCGCGTGGCGGCGAAGGGCGTCACCATCGTCGACGACGGCACCCTGCAGGGCCGACGCGGTTCGCTCAGCATCGATGACGAGGGTACGCCGAGCGAGTGCACCACCCTGATCGAGGACGGCATCCTCAAGGGCTACATGCAGGACAAGCTCAATGCGCGCCTGATGGGCATGGCGCCGACGGGCAACGGCCGGCGCGAGTCGTTCACCACGTTGCCGATGCCCCGCATGACCAATACCTACATGCGGGCCGGCTCGCACGATCCGCAGGAGATCATCCGCTCGGTCAAGCGTGGCCTGTATGCGCCGAACTTCGGTGGTGGCCAGGTCGACATCACCAACGGCAAGTTCGTGTTCTCCGCCAGCGAGGCCTACCTGATCGAGGACGGCCGGGTCACCCGTCCGGTCAAGGGCGCCACCCTGATCGGTTCCGGTCCGGAGGTGCTCAACCGGGTCTCGATGATCGGCAACGACCTGGCCCTGGACGAGGGCGTGGGCGTGTGCGGCAAGGACGGCCAGAGCGTGCCGGTCGGAGTCGGTCAGCCGACCCTGAAGATCGACAACATGACCGTGGGCGGCACCGCTTCCTGACATCGCTGGCGCGGTGGCGCCGGAGTCGATGGTCTGTCGCTTCATCGACGCGAGGCCATCGCAGCGTGCGCGCAGGCGGCCCTAAATCGTTCCATCGGAGCCGTGGCGCAATGTCGCGGCGTGATGTTTGGGCAGCGGCGGGGCATACGCCGGAATCACCTTTCGTACGGTAGCCGATAGACCCCGGCAAAGCGCCGTGCTTCAACACTTTCGCGTCTCAATAGGGTGGCTGCCAGGGCTCCGGGGGAAGGGCTGCGCGGAGCGTCGGGCATGGGCTGCAAATTCTTGCGGCCAACGCACTTGACCTGTGTCAAAAACCCCATCTGTCGCTGTGTTTAACTTTGCCTTAATGGCGGCGTCAGCAATGAATCATCCAATGGGTAATCAGGAGTAGACAGTCATGAATGCGGTGAACGAGGGGATTCCGGATCGGGGCAAGAGCAACGGTCGGTGGTTTCGAAAGCTTGCGACGGCAGCCTGCCTGCTGCTGGCGCCCACGCTGGTGTTGGCCGTGCCGTCTTACGCGCGGCAGACGCATCAGCCCTGCGCAGCCTGCCATGTCGGAGGTTTTGGCCCTGAACTGACGCCGTTCGGGCGCGAGTTCAAGATCAATGGTTACACCATGAAGGTCGGCAACGACACGAAAGTGCCGCTCTCGGCGATGCTGGTCGAGTCCTTCGAGCATACGAAGAAGGCGCAGGACCCGGCGGACATGCCGAGTGGTTTCGGGACCAACAACAATTGGTCGCTGGACCAGGCTTCGCTGTTCCTGGCGGGGCGTCTGAGTGATCACATGGGCGTGTTTGCCCAGGCCACCTACTCCCAGAACGGTCACCTGCTGGGTTGGGACAATGCGGACGTGCGTTATGCGCGCCCGTTCACCCATGGCGACCACAGCGGTACCTGGGGTATCTCGGTCAACAACAATCCGACCGTCAGTGATGCGTTCAACAGCGCGCCGGCCTGGATCTACCCGTACATGGGTTCAGAGATGGTGCCGGGAGCACCCGCTGCACCGATCCTGTTCGGGGGGTTGGGTGGTCAGTCGATCGGTGCCACCGCCTATGCCCAGATTGACGGCAAATGGTATCTGGAGGCCGGCGCGTATCGTTCGCTGTCGATTGCCTTCACCCATCACGTGAATGCCGATTATTCCGGCAGGATATCCGACCCGGCCCCGTATGCACGCGCGGCGTACACCTGGAAAGTCCCGCACGGCAATCTCACGGTGGGCGGTTTCCTGCTGAACGTGAAGCGTGGCGGGCTCGGTTCGGACCTCAACGGAAATGACATTCCGTTGTCCGGCCCCACCGACAACTTCAACGATCTGGGACTGTCCGGCGACTACCAGTACTTCAAGGGTGACCACATCGTCACGGTCAACGGGTTGTACGTGCACGAGAAGCAGACCCTCAACAATACGTACGATGGCGGCAACGGTGCCTCGAATCTGCACGACACGCTGAATTCGTTCAACCTCAAGGGCAGCTACTGGTTCCGCAACACGTATGGCGTGACGCTGGCCGGGTTCGCGAGCAATGGCAGCAACGACCTGACCCTCTACGGCAACAACGGTTCACCCAATACCCAGGGCGGCATCGTCGAGCTGAACTACAACCCGTTCGGTCAGGCTACTTCGTGGAAACAGCCCTACGCCAACGTGCGGCTTGGCCTGCAGTACACCTTCTATTCGAAGTTCAATGGCCTTGTGCACAACGTGGATGGGGCGGGGCGTAAAGCCAGCGACAACAACACGCTCTACTTCTACGTGTGGTTGGCGATCTAGGCGTGTCGAAATGCATCATCGGCAGCGACCGATGATGTACTGACCCGTCGCATCGACTTTGGCGCCAGTCCGCGGCATCCGGTACACGGGATGTCGAGGGCTGGCGCCGTTGCGTCCGGGTGGCGCCATCGTTGGCGACGCTGGCCGGGTGGTTGTGAGCAACAGCTCCCGTCCCCCGGTGGCGGTCGGGTGCGGTGTCGTTCTCTACGGGTGACGTCTCTTCCTGACGGGCAACAGAGAAGTCACTTGCCCTCTGCGGGAGGACGCAAACCCCGTGCCCGGAAGTTCAGGAACTCATGTGCCACGCCAGGCAAGAGCGTCGCGCAGTGGGTGCGTTCTGGCGGAGGCCGAGATTCGACCCCGGGCCGACTACTCCCCGGACTGGGCCAGATCCTTCAGCAGCTGGAAAATCTCCCGATACGCCCGCGGCGGCTTGTTCGGCGTGTCCTTCTCGACACGCGCCTGCCGCACCAGCGAGCGCAGGTGCTGGCGGTCGACCTGCGGGTGTTCGTTGATCAGTTCGGACAGCGCGGCCTCGTCCTCGGCAATCAGGCGGTCGCGCATCGATTCGAGCCGATGCATGGCGGCATTCTCCTGGCGCTGCCTTTCGCGGTTCTCGCCGAGTTCGGCGCGTACGGAAGCGAAGTCCTCGTCGCCGTAACGGCGCATGACCTTGGCCAGGAAGGCGAGCTGGCGCTTGCGCGCGCCGTGTGCGGTCATCCGACGGGTGATGTCGATTTCGCGGCGCACGTCTTCCGGCAGCTCGAGCTTGGCCAGCCGGCTCGGCTGCAACTCGATCAGCTGGCCGGCCAGGGTCAGCACGGCCAGCGCCTCGCGACGCTGCTGGGTACGGCTGGGACCGTAGTCCTCTTCGTCGAGTTCGGTCTGGTTGCGGCTGCGGCTCGGGCTCACGGTGTTCAATTCCAGGAAGGGGCGGTGTCAGGGAGGCGGGGTGTCGCTATCGGGCCCGGCCAGGTCGGGTTCGGTCGATTCCAGTGCGAAGCGGGCGATCGGCTCGCCATCCAGTTCGATGGTCTCGTTGAACATGCTGGCCGGGCGTACCCACAGGCCATGATCGCCGTAGAGTGCCTGGTAGACCACCAGCGGCTCCAGCGTCTCGCTGTGACGGGCCGTGCCCAGCACACGGTAGCGCTGACCCTTGTAATGGCGATAGATGCCGGCGGTGGGTTGCATGGGCGTTCTCCGCAGCTCTTTGCATTCTGCCGCGGCGACCCCATCTTGGGCGATTGACCCCATCGGGAAGCTTGGCGGCTGCGAACCGCCTATTCTACCCGTCAAACCCCGAGGAAAGCCCAACGTGAGCGAAAGCACCATCAGCCAGGACCGCAGCCAGCAGGATCGCAGCGAGCAGGAGCTCGACCGGCTGGCCGAACTGGCCGAGGACGTGATCCGCCGCGCCCGCGCCGCGGGCGCCAGCCAGGCCGAGGTAGCCGCCAGCATCAACACCGGGTTGAGCGTGAACGTGCGGCTGGGCGAGGTGGAGACGGTGGAGCACACTCGCGACCGCGGCTTCGGCCTCACGGTGTACTTCGGCCAGCGCAAGGGCTCGGCCAGCACCGCCGATCTGCACCCGGATTCGATCCAGGCGACCCTCGACCAGGCCTGTGCGATCGCCCGCTACACCGAGGCCGATCCCGCCGCCGGACTGGCAGATGCGGCGCGCATGGCCACATCGTTTCCGGATCTGGACCTGTGGCATCCGTGGGACATCGACACCACCCGAGCGATCGAGCTGGGCATCGAGATCGAGGATGCCGGCCGTGCACATGCGGGCATCAGCAATTCCGACGGCGCCAGCGTGCAGGCCGGGCAGGGAGTGTCGGTGTATGCCAACTCGCACGGTTTCGTCGGGCGCGAGCGCGGCACCTCCCACTCGCTGTCGCTGGCCCTGATCGCTGGCGACGAAGACGGCATGCAGCGCGACTACTGGTACGACAGCGTGCGCGCGGCCGGCGATTTCATCAGCGCCAGGGCACTCGGCGACAAGGCGGCCGAGCGTACGCTGGCGCGCATGGGTGCGCGCAGCCTGTCGACACGGCAGTGCCCGGTGCTGTTCGTGCCGGAGCTGGCGCGCGGCTTGATCGGCCACCTGCTGGGCGCCGTCAGCGGTGGCGCGCTGTATCGCCAGGCCAGCTTCCTGCTCGACCACGTCGGCAAACCGGTGATGCCGGGCTGGCTCAATATCAACGAACGACCGCAGCTCCGGCGCGGGCAGGGCTCGGGCAGCTTCGATGCCGAAGGCGTGGCGACGAGCGACAGCGCGCTGATCGACGGTGGCGTGCTGGCGCGCTACGTGCTCGGCAGCTACTCGGCGCGCAAGCTGGGGCTGGAATCCACCGGTAATGCGGGTGGCATCCACAACCTGATTGTCGATCCGGGCAGCGCCGACCATACACTGGACGATTTTGCCGGCATGCTGAGGCGCATGGGCACCGGCCTGCTGGTGACCGAGGTGATGGGGCAGGGCGTGTCGACCATCACCGGCGACTATTCGCGTGGCGCGGCGGGTTTCTGGGTGGAAAACGGCCAGATCGCCTATCCGGTGGAGGAAATCACCATCGCCGCGAACCTGCGCGAGATGTTCGCCGGGATCGTGGCAGTGGGCACGGATGTCGATCGGCGCTCGCACATCCTCACCGGTTCGATCCTGCTGGAGCGAATGACGGTGGCGGGCGAATAGATCGCGGCAAGTTTCGCCCCTGCCGCAAGTTCACTCGGCAAACCGCTCATGGCTTGCTAGCATCCGGAGCACCGGCACTGGGCCGGCGATCCGTCGACGTTGAGGAGATGCGCATGAGCGTTCCACCCGATTCCGTCAATCCGCCCCCGCCGAGTGAACCCGTGGTCGGCGCCCCGTCGGCCGAGGAGCGTCAGTGGGCGATGTTCGCGCATCTGTCCGCGCTGTTCGGGCTGGTGATTCCGCTGGGCAGCATCATCGGCCCTCTGGTGATCTGGCTGATCAAGAAGGACACCATGCCGTTCGTCAACGATCAGGGCAAGGAGGCGCTGAACTTCAACATCACCGTGGCCATCGCGGCGATTGTTTGCTGGATCCTGGTCTTCGTCCTGATCGGATTCCTGCTGTTGCCAGCCGTGGCGATTGCCTGGCTGGTGTTCGTGATCATCGCCACGATCAAGTCCAACGAGGGCACGACCTACCGTTATCCGTTCACCTTGCGGCTGGTCAACTGAGCCGGACACACGGGCCATCCGGCGCCCTGCGCCGGATGGCGGCCCGCTGAAGGTTTCGAATAGACTTGGCCGGTCTGTCGCGGTCTGGACGATGCGGCAGGCAGGGGGCGGGGTTGGGGGAATGCCAGGACTGGACGGCCCCGCTGGAAGGGACGACAAATCTGTTCAAGGGGATGACTGATGGGTTTTTTTGACTGGTATCTGAAGTGCGTCAAGGGCCACTACGCGGATTTCGAGGGGCGTGCCCGGCGTACCGAATACTGGATGTTCTTCCTGGTCAATCTGATCATTTCGATCGTGGTGGGATTGATCGGCAGGGCGATCGGGTTCGAAGTGCTCGGTTCGCTCTACGGCCTGGCCATGCTGGTGCCCGGACTGGCCGTGGGCGTGCGTCGCCTGCATGACACCGGACGCACGGGCTGGTGGTGGCTGATCGCGCTGATTCCGGTGATCGGAACGATCTGGATCATCGTGCTGTTCGCCACCAATGGCGATCAGGGTGCCAACCAGTACGGCCCGGACCCGAAAGACGCCGCAGCCTGAGCCGACCGGTCTGGCGGGTGGAATATCGGGGCGGCGCAAGCCGCCCTTTTTCATGGCGCGATGCCATGACCCCAGATCACGAACTCGATCACGTCGCGCGACTCAATACCTGCGATGGGCTGCGTAGAGCGCCAACTCCTGCAGCAGCCCGGCCGGCGCACCCCATGGCGCGATCGCCTCGCGCGCCGTGTCGATCAGTTCGGCCAGGCGCGTGCGCGAGGCGTCCAGTCCGATGATCGAGGGGAAGGTGGGCTTGTCGGAGGCCGCGTCCTTGCCGGCGGTCTTGCCGATCACGGCCGATTCGCCCTCCACGTCGAGGATGTCGTCGCGCACCTGGAAGGCCAGGCCTACCGCATGGGCGTACCCGTCCAGCGCCTGCAGGGCGGCGTCGTCGGCGCCGGCGAGAAGCGCGCCGAGCCGCACCGAGGCGCGGATCAGGGCACCGGTCTTGCAGGCATGCATGTGTTCGAGTTCGGCCAGGCTCAGCCGCCGGCCGACTGCCGCCAGATCCAGCGCCTGACCGCCGGCCATGCCTTCCGCACCGCAGGCGCGGCCCAGCGCACGCAGCATCGCGATATGGGTGGCCGGAGCCGCCTGGCCGGCACGGTCGTCGGCGAGCAGTTCGAACGCCAGTGCCTGCAATGCATCGCCCGCGAGGATCGCCATCGCCTCGCCGAACACGATGTGGCAGGTCGGCCGGCCACGACGCAGGGCGTCGTCGTCCATCGCCGGCAGATCGTCGTGCACCAGCGAATAGGCATGAATCAGCTCCACCGCACAGGCCGCCGCGTCCAGCGCCGGGCCGTCCTCGCCGAGCATATGGGCAGCGGCGTAGACCAGCATCGGCCGCAGCCGCTTGCCGCCACCCAGCACGGCGTAGCGCATCGCACGGTGCAGCTCGGTGGGGGAATGGTCGGCCGGCGGCAGGTTTCGTTCGAGCGCCAGTTCGGCGCGTTCGATCAACAGCTGCAGTGCGGGACCGAGCTCAGAGTTCGGGTTCAAACGGTTCGGCACCGTCGGGGGCATCGGGATCCAGCAACAGACGGACACGCAGTTCGGCCTGTTGCAACGACTGCTGACAATGGCGGAACAGGCCGATGCCGCGCTCGAACGAGGCCAGCGATTCGTCCAGGCTCAGCTCACCACCTTCCATGCGTGCGACCAGTTGCTCCAGCTCGTCGAGTGAGTGTTCGAAGTCGACGGCGGGCGGGGTTTTCACGGGTGCGGGAACGGTCTTGGCCATGGGCCGCAACGCTAACGCAGCGGCCGTCCGGAATCAATCCGCGCGGCCTGTCGAAGCCACCGGAAACGGAGATTCAGCGCGCCGGTTGCCAGCGGGGGCGCGTGCCGGCACGCTCGAAAATGGCGGCACCGTGCGCGTTGCACCAACGGTCGGCCACCGCGACCAGTTCGTCGCCGATGTACAGCAGCGGGCAGCCGACGCGCCGCCACGGCGGCATGGCGCTGTGCTGGAACAGGTCGCGCAGTTCGCGGGTATGCGCATCGCCGGCGGGCTTGATGCGCTCGCCGCCACGGCGCAGGCGCACGATCAGGGGCTCGGCGAGGCGGGCGGCGGGATCGTGCAGGGTCAGCGCGCCGCCATCGGGCAAGGTCAGCGGCGCACCGTCCCAGCTCGCCTGCCAGTCGGCGGCGATGCCGTGTCCCGGCGGCAGCGCCCACAGTCGATCCTTCCAGATGTGCAGCTCCGCGCCGGGCCAGCGGATGCAGGGCAGCTGGCCCGGACGCGCGCTGCACTGGCGTTCGATCTGGCGCCGCTGTGCGGTGGTCGGAGCCGGCAGGCCGCGTCCATGCAGCCAGTGATCGAGCAACGGCTCGCGCAGTGCGGGAGCGAGGGCGAGCCAGCCTGCCGCGTCCAGGCTGCCGGTCAGCGGATCGTGCAGCACATCCATCGCGGCCAGCCACTGCGTCTTCAGCGCCTCGGCGGCGGCACGGCTGAGGGCAGCGCTGTGCAGGATCGAATCCACCGCCTGCGGCCAGTGCGCGCTCAGTCGCGGCAGGATCTCGTGGCGCAGGTGGTTGCGCGCCAGCCGGGTGTCGTTGTTGGACGGGTCGTCGACGCAGGAAAGTCGATGCACATCGAGATATTCGCGCAGTTGCTGCCGCGACAGCGCCAGCAGCGGCCGCCACAGCTGGCCGCGGCCCAGCGGGCGCAGGGCATGCATGCCGCCCAGGCCGTCCGGTCCGGCGCCGCGCAGCAGCTTCAGCAGCACGGTCTCGACCTGATCGTCGCGGTGATGGCCGAGCAGCAGGTATTCGTCGTCGTCCAGTTGTGCCGCCAGTGCGGCATAGCGGGCATCACGGGCGGCGGCTTCGATGCCGCTGCCGCCGCGGCGGTCGACCTGTACGCGCAGCACCTCGCACGGCAACTCCAGCGCAACGCAGACACGGCGGCAATGTTCCGCCCAGGCCGCGCTGCCGGCATGCAGTGCGTGATCGACATGCAACGCGCGCAGGCCCAGCGCGCGCGCCTGCGGCAGTTGCGCCAGCGCATGCAGCAGGGCGGTGGAATCGGGGCCGCCACTGAACGCGACGCAAAGTCGCGCCGCCGATGTGGTGGCCAGTGCGGCTGCCAGATGCCGCTGCAGCGGATCGTTCACTTCTTGCCGCTGCGGGGACGCACGTAGAGGTGCTTGCCGTTGCCGATCTGGCGTTCCTCGGCCTCGAACAGGCCGATCCCGTTGACCAGTCCGCTGAGCTTGGCGTAGCCGTAATTGCGCGGATCGAAGTCCGGCGACTGCTTGTTGATGATGCTGCCGACCGCACCCAGGCTGGCCCAGCCGGAGTCGTCCGAGGCGGCCTCGATCGCGTTGCGCAGCAGGTTCATCAGCTGCGCGTCGCCGCGCAGTTCCTTCGCGTTGCGCCGCTTCAGGCCCGCGCTGGGTTCGGCCTCGGTGGCCTGCACCAGCACTTCGGTGTAGATGAACTTGTCGCAGGCGGTGCGGAACGGTTCGGGAGTCTTCTTCTCGCCGAAGCCGTAGACGGTCTGGCCCGATTCGCGGATGCGCGAGGCCAGCCGGGTGAAGTCGCTGTCGCTGGAAACGATGCAGAAGCCGTCGAAGCGTTCGGTGTAGAGCAGGTCCATCGCGTCGATGATCATCGCCGAATCGGTGGCGTTCTTGCCGACCGTGTAGCGGAACTGCTGGATCGGCTGGATCGAGTGGCGCAGCAGCACGTCTTTCCAGCCGGTGAGGTCGGGCTTGGTCCAGTCACCGTAGATTCGCTTGACGTGGGCGGTGCCGTACTTGGCGACCTCGGCCAGCAGGCCTTCGACGATCGCCGGCCGCGCATTGTCGGCGTCGATCAGTACGGCGAGCTTGGTGGTGTCCTGGGCCATGGCGAATCCCGGCAGCGTGGAGGTGCCGCCGATGTTACCGCCAAGCGCATGGCGGTCGTCATCCCCGGAGCCGGGCTATTCCTGGTACGCGCCGTAGCTGCGCAGGCGCCGGTAGCGCTGTTCCAGCAGGTCGGCGACCGGCATCGCCTCGAGCTCGTCCAGCTGGTTCAGCAGCACCGCCTTCAGGCGGATCGCCATCGAACGCGGATTGCGGTGCGCCCCGCCCAGCGGCTCGCGCACCAGCTTGTCGATCAGGCCCAGCTCCAGCAGGCGTGGCGCGGTCATGCCCAGCGCCTCGGCGGCATCCTTCACCTTGTCCGGACTCTTCCACAGGATCGAGGCGCAGCCTTCCGGCGAGATCACCGAATAGGTCGAGTACTGCAGCATCAGGGTGCGGTCGCCGACGCCGATCGCCAGCGCGCCGCCGGAGCCGCCTTCGCCGATCACGGTGCAGATGATCGGCACCTTCAGCCCGGCCATTTCCATCAGGTTGCGCGCGATCGCCTCGCTCTGGCCACGCTCCTCGGCACCGACGCCGGGATAGGCTCCGGGGGTGTCGATCAGGGTCAGCAGCGGTAGCTTGAAGCGCTCGGCCATCTTCATCAGGCGCAGCGCCTTGCGGTAGCCCTCCGGACGGGGCATGCCGAAGTTGCGGCGAACCTTGGTCTTGGTGTCGCGCCCCTTCTGGTGGCCGATGATCACCACCGGACGGCCGTTGATGCGGCCCAGGCCACCGACGATGGCGGCGTCGTCGGCGTACATGCGGTCGCCGGCCAGCTCGTGGAATTCCTCGCAGATCACGCCGATGTAGTCCAGCGTGTACGGTCGCGCCGGGTGGCGCGACAGCTGGGTGGTCTGCCAGGAGTTGAGATTGCGGAAGATCTCGGCGGTCTTGACCTTCACCTTCTGGCGCAGGCGACCGACTTCCTCGTCGATATTGAACGCCTGGCCATGGCTGGCGTGGCGAAGCTCTTCGATCTTCGCGTCCAGTTCGGCGATCGGTTGTTCGAAATCGAGGAAGTTTGGGTTCATTCGCTGCAATTCGTGGCACTGAAGCGGGTCAGTATACCGTCCCGAAGGAAAACGGGAGAACGGCGCCGTATGGCCGTGACGGGTTCGACGGATCCCTGCCGGGGCGGGCCCGATTGCGCTATCGTGCGTCCCATCAGGCAGCGTACCCAGCGGATCCGACCATGCCGATCAGGCCCCCCATCGACAACGCCAAGCTCGACCGCATCGTGGCCGAGGCCCGGCGCAATGCGGAGCAGCGCGAGCTGGGCTACCGCGAGCGTGCGCTGAAGATGTATCCATGGATCTGCGGCCGCTGTGCGCGCGAGTTCACCCGCGCGAACCTGCAGGAACTGACCGTGCATCACCGCAATCACGATCACGACTTCAATCCGCCCGACGGCAGCAATTGGGAACTGCTGTGCGTGTACTGCCATGACAACGAGCACTCGCGCCATATCGATCATGTGCGGGGCGGCGTGCTGGCGGTCGAGGATGCGCCGGCAGCGACCGGCAATCCGTTCGCCGATCTGAAGGCGATGATGGAGCGCGGCGGCAAGAAATAGGGTTGCCGGACGCAGTCAGTCCGGCTGCTTGACGATGCGCAGCCGCGCCGCCTGCACGCCGGGCAGTGCGCGCACCGCGCGCAGCAGGTCGGGGATGGCGTCCACCCGCCACTCCTCACCCAGTTCGAGGTCGGCCTGGGCGCTGCGGTTGCGATAGCCGTGCAGGGTCACGCTGGCACGGCCGCCGCGGTAGCCCGCCAGCGCGTGCTGCAGTTGCCCGACGAAATCGGGCCCGATGCCGTTCAATTTCAGTTGCAGCAGCCGGGCATGCCGGCGGCAGGCGTCGGCCAGCGAGCAGGCGCTGCGCGCGCGCAGCTGGAAGCCGCCGCCGGAGAAGTCATCGATGCGCAGGCCGCCGTCGACGATCAGCATTTCGTCGCGGGTCAGCAGCGGGGCGACCTGCTGGTACAGCTCGCCGAAGAAGCTCACCTCGATGCTGCCGCTGCCGTCCTCCAGCCGCACGAAGGCGTCGCTGTCGCCACGCTTGCGCACGGCGGTGACCATGCCGGCGACCGTCCATGGCGTGTCCGGGCCGCGGCGGAAGCGGTTGCCGTCGTCGTTGTCGTTCTTGCGCGGCCTCGGCGGCTGGTAGCGCTCGACGATCTCGCCCAGCGGGCAGGTCGACAGCTGTGCCAGCTCGTCCTTCCACGGGTCGGTCGGATGGCCGGACAGGTAATGCCCGAGCGTGTCGCGCTCGCCCTGCAGCTTCTGCTCCAGCGGCCATTCCGCCACGGTCGGCAGGTCGATCTTCACTACCGGCGTGGCGCTGCCCATGGCCGCGCCGAACATGTCGTTCTGGCCCGACTGCTTGTCGCGCAGGTGCTGTTCGGCGGCCTTGATCGCATCGGGCAGCTGCAGCATCAGGCTGGCGCGGTTCGGCGCCAGTGCATCCAGCGCGCCGGAGAGGATCAGCGCTTCCAGCACGCGGCGGTTGAGCTTGCCCGGATCGACCCGGCGGCAGAAATCGGCCAGGTCGGCATAGGCACCGTGCGCGCGTTCGGCCACGATCGCCTCGCACGCACCCTGGCCCACGCCCTTGATCGCGCCCAGTCCGTACTGGATGGTGCGAGCGCCTTGGCGCGAGGCATCGGACAAGGTGTCCGACTCGACCGCCACGAACATGTATTCGGACGCGTTGACGTCCGGCGGTTGCACCACGATGCCGATCGCGCGGGATTCGTTGAGGAAGGTCACCGCCTTGTCGGTATTGTCCATGTCCGCGGAGATCGTCGCGGCCATGAACTCGGCGGGGTAGTGCGCCTTCAGCCACGCGGTCTGGTAGGACACCAGCGCGTAGGCGGCCGCGTGCGACTTGTTGAAGCCGTAGCCGGCGAACTTTTCCATCAGGTCGAAGATCGAGTCGGCCTTCTCGCCGGTGAGCCCGTCCTTCGCCGCGCCCTCGCGGAACTTGGCGCGCTCCTTCGCCATTTCCTCGACTTTCTTCTTGCCCATCGCGCGACGCAGCAGGTCGGCGCCGCCGAGCGAGTAGCCGCCCACGATCTGCGCCATCTGCATCACCTGCTCCTGGTAGACCATGATGCCGTAGGTCTCTTTCAGGATCGGCTCGACGCGAGGGTCGGGGTATTCCACTTCCTCGCGGCCGTGCTTGCGCGCCACGAAGCTGGGGATCAGGTCCATCGGGCCGGGGCGGTACAGCGCCACCAGCGCGATGATGTCCTCGAAGCGATCGGGCCTGGCGTCCTTGAGCATGCGCTGCATGCCGGAGGACTCGAGCTGGAACACCGCGACCGTCTGCGCCTTCTTCAGCAATTCGTAGGGCTTGGGATCGTCCAGCGGCAGCTGCGAGATATTCAGCGGCGCTTCGCCGGTTTTCGCGCGACGCGCGTTGATCGCCTTCACCGCCCAGTCGATGATGGTCAGCGTGCGCAGGCCGAGGAAGTCGAACTTCACCAGGCCGACCGCCTCGACGTCGTCCTTGTCGTACTGGGTCACCACGCTGCCGCCGCCGGGCTCGCAGTACAGCGGCGCGAAGTCGGTCAGCGGGGTCGGCGCGATCACCACGCCACCGGCGTGCTTGCCGGCGTTGCGGGTGAGGTTTTCCAGTTTCAGCGCCAGGTCGATCAGGGCGCGGGCGTCCTCGTCCTGTTCGTAGGCTTCGCAGAATTCCTTGACGACCCGGTCGGTTTCCTTCTTCGACTTTTCCGAGCGGCCGAGGGCATCGGACAAGGTCAGGTCGAGCGGGCGCGGCGGCACCAGCTTGGCCAGCCGGTCGACCTGGCCGTAGGGCATGCTCAGCACGCGGCCGGAATCGCGCAGCACCGCCTTGGCCGCCATCGAGCCGTAGGTGATGATCTGGCTGACCCGGTCGCGACCGTATTTCTGCGCGACGTAATCGATCACCTCGTCGCGGCGATCCATGCAGAAGTCGATGTCGAAGTCGGGCATCGACACGCGTTCGGGATTCAGGAAGCGCTCGAACAGCAGGTTGAACTGCAGCGGGTCGAGGTCGGTGATCTTCAGCACCCAGGCGACCAGCGAGCCGGCACCCGAACCGCGGCCGGGACCGACCGGAATGCCGTGCTGCTTACCCCAGTTGATGAAGTCCGCCACGATCAGGAAGTAGCCGGGAAAGCCCATCTCGATGATGACGTCCAGCTCGCGTTCCAGACGGGCTTCGTAGTCGGCGAGACTGTGACCCGCCGCCAGCGGCGCGCTGGCCAGCCGTTCGCGCAGGCCTTGTCGCGACAGCTCGCGGATATGGCTGTTGAGGTCGTGCCCTTCGGGGACCGGAAAGTCGGGCAGGTAATAGGTGCCGAACTGCAGTTCCAGATTGCAGCGACGGGCCAGCTCGACGGTGTTTTCCAGGGCTTCGGGAAGGTCGGCGAACAGCGTCGCCATCTGCTCCGGGGTCTTCAGGTATTGCTGGTTGCTGTAGTCGTGCGGGCGCTTGGGATCGGCCAGCACGCGGCCCTGGTTGATGCATACGCGTGCCTCGTGCGCATCGAAGTCGTCCTGTTTCAGGAAGCGCACGTCGTTGCTGGCCAGCACCGGCAGGCCCAGTTCGGCGGCCAGCGCGAGCGCGAGCGCGTTCCAGTTTTCCTCGCCATCGCGGCCGCAGCGGGTCAGCTCCAGATACAGCCGGTCGGGAAACAGCCGGGTCAGCGGACGCAACCGGGTCAGTGCAGCCTCGATGCCCTGGTTCGCGGCGACCCGGCCGACCTCGCTGTCGCGACCCAGCAGGGCGATCAGTCCGGTGCTGGCTTCGGCCTGCAGCCAGCCGGCCTCGACCAGCGCCCGGCCGCCGTGCTGGCCGTCGCGCCATGCGCGCGAGACCAGTCGCGACAGGTTGAGGTAACCCTCACGGTTCTGGCACAGCACGGTGAGCCGCCAGGGTCGGGGGTCGTCCGTTGCCGAAATCCACAGGTCGCAGCCGCCGATCGGCTTGATGCCGGCGGCGCTGCAGGCCTTGTAGAACTTCACCAGCGCGAACATGTTGCATTCGTCGGTCAGCGCCACCGCCGGGATGCCGTCGCGCACGCAGGCAGCGACCAGCGCCTTGATGCGGATGGTCGAGTCGACCAGCGAATATTCGCTGTGCAGATGCAGGTGGGTATAGCGGACGGTCATGCAGATTTACGCGCGGAGTCCATGCAGGCTACCCGGCCATCGACGCAGCGGCAAGATTGACTTGTGCGCGGTTTGCGCAAAGTGTGCGGCGGCCTCGTCCGTCGCCTGCGTTCAGTGCGCGGCGAGCACTTTCGGAGCCGGTTCCGGCTCGTTGATCAAGCTGTTGATCTCGTCGATCAGGCCATTCAGCATGTCCTCGCCGTAGCCGACGTGGATGTGCGCCACGGTGCCGTCGCGATGCAGCATCACCATCACCGGAATGCCACCGGCGGCACCGTAAGGTGCACCCACTTTGCCTTTGCGATCCCAGTTGATCAACAAATTCGGCAGGCGCCGGTGCAAAACCCGCGCGCTGTGACGGAACGTGTCGCGGTCTTCGCGATAATCGATCGATACCACCTGCAGCGGCAGCGAGCGCGAGCTGGCCACGGATTGCAGGCCAGCCAGTATCGGCATCTCCTTCATGCAGTAGCCGCACCATGTCGCCCAGAAGCTGATGACGACGACCTTGCCATGCAGCGACGACAGGCTCATGGACTTTCCGCCCAGGGTCGTACCCAGTGAATCGGGCGGCGTGTCGCCGGGCTGGACCCCAGCTGCAGCGGCAAGGCAGTACAGCAGTGCAAATAGTGCGAAACCCGTCCGGCGCATGTCGCTCCCCCTCCGTTTGTCTCAGCATAGCAACGGCGGCGGCGATTTATTCATCGACGGGTGGGTGGTCGCCCGCCGATGCCAAACGGCAGCGGTGGTGCGGGTAACCCCGGCAACGACAGTGGGCTCAGGCGTGCGGGTCAGGTTCCATGGCGAGGCTCAGCGCACGTGAAAGCGCTCTTCGTCGGGGCGTTCCAGATAGTGCTCGAGGCAGCGTACGCGCAGCGGCTGCAGGTCATAGTCGACATGCGCAGCCGCCGGCTCTGCGGGGGCGGCGACAGGTGGCTCTGCCGTCTGGTCGAGGAATGCCGCCGACGGTGCGGCTGCAGGCTCTTCTTTCAACGTCATGGTGCGACTCCGGGCAAGCGGGCGTCCGTGCCAATGATGGATTCCCCGCTACTGGAGATGCATCGACGACCGAAAAAGTTGCCATGACCGATGGGCTATGCAGATCCCGCGGATGTCGTCCATGACGCTCGTCGAGGCGTAGCAGGCAATCAGAACAGGCGTGCCTGATCGAGCAGAAGCCGCACCGGCGCGAAGCTGCGGCGATGTTGCACGCATGGCCCGAGCTGCTGCAGCGAGGCCAGGTGGGCCGGCGTCGGGTAGCCCTTGTGCACGGCAAAACCGTACCCGGGATGAATGGTATCCAGCGCCACCATCAGGCGGTCGCGGCTGACCTTGGCCAGGATCGATGCGGCGCTGATCGCCGGTTCCAGGGCATCGCCGCCGACGATCGCGCGACCGCGGCAGGGCAGATCTTTCGGCAGCTTGTTGCCGTCGACCAGCGCCTCATCGGCCGCGGGTGCCAGGCCGGCCACGGCGCGGCTCATGCCCGCCATGGTGGCCTGGAAGATGTTCAGGCGATCGATTTCGTCCGGTTCGATCAGCACCACGCAATACGCCAGCGCGCGTTCGATGATCTGCGGATACAAGGCCTCGCGTTTCGCTTCGCTGAGTTTCTTCGAATCGTTGAGCCCGGCGATGGGACGCTGGGGATCGAGGATCACCGCGGCCACCGCGAGTGGGCCGGCCAGCGGCCCGCGGCCGGCCTCGTCCACGCCCGCTACAAGCGCGTTCGTGGCAGGCGCCGGGATGCTACGGATGGCCATGTTCCTCGTCGATCAATTCGGCGATCGCCGCCGCCGCGCGATCTCCCGCGTGACCCTCCAGCCCCCCGCGCAGGCTCTGATGCAGTTGTTCGAACGCGGCGACGATCGCGCTGCGCCGTTCGCTGTCCTTGAACAGCGCCAGCGTGGCCGCCGCCAGGTTGACCGCGGTGAAGTCGTCCTGCATCAGTTCGGGAACCAGCAATCCCTCGCCGAGGCCGCAGGCACGCGCCAGGATGTTGGGCAGCGCGTAGACATCGGTTTTCAGCATCTTCAGGGCGCGGGCGATGCGGTAGCTCGTCGGCGCAACCCGGTAGCCGACCACCATCGGGCGCTTGGCCAGCATCGCTTCCAGTGTGGCGGTGCCCGAAGCGAGCAGTACCACATCGGCGGCCAGCATGGCCTCGTGAGCATGGCCGTCCAGCAGCAGGGGCGTCGCCTCGCCGCGCGGCTGCCTGGCGAGCAGCTCGCCGAGCAGGGCATGTACCTGCGGATTGGCCGCCGGTATCACGATGCGCAGTCCCGGCAGCGCGGCGGCGACCCGGCTTGCGGCCTCGATGAAGATTTTCCCCAGTCGCGCCACTTCCGATGGCCGGCTACCCGGCAGCACGGCGAGCACGGGCGCCTGTTGCGGCAGTTGCAGCGCATCGCGCGCGCCGACGCGATCGGACACGAGCGCGAAGCGGTCGGCCAGCGGATGGCCCACGAACCGGGCATCGACGCCATGCCTGGCGTAGATCGCCGGTTCCATCGGGAACAGGCAGAGTACGCGGTGGGCGCTGCGACCGATTTTCTCGGCGCGCTTTTCGCGCCAGGCCCACACCGACGGGCTGACGTAATGCACGGTGCGCAGACCGGCCTGCTTCAGGCGCTGTTCCACGCCGAGGTTGAAGTCCGGCGCGTCGATGCCGATCACCACTGCCGGCCTTGCCTGCAGCAGACGGGCGACGAGAGACCTGCGCAATCGCAGCAGCCGCGGCAGGTGGCTGATCACTTCACTGAAGCCGAACAGCGAAAGCTCGCGGATGTCGTGCCAGGACTCGAACCCCTGCGCCTGCATGCGGGCGCCGCCGATGCCGACGAAGCGGGCATGCGGGTAGCGCAGGCGCAGCGCAACGATCAGGTCGGCGCCGAGCTGGTCGCCCGAGTCTTCGCCGGCGAGGAGGGCGACAAGCGGGGCGGAGTCTGTTTCCGTTGACGACATGATTCAGCCCGCGCAGGAGCAGGAACGCATGTTCGACTTGCCGATATGCGCTGCGCGCATGTCAGCGGGCCAGTGCCCGTTCGCTGTGATCGAGAAAGTCGAGCATGGCGCGCACGTCATCGCTTTCGCGGGCCTGCTCGACCAGCTTCTCGCGGGCCTCGGGCAACGACAGGCCCGCCATGTACAGGGTGCGGTAAGCACGCTTGATCGCGGAAATGCGCGTGGCATCGAAGCCGCGGCGCTTCAGCCCTTCGCTGTTGATCCCACGGGGGCGGCCCTGCTGCTCGTTCGCCATCATCACGAACGGCGGCACGTCATGGCCGACCAGGCAGCCCATGCCGATGAAGGCGTGGGCGCCGACCTTGCAGAACTGGTGCACGCCGGAATAGCCGGACAGGATCGTCCAGTCGCCGATCTCCACATGTCCGGCCAGTGCCGAGTAGTTGGAGAACACCACGTGGTTGCCGATCTGGCAGTCGTGCGCAACGTGCACGTAGGCGAGTACCCAGTTGTCGTCGCCGATGCGGGTGACGCCGCCACCGTCGCCGGTGCCGCGGTTGATCGTGGCGAATTCGCGGATCAGGTTGCGATCGCCAATCACCAGTTCAGTGCGCTCTCCGGCGAATTTCTTGTCCTGCGGATCACCGCCCAGCGAGGCGAACTGGGTGATGCGGTTGTCGCGACCGATCCGGGTCGGTCCTTCGATCACCACATGCGGGCCGATGACCGTACCGCTGCCGATTTCCACTTCGGCACCGATCACGCTGTAGGCACCAATGCTGACATTGGCACCGATGACGGCGGAAGGATCGATCAGCGCGGTAGGGTGAATCGGTGCGGCGTGGATCATTTCGCGGCCCTCGCCGCACACATCAGCTCACAACTCGCCACTTCCTTGCCATCGACCACGGTGCGCGCCACGAACAGGCCCATGCCGCGTACCAGGCGCTTCTGGGTGACTTCCAGGCGCAACTGGTCGCCGGGAACCACCGGCGCGCTGAAGCGGGCATTGTCGACCTTGACCAGGTAGAACAACGGACTGCTCTTGTCGCCCTTCATGCGGCGACTCAACTGGGTCAGCAAGCCGGCAGCCTGCGCCATCGCCTCGATGATCAGTACGCCAGGCATCACGGCGTGGCCGGGGAAATGGCCCTGAAAGAACTGCTCGTTGATGGTCGCGTTCTTCAATGCGACGACATGCAAATCGGGCACCATCTCGATCACACGATCGACCAGCAGGAACGGATAGCGATGCGGCAACAATTGCTGGATCTGCTCCACATTGATCGGCAACGCCAGGATTCCGCTTTTATCACTCATTGTTGCTGTCCTTCTCCAGCGCCGACAACCGGCGCGCGTACTCGTCCAGATGCTTGAAGCGTGCGGCGTTCTTGCGCCACTGCAGATTGTCCTGCAATGGCACGCCGGATGAATATTCGCCCGGTTCGCGAATCGAACGCGTGACCAGGCTCTTGGCGGTAATGGTAACCCGATCGGCCAGTTCCAGATGGCCAAGCACGCCGGCGTTGCCGCCGATCATGCAATAGCGGCCGATTTTCGCACTGCCGGCCACGGCCGCGCAGCCGGCCATCGCGGTGTGTGCACCGATATGCACGTTGTGCGCGATCTGGATCTGGTTGTCCAGCCGCACATCCTCCTCGAGCACGGTATCTTCCAGTGCACCGCGGTCGATCGTGGTATTGGCGCCGATCTCGCAGTCATCGCCGATGCGCACGCCGCCGAGCTGCGGCAGCTTGACCCAGCCGCCGTGGTCGGAAACGTCCCGATCGAATGCGAGGCCGAAACCATCCGAACCGATCACCGCGCCGGGATGCACCAGTACGCGTCGTCCCAACGTGACCCGGGTCACCAGGGTCACCCTGCCGACCAGCCGCGAGTGGGCACCGACGGTGCATTGCTCGCCCACGATGCAATGCGGGCCGAGCACGACGCCATCCTCGATCACGGCACCGTCCTCGACGACGCAGCAGGGGCCGATGCTGGCGCTGTCGCTGATCCGCGCGCCGGGGGCGATCACGGCGCTGGGATGAACCCCCGGGGGAGCGGCCGGCATCCGTTCGAACAGCGTGGCGATCCGTGCATAAGTGACGTACGGATCCCTGGCGATCAAGGCTGTCGTCGGGCAGTCGGCGAGGTCTTCCGTGCGGAGCACGACCACGCCGGCGCGAGTCGCCGCCAGCTGGCCGGTGTACTTGCTGTTGGCGAGGAAGCTCAACTGACCGGGGCTGGCGCCGGCCAGGGTGCCGACGCCACTGATGATGCGGGTGCCATCACCGTTGAAAGCCAGGTCGAACCGTTCGGCCAGCTCGGCCACCGTGTAATGGATTGCGCTCATGTCTGCTCCGGACTCTGCCGGCCATTGTAGGCGGTGGCGGCGCCTGGTGCAGTGTGCCTGCGCACAAAGGAAAGCGCGGCGTGGCCGCGCTTTCCGGGTGCCATGACATTCGACTCAGGTCAGAACTGGCTGCCGAAGGTGAACTGGATCCTCTCCTCGTAATGGCTGTCGGAGGGTTGCGTGCGGAACGGCACGGCCAGACTGATGATCAGCGGGCCGATCGGCGCCTGCCAGTGCAGCGAGACACCGGCCGACGCGCGCAGGGTGCTGGCATTGAAGCTCTGGTAGCTCTGATAGGCATTGCCGACGTCAGTGAAGACGGACACGCGCGCGGTGTTGATGTCCTTCAGGAACGGCAAGGGAATGTAGACCTCGGCGGTTCCCAGCACCTTGAACGCACCGCCGATCGGCTGCGCGTAATAACCGGTTCCGCACAAGCCGTTGGCCGTCGGCGTGCTGCCGTCGATGCAGACCCGCGGTCCCAGCGTATTGTCCTGGAAACCGCGCACGTCGCGCACGCCGCCCGAGTAGAAGTTGGCAAAGAACGGGAAATCCTGGCGCATGTCCGGCATGTCGTAACCGGGCCTGGCGGCGTCTGTGGCGGTCTTCAGTGCAGCGAAGTCGGCATCGCTTATGCCATTGCTGCCATAGGTCTTGCCGTAGCCGACCTGGCCATCCAGGTACAGCACAAAACCCTTGCCGATCGGCCAGTAATGGTTGGCCTCGGCAGTCAGTTTCCAGTACTGCACGGTCGAGCCGGGCAGGGCGATATCCGTCGTGGCGGAGATCAGGCCGCCGCGGGTCGGGGCCCAGTAACCGTTGCGGGTATCGTGATTCCAGCCCAGCGTGCCTGTCCACGAATGGATGGTCTTGTTGCCGATCTGGTTCTGGTAGTCGACCAGTGCCTGCGGGCTGTAACCCGGAATGAGATTGACCTTGTTGCTGCTGATGCCGAGCCCCACCCGGATACCGTCCGTCTCGGTGACCGGAATGCCGAGGTAGGTGGAGAAACTCTTGGCGCTGGTGCTGTAGTTGGCGAAGTTGGTATTGCCGTAATCGGTCTTCGAGTAGCTGGCGCTGTATCCGATGCCGATGCCGTTGTCGGTCAGGTACGGGTTGTAGTAGTTGAGGCCAAGATTGGTCTGATAGGTGCTGCGCGAACCGCTGACCGAGAAGCTGTCGCCGGTGCCGAACAGGTTGTTCTGCGACAGCGAGGCGTTCAGGATGATGCCGGAGTACTGCGAATAGCCCACGCCGAACTGCACGCTGCCGGAGGATTGCTCCTCGACCTTGACGCTGATGTCCACCTTGTCCAGGGTGCCCGGCACCAGCTTCTTGTCGATATCGACCTTCTTGAAGTAGCCGAGCCGCTGCAGGCGGATCTTGGAGCGATCGATCGCCGCCTGCGAATACCATGAGCCTTCGAGTTGGCGCATCTCGCGGCGCAACACGTTGTCTTCGGTCTTGGTGTTGCCGTTGAACACCACGCGGCGCACGTAAACGCGCTGACCCGGCTCCACGTACATGGTCAGGTCGACGGTGCGCTTTTCCTTGTCCAGTTTCGGGATCGGGGTGACCTTGGCATAGGCATAGCCGATATTGGCCAGCACCGCCTTGATCGCCTTGCTGCTGTTCTCGATGGCAGCGCGATTGAATGTGTCGCCCGACTTGATGAACACGAACTGGCGCATGGTCGCTTCAGGCAAGATCAGATCGCCGAGCAGCTTGACGTCGGAAACCTTGTAGATTTCGCCTTCCTTGATGCTCGCGTCGATGTACATCGCGCGTTTGTCCGGTGCGATCGCCACCTGGGTGGAGTCGACGCCGAAATCGGCGTAGCCGCGATCCATGTAGTAGGACTGCAGTTTTTCCAGATCGCCGGAGAGCTTCTCGCGGGAATACTGGTCGTCCTTCGAATACCACGACATCAGGTTGCTGGTATTGGACTCGAATTCCTTGCGGATCTGCTTGTCGGAGTAGGCATGGTTGCCGAGGATGTTCAGTTCCTTGATCTTGGCTGCCTTGCCCTCGCGGATCTCGATGTCGATGGCGACGCGGTTGCGATCCAGCCGGGTCACGTGGGGGTCGACCGAGACGTTGTACTTGCCGCGGTTGTAGTACTGCCGGATCAGTTCCTGCTGCACGTTGTCCAGCGCGAGCCGGTCGAAAGTCTCGCCCTCGGTGAGCCCGATCTGCTTGAGACCCTTCTTCAGGTCATCGGTCTTGATGTCCTTGTTGCCACGCAGGGTCAACTTGGCGATCGACGGCCGCTCGACCACCTTGATCACCAGGATGTCGCCGTCGCGATCGAACTCCACGTCACTGAAGAACTTGGTTCGATACAGCGCGCGGATGGCCCGTTGGGCCTCGTCGCTGGTCAGCCGGTCACCCTTGTTCACCGGCAGGTAGTTGTAGACCGTGCCGGCCGAGATACGGCTGAGACCGTCGATGCGGATATCCGACACCACGAAGGGGTCGAACGCGAACGCATTGGCGGAGAGGGAGGCAAGCAGGATCAGCGCGGCGATACGCTTCATCGTCGGTTCCGTTGGGTTATTTCGATGGAACGGCCAGTGCGGCCGCTCCGATCAACGCTAGAGGCAGGGACAGGCCCTGCCTCAAAAGAGAATCTGCACACCGCAGAGGGAGTGCTTTCGGTGACAGACATGCCGCCACGCCATCCTGATGTTGACACGGACAGACGTGGCGCCGACATGCAGCTGTCATCGAATATCCGTGTCACGACAGCAGCATGCGGTGGATATCGTTGTAGAACGCCAACCCCATCAGGGTGAACAGCAGCGCCAGTCCGATGTACTGGCCGACGACCATGACCTGTTCGCTGACCGGGCTGCCCTTGATCAACTCCACAACATAATACAGAAGGTGACCGCCATCCAGAACCGGGATCGGCAGCAGGTTGAGGATCGCCAGGCTCAATGACACCAGCGCCAGGAATTGCAGGAACCAGGCCAGGCCCATGTTGGCCGAGGCATTGGCGACCTCGGCAATCCCGATGACGCCCGACAGGTTCCTGGTCGAGGCTTCACCGGTCAGCATCTTGCCGAGCATGCCGAAGGTCTGCGCGGTATTGCGCCATGTTGCGCCGAACGAGGCACCCAGTGCCTTGATCGGTCCATAGTGGACGGTGGCTTGTTCGGCCATCGGGGCGCCTATGCCGAGGATCCACTGCGTGGGCTGGCCTTCCAGCGACTCCCATTTCGCGGTGACCTGCAGTGGCAACTCTCGACCGGCGCGCTCGATCACGAGGGACAGTGCGGGCGATTTGGCCGCTTCCGCCTGGATCAGCTTGCCGAGCGAAACGAAGTCGCTTGCCGGCTGGCCGTTGACGCTGAGGATGCGGTCGCCGCCGTGCATGCCAGCGAGTGCAGCGGGCGTGCCGGTTTTCACGGTGGCCGCGATGGCTGGCGGCGGTGCGAGTTGCAGCCCGAGTTCACCCAGATACTGCCCCACATCCTGCCCGGCCGGCAGCTGGTTCAAAGGCAGCAGCAATGCCCGTGCGTGGCCGTCGCGGCCGCTCACGGTGAGCGGCAAGGGGGTGCGCCCGAGCAACGCATTGGTCACCAGATCCATCGAATCCGTCCAGGTGACCACGGCCTGCCCGTTGATGCTGAGGATGCGATCGCCGGGCTGGATGCCGGCCTTCGCCGCCATGCTTTGCGGCGTCGCCGTCACCACCGGCGCGACATCCGGGCGACCGAGCATGAACATCAGCCAGAACGCGGCGAGCGTGAAGATCAGATTGAAGCCCGGCCCCGCGGCCACGATGGCGATCCGCTGCCACACCGGCTTGCCGGTGAACTCCTGGTCGCGCAGGGCGGGGTCGACTTCGCCTTCGCGCGCATCGAGCATCTTGACGTAGCCGCCCAGCGGGATCGCGGCGATCTGGTATTCGGTGCCGTCGCGGCCCACGCGTTTCCAGATCGCCTGGCCGAAACCGATCGAGAAGCGCAGCACCTTGACCCCACAGCGGCGCGCGACCCAGTAGTGGCCAAATTCATGAAAAGTTACCAGCACGCCAAGCGTGACCAGCAACCAGAACACCGAGCCGAAAAAGGAAGTCATCAAGTACCGGGGGCAAAAGTCATCGGAGCAAGAATATCAGCAAGCATTGCGCAGCACGCGCCGGGCCGCCTCACGGGCCGTCCGGTCGCGTTCTACCAGCACTTGAACATCGACCACGGCTTGCGCCGGCAGTTCCGCAAGGACTGCCTCGACCACATCGGCAATCGACAGGAACGGCAGCGCACCGGCCAGGAACGCCTCCACCGCGACTTCGTTGGCTGCATTCAGCACGGCCGGGGCATCCCCGCCGGCGCGTAGCGCCTGAAAGGCCAGCGCCAGGCAGCGGAAGGTGGCCAGATCCGGCGCCTCGAACTGCAATGCAGGGCTCGCGGCCAGGTTCAGCGGCTCGACACCGGCCTCGACCCGTTCGGGCCAGGCCAGCGCGTGAGCCAGCGCGGTACGCATGTCGGGGTTGCCCAGCTGGGCCAGCACCGAGCCGTCGACGTACTCGACCATCGAGTGCACCAGGCTTTGCGGATGGACTACCACTTCGATCGCTTCGGCCGGCGCGCCGAACAGATGGTGCGCCTCGATCACTTCCAGGCCCTTGTTCATCAGGGTGGCCGAGTCGACCGAGATCTTGCGACCCATCACCCAGTTCGGATGCTTGCAGGCCTGATCGGGCGTGATCCGGGTCAGTTCCTCGCGACGGCGGCCGCGGAACGGGCCACCGGAGGCGGTCAGGATGAGCCGGCGCACGCCGCTCCGCATCAGCTCCGGCCGGCCGCCCGGCAGGCACTGGAAGATCGCATTGTGTTCGGAATCGATCGGGATCAGTGCGCCACCGCCGGCGGTCACCGCTTCCAGCAGCAGCGGCCCGGCCATCACGATGGATTCCTTGTTGGCCAGCAGCAGCCGCTTGCCGGCACGCGCGGCGGCCAGCGTGGAATCCAGCCCGGCGGCGCCGACAATCGCGGCCACCACGGTGTCGCACAGCGTGCTGGCCGCGGCGGTGGTCAAGGCGGCATGCCCGCTGGCCACTTCGCAGCGCACGCCGGCGGCAGCGAGCCGGCGCGACAGTTCGGCTTCCAGGGCGGGATCGGCGATCACCGCCAGTTGCGGTCGATGCCGGACGCACAGGGCGACCAGCGCCTCGACCTGGCGGTGCGCGCTCAGCACGGTGGCGCGAAAGCGCTCCGGGTGACGGGCGATCACGTCGAGCGTATTGCCGCCGATCGAGCCGGTGGCGCCGAGAACGGCGACGTTCCTCATCTCACAGCCCCAGCAGCAGCAGGCCGGCAGCGAACACCGGCAGCGCGGCAAACACACTGTCCAGTCGATCCATCAGGCCGCCGTGACCGGGCAGGAGGGTGCCGGAATCCTTCACCTGGGCATGTCGCTTCATCAGGCTTTCGAGCAGATCGCCGACGATCGACACGGCCACCGTGACGACGGCCAGCAACGCCAGCGCCACCAGTCGGGCATCGCGTACATCGAGCAGCCAGCCCCCGATCATGGCGACCAGGACGCCGGCCAGCATCGCGCCATACGCGCCGGCCCAGGTCTTGCCGGGACTGATCTGCGGCGCCAGTTTGCGCTTGCCGAACCGGCGGCCGCTGAAATAGGCCCCGATGTCGGAGGCCCACACAATCACCAGCGCGAGCAGGATCCACCAGTGGCCGTGAGCCAGTCGGCCATGAATGCTGATCAGCGCCACCCATGTCGGAAAGATCACGAATGCGCCCGCCAGCAGCTTGAGTGCAAGATTTTCCCGGGTCGGCGCCGCGCCGAATGCAAAGTGACGCAACCAGAGACAGGCCAGCAACCACCAGGCCACACCGGCGGCCAGCAGCAGTGGGGTCAGCGGGGTGGCGCGCATCCACCACAGCAGGGCAAACACCAGGGTCGATACGAGCAGCAGGCCGATGCGCCAGGCATTGCTCTTCAGTCCGCTCAGCTGGGTCCATTCCCACAGGGCAGCCAGGAACGCCAGGGTGACGACAAGCGCAAATACGGCGGTCGACGACAGCAGGATGAGCAGGATCACCAGTGGCGCGAGCACCAGGGCGGTCAAAGTGCGCTGAAGCAGCATGGAAATCCTCAGGAGGTAGTGGCGACCTGCTCACCGGTGCGGCCGTAACGGCGCTCGCGGCGGGCGTAGTCTTCGATGGCCTGGCGCAGGCAAGCCTGGTCGAAATCGGGCCACAAGGTATCGGTAAAGTACAGTTCGGCGTAGGCCACCTGCCACAGCAGGAAGTTGCTGATGCGGCATTCGCCGCCGGTGCGGATGAACAGGTCCAGCGGCGGCAGGTCGGCCAGGCTCATCCACTGGCCCAGGCGGGTTTCGTCGATCTCGTCGACGCGGAGTTCACCGCGTGCCACGGCAGCCGCGGCACGGCGGCTGGCCTGCACGATGTCCCAGCGACCGCCGTAGCTGACCGCAATGTTCACCTGCAGCCTGTCGTTGCCGGCGGTATGTGCCATTGCGGCCTGCATGCTCTGGCGCAACGGCTCGTCGAACGCGCCCAGGTCGCCGATGAAGCGCAGGCGCACGCCATGGCCGTGCAGCTCGTCCACTTCCTTGTCCAGCGCCCGCACGAACAGGCCCATCAGCGCGCCCACCTCGTCTTGCGGCCGCTGCCAGTTTTCGCTGGAGAACGCGAACAGGGTCAACGCCTGCACGCCTTCGCGCAAGCAGGCCTCCACCACCTCTCGCACCGCCTTGCGGCCGGCGTTGTGACCGAAGCTGCGCGGACGATGCCGTGCCTTGGCCCAGCGTCCGTTGCCGTCCATCACGATGGCGATATGGCGCGGAACTGTGGGATGTCCTGATCTATTCGGCACAGGCGTCACCGATTCTGTCTGTTCGCAGATTCGTGGTGCGCGGACGAAGGCAGGCGTCCGCCTGACGAGGAGGCGCGCCGCGGAGATGTGGACAGACAGAGCCGGCCCCAACGATTTGAAAATGATGATGGGGCGATATCCAGAAGGCCCGCATGCGGCAGCGCGCGGCTTGCCAAGGCAAACAGCCTTGCCTGCGCCACGCACTCCCACCTGCGAACCTTCGGGATATCATGCCGCCTGCGCTGAATAGATCAGGACATCCCTTGGCCTCGGCGCCTGGCATGGCGATCGCGATGGCGCTCAGAGCGCCATCAGCTCCTCTTCCTTCGCCTTGACCACGGCGTCGACGTCCTTGACCGCACGATCGGTGAGCTTCTGGATCTCGTCGTCCACGCGGCGATCCTCGTCCTCGGTGATCAGCTTTTCCTTGAGCAGATCCTTGACCTGCTGCAGCGCATCCCGGCGCACGTTGCGAATCGCGATCTTGGCATTCTCGCCCTCATGGCCGACATGCTTGGCCAGTTCGCGGCGGCGCTCCTCGGTGAGCGGCGGCATGTTCAGGCGAATCACGGTGCCGGCGGTGGTCGGCGTGATGCCGAGATCGGAGGCCATCAACGCCTTCTCGATCGGGGCCACCATCGTCTTCTCCCATGGCGTGACCAGGATCGTGCGCGAGTCGGCCAGCGAGACCGATGCCACCTGGCTCAACGGCATGTCGGCGCCGTAATAGGGCACCTTGATGCCGTCGACCAGCGCGGTACTCGCGCGGCCGGTGCGGATGCGGGTGAGGTCGTGCTTGAGCGAGTCGATGCTCTTGCCCATGCGGGTCTGGGCATCGTTCTTGATGTCATTGAGCATGTGTCGTTTCCCGGCGAATCTGGCAACGTTCGATTATAGCAGCGGTGGCGGCATCGCTTGCCGCGGAAGCATTCAGGAGCCGTCGACCAGGGTGCCGATCGGTTCGCCACGCATGATCCGCATCAGGTTGCCCGGCACGGTCATGTCGTAGATGCGCAATGGCATCTGCTGGTCGCGGCACAAGGCGATCGCGGCGGTGTCCATCACTGCCAGCTTGCGCTCGATCACATCGTCATAGCCGAGCCGGTCGTAGCGGGTGGCGTGGCTGTCCCTGGCCGGGTCGGAGGTATATACGCCATCGACCTTGGTCGCTTTCAGCAGCAGGTCGGCGCCGATCTCCACCGCGCGCAGTGCAGCGGCCGAGTCGGTGGTGAAGAAGGGATTGCCGGTGCCGGCGGCAAACAGCACGATGCGGCCCTTCTCGATGTGGCGGATCGCGCGGCGGCGGATGTAGTCCTCGGCGACATCGTGAATCTGGATCGCGCTGGTGACGCGGGCGAAGCCGCCGCGCTTCTCGATCGCATCCTGCATCGCCAGCGCGTTCATCACGGTGGCCAGCATGCCCATGTGGTCGCCGGTGACCCGGTCCATGCCCGCGGCGGCCAGGCCGGCACCGCGGAAAATGTTGCCGCCGCCGATCACGATACCGATCTGCACGCCGGTCTTCTGCACCTCGATGATCTCGTCGGCCAGGCGGCCGATCACCTTGGGATCGATGCCGTAATCGGCCTCGCCCATCAATGCCTCACCGGAAAGCTTGAGCAGGATGCGCTTGTACTTGGGCTGGTCGCTCATGGATTTTCCGTATGTGTGGGGCAAAACAGCAGCATTGTAGTGGAGAGCGGGGCGGCAGGGACGAGAAATGAGTGGAGAGAAGTGAGAAATGAGCAGTTGCACCGCCAGGCCGGGGTCTCGCAAACGAAAAGGGCCACGGTTTCCCGTGGCCCTTCATTCGAAGCATCGCTCTTTCAATAGTCCGACCAAGGATGGCCGATCTTTCAGCCAGGGATAGCTCTTTCTGAACAGTCCAGCCAAGGATGGCCGGACTACCCCGTCAGGGATGACGGATCAAGCCAGGCCGGCCTGCTTCATCACTTCGGCGGCGAAATCCTCTTCCACCTTTTCGATGCCTTCGCCGACGGCCAGGCGGGCCACCGAGGTCACGTCGGCGCCTTCCTTCTTCAGCGCCTCGGCCACCGTCATGTTGGTGTCCAGTACATAGGGCTGGCCGAGCAGGGTGACTTCGGACACGATCTTGTTGATCTTGCCGGAGATGATCTTCTCGAGGATTTCGGCCGGCTTGGCCTTGTCCTTGTCGGACATCTGGCTCAGCGCGATCTCCTTTTCCTTGGCCACGAACTCGGCCGGCACGTCCTCGGCGCGGATATGCGCCGGGTTCATCGCCGCCACGTGCATCGCGATGCCCTTGGCCAGCTCATCGGAGCCGCCGTTGAGGGCCACCAGTACGCCGATACGGCCGCCGTGCACGTAGCTGCCGATCACGCCGTCGCTCTCGACGCGGGCCATGCGGCGCACGTCGATCTTCTCGCCGATGGTGGCGATCAGGGTCTTGGCTGCTTCCTCGACACTGCCGGCGCCCGGATAGGCGGCAGCCTTCAGCGCGTCGACATCGGTGGCACCGGAGTTCAGCGCCACGTCGGCGACGGTGTCGCTGAACTTCAGGAAGCTGTCATCCTTGCCGACGAAATCGGTCTCGCAGTTGATTTCGACCAGCACGGCCTTGCCGGCGGCCTGGGCGGCCACGATGCGACCTTCGGCAGCGATGCGGCTGGCCTTCTTGTCGGCCTTGGCCAGGCCGGACTTGCGCAGCCATTCCATCGCGGTGTCGATGTCGCCGCTGTTCTCGACCAGTGCCTTCTTGCATTCCATCATGCCGGCGCCGGACCGCTCGCGCAGCTCCTTGACCAGTTGGGCGGAAATATTGCTCATCGTCAATCCTCTAATGCTTGGTTTGCGCGGTGGCGACGAGTCGCCACCGCGCGGTTCTCGCGTGCGGATGCGACGGCGGGTTGAGCGCCGTCGTCGCGCTTACTTGGCAGCGGCGGGCGCGCCATCGTTGCGCGGGCCACGGCCACCGTCGCGGCGTGGTGCGGCCTTCTTCGGGGCGGCATCGCGACGCGGGCGGTCGACCTTGGCGACCGGATTGCCTTCTTCGTCCAGCTCGACGAAGTCGTTGCCGTCACCCTGGGCGGCGGCCGGCGCGGCGGCCTTGCCTTCGAGGATCGAGTCGGCGGCGGCACGGGCATACAGCTGGATCGCGCGGATCGCGTCGTCGTTGCCCGGGATCGCGTAATCGACCAGTTCCGGGTTGTAGTTGGTGTCGACCACGGCGATCACCGGGATACCCAGCTTCTTGGCTTCCTGCACGGCGATGTCTTCGTGGCCGATGTCGATCACGAACAGGGCGTCGGGCAGGCGGTTCATGTCCTTGATGCCACCCAGCGAGGCCTGCAGCTTGTCGCGCTCGCGGCGGCGGGCCAGCACTTCGTGCTTGACCAGCTTCTCGAAGCTGCCGTCGGTCTCGGCCGCTTCCAGCTCCTTCAGGCGCGATACCGACTGCTTCACCGTGCGGAAGTTGGTCAGCATGCCGCCGAGCCAGCGCGAGGTGACGAACGGCATGCCGGCGCGTGCCGCCTCTTCGGCCAACGGCTCACGGGCCGAACGCTTGGTGCCGACGAACAGGATGGTGCCGCGCTTCTGCGCCATCGCCGACAGGAAATTCATCGCGTCGGTGAACAGCGGCAGGGTCTTCTCGAGGTTGATGATGTGGATCTTGCCGCGGGCGCCGAAGATGTACGGGGCCATCTTCGGGTTCCAGTAACGGGTCTGGTGACCGAAATGGACGCCGGCTTCGAGCATCTGGCGCATGGTGACTTGGGCCATGGGTGTAACTCCTTGCAATGGTCTCGATAGGGAGACCGGGGGGTTGGGACCTCCACGCATCCCCGGCTTCGACCGCGAGCTGCCCGTTTCAATGGTGGGCAGGCGCAGCACCCCGAAGGCGGTGCCGATACGTGTGTGGCGTTGGTTTGGGTGTTGTACCGCAGAGGGTTACAATCCCGGTTCGCTTTGCGCTGGCTGGCCGTCAAGACGGTTGTGCCGGATCAGCAAAACTCCGAAATTGTAGCCGGTACGCCGGCAGTGCGGCAAGTTGCGCCGGATGCTCGATGACTTGAGCTGAAAGCTTCTGCCGCCATTATGAGTGGAATTCATGGCCATAACCCTGAAAAACCCGGAAGACCTCGAAGGCATGCGCGTCGCCGGCAAGCTGGCCGCCGAAGTGCTGGCGATGCTCAAGGAGCACGTCAAACCGGGGGTCACCACCGAGGAGCTGGACCGGCTCGCCTACGAGCACATCGTCAACGTGCAGAAGGCGATTCCCGCCAATGTCGGCTACCACGGCTTTCCCAAGACCCTGTGCACCTCGGTCAACCACGTGATCTGCCACGGTATTCCGAACGAGGGCAAGGTGCTCAAGGACGGCGACATCGTCAACATCGACGTCACCGTGATCAAGGACGGCTGGCACGGTGACACCAGCCGCATGTATTTCGTCGGCACCCCCGGGGTTCTGGCCAAGCGGCTGGTCGACACCACGTTCGAGGCGATGATGCGCGGCATCCAGGCGGTCCGCCCGGGTGCCACCCTGGGCGACATCGGGCATGCGATCCAGCAGCATGCCGAGGCGGCCGGTTTCAGCGTGGTCAAGGAATATTGCGGCCACGGCATCGGCAAGGTCTATCACGACGAACCGCAGGTGCTGCATTACGGCAAGCCCGGTACCGGTGTCGAGCTGAAGAAGGGCATGACCTTCACGATCGAGCCGATGATCAACGCCGGCAAGCCGCAGACCCGGCAGTTGCCGGACGGCTGGACCGTGGTGACCAAGGATCATTCGCTGTCGGCGCAGTGGGAACACACGCTGGCAGTGACCGACGACGGCTTCGAGATCCTCACGCCGTGGCCGGATGCTTGACGGCCTGAGGTAGAGGGGCGGCCGGGGTGCCGCTTCCGGCCCGAGCCGCAAGGCGCCTACGGAGTTTCGCCCAGCATGTCGCCGACACCAGGTTCCGTTCTGCCGCCGCTGCCGCGCCTGCCGGTGGCGGTGCCGCGCTCGGGTGTTTCCACCGAAGCCCGCCGCGCCTTGCGGCAACTGCTGGGCGACGTCGATCGGGCGCTGGCCACCACGTTCCGCGATGGCGCCGATGCCAGTGAACTGGCCCGGCGGCGTGGCGAATCGGTCGAACGGGTGGTGGCGCACGTGTGGATGGCCTGTCTCGGCGAGGTCAGCGACACGACGCTGTTCGCGGTCGGCGGGTTCGGTCGCGGCCTGCTGTTTCCCTATTCGGATGTGGATCTGCTGGCGCTGGTGGCGGCCCCCGAGCCGACCCGGCTGCGTGCGCTGGAGCAGTTCTTCGCCACCTTGTGGGACATCGGCCTGAAGGTGGGGCATGCCGTGCGGGATCCGGCGCAATGCCGCACGCTGGCGGCGCAGGATGTCAGCGTGTTCACCAGCTTGCTGGACGCGCGCCGGCTGGCCGGCGACCCGGCGTTCGACGCGCGCCTGCGCGCCATCGTGGATGATCCGGCGCTGTGGCCGCCGAGCGAGTATCTGGCGGCGCGGCTGGCCGAGCGCGATGCCCGGCATGCCCGTTACGATGACACCGCCTACAACCTCGAGCCGAACCTCAAGGACGGCCCCGGTGGCCTGCGCACGCTGGATTCGTTGCGCTGGATGGGGCGGCGGCTGGCGCACGCCGCCGACCTCGGCGAGATGGTGGTGGAGGGATTGCTCGATCCTGCCGAGCGGGCCGCGCTGGAACAGTCCGAGGCCACCCTGCGCCGTTATCGCTATGCGCTGCACCTGGAGGCCGGTCGGGCCGAGGAGCGGCTGCTTTTCGACTACCAGCGTGCGCTGGCCACGCGACTGGGATTCGAGGACGAGCACGAGAAGAATCTCGGCGTCGAGCAATTCATGCAGGGCTATTATCGCGCCGCCAGCCAGGTCGAGCGGCTGGGTGTGCAGGTCGCCGAACGGTTCGAGGAAATGCTGGAGCCGGCGGGCCAGGAACAGCCGGTAGGCGCCGATTTCGTGCGTTTCGGCGCGCGCCTGGCGGCACGTGATCCGCAGTTGTTCATGCGCCGGCCGGTTGCGCTGGTGGAGATCTTCATCGCGCGGCTGGATCAATCCGGCGTGCTGGGCTTCAGCGCCGACACCATGCGGCGCATTCACCAGGCCACCGATGCCCACGCCGATGCGCTGGCGCAGGATGACGAGGTGCTGGCGGCATTCCTGTGTCTGCTGCGGCGCGGCGCACCGGCGGTGGAGGCCCTGTGGCGGATGAACCGGCATGGCTTGCTGGCGGCGATCCTGCCGGCGTTCGGCAAGGTGTTCGGGCGCATGCAGTACGACCTGTTCCACGTCTACACGGTCGACGAACATACCCTTCGCGTGTTGCGCAACATGGCCCGGTTCGCCGATCCGGCGGCACGGCCGGAATTTCCGCTGGGCTGCGAGATCTGGGGCAGTCTGCGCAAGCCGGAGGTGATGTTGCTGGCGGCCCTGTTCCACGACATCGCCAAGGGCCGCGGCGGCGACCATTCGGTGCTCGGCGAGCAGGACGCGCGCGCGTTCTGCCTGCGGCTGGGCCTGCCCGCGGCCGATATCGAGCGGATCGCCTGGCTGGTGCGCTGGCACTTGCTGATGAGCACCACCGCGCAGCGCCAGGACATCACCGATCCGGACGTGGTGCACCGGTTTGCCGACCTCGTGGGCGATCGCGAGCAGCTCGGCCAGCTGTATCTGCTGACCGTCGCGGACATCATCGGCACCAGTCCGCGGCTGTGGAACGGCTGGAAGGACCGGCTGCTGTCGGATCTCTACACCGCCACCCGCTATGCGCTGCGCAGCGACGTCGAGCTGCCGCGCGACGCCGGCGTGCGGGTGCACGAATGCTCCGAATATGCGCTGGCGCTGCTGATGAACGAGGGCTTCGCCGAGGCCGACGTGGTCCGCGCCTGGGGTGATTTCCCGCAGCTCAGTTTCCTGCGTCACCGTCCCGAGCAGATCGCCTGGCAGACCGGGGCGATCCTGCGCGCCCACGGCGAGGTGCCGCTGGTCGCGGTGCACCCGCTGTCGGTGCGCGGCAGCACCGAGCTGTTTGTCTACACGCCCGATCGCGACGGATTGTTCGCCACGGTGACCGCGGTGCTGGACCGGCTGCGTTTTTCGGTGATGGAGGCGCGCATTCTCAGTTCGCCGACCGGCATGGCGCTGGATACCTTCCTGCTGCTCGAAGCCGACAGCCAGCAGCCGGCCAGCGCGGCGCGGGCGGAAGAGCTGCAGCAGCGACTGCAGCGCGCGCTCACGCAATCGGCCGGGGTGCAACCGAGCAAGCGCGGCATGTCGCGGCACCAGAAACATTTCCAGATGACGCCGAAGATCAGCTTCCATGCCGCGGGTGACCGCACCCAGCTGGCCCTGGTCGGGGCTGACCGTCCCGGCCTGCTGGCGGCGGTGGCGCAGGTCATGCTGAGCACCGATGTGCGAGTGCACGATGCACGCATCGCCACGTTCGGCGAGCGGGTGGAGGATTTCTTCCAGCTCACCGATCGCCACAACGCGCCACTCGATGCAGTCCAGCAGGAGCGCCTGCTGCAGGCCCTGCTGGCGCGGATCGGCCCGGCGATGGACTGAGTGCCGCAGCATCGACGTGCTCCGGCGTGCTCGCGTTACCATTCCGCTCGCTGCGTATGGCAGCGCCCGCCGGTGAATCCGTCGTGACCTATCTGCTGATCAAGTCGCTGCACCTGCTGTTCGTCGTCGGCTGGATGGCCGCGGTGTTCTACCTGCCGCGGATTCTGGTGAACCTGGCCGAGAGTCCCGGCGAGCCGGCGGTGCATGCGCGCCTGCTATTGATGGGGCGACGGCTTTACAAGTTCGGCCACAACATGTTCGGCCTGGCGTTCCTGTTCGGCGTGGCGTTGTGGCAGGGCTGGCGGGTCTTCCCTGCGCGGTTGCCCAACGTCACCACGGGAATGCACTGGATCGACGCGAAACTGACCCTGGTGGCGGTCTTGCTGGCCTATTTCATCTGGACCGGGCGCCTGCTGAAGCGTCACGCGAACGGTGGCGCCCTGCCGTCGGGGCGGGCCTTGCGCTGGCTCAACGAATTGCCCGTGCTGGTGCTGTTCGGGGTGCTCTACCTGGTGATTGCCAAACCATTCTGAAAGCAGGAGTGAGGAACGAGAAGTGAGTGGAGAAAGGGTGGGCGCGAAAAACCGCGTCTCTGTTTCTCACTCCTCTTCACTCATTTCCCGAAGTACTCGCGATACCACGCCACGAAGCGCGCCACGCCATCCTCGATCGAGGTGTCCGGCGCATAGCCGACGTCACGGCGCAAGGCCGAGACGTCGGCCCAGGTGTCGGCCACGTCACCCGGCTGCATCGGCAGCAGGCGTTTTTCCACGCTGCGGCCGAGCTGCTGTTCCAGCAGCTCGATGAAGCGCATCAGTTGCACCGGCCGATCGTTGCCGATGTTGTAGAGGCGATAGGGTGCATTCGACGAGCCCGGGGTCGGCCGGTCCGGGTTGTAGCCGGGGTCCGGTTCGGCAGGGTGGTCGAGTGTGCGGACCACCCCTTCCACGATGTCGTCGATGTAGGTGAAGTCGCGGCTGTGGTGGCCATGGTTGAACACATCGATCGGCTCGCCGCGGCTGATCCGGTCGGCGAACAGCATGGGCGACATGTCCGGCCGGCCCCACGGCCCGTAGACGGTGAAGAAGCGCAGCCCGGTGGTCGGCAGGCCGTACAGGTGGCTGTAGGTATGCGCCATCAACTCGTTCGCCTTCTTGCTGGCCGCGTACAGACTCAGCGGGTGGTCGACGGCATCCTCCACCGCGAACGGCAGCTTGCGGTTGGCGCCGTAGACCGAGCTGGACGAAGCGTAGACGAGATGCCCGACTTCGCCATGCCGGCAGGCTTCGAGGATGTTGACGAAGCCGACCAGGTTGCTCTGCACGTAGGCATGCGGATTCTGCAGCGAATACCGCACGCCGGCCTGCGCCGCCAGGTTCACCACCCGCTGCGGCTTGAAGGTGGCGAAGGCCTGATCGACCGCGGCGGCATCGGCCAGATCGGCACGCTGATGGGTGTAGTTCGGATGGTCGGCAAAACAGGCCAGCCGGGCTTCCTTCAGTGCGGGATCGTAGTAATCGTTGTGATTGTCGAAGCCATGGACCACATCGCCACGCGCAAGCAGACGCTGCGCCAGGGCGGCGCCGATGAAGCCGGCGGTGCCGGTAACCAGAATTCGCATGAGCTGTCCTCGGGATGGCGGATCCATTCTATCGTCGAAGGCTGGCCAGCACGGCCGCGAGGGTGAAGATTGACAGCCGATCTGAGCTAAACTAGTTTTTCGGCAACTCCAATACTGCAAAGGTGGCCTGCGTTCCGCGCCGGGCCGAGTGTGCGACATGGCAACTACACGCTTCCACTCCTGATTGTCCCGACGCCTCAGTGTTTTTTATTTTCGAAGAAGGGCGGATGCCCTTTTTTGCTTTTCAGAGAAAGGTCCCCATGATTGAGATCACGCTACCCGACGGCAGCAAGCGGCCGTTCGAGCATCCGGTTACCGTGCAGGACGTGGCTGCCGCGATTGGCGCCGGTCTGGCCAAGGCGACGCTGGCCGGCAAGGTCGACGGCCAGCTGGTGGATGCCAGCTTCCTGATTGACCAGGACGCCAGCCTGCAGATCGTCACCGACAAGAGCCCGGAGGCGCTGGAGATCCTTCGCCATTCCACCGCGCACCTGATGGGTCAGGCGGTGCAGCGGCTGTATCCGGGCGCGCAGGTCACGATCGGTCCGGTGATCGACAACGGCTTCTATTACGACTTTGCGCTCGAGCGGCCGCTCACCCCCGATGACCTGCCGAAGATCGAGGCAGAAATGCACAAGATCGTCGCCGAGCAGTTGCCGGTGACGCGCAGCGTGAAGTCGCGCGATGAAGCGGTGAAGTTCTTCCGTGGCATGGGCGAGAACTACAAGGCCGAGATCATCGAGTCGATTCCGTCCGACGAGCCGCTGTCGCTGTATTCGCAGGGCGAGTTCACCGACCTGTGCCGTGGTCCGCATGTGCCGAACACCGGCAAGCTGCGCGCGTTCAAGCTGATGAAGGTGGCCGGTGCTTACTGGCGCGGCGATTCGAACAACGCCATGCTGACCCGCATCTATGGCACCGCCTGGCTCAACGACAAGGATCTGAAGGCTTATCTGTACCAGCTCGAGGAGGCCGAGAAGCGCGATCACCGCAAGATCGGCAAGCAGCTCGACCTGTTCCATCAGCAGGAAGAAAGCCCCGGCATGGTGTTCTGGCACCCGAATGGCTGGGCGATCTGGCAGCAGGTCGAGCAGTACATGCGCGGCGTCTACCGGAAAAGCGGTTACCAGGAAGTCCGGTGTCCGATGGTGCTGGACGTGTCGCTGTGGAAGAAGTCCGGTCATTGGGACAACTACGCCGAGAACATGTTCTTCACCGAATCGGAGAAGCACACCTACGCGCTGAAGCCGATGAATTGCCCGGGCCATGTGCAAGTGTTCAACACCGGCCTGCACAGCTACCGCGAACTGCCGATCCGGTACGGTGAATTCGGCGGTTGCCATCGCAACGAGCCGTCCGGTGCGCTGCACGGGATCATGCGGGTGCGCGCGTTCACCCAGGACGATGGCCATATTTTCTGCACCGCGGCGCAGATCGAGCCCGAGGTGACCGCCTTCCACCGGCAGGCGATGCAGGTCTACGCGGACTTCGGGTTCGAGGACATCGCGCTGAAGATCGCCTTGCGTCCGGACAAGCGGATCGGCTCGGACGAGGTGTGGGACCGGTCCGAGGCGGCCCTGCGCGCCGCATTGTCCGTCGCCGGTGTGCAGTGGGAGGAGCTGCCGGGCGAGGGCGCCTTCTACGGTCCCAAGATCGAGTACCACATGAAGGACTCGATCGGCCGGGCCTGGCAGGTCGGCACAATGCAGGTCGACTTCATGATGCCCGAGCGGCTGGGTGCCGAATATGTCGACGAACACTCGCACAAGCAGCATCCGGTGATGTTGCACCGGGCCATCGTGGGCTCGATGGAGCGTTTCATCGGCATCCTGATCGAACACCACGCCGGTCTGCTGCCCGCGTGGCTGGCCCCGGTACAGGCGGTGGTCTTCAATATCACCGATGCGCAGGCGGATTACGTCCAGCAAGTGACGCAAACCCTTGTCGACAAAGGTTTCCGGGTACAATCGGATTTGCGCAACGAGAAAGTCGGCTATAAAATCCGCGAACATACGATGCAGAAAGTGCCTTATCTACTCGTGGTCGGTGATCGCGAGAAAGAGACGGGGATGGTTTCTGTACGTACCCGTTCCGGCGAAGACCTGGGCAGCATGCCTTTGGCCGACTTCATCGAGCGACTGGAGACCGAAACCCGGCGTTGAGCGCCGAGCGGTCTGTTTCATTACTTCTTCTGGAGGATCGTGGTATCGCAACCACCGACAACAAGGGCAATCGTCGTAACCTGGAAATCCGTGTGCCGCGGGTGCGTGTGATTGGTGCCGAAGCCGAGCAGCTGGGCATCCTGACACGCGACGAGGCGCTGGCGCTGGCGCAGGAGGCTGGCATGGATCTGGTCGAGATCCAGCCGAACGGCGATCCGCCGGTCTGCCGCATCATGGATTACGGCAAGTTCAAGTTCGAAGCCCAGAAGAAGGCCCAGGCGGCCAAGAAGAAGCAGAAGCAGGTCGAGATCAAGGAAGTGAAGTTCCGGCCGGTGACGGACGTGGGCGACTACCAGATCAAGCTGCGCAACATGCTTCGCTTCCTGGAAGAGGGCGACAAGGTCAAGGTGACCATCCGCTTCCGCGGTCGCGAGATGTCGCACCAGGACCTGGGCCAGAATCTGGCCAAGAAGATCCAGGAAGACGTCGGCGAGAATGGGCAGATCGAGTCCTATCCGCGGCTGGAAGGCCGCCAGATGGTCATGATGATCGGGCCCAAGAAGAAATAAGCGACACGGCGCCCCGGGCGCCGTGTGGCACCGCATGTAGGAGCGCACCCTGTGCGCGATGCTCTTTCTGTCAGGTCGACGAAGAGCATCGCGCACAGGGCGCGCTCCTACTGGTATCGGAGTGGCGAATTCCGTATAATCGCCGGTTCGACCCGCCGGAAGGGTCGTGCACCGATCGTGGCAGGACGGAAAGAGTGATCCACTGGATCACCGCCAGATCAGTCAGAAACGGGGTCGTCCCATCAAACAAGACGACGCCACACACGGAGCAGTTCCATGCCCAAGATCAAGACCAACCGGGCGGCAGCGAAGCGTTTTCGCAAGACCGCGTCGGGCAAAATCAAGTGCGGTCACGCTTACCGGTCACACATCCTGACCAAGAAGTCGACCAAATTGAAGCGTGGCCTGCGTGCCAAGAACCACCTCAAGGCGTGTGACGCCCCGGGCGTGGCGCGCATGTTGCCGTACTTGTAAGACGAGGAGATAAACCATGGCTCGTGTAAAGCGTGGCGTCACCGCCCGTCGTCGTCACAAAAAGGTTATCGGTCGCGCGAAGGGTTATTACAACGCCCGCCGCAAGGTCTTCCGCGTTGCCAACCAGGCCGTCATCAAGGCCGGCCAGTACGCCTATATCGGCCGCAAGCAGCGCAAGCGCCAGTTCCGCGCGCTGTGGATCGTCCGCATCAATGCGGCGGCCCGCATGTTCGGCCTGTCCTACAGCCGCCTGATCAATGGCCTGAGCAAGGCCGGTATCGCCGTCGACCGCAAGGTGCTGGCCGATATCGCCGTGCACGACATCAAGGCGTTTGAAGTGATCGCCGAGAAAGCGAAGGCCAGTCTGGCCGCTTGATCGTCCGGCGCTCCGGCGCCGGCGCGATATGATGTAAAGCAAGCGGGGAGGAGGCCACAGCCTTCTCCCCGTTTTCGTATGGATAATGCTCTTTGCGATTGCCTCCTCTCCCCTTGGGAGAGGATTGAGGTGAGGGTCGGGGCTCGCCTCAACCTTCATCCAAGCTCGCCCGATGCGAAGGTGGTGCAAGAGTGGCCCCTCACCCTGGCCTCTCCCCGAAAGGAGAGGGGAAGTAACGAGAAGCGCACCTTATGGACGATCTGGACAGCCGCGCCGCTTCGGCGCTGGCCGATATCGACAAGGCCGATACGCTGGAGGCGCTCGATGCGCTGCGCGTCGGCCTGCTGGGCAAGAACGGCATCGTCACCGCCGCGCTGAAGACGCTTGGCGCACTGGCGGCGGACGAGCGCAAGGCGCGCGGGGCCGAAGTGAACCGGGTCAAGGATCGCCTCGCCGAAGCCCTTGCCGCACGCAAGCAGGTGCTGGAGCAGATCGAGCTGGATCGCCGGCTGGCCTCGGAGCGGCTGGATATCAGCCTGCCGGGTCGTGACGGCGAGCGCGGCGGCATCCATCCGATCACCCGAACGCTGGAACGCATCGCCTCGATCTTCGCGCGGCTGGGCTACCAGCGTGCCGACGGCCCGGAGATCGAAGACGACTGGCACAACTTCGAGGCATTGAATTTTCCGCCGCATCATCCCGCGCGCGCGATGCACGACACCTTCTACTTCGGTGACGGTCGCCTGCTGCGCACGCATACCTCGCCGGTACAGATCCGCGCCATGGCCGGGCGCCAGCCACCCATCCGCATCATCGCGCCGGGCAAGGTCTACCGCAGCGATTCGGACCAGACCCACTCGCCGATGTTCCACCAGATCGAAGGCCTGCTGATCGACGAGACCTCGAGTTTCGCCGACCTGAAGGGCACCCTGGCCGAGTTCATCCGGGCGTTCTTCGAGCGTGATTTCGAGATGCGCTTCCGCCCCAGCTACTTCCCCTTCACCGAGCCATCCGCCGAGGTCGACATCCGCTGGGATGCCGAGGACGGTTCCACCCGCTGGCTGGAAGTGCTCGGTTGCGGCATGGTGCATCCGAACGTGCTGAAGAATTGCGGCATCGATCCGGAGCGTTACAGCGGCTTTGCCTTTGGTCTCGGCGTGGAGCGCTTTGCGATGTTGCGCTACGGCGTCTCCGATCTGCGCGCGTTCTTCGAGAACGATTTGCGCTTCCTCAAGCAGTTCGCCTGAAACGCGGCGCAGGAATCGAAAAGCATGAAATTTTCCGAGAACTGGCTGCGCGAGCTGGTCGACATCAAGGCCGACCGTGCCGCCCTGGCGCATGCGTTGACCATGGCCGGGCTGGAAGTGGAAGAGCTGACCGTGCTTGGCGAAGGCCTGGACGGCGTGGTGGTGGCCGAGATCGTGGCCGCCGAGAAGCATCCGGAAGCCGATCGCCTGCAGGTGTGCAGGGTCGATGCAGGGCAGGGCGAGTTGCTGCAGATCGTCTGTGGTGCGCCGAACGCGCGGGTCGGCATCAAGGTGCCGCTGGCGAGGGTGGGGGCGAGCCTGCCCGGCGGCATCGCGATCAAGGCAGCCAGGCTGCGTGGGGTGGAGTCGTTCGGCATGCTGTGCTCGGCGAAGGAGCTGGGCGTGGATGCCGATGCGTCCGGCCTGCTTGAGCTGCCGGCCGATGCCCCGGTCGGCCAGCCGCTGGCCGACTGCCTCGGGCTGCCCGATGCCAGCTTCGAGTTGAAGCTCACTCCGAACCGTCCCGACTGCCTGGGCCTGTTCGGGCTGGCGCATGATGTGGCGGCCCTGTTCGGCAGCGCAGTGAACCTGCCGGAACAGGCCGCGGTGGGGGTCACCGGTACGACGCGTCGTGGCATCCGGCTGGAGGCCGGCAAGGACGCTCCGCGCTATCTGGGCCGTATCGTCGAGGGGATCGACCCGTCGGCACGCACTCCGCTATGGCTGGCCGAGCGCCTGCGCCGCTCGGGCCTGCGTCCGATCAGTGCGGTGGTCGATGTCACCAACTACGTGATGCTGGAACTGGGCCAGCCGCTGCATGCGTTCGACAACGACGCCCTGCAGGGCGACATCGTGGTCCGTCATGCCCGCAGCGGCGAGACGCTGAAACTGCTCGATGGCAGCGAGGCCCGGCTCGACGAGGGTTTCGTGCTGGTTGCCGACGAGCACAAGCCGCTGGCCGTGGCCGGCGTGATGGGCGGTTTCGATTCGCGCGTCGGCGATGACACGCGCAACATCTTTCTCGAAGCCGCGCACTTCGCACCGGCCGCGATCATGGGCCGCTCGCGCAAGCTCGGCCTGCATACCGATGCCTCGCATCGCTTCGAGCGCGGGGTCGATCCGCAGTTGCCGCAGCGGGCGCTGGAACGCGCCACCGAGCTGCTGCTGGCGATCGCCGGCGGCAGCGCCGGCCCGGTCCTGCGGGCGGAAAACCCCGCCGACCTGACCTTGCCCGCGGCGGTCGGTCTGCGTCGGGCCCGGCTTCAGCGGGTGCTGGGTGTGAGCGTGGCCGATGCCGAAGTGAAGCGCATCTTCACCGCGCTGGGCATGCGGGTCGAGGACAGCGCCGAGGGCTGGCAGATCACCGCGCCCAGCAGCCGCTTCGACATCGAGCGCGAGGAAGACCTGATCGAGGAAGTGGCGCGCATCTTCGGTTACGACAATATCCCCACGGCGACACCGGCCGGTGCGTTGGCCCTGGTGATCGAGCCGGAAGCGCGCATCAACGAACTGGCGTTGCGCGAGCAACTGGCGGCGCGCGGCTACTACGAGGCGGTGAATCTGTCCTTCGTCGCAGCACCTCTGCTGACCAGCTGGGGCTTCACCGAGCGGCTGGTGCCGCTGGCCAACCCCTTGTCGGCCGATCTGGCGGTGATGCGACCTTCCTTGTTGCCCGGGTTGATCGAAGCGCTGCGGCATAACCGCGCCCGTCAGCAGGAGCGCGTGCGCCTGTTCGAGGTGGCGCGGGTATTCCAGCAAGGCGCATCCCCGTGCGAAGAGCCGGCCAGCCCGGGCCGGACGTCGCAACAAGCGGGCAACCCGCCCGTGGAGACGCCCAGCCTTGCCATCGTCGCCTGCGGCAACGCGCGCGCCGAGCAATGGGGTGAGTCCGCGCGGACGCTGGATTTCCATGATCTGAAGGGCGACCTCGATGCCCTGATCGCCTGGGGTGGCGAGCCGCAGCGCTGGTCGGTGCATGCCGACGGCCTGCCGGGCTGGCTGCACCCGGGCCGCGGCGCGCGCGTGGCGCGCGACGGCGAGACGGTGGGCTATCTCGGTGCATTGCACCCGCAACTGGCCCGGACGCTCGATCTGGGGGCCGACGTGCATGTGCTGGAGCTGGCGCTGGAACCCGTGCTGGCGCGGCGCCTGCCCCGGGTCCGCGCCGTGCCGCGGTTTCCCGCCGTGCGGCGCGACATTGCGCTGGATCTGCCCGAAACGGTCAGTTGGTCACGGATCGAGCAACTTGTTCGCGTCACGCTGGGCGAGCGATTGAAGGAATTGCGGCTGTTCGACCGTTACAGTGGCAAAGGCGTCGAAGCAAGTCGAAAAAGTCTCGCTATGGGCTTGATTTTGCAGGATGCTTCACGCACCCTTACAGATGAGGACGCGGATCTCTGCGTGCGCGAAGCGGTGGCCGTGTTGGAGCAGACATGCAAGGCGAAGTTGCGAGGATGAGATGGCTCTGACCAAGGCGGAAATGGCCGAGCGGCTTTTCCTCGACGTGGGCCTCAACAAGCGTGAGGCCAAGGAATTCGTGGATGCCTATTTCGAGGTGGTTCGCGAAGCACTCGAAAACGGTGAGCAGGTAAAGTTGTCGGGTTTCGGCAATTTCGATCTGCGGCTGAAGAATCAGCGACCCGGGCGCAACCCCAAGACCGGGGAGGAGATTCCGATCTCCGCCCGGCGCGTGGTGACCTTCCGGCCGGGACAGAAACTCAAGGTAAGAGTCGAGGGCTATGCTGGATCAAGGGAATAACACCGAACTCCCCGCCATCCCGGCGAAGCGCTACTTCACCATCGGTGAGGTCGGCGAGCTGTGCGGCGTGAAGCCCCACGTGCTGCGCTACTGGGAACAGGAATTCCCCGCACTCAATCCGGTCAAGCGTCGCGGCAACCGCCGTTACTACCAGCGTCACGACGTGCTGATGATCCGCCAGATCCGTTCGCTGTTGTATGACGAGGGATTCACCATCACCGGTGCGCGGGCGCGACTGGAAGGCCCGCAGGCGCGGATGGAAGCCAGCATTTCGCACCAGATCGTGCGTCAGGTGCGACTGGAGCTGGAAGAAGTACTGACCCTGCTGCGTCGCTGAGTACGCAAGGATCACAAATGGCTTCCGGCGCCACCCGGTCAGCTGCTAGACTTCCCGACTTGCTGATCGTCGGGGCGTAGCGCAGCCTGGTAGCGCATCTGCCTGGGGGGCAGAGGGTCGTCGGTTCGAATCCGGCCGCCCCGACCAATTCAGCATCCAGAAAAAGCGCCCTTGGGCGCTTTTTTGTTAGGGCACGGGGAACCAGGGCAAAACCGCGATGTGCTTGCCGTTCCCCGCCCTCAGTACAGCACGCGACTGCGCAGGGTGCCGGGTATCGCCGCCAGCTGATCCTTGAGCGCATTCGCCTGGCGGGTGTCGGCGCTGACGTCGATCACCACGTAGCCGACTTCGCTGTCGGTCTGCAGGAACTGCGCGTCGATATTGATGTTGCCGGCGGAAAACAGCTCGTTGATGCGCGACAGCGTACCCGGCACATTGCGATGGATGTGCAGCAGGCGGCGGCTGTTCGGGTGCTCGGGCAGGGTGACCTCGGGGAAGTTGACCGCCGACAGGGTGGAGCCGTTGTCGCTGTAGCGGATCAGCTTGCTGGCCACCTCGATGCCGATGTTGTCCTGCGCCTCCAGCGTGCTGCCGCCGATGTGCGGGGTCAGGATGACGTTGTCCATCCCGACCAGCGGGGACACGAAGGCATCGTCGTTGCCCTTCGGCTCGACCGGGAAGACGTCCACGGCAGCCCCCGCCAGATGGCCCTCGCGCAAGGCCGTGGCCAATGCGTCGATATCGACCACGCTGCCGCGCGAGGCATTGATCAGCATGGCGCCGGGACGCATCCTGGCCAGCTGCGCCTGTTTGATCATCATCTGCGTGGCCGGGGTTTCGGGCACATGCAGGGTGACCACGTCGGCACGTTCCAGCAATTCGTCCAGGCTCGACACCGCGCGTGCATTGCCCAGCGACAGCTTGGTTTCGATGTCGTGGAAGATCACCCGCATGCCGAGGCTCTCGGCCAGCACGCCGACCTGGGTGCCGATGTGGCCATAGCCGACGATGCCGAGCACCTTGTCGCGCGTTTCGAAGCTGCCGCTGGCCGACTTGGTCCAGCCGCCGCGATGGCACAGGGCGTTCTTCTGCGGGATCCCGCGCAACAGCATGATCGCCTCGGCGATCACCAGCTCGGCCACGCTGCGCGTGTTGGAATACGGTGCGTTGAACACCGGCACGCCGAGCTTCCGCGCGGTGGACAGATCCACCTGGTTGGTGCCGATGCAGAAACAGCCGATCGCGATCAGCCGCTTGGCCTGTGCCAGTACCTCGCCGTTGAGCTGGGTGCGCGAGCGGATGCCGACGATATGCGCATCGCTGATGCGTCGCTTGAGCTCGTCTTCTGGCAGCGACTTCGCATGCAGTTCGACCTGGCTGTAGCCGGCACGATGGAAATTCTCGACCGCACTGGCACTCACTCCCTCCAGCAGCAATACCTTGATGTCTTGGCGGGGGTAGGAGGTCTGCATCGCGTCGGCCTGGGCAGGAAGTAGGAATCGCTACTATGCCAGAGACGAAAGCGCTTTGCGGCGCTGCAGCACTGGACGCGGAATGATGCGGCTGGCAGGCTGTGGGGATGCCCCCGGAGCCAAGCATGTCCGATACCCGCCTCGCCGAATTGTCCCGCCGGTTGCCCGACCTGCGCCTGCTCACATCGCCGGGCGATCTGGAACATTACGGCCGCGACTGGACCCGGCGCTGGACGCCGGCGCCGCTGGCGATCGCGCTCCCGGCCAGCGTGGAGGAAGTGCAGGCGATCGTGCGCTGGGCCAACGAGCAGCAGGTGGCGATCGTGCCTTCCGGTGGTCGCACCGGCCTGTCCGGCGGCGCCGTGGCCGCCAGCGGCGAGCTGGTGCTGAGTCTGGAGCGGATGAACCGCGTGCTGGATTTCAACGCCGTCGACCGCACCCTGACCGTCCAGCCCGGCATCGCGCTGCAGTCGGTGCATGATGCCGCCCGCAGCCACGAGCTGGTCTATCCGGTCGATTTCGCCGCCCGCGGCTCGTGCTCGATCGGCGGAAATATCGCCACCAATGCCGGCGGTATCCGGGTGATCCGCTACGGCAACACGCGCGAATGGATCGCGGCGCTGAAGGTGGTTGCCGGCAACGGCGAGCTGCTGGAACTCAACCGCGGACTGATCAAGAACTCCAGCGGCTACGATTTCCGCCAGTTGATGATCGGTTCGGAAGGCACTCTGGGCATCGTGGTGGAGGCCACCCTGAGGCTCACCGACCCGGCGCCGCCGTCCCAGGTGATGCTGCTGGCGCTGCCGGACATGGATGCGCTGATGCAGGTGTTCGCACTGTTCCGCGTGAGGCTCGGGCTGCAGGCGTTCGAGTTCTTCACCGACCGCGCGTTGAAGCACGTGCTGGCGCATGGCGCCCAGCGGGCGTTCGACGGGGACCATCCGTACTACGTGGTGACCGAGTTCGACGCGGCCGACGAGCCGGCGCAGGAAGCGGCGCTGGATGCATTCGGGCAGGCGCTGGAGCAGGGCTGGGTCAGCGATGGCGTGATCGCGCAAAGCGAAGCACAGGCGGCAGCGCTGTGGCGGCTGCGCGAAGGCATCACCGAAAGCCTGGCGCCGCGGCAGCCGTACAAGAACGACGTGTCGGTGAGGATCAGTGCCGTGCCGGCATTTCTGCACGAGATGCAGGCGCTGCTGACACGCGAGTATCCACAGGTCGAGGTGGTCTGGTTCGGCCATATCGGCGACGGCAACCTGCATATCAACGTGCTCAAGCCCGACGGCGTGGATGACGCGGCCTTCATCGCCCAGTGCGAGCATGTGACGAAGCTGCTGGCCGCCACGCTGCAGCGCCACGGTGGCAGCATCTCGGCCGAGCACGGCATCGGACTGGTCAAGCGCGATTACCTGGAGAGCACGCGCAGCGCAGCGGAGATCGCGCTGATGCGGGGTGTGAAGCAGGTGTTCGATCCCGGCGGCATCCTCAATCCGGGTAAGCTGCTCGGCTGAGACCATCCGCCATGCGAAGAGGTGTGTCGATGCGATGCAAGCGAGTGCGTGCAGGCGTGGCCGCAGGTATCTTCCTTTTTGCCGGCGCCGGCTCGGCGCTTGCCGCGGCGGTGGCTCCGCCGACCCCGGTGGACTGGGTCGATCCCTACATCGGCACGGCTGGCAGCGGTTCCGAATACGGCGGCACCATGCCGCTGGTGACCACCCCGTTCGGCATGACCAACTGGACGGCGCAAACGCGCCAGAACCGTGTCAGCGTCAGCTCCTACAACTACGCCGACAAGCACATCCAGGGCTTCATCGGGACGCACCAGGCGGCGATCTGGATGGGCGATTACGGCTACGTCACGCTGATGCCGGAGCTCGATGCGACCAAGTACGCGCCGGAGGCACGTCAGCTGCCGTTTGCACGCAGCGACGAGGTGGCCACGCCGTACTACTACGCGGTCACGATGGATGCCGGCAACGGACGTCACATCCGTACCGAGATCACGTCCACCGACCATTGCGGCTACCTGCGTTTCGGCTTTCCGGCCCGCTCGAGGGCCAGCGTGCTGATCGAGGCGACCCGCCCCGGGATCGACGGCTATGTGGAAATCGACGCCGACCGGCACGAGATCCGCGGCTACAACCCGGATCGCCAGGACGCCGATCTCGGGCCTCTGAAGTTGCCCCATTTCAGGGGCTATTTCGTGGTGCGCTTCAAGCAGCCGTTCTCGGCCGGCACGGTGTACGAGGGGGTGCTGCAGTGGCCGGGCAAGACCAAGGTCCAGGGGAAGAATGCAGGCGCCTTCGTCTCGTTCGATACCGCCTCGGGCGAGCCTGTCGAGGCGCAGGTCGGCACTTCGTTCATCAGTCTCGCGCAGGCCCAGGCCAATCTCGACGCCGAGCTGCCCGGGTGGAATTTCGACGCCACCCGCGACGCACTCAGGCGGACGTGGAACCGCAAGCTCGGCATGGCCAAGGTCGAGGGGGCCGATCCGTCCCGGCGACACATTTTCTACACCGCGCTCTATCACGCGCTGCTGTATCCGCGCCTGCTGTCCGAGCACGGTCGCTACTACAGCGCCTTCGACGACAAGGTGCATGACGGCGTGTCCTACACCGACTACTCGATCTGGGACACCTTCCGTGCCGAGAACAGCCTGCTCACCCTGTTCGCGCCCGAGCGCATCGGCGGCATGGTGCAGGCGCTGTTGCAGGACTATCGCGAAGGCGGCTGGATGCCAAAATGGCCCAACCCGTCCTACACCAACATCATGATCGGCACGCATGCCGATTCGCTGGTGGCGGAGGCCATCGGCAAGGGCTTCACCGGCTTCGACCGGGAGCTCGCTTACGCGGCCGTGCACAAGGACGCCAGCGTGCCGCCCGACGGTGACACTTCACGACGCTGGTTCGATCGCGAACCGGGCACGCCTTACGAGGCGCGCGCCGGCCTCGGCTATGCCAAGACGCTCGGCTACATTCCCGCCGACAAGGTGTCCGAATCGGCCTCGAGCACGCTGGAGGAGTCCTACGACGATTACGCGGTGGCGCTGGTGGCCCGCGCCACCGGCCACGCGCAGGACGCCGCGCGCTTCATGAAGCGTTCGCTGGATTACCGCAAGCTGTTCAATCCGGCGCGCGGCTTCATGCAGGCGCGCCTGGCCGACGGCAGTTGGGCTTCGCCCGCGGAGGGATGGACCGAGGGGGACCAGTGGGTCTATCTGTTTGCGGCCCTGCACGACATCCCCGGTACGGTGGCGCTGCTGGGTGGCCCGAAGGCCGCCGAGGCCCGGCTCGACGAGCACTTTGCCGGTGGCCACAACCACCACGACAACGAGCCCAGCCATCACTACGGTTACCTCTACGACTTCGTCGGCGCGCCGTGGAAGACCCAGGCGCGCGTGCATGAGCTGGCCCGGGACGCGTACTCGGACACGCCCGCCGGCATCCTCGGCAACGAGGACTGCGGCCAGATGTCCGCCTGGTATGTGTTCACCGCGCTGGGTTTCTATCCGGTCAATCCGGCGTCGGCCGAGTACATGATCGGCAGCCCGCTGTTCGGCCGGGTCACGCTGGCGCTGGGCAACGGCAAGACGTTCACGGTGATCGCCTCCCACCGCGCTGCCGGCAACATCTACATCCAGTCGGCCACGCTCGACGGCCGGCCGCTGACGGCCCCGGTGATCCGCTACGACCAGATCATGGCGGGCGGCACGCTGGAGTTCGTGATGGGGCCGCGGCCGTCCCACTGGGCCAGCGACTGGCGGCCGCGCGATGCGGCCCGTTGAGCCCGTACCGCCGGCACCGCGCTTTCGCCTGTCCGGCGATGCCGCTACGATGGTGGATTCACCAAGCACAGCCAGGAGTCGTCGATGAATCAGGCGCTGGAGCCGCGTCGCGCGTTGTATCCCGACATCGAACCGTATGACAGCGGCTTTCTGAAAGTTTCGGATCTGCACACGCTGTACTACGAGCAGAGCGGCAACCCCGACGGCAAGCCGGTGGTGTTCCTGCACGGAGGGCCGGGTGGCGGCACCAACGGGAAATGCCGGCGCTTCTTCGATCCGGCGATCTACCGCATCGTGCTGTTCGATCAGCGCGGTTGCGGCAAGTCCACCCCGCATGCGGAACTGGCCGACAACACCACCTGGGATCTGGTGGCCGACATCGAGCGTCTGCGCGGGCACCTGGCGATCGACCGCTGGCAGGTGTTCGGTGGCTCATGGGGTTCCACCCTGGCACTGGCCTACGCACAGACGCACCCGGACAAGGTGACCGAGCTGGTATTGCGCGGCATCTTCATGCTGCGCCGGTGGGAACTGGAATGGTTCTACCAGAAGGGTTGCGACGCGCTGTATCCGGATGCGTGGGAGACCTATCTCGAGGCGATTCCGGAGCCGGAGCGCGGCGACCTGATGAACGCCTACCATCGACGCCTGACCAGCGATGATCCGAAAACTCGCACGGACGCCGCGCGGGCGTGGTCGGTCTGGGAAGGCGCGACCAGCTTCCTGTGGCAGGACACGTCGCACATGGCTTCCAGTGCCGAAGACGAGTTTGCGCTGGCGTTTGCGCGGATCGAATGCCACTACTTCGTCAACGGCGGTTTCTTCGAACACGACGACCAGCTGCTGCGCAACGTCGAGCGCATCCGTCACATTCCTGCCGTGATCGTGCAGGGCCGGTACGACGTGGTCTGCCCGCTGCGCAGCGCGTGGGATCTGCATCGCGCGTGGCCCGAAGCCGATCTGCACATCGTGCAGGATGCCGGCCACTCGGCGTTCGAGCCGGGCATCATGCACGAGTTGATCAAGGCGACCGACCGCTTCGGCCGCTGAAAGCGGGGAGTGAGGGGGAAGAAATGAGAAACGAGTGAGGGCAGCGTCACTCGTTTCTCACTCCTGTTCACTATTTTTTTTGCTTCAAGAGACCTTGGTACCGAAGATCTTGTCGCCGGCATCGCCCAGGCCGGGCAGGATATAGCCGTGCTCGTTGAGGCGTTCGTCGATGGCGGCGGTGTAGATCTCGATGTCCGGGTGGACCGCTTCGATGCGCTCGAGGCCTTCCGGCGCGGCGACCAGGAACAGTCCCTTGATACGCCGGCAGCCGGCGGCTTTCAGCATGTCGACTGCGGCGATCAGGGTGCCGGCGGTGGCCAGCATCGGGTCGACGATCAGCGCGATGCGCTCGTCCATGCGGCCGCTGAGTTTCTCGTAGTAGGCGACCGGTTGCAGGGTCCGCTCGTCGCGCTGCACACCGACCACGCTGACCTTGGCCGACGGAATCATGTCGAGCACGCCGGGCAGCATGCCCAGTCCGGCGCGCAGGATCGGCACGATGGTGATCTTCTTGCCCTTGATCCGGTGTACCTGCAGCGGCCCGGCCCAGCCCTGGATCGGTTCCTCGACGGTTTCCAGATCCTTGGTGGCCTCATAGGTGAGCAGGGCGGCGACCTCGGAGGCCAGCTCGCGAAATTCCTTGGTACTGATGCCCGCGCGACGCATCAGACCGAGCTTGTGCCGGATCAGCGGGTGGCGGACTTCGACGATCTTCATCGGTGACTGTCTTCAGTGGCAGCGCCAGGCGCGTGACAGTTCCGGAGCTTAGCGAACCGGGGCCGCCCACGCACACCTGCAGGTGTGCGTGGGCGGCGGCCGATGGAGGCGGCCCTTGTTACTGCGCCGGCGGGGCGGCTGCCGTACTGCCTTTCAGGCAAGTGCTCATGAAGGCCTTGCGATCGGCACCCTTGAGCGCCTTGGTCTTCGCCTCGGCATTGCAGCTTTTCATTTTCTCCTGCTGGGCCTGCCTGGCCGACGGCGCGGCAGCGGCACTTCCACCCTTCAGGCAGGAGCTCATGAAGGACTTGCGTTCGGCGCCCTTCTTGCCGGTCGCCTGCTTGTTGCAGTCGATCATGCGTTGTTGCTGGGCGCTATGCGGTTTGGCGGCGGGAGCCGCCGCGCTGGTCTTCGGGGTGGCTGCAAAGGCGGCGCCGGCAAAGGCAAAGGCGGCGCTGACCGCGAGCAGACGTAATGACATCGACATCGTTGAGTCCTCCCTGGGTGACCGGCTGTTGCCGGCGCGGCCAGTCTATGCCGGCTGCGACCGCCGCGGGAGTGGGTGAAACCCGACATGCACGAAGTATTCAGCCGCGGCGGCCTGTCCATCGCCGCCGCGGCTGAAGTGTTCATTCGGGCTGGATCAGGCCGCTTCGGCCTTGGCCTTGCGCGGGCCCTCGAGCAGGGCCTGGCGCACGTTCGCCACGACCAGATCGACTTCGGCACTGGTGACGTTGAAGTGCGGGGTGAAGCGCAGCGAGTTGGTGCCGCCGTGGATCACGCCGATGCCGCGCTCACGCATGTATTCCTCGGTCGAGTCGGCGCCATAGCACTTGTATTCCGGCGCCAGCTCGCAGGAGAACAGCAGGCCGGTCCCCTGCACCTTGGTGATCAGGCCACCCAGCTCGCTCTTCAGCGCATTGAGCTTGTCGACGAATTCCTTGCCGCGCTCGCGGATGTTGTCGCGCACTTCGTCGCTCAGTTCATCCAGCGTGGCCAGCGCCACGTCCAGTGCACGCGGGTTCGCGGTCATCGTGTTGCCGTAGATGCCCTTGCGATACAGCGCCGCGGTGCGCTCGCTGACCGCCAGTACCGACAGCGGATACTGACCGGCGTTGAGTGCCTTGGAAAACGTCTCCATGTCCGGTGCGGGCAGCTTCTCGAAGCCCGGGTAGTCGATCAGCGACAGCACGCCATGCGCGCGCAGGCCGGCCTGGATCGAGTCGACCAGCAGCAGGCTGCCATGGGCTTCGGTCAGCGCGCGGGCGGCCTTGTAGAACTCCGTGGTGACCGCGCGACCGGGATCGCCTTCGCCCATCACCGGCTCCAGGAACATCGCCTCGATGAACCAGCCGTGCTTGTCGGCGTCGGCGAAAGCCGCTTCCAGCTGGGCCACGTCGTAGGGCGCCACGGTCAGCACGCTGTCCTCGTGACGATAGCTGGCCAGGTGCTGCTGGTAGGCCTTGCGCGAGGAGTCGGAATACAGCGCCGGCTTGTCGGTGCGGCCGTGGAACGCGCCCTTGACCACCAGCCGCTTGATCGTGCGCCCGGCGTAGCGCGCGCCCGGATCGGTCATCAGCTTGGCATTGACGTCCGCGATGCGGCAGGCCAGGCCCACCGCTTCGGAACCCGAATTGAGGCACATGTAGCGCTTGTACGGATTGCCGTCGCGGTTGCGGCCCAGCTCACGATCCAGCGCGCGGGTGAAGCGCATCTGGGCGATGCTCGGCGACATCACGTTGGCCATCACCTGCGGCCGGCTCATCGCATCCAGGATGGCTTGCGGGTTGTGGCCGAAACCGAGCATGCCGTAGCCGCCGTTGTCGTGCAGCACGGCGCCCTTGAGCGTGACGATCCACGGGCCGCGCGCTGCGGCCGACAGGTACGGGTTGACCGCGTCGTCGGGATAGAAATTGATGAAACCGGCCTGGACCTGGGCCATCTGCTCGGCTTCGTCGAGCCGGAGGAAATCAGCCATCTCGGCGCGCAGTTCCTGGTGTCGCGCCACCGCTTCGGCAATCGCCTGGCCCAGCAGCGGGTCGTTCGCGGCCAGGCGCTCGATGCTGGCATCGTCCAGGCCCGTGGTTCGCGGTTTGCCACCGAATTCGCGCAGTTCGCGCAGCTGATTGATCACACCCATGACTTCCTCCTCGATTACGTCGGCGCCTCGCACCCAGCGCGAAGCAGGCCGACTCCCTGCGCGTGGGCATCGCCTGCCGGAAACCGCCTGTAGCGGACTGTTTCCGGGGCAATGCACCCTGTCCGGGGCACCGGATCCGGGGAAAGCGCGCAAGAGCATCCCCGAGCATAACGCGGCGGATGGGGTCACCGGTACCCCCTGCATGACGGCTGTCATCCGCGATGGCTGACGACGGCGAATGGAGCAGGGCCCCCGATCTGCCTACGCTGCAAGGCACAGGAGAGCCTTGCCATGAACGATTCAAGCCATGTTGTCGCGCGCCTCGCCGGCGCGATCAAACGCTATGGTCGCCTCACCGCGCTGGAGGGGGTCGACCTGCAGTTGCGTCGGGGCGAACTGCTGGCCCTGCTCGGTCCCAATGGCGCCGGCAAGACCACCGCGATCAGCCTGCTGCTGGGGCTGATCCGCGCCGATGCCGGCATGGTCGAGCTGTTCGGGCAGGACCCGCAGCAGATCACGGCGCGTCGGCGCATCGGCGTGATGCTGCAGCAGGCTGCGCTGCCGCCAACGCTGCGGGTCGGTGAGTTGTTGCGGCTCACCGCCAGCTACTACCCGGCCCCGCGCGCGCTGGCCGAAAGCGCCGAACTGGCCGGGATAGCCGATCTGCTCTTGCGTCCCTACGCCAGGCTGTCCGGTGGCCAGCAGCGCCGCGTGCAGTTTGCGCTGGCGCTGTGCGGCAGGCCCGAACTGCTGTTCCTGGACGAACCCACCGTGGGCATGGACATCGAAACCCGGCAGAAGCTGTGGGCGGCGATCCGCCAGCTGCTGGCAGACGGTTGCTCGGTGCTGCTGACCACGCATTACCTGGAAGAGGCCGAGGCACTGGCCGATCGTGTCTGCGTGATGGCGCGTGGCCGGGTGATCCATGAAGGCACGGTCGATGCGCTGCGGGCGCGGGTGGCGAGCAAGCGCATCCGTTGCATCAGCACCCTGGACACCGACGTCGTGGCTGGCTGGCCGGCGGTCGGCGATGTGCATCGGAGCAATGAACGCCTGCACCTGACCACGGCCCACGCCGAAAGCGTCGTGCGCCGGTTGCTCGATGCCGACCCGCACCTGAGCGAACTGGAAGTGCAGCGCGCCGGACTGGCCGAAGCGTTCACCGAACTTACCCGCGAAGCCGAAGCAGCATCGGCAGCGTCACGGCGTGAGGTGGCCTGACATGGAAAACATCCTGCCGATCCAGAGATTTCCCGCGGGCCCCCGGATGTCGCGGCGACGAGTGCTCGGCGCCTATCTGGCGGAGGCGCGCAGCGAATGCCTGCGCTACCTGCGCGCGCCGGCGTTCATCCTGCCGATGACGCTGTTCTCGACCGTGTTCTACCTGATGTTCGGGGTGCTGATAAATCACGGCGAGGCGTCACGTTACCTGCTGGCCAGCTACAGCGCGTTCGGCATTATCGGGCCGGGCCTGTTCGGCTTCGGCGTCTCGCTGGCGATCGAGCGCGACGGTGGTTTGTTGACTCTCAAGCGGGCCCTGCCGATGCCACCGGGTGCGTACCTGCTGGGCAAGATGGTGATGGCGATGATCGCTGCCACCGTGGTGACGGTGTTGTTGTTGCTGATCGGCCTGTTCCTGGCCCATGTGGTGCTGAGCCGGGGCCAGATCCTGGCGTTGCTGGCCACCGGTACATTCGGCGTGCTGCCGTTCTGCGCACTGGGCATGTTCGTGGGGACCCTGATCAAGGGGCAGGGCGCGCCGGGGCTGCTGAACCTGGTCTACCTGCCGATGGCGTTCCTGTCCGGCCTGTGGCTGCCGCTGTCGATGCTGCCCCGTGCGTTGCAGCAGCTCGCGCCGCTCTGGCCCAGCTATCACCTGAATCAATTGACGCAGGCGGCGGTCGGCTTGAACCGGGGTCCGCTGCTGCCGCATGTGCTGGTGCTGAGCGGCTTTGCCGCGGGCTTCCTGCTGCTGGCGGCGCGACGCCTGCGTCGGTACGGTTGAAGTAGCATGACGACGCAGAAAGGCTCTGCGGGGGCGAGCGCCATGATTCGACGAGTAACCGCATTTCTTGCGCCGGCGCCGGATTCGCTGGTCGCGTCGAGTATCCGCCGGGGCAAGTCGCCCTGGACCGATGCGGTGCACCTGCTTTGGTCGGCCTGGCTGTTCGTCACTCCCATCTGGAGTGGCGATGGCTGGAGCGCCCGCTGGCTGGTCTTCACGCTGGCCAGCTACCCGGTATTCCTGCTGCTCTACTACAAGAGCGTGGTGGCGCCACGGGCCACGGCGCGCAGCTACGCGCTGGCGATGGTCCTGCTGAGCATCGCGCTGGTTTCCTGGTATCCCAGCGGCCTGACCTATTTCGTCTATGGCTGCGTGATGCTGCGCGTGTGCCGCATGTCCTTTCGCGCCTACCTGGCGTGGCTGGTCGCGCTCAACGCCGCCCTGCTGCTGGAGACCTGGCTGCTGCACTATTCATGGCAGGCGGTATTCTCGATCCCGCTGACCTCGTTCATCGTCGGCATCGTGATCAATGCCGAGCGCACCAGCGAGGAGAAGGATGCGCAACTGCAACTTTCCCACGACGAGGTGCGACGCTTGGCGGCCACCGCCGAGCGTGAACGGATCGGCCGCGACCTGCACGACCTGCTCGGTCATACGCTGTCGCTGATCACGCTGAAGCTGGAGCTCTCCCGCAGGCTGTTCGACCGCGATCTCGAAGCGGCCCGGCGCGAGGTCGGGGAGGCCGAGAAAGTGGCGCGTCACGCATTGGCCGAAGTGCGCAGTGCCGTGAGCGGCATTCGCGCCAGCGATCTGGCGGCCGAGCTGGCCGCTGCCAGGCTGATGCTGGAGTCTTCGGGCGTGTCGCTTCAATCCGGTCATCCGCCGGACGATCTGCCGAAGCCGGTGGAGTGCGGCTTGTCACTGGTGCTGCGCGAGGCCGTCACGAATATTGCCCGCCATGCCCAGGCGAGCATGGCCACCATCGAACTGCAGCGTGAGCATGCCAGCGTGCGCATGGACATCAGCGACAACGGTCGCGGCGGGATTCACTCGGAGGGCAATGGCATGAGCGGGATGCGCGAGCGGGTGCGGGCGTTGGGCGGCAGCCTGACGGTGGAGTCGCCGCGAGGCGGTGGTACGCGATTGCGGGTGGTGGCGCCCATCCCGGTCCTGCGGCTGGTGCAGGCGACCCCGTCACCTGGCGAGGCGGCGCATGTCGCGCAGCAGTCCAGGCCAGGCTCCGGGCACTCCGCCGCATGATTCGCGTCTTGCTGGCCGAGGACCAGGCGATGGTGCGCGGTGCGCTGTCGGCGCTGCTGGGCATGGAATCCGATATCGAGGTGCTTGGCTCGGCTGCGGATGGCGAAGCGGCGTGGCGCGAGCTGCAACGACTGAAGCCCGATGTGCTGGTCACCGACATCGAGATGCCCGGACTGACCGGACTGGAGCTGGCACAGCGCATCCAGCGCCAGCAGTTGTCGATCAAGGTAGTCATCGTCACCACGTTTGCGCGGCCCGGGTTCCTGCGTCGTGCGCTGGACGCCGGTGTGTCGGGTTATCTGCTGAAGGACGCGCCCGCCGAGAACCTCGCCGAGGCGCTGCGCACTGTGCATCGCGGCGGCCGCGCGATCGACCCCGAACTGGCGCTGGAAGCCTGGTCCGAAGCCGATCCGCTGAACGATCGCGAACGCCAGGTCTTGCGATTGGCTGGTGAGGGCCAGTCGGCCGGCGACATCGCGGTGCACCTGAATCTGTCGCATGGCACGGTGCGCAATTACCTCTCCGAGGCCATCGGCAAGCTCGGCGTCGGCAATCGCATCGAGGCCTACCGGCTGGCGCGGCAGAAGGGCTGGCTGTAGATACCCGCGCAACCCGCGGCCTGCTGCGGGATAATGCGCGGCTACCGCCCGCTGGCCGAGTTTCCCTTGAAGAAGTCCGATTTCGATTTTGAATTGCCGCCCGAGCTGATCGCGCAGGCGCCGCTGCCGGAGCGTTCGGCCAGTCGCATGCTGTTGCTGGACGTGGCGGGGCGCTCGTTGCAGGACCGCATGTTCCGCGAGTTGCCGGACTTCCTGCGGCCCGGCGACCTGCTGGTGTTCAACGATACCCGCGTGCTGCCGGCGCGTCTGCATGGACGCAAGGAAAGCGGCGGTGCGGTCGAGATCCTGATCGAGCGGGTCACCGGTGCGCATGAGGCCACCGTGCAGCTGGGTGTCAGCAAGAAGCCGAAGGAAGGCGGCCGGATCGAGCTGGCCGATGGCAGCCATGCGGTGGTGCTGGGGCGTGACGAGGGCTTTTTCCGGCTGCATTTCGAGGCGCCCGAGCCGCTGGAGAAACTGCTGCTGAAGCTGGGCGAGATGCCGCTGCCGCCCTATATCGAGAGGCGTGCCGACGCCAGCGACATGGAGCGCTACCAGACCGTGTTCGCGCGCGAGCCCGGTGCGGTCGCCGCGCCCACGGCCGGGCTGCACTTCGACGAGGCGATGCTGGACGAGTTGCGCCGGCGCGGCATCGAGTTCGGCTACGTCACCCTGCATGTCGGCGCCGGGACCTTCCAGCCGGTGCGTGCGGATGACCTCAAGGATCATCAGATGCATCGCGAGTGGCTCAACGTCGGTGCGCATCTGATCGGCCAGATCCGCCGCACCCGCGCGAACGGGGGCCGTGTGATCGCGGTCGGCACGACCGTGGTGCGGGCGCTGGAGAGCGCCAGCAAGGACGGCGTGCTGCACCCGTTCGCCGGCGAAACGCAGATCTTCATCTTTCCCGGTTACCGCTTCAGCAGCATCGACGGTCTGCTGACCAATTTCCATCTGCCGCAGTCGACCCTGCTGATGCTGGTATCGGCGCTGGCCGGGCGCGAGACCATCCTGGATGCATACCGCCATGCGGTCGAACAGGGTTACCGGTTTTTCTCGTACGGCGATGCGATGCTGATCCTGCCGGGCCAGGGGTCGTAGTGACTTCTCGCGTGTGAAAAGTGACTCCGACCCCTTGCGGGCTCGATAATGGGCGAATGACTGCCATGAAATTCGACCTGAGCGCCACCGACGGCCCCGCGCGCCGCGGCCGGCTCACCTTCGCCCGCGGCACGGTGGAGACGCCGGCATTCATGCCGGTGGGCACCTACGGTTCGGTCAAGGCGATGACCCCGCGCGACGTCACCGAGACCGGCGCCGAGATCATCCTGGGCAACACCTTCCACCTGTTCCTGCGCCCGGGTCTGGAAATCGTCGAGAAGTTCGACGGGCTGCACAAGTTCATCGGCTGGGACAAACCCATCCTCACCGATTCCGGCGGTTTCCAGGTGTTCTCGCTGGCGCACAAGCGCAAGATCACCGAAGAGGGGGTGACGTTCGCCTCGCCGGTGGACGGCTCCAAGGTGTTCCTGTCGCCCGAGGTGTCGATGCAGATCCAGACGACGCTGGACTCGGACATCGCGATGATCTTCGACGAATGCACCCCGTATCCGGCGACCGAGAAGGTCGCCGCGGACTCGATGGAGCTGTCGTTGCGCTGGGCGGAACGTTCGCGCCGGGCGTTCGATGCGCTGGGCAATCCGAATGCGTTGTTCGGGATCGTGCAGGGCAGCGTGTACGAGAACCTCCGGCGGCGTTCGGCCGAAGGCCTGGTGAACATCGGTTTCGACGGCTATGCCGTCGGCGGTCTGGCGGTCGGCGAGCCGGAGGCCGAGCGCAACCACGCGCTGGATTTCACCGTACCGCTGCTGCCGCGGGACAAGCCGCGTTACCTGATGGGCGTGGGCCGGCCGGAGGACATCGTGGAAGCGGTGCTTCGCGGCATCGACATGTTCGACTGCGTGATGCCGACCCGCAACGCGCGCAACGGTTTCCTGTTCACCGCCGAGGGCACGTTGCGCATCCGCAACGCGAAGTTCGCCGGGGATACCCGCGTGATCGAGCCCGGCTGCGACTGCCATGCCTGCAGCGGCGGCTTCAGTCGTGCCTACCTGCGCCACCTCGATCGCTGCAACGAGATTCTCGGCAGCCAGCTCGCCACCATGCACAACCTGCGTTATTACCAGCGCCTGATGGCCGGCCTGCGCGACGCGATCGCCGGTGGCACGCTGGATGTGTTCGTCGGCGAGTTCCGTGCGCAACGGCAAGGGGCGTCGGTGGTCTGACGGGTGCGGCTCGGTGGGCCGGCCTGCAGCATGGCCTGCCGGACGGCCTTGCAACCGGCTGCCGCTGCCCTCAGTAATCCCCTGGTCGGGGATCGGCTACGCCGTGCACGTGCCGGGGGGGCGTGGCATAATCGAGAATCTTTTATCGGGTGTTCAGCAAAAATGGCTGGATACACCACAACTTGCGAGACAAACTGATGAGTCTTCCGATCTCCGCCGTGATCGCCCAGGCCGCTGCCCCGCAGCCCGCCGGTGGTGGCATGTACACGATCATGATGATGGTGGGACTGTTCGTCCTGATGTATTTCATGATGATCCGCCCGCAGATGAAGCGTCAGAAAGAGCATCGTGCCCTGGTCGCCGGTCTGGCCAAGGGCGACGAAGTGGTCACCAATGGCGGCATCGCCGGACGGGTGGAGGAAGTGGGCGAAACCTTCATCACGATCGAGATCGCGGCCAACGTGAAGGTGAAGCTGCAGAAGGGCGCGGTGCAGCAGGTCTTGCCCAAGGGCTCGCTGAAGTCCGTTTGATGGCGGTGGGGATATCCCGCCCGGCAGTTGGCGGCGGCGGTTTTCCACGCGACTATTTCTCGATTATTGCTAACGCCGCGGCCCGTTGCCGCGGCTTTGACGGGTTCATGGCATGAGTGATTTTCCCCGCTGGAAGTACGCGCTGGTCGCACTGGTGATGTTGTTCGGCTTGCTTTACGCGCTGCCGAATGCCTTCCCCCCGGTGCCTGCCGTGCAGGTCACGGCCAATCGAGGCGCCGCACCGATCGACCAGGCGATACAGCAGAAGGTGTCCCAGGCGCTCACCCAGCAGCATATTGCGTTCGGCAAGGTCATCGTCGAGGGCGATCATCTGCTGACCACATTTGCGGACTCCGACGTGCAGAAGAGTGGCCTGGACGCGATCAAGTCGCTGCTGGGCGACGGCTATACGGTCGCGTTCAAGCTGCAGTCGGTGGTGCCTGGCTGGCTGCGTGCGATCGGCGCGCGATCGATGCCGCTGGGTCTCGATCTGCAGGGTGGCGTGCACTTCCTGATGCAGGTCGACGAGAACGACGCGATCGACAAGCAGGAAAGCAGTTATGCGGATGACATCCGCAGCCTGCTGCGCGACAAGAACATCCGTTACGAATCCGTGGCGCGCAACACCGTCCGCGGTCAGGGCATCACGGTGATCCTGCGCTCGGAAGCCGATCGCACGACTGCGTCCGATGCGATCGCCAACGAATATACCGACCTCAACGTGTCCAACGGTCCCAGCACGGGTGACCGGTTTGCATTGAATGTCGTGATCAAGCCTGAAAAGCTGCGCGAACTGACGCGCAGCGCGATCACCCAGAACCTGGGCACACTGCGCAACCGCATCAATGCATTGGGCGTGTCCGAGCCGCTGATCCAGCAGCAGGGCGACAGCCGCATCGTGGTCGAGCTGGCCGGTGTGCAGGATCCGACCGAGGCGAAGAAACTGATCGGTGCCGTGGCCACCCTGCAATACCGCCCCGGCATCGGCGATCCCGGCGACGCCCAGGCCACCGAAGCCGCGCGTACCGGGAATATCCCGCCCGACGCGAATCTCTACTACATGCGTGACAGCCATCGGCCGGTACTGGTCAGCAAACAGATCATCGTGACCGGCAACCAGCTGGTGGACGCCTCCTCGGGTATCGATCAGCAGAGCGGCACGCCCAAGGTGGACGTCACCCTGAACGCCGCCGGCGCCAGGAAGATGGGCGACTTCACCAACGCGAATGTCGGCAAGCCGATGGCGGTGGTGTATGTCGAGCAGGTCTACGAGACCAAGGTGGTCGACGGCAAGGAAGTGCGCGTTCCCAAGGTCACCGAAACGGTGATCAATGACGCCCATATCGCCAGCCCGTTCAGTCGGCAGTTCCAGACCACCGGCCTGGGCAGCCCGAAGGAAGCCTCCGACCTGGCCCTGCTGCTCAAGAGTGGTGCGCTGGCCGCGCCGATGGACATCGTCGAGGAAGGCGTGATCGGCGCCAGCCTGGGACAGGACAACATCAGCAAGGGCTTCAAGGCGGTGCTGCTGGGCCTGGCGCTGGTGCTGCTGGCGGCAGCGATCTACTACAAGCTGTTCGGCCTGGTCGCCGACATCGCGCTGTTCTTCAACCTGGTGATCCTGGTGGCGGTGATGTCGCTGATCGGCGTCACCCTGACCATGCCCGGGGTGGCCGGTATCGTGCTGACCCTGGGCATGGCGATCGACGCCAACGTACTGATCTGCGAACGCGTGCGTGAGGAACTGCGCAACGGCTCGACCCCGCACGCCTCGATCCGCGCCGGCTACGAGAAGGCCTGGTCGACCATCCTGGACGCCAACGTGACCCACCTGATCGCCGCGCTGGCACTGACCACGATGGGTACCGGCGCGATCAAGGGCTTCGGTGTGACGTTGATGATCGGCATCCTGACTTCGCTGTTCACCTCGGTGACCCTGACCCACGCGTTCACCGCGTTGATCCACGGCCACCGCAAGCTCAAGACCCTTTCGGTGTAAGGGCGGGAATCACGATGGAAATCTTCAATCACAACAGCAATATCCCGTTCCTGGGCATGCGCAAGTACAGCATCGCCATCGCCATCTTCCTGATGGTTGCCTCGATCGCGCTGATCGCCGTCAAGGGTCTGAACTACGGGCTGGACTTCACCGGTGGCGTTTCGATGAAGGTCGATTACAGCAAATCGGTGGCGATTTCCGATGTGCGTGATGCGCTGGCCAAGGGTGGGTTCGATCGTGCCCTGGTGCAGAGCCTCGGCGGCACCCGCGAGGTGTCGATCCGGCTGCAGCCCAAGGACGATCCCGCGGCGATGTCGGCCGCCGGCAAGGTCAACCTCGACCGCATCGCCGCCGACGTGACCAAGGCGCTGCAGGTGGCCCGCCCCGACGCCAAGCTGAAGAGCCGCGACTACGTCACCGCCGAAGTCGGTGCCGAGCTGAAGAGCGACGGTACCGTGGCGGCCGTGTTCGTGATCCTCGGCATCATGGCCTACCTGTGGATCCGCTTCGAGCGGCGCTTTGCGATCGCCGCGGTGGCCACCGAGGTTCACGATGTGCTGGTGACGCTGGGCATCCTGGCACTGGTGCAGCGCGAGTTCGACATGACCGTGCTGGCGTCGGTGCTGGCGGTGATCGGTTACTCGATCAACGACAAGGTGGTGGTATTCGACCGCATCCGCGAGTTGTTCCGCCTGGCGCGCAAGGCCGAGCCCGAGGAGATCCTCAACCGCTCGATCAACAACACGCTGTCGCGAACCATCATCACCTCGCTGTTCACCAGCATCACCATGGGCGCGCTGTTCTTCTTCGGCGGTACCGCGGTGCACGGTTTCGCGGTCACCATGTTGATCGGCATCCTGGTCGGCACGCTGTCGTCCATCTTCGTCGCCAGCCCGATCCTGCTGTGGCTGGGCGTGTCGAAGAAGGACCTGATGCCGGTGACCCGCGACAATCCGGAGCTGGCGCGTCGTCCGTAAGCGGTCGGCTTTTGCGATCCCACGAAAGGCCCGGCATTGCCGGGCCTTTTGTTTTTCGCCGTGCCGCGAAGCCACTGGATCGACTGCCTTCGATAGCGACCGGATGCCCCGAACCGGCTAAATATTTCCCGGTCACGGTCGATAGCCGTCAGGAGGGATATTCGATCCCGCGATGGAATTCGCATGCTTGTCGTAGTGGGTACCCTGATTGTCCTCATCAGCGTTCTGGGCGGCTATCTGCTCTCGCATGGTCAGCTGCTGGCGTTGTGGCAGCCGTATGAGCTGCTGATCATCGGCGGCGGCGCGGCCGGTGCGTTCCTGACCGCCAATCCGGCGAAGATCGTCAAGGCGGCTTTCCAGGACATGCTGGGCCTGCTGAAGGGGCCGGCGTATCGTCGCCAGGACTATGTCGACCTGCTATCGCTGCTGTATGACATCTTCAGCGTGATGCGCAAGGAGGGACTGCTGGGGCTGGAGTCGCACATCGAGGAGCCGGCCACCAGCGAGGTCTTCTCTGCTTATCCGCGGCTGCTGGCCGAGCAGAACCTGATCGAGTTCATCACCGATTGCCTGCGCCTGATCGTGGGCGGCAGCATGAACCCGCACGAGCTGGAACAACTGCTCGAAGTGGAGCTGGAAACCCATCAGCATGAAGCCGAGGCGCCGGCGATGGCGGTCATGAAGTCGGCCGACGCGCTGCCCGGCTTCGGCATCGTGGCCGCCGTGCTCGGCATCGTGACCACCATGTCGCAGCTCGGTGGCGACACCTCGAAGATCGGCGAGCACATCGCCGGCGCACTGGTGGGCACGTTCCTCGGCATCCTGCTTTGCTATGGCTTCGCCGGGCCGCTGGCTTCGGCGATGGAAAACAAGGTGCACGAGGACGGCAAGGCGTACGAATGCGTCAAGGTGGCGCTGATGGCCAACCTGCGCGGCTACAACCCGATGGTGGCGGTGGAGTTTGCGCGCAAGTCGCTGGCCGGGCATGCGCGGCCAAGCTTCCTCGACCTGGAGGGGCATCTGAAGGGCGACCGCAGCGGAGCCGGTGCGTGAGCGAGGAGCTGCAACCGATCATCATTCGCCGGAACCGGCGCAAGAGGCATGGCCATCACGGCGGGGCGTGGAAGGTTGCCTACGCGGACTTCGTCACGGCGATGATGGCGTTTTTCCTGGTGATGTGGCTGCTCGGGGTGGGGACCACCGCGCAGAAGGCAGCGATTTCCGAATACTTCAAGAATCCCAGCATGACCCCGGGGACCGCGACGGTCGCGCCTCCGGGGAAGTTCGGTCCCGGAGGTGCCAGCGACAGCGCGATCCAGCTGGGAGGTGCGATGGACATGTCGCATGGCCCGGGCAAGGACAAGCATGGTGCGCCGATCGTCAAGAAGGATGTCGAAGCGGCCGCCGCGCTGGCGCACAAGCAGGAAAAGGCGCGACTGGACCAGCTGATGAAACAGCTCAATGCCGCGATACAGAGCAGCCAGGCGCTGGCACCGTTCAAGGACCAGCTGCTGATCGACATCACGCCGGAGGGCTTGCGCATCCAGATCGTCGACAAGCTCAATCGTCCGATGTTCGACCTGGGCAGCGCCACGCTGAAGCCGTATACGGTGCGGATCCTCGGTGAGCTGGGGGCATCGATCAACAGCGTGCCGAACATGATCAGCATTTCCGGGCATACCGATGATGCGCCGTACAGCGGCGAGCACGACTACAGCAACTGGGAGCTGTCGGCGGACCGGGGCAACGCGGCGCGGCGGGCGCTGATTGCCGGTGGTCTGCAGGCGGACAAGGTCGCCCGTGTGGTGGGCCTGGCGGCGGCCGTGCCGTTCGACAGGCTGCACCCCGGCGATCCGGTCAACCGTCGCATCAGCATCATCGTGATGACCAGCCAGGCGGAGAAGGCCGCGCTGTCGCAGGAAATGGCCGGCGGCATCCCGGTACCCTCATCCACGCCGATGCTCCCATCGGCGCCGCCATCCGTACCGCCATCCGGCGACAGGGCGACGCTGGCGCAACTGCCGCCGTTGCCGCCGGTGATCCGCCCGGCCACCGCTGCGGAGATCCAGGAGTCGGGATCGCGCGGGGCGCAGAAGCTGGCCTCGCCCTGACCTCAGTCGTTGTCGACCGGATGATGCACCTGCAGCCAGGCATCGATCTGCTGCAGGCGCTCGGGCGTGCCGACATCGGTCCACAGGCCGCCGTGGTATGAACCGGTGACGGCCTCGTGGGCCATCGCCGCGCGCAGCAGCGGCACCAGTTTGAATGCCGGCGGTGTGCGCAGTGCACCCGCGGCATGGCCGATCGCACGCTGCCAGTGCTGCAGCAAGCCGGGCCGGAACACGCCGACGCCGCTGAACGTCAGTCTCGGTCCACCGTGCCCGTGCAGCAGCCCGTCCGGACCCAGCGCGAAATCACCGTGGGGGTGATGGGCCGGATTGTCGACCATCAGCAAGTGCGCCAGCCCGGCAGGCTCGGCCGGCAACCGGCCGAAGTCCGCATCGCACCAGATGTCGCCGCTGACGGTGATGAACGGCTCGGCGCCGAGCAGCGGCAGCGCGTTCAGCATGCCGCCGCCGGTTTCCAGTGGCGTGTCGCCTTCATAGGCATAGCGGATGCGCAGGCCCCAGCGCGAGCCGTCGCCGAGCGCGTCGGGAAACTGTTCGGCCAGATGCGAGGTGTTGATCACCACGTAATGCACGCCGGCATCGGCCAGCTTTTCCAGATGCCATTCGATCAGCGGCTTGCCGCCCACCCGCAACAGCGGCTTGGGCGTGTGATCGGTCAGCGGGCGCATGCGCTCGCCGAGGCCGGCGGCGAAAATCAGGGCATGCCTCATGCGGCCACCGCCAGGCGCAGGTCGCGCTCGCCGACGGATCGTGTAAGCAGTGCCGCGAAATCGGCCAGCTCGGGATAGCGGCCGGCCACGTCGATCACGTAGGCGTAGACCCGCGGCAGATCCTCGAGGTAGCCGTGCTTGTCATCGCGGTAGTGCAGCCGGCAGAAGATGCCCAGCACCTTGATGTGCCGTTGCAGGCCGATCAGGTCGAACCAGCGCAGGAAGCGTGCGCGGTCGACATCGGCGGCCAGCAGCCGTGCGTCGCGCAGGCGCTGGCGATAGCTCTCCGCCCACGCCTCGACGCGCGGGCGATCCCACGCGATGTAGCAGTCGCGCAGTAGCGAGGCGAGGTCGTAGCTGATCGGACCGACCAGGGCGCCCTGGAAATCTATGATGCCGGGATTGTTGGTTTCGACGATCAGCAGGTTGCGGCTGTGGTAGTCGCGGTGCACGAAGCAGCGCGGCTGTTCCAGCGCGTTGTGCAGCAGCACGGTGAAGCCGGCCTCCAGTACATCCCACTCCTCGCACGCGGGCGAATGGCCCAGGTGCCGGCCGAGAAACCATTCCGGCATGATCTCCAGCTCACGCTGCAGGAAGGCGCGGTCGTAAGCCTGCATGCCGCTCACGTCGACGTCGCGCTGCATGCGCAGCAGGGCGTCCATCGCATCGCCGTACAGTGCATCCACCGTGGCATCGGTCAGTGCCGGCAGGTAGAGCCGGGAGCCGAGGTCCTCGATCAGCAGGAAACCCTGCTGCAGGTCCTGCGCCCGCACTTCGGGCACATGCAGTCCGGCGGCCGACAGGCGCGCGCCGATCTCCAGCCACGGTGCGGGATCCTCCTGCGCCGGCGGCGAATCCATCAGGATCCAGCTCTGCCCGGCATGCCGGGTGCGCCAGTAGCTGCGAAAGCTGGCATCCGCCGAGGCCGGCGCCAGCGTCAGCGAGGCATCGTCGAGGATGCGGCGTATCCATTCCAAGCGGGCGGTGGCGCGATCGTGGTTTTTCATCGGCGGGATCAGGCAAGGGTGATTCAGCTTATCGCCCGGACGGTCCGGCGAAAACCGGATTGTCGCCGGATCCCACGGGGAGCATCGTGTTGACACGGCGCCGATTCGTGCTAGACCTACAGCGCCCAGGGGAGGCGGCGACCGCATGCCGATTGCCGGCCGGGCAGGCTGTTCGACCAGATCACCCGCGCAGACAAAGCCAGGGGAATCGCATGGGAGAGGGCACGACCGGGTTGTCCATGACGAGGCGCCAGTTGCTGCGCATGATCGGTCTGGGCGCGGGCAGCGCGGCGATGTACCAGGCGATGAGCAGCCTGGGTTTCGCGGCCGAATCGAACTATCGGGGGCCGGTCAGCCTCAGCGGTGCGCCGAAGGGCTCTTCGGTGCTGATCCTGGGCGCCGGCATCGCCGGCATGGTGGCAGCCTACGAATTGCGCAAGGCCGGCTACAAGGTGCAGGTGCTCGAATACAACGCGCGCGCCGGTGGCCGCAACTGGAGCCTGCGCGGCGGCGATCGCTACACTGAACTCGGTGGCGCCAGCCAGGAGTGCCGGTTCGACCCGGGGCTCTATATCAATCCCGGTCCATGGCGGTTGCCGTATCACCACCGGGGCATCCTCAGTTATTGCAAGTTGCTGGGCGTGCCGCTGGAGGCGTTCGTCCAGGTCAACAACAACGCCTGGCTGCACAACAGCCAGGCGTTCGACGGCAAGCCGCAGCGTTTTCGTGCGGTCAAGGCCGACTATCACGGACACGTCGCCGAGCTGCTGGCGAAGGCGACCCAGGGCAGCCGGCTGGATGCGCTGGTGAGCCACGAGGACCAGGAAAAACTGCTGGCTTCCCTGCGTGACTGGGGCGCGCTCGACAAGAACTACGCCTATGTCAAAGGCGGGCTCAGCAACAGCCGGCGCGGGTACGAGCGCGATCCGGGCGGCGGCCTCGGTGGGCGTCCGGTCTTTTCCGAACCGTTGCGCCTGCATGACCTGCTCGACTCGGGTTTGTGGGGTGCCCTGCCGTTGGGCGACGACTACGACATGCAGACCACCCTGTTCCAGCCGGTCGGTGGCATGGGCATGATCGGCCAGGCTTTCGCGCGCGAGCTGGGCCCGCTGATCCGCTACAACGCCAGGGTGGTGGACATCCACCAGGACGAGCACGGCGTGCGCGCCACGTTCGAGGACGCCACGGCGCCGGGCAGCCGCCAGGGGGCCGTCGCCGACTGGTGCGTCTGCACCATTCCGTTGTCGATACTCGGTCAGATCCCGATGAACGTGGGCGCGCCGATGGCCGAGGCGATCGCGGCGGTGCCCTACGCCCCGGCGGTGAAGATCGGCCTGCAGTTCAAGCGCCGGTTCTGGGAAGAGGACGAACAGATCTACGGCGGCATCAGCTACACCGACCTGCCGATCGGGGTGATCGGCTATCCCAGCACCGGTTATCACGGCAGCGGCAAGGGCGTCCTGCTGGGTGGCTATGTCTGGGGTCTGGATGCGATGGAGTTCACCGCCATGACGCCGCAGCAGCGCGTGGCCAAGGCGGTGGAATACGGCAGCCGGATCCATCCCCAGTATCCCGCCGAATTCGACAACGGCGTGGCCGTGGCCTGGCACCGCTCGCCGTTCACCATGGGCTGCTTCGGCATGTGGACGGAAGCCGCGCGGGCAAGACATTACGACAACCTGTGCCGGTTCGATGGCCGCATCGTGCTGGCCGGCGAGCATGCGTCCTACATCCCGGCCTGGCAGGAAGGCGCGGTGACCTCGGCACTGGATGCGATCGGCCGGTTGCACCAGCGCGCGGTGGCAGGAGGGTCGGTGGCATGAAGACGATGACGGCAGGGCGTCGGACGGCCGGTCGCACGGCGGCGCTGGTCTGGCTGATCGCCGCGGGCAGCGCACCGGTGATGGCCCAGAGAATAGGCAACGTCTACGGTCCGGCGCTGCAGGCCGCCGACGGCGAGCAGATCTATGCGCATATCTGTCGGGGTTGCCACATGCCGAAAGGGCAGGGTGCCATCGGCGCCGGCCGCTATCCCGCCCTGGCCGGCGATCCCGCGCTGGCGTCGGCGTCTTTCGTGGCGCTGACCGTACTGAACGGGCGTCGCAACATGCCGCGGTTTGCCCCGCGTGCCGATGCCGGGGAGTTCTTCTTCGCCATGCCCGTGCTGAGCGACGCGCAGGTCGCGGCAGTCACCAACTATGTGCGCACCCACTTCGGCAATCACTACAGCGACCGCATCACCGCGGCCGAGGTCCGGGCGCTGCCGCATTGATTGCGCCAACGGATCAGCCATGCCGGTTCCCATTCCGTCACCAGGAAAAATCATGAACAAGTCCATGTCGCGATGGCTTTCCCTGCTGCTGATCGTTCCGTTTGCGGTCTCGGCCCGGGACGTGATCCGCCACAAGCTGCCCCACGGCAGCAGCTTCCCGATTTCCGCCGCGGTGGAAGTGCCTGCGGGCAGAACCATGGTCTACCTCAGCGGCATGGTGCCGCCCGTGGTCGATGCGAGCGTGGCCAAGGACAGTGTGGCCGCCTATGGCGATACCCGCATGCAGACCATCGGCGTGCTGAAGGCGATCGAGGCGGAACTGGCCGGCCTGCACCTGGGCATGGGCGATGTGGTGAAGATGCAGGTCTTCCTGGTCGGCGACCCGGCCGCGGGCGGCAAGATGGATTTCGCCGGTTTCATGCAGGGCTATACGCAGTTTTTCGGGACCAGGGCGCAGCCCAACCTGCCGGTGCGTTCGGCGATGCAGGTGGCCGCGCTGGCCAATCCGGGCTTCCTGGTCGAGATCGAGGTGACCGCGGTACGACCCTGAGCCACGTTGGTGTCGACGAGCGGATGTTGCGTTGTCGCACGCGATCGGCGGGCAGGCGGCGATCCAGCTGCCCGGGACGACTGATGCACGAATCGCTCAGGACAGGTTGTAGGCCTTCTCTTCGTGCAGGGCCAGATCCAGGCCCATCTGCTCCTGCTCCTCGGTGACCCGCAGGCCGAGGGTCCAGTCGATCAGCTTCAGGATCAGCAGGCTCAGCAGCGCGCTCCAGATCACGGTGAAGCCGACGCCCCTGGCCTGGATCCACAACTGTCCGCCGAGACTGCTTACGTTGCCGAAGCCGCCCAGGCTGGCGGCGGCCAGCGGGCCGGTCAGCAGGGCGCCGATGATGCCGGCGATGGCGTGCACGCCGAACACATCGAGCGAGTCGTCGTAGCCGAGCTTGCGCTTGAGTCTGGTGGCGGTGAAGAAACACGCGGCACCGGCCAGCAGGCCCAGCACCAGCGCACCGCCGGGGCCGATCGTGCCGGCCGCGGGAGTCACCGCAACGAGGCCGGCCACCGCGCCGGACACGATGCCCAGCACGCTGGGACGACGATGGATCAGCCACTCGACGCTGATCCAGCCGATCGCGGCGGCGGCGGTGGCGATCTGGGTGGTCAGCATCGCCATGCCGGCGCTGCCGTTGGCGGCCAGCGCCGAACCGGCGTTGAAGCCGAACCAGCCCAGCCAGACCAGGGCCCCGCCGATCACCGTATAGCCCAGGTTGTGCGGTGGCATGTGGGTGGTCGGGTAGCCCTTGCGCTTGCCGATCACCAGGCAGGCCACCAGTCCGGCGATGCCGGCGTTGATGTGCACCACGGTGCCGCCAGCGAAGTCCAGCACGCCCATGTCGCCCAGCAGCGAGCCGGGACCGCCCCAGACCATGTGGGCCATCGGCAGGTAGACCAGGGTCAGCCACAGGCCGCTGAACCAGAGCATCGCGCTGAACTTCATGCGTTCGGCGAACGCGCCCACGATCAGTGCCGGGGTGATGATCGCGAAGGTCATCTGGAACATCACGAACACGCTTTCCGGCACCGTGTTGTAGAGCGTGTCGGGCCTGATCCCGGCCAGCATCGCCCGATCCATGCCGCCGATGATCGAATGCAGGTTGAACACGCCTGCCTGCATGCCCTCGGTGCTGAACGCCAGCGAGTAGCCATAGATCACCCACAGCACGCTGACCAGCGCGGTGATCGCAAAACACTGCATCAGCACCGACAGCAGGTTCTTGGCGCGCACCATGCCGCCGTAGAACAGCGCCAGGCCGGGGATGGTCATCAGCAATACCAGCATGCTGGAGGTCAGCATCCAGGCGGTATCGCCGCTGTCCAGGTGGGCCGGTGCGGCCTGTGCCAGCGCCGGCAGCGCCAGCAGGCAAGCGGCCACGATCCGTGCCATCCGCGTGGCTGGCAGTGGCCGCTTCGGTTCAGAGCGCATCGGCGTCGACCTCCTGTGTGCGGATGCGGATGACCTGTTCCAGTGCGCTGACGAAGATCTTGCCATCGCCGATCTTGCCGGTGCGGGCCGCGCTGCTGATCGCCTCGATCGCGTGATCGAGGCGATCGTCGCTGACCGCCAGTTCGATCTTCAGCTTGGGCAGGAAGTCGACCACGTACTCGGCGCCGCGATACAGCTCCGTGTGCCCATGCTGCCGGCCGAAGCCCTTCACCTCGGTCACGGTCATGCCTTCCACGCCGGCCTCGGCCAACGCCTCGCGCACGTCGTCGAGCGTGAACGGCTTGATGATGGCCGTGATCCATTTCATGTCGTGCTTCTCCCGATTCGGACTCACCGGCGAGGCAGCACGATGCATGCCAGCACGGCCGTGCGAGGCCGGGCGCCGCTGTCGTCACGCCGATGAAGTTGACGTGCACGATATGCGGGCAATGAACGAGAGGTGTTGCCCGAACATGGTGCATGAGGTGGCATTGACCGCGCGGGCTTGAATCAGTACCATTTTAGTCCCGATTCAAACGACTCCCGTCCAGAGCGCTCCGCATGCTCCGCGTCAGCCGATTAACCGATTACGCCACGGTGGTGATGACCTGCATCGCGGCGCATCCGGCCGAGGTGCTCAGTACGGTGCAGATTGCCGATGAGACCCGGCTCGAGTTGCCGACCGTGAGCAAGCTGCTGAAGGCGCTGGGTCACGCCGCACTGGTCGAGTCGTTCCGGGGCGTCAACGGCGGTTACCGGCTGGCCCGACCGGCCAGCGAGATATCCCTGGCCGAGATCGTCGAGGCGCTGGAAGGTCCGATCGGCATGACCGAATGCAGCGTGGCCGAGGGCCAGTGCGATCGCGAATCGCAATGCGGCGTACGCGGCAGCTGGCAACGGATCAACAGCGTGCTGGACAACGCATTGCGCGCGGTCAGCCTGGCCGAGATGCTCAAGCCGCTGGCGCCGGGCCGAAAGATTGCCGTCACCGTGAAAACCGGGGAGGCCACCACCGAATGAATGGCAGCATGATCAACGAAAGAAGCAGTGCCAGCACACTCCGCGACAACGCCGGCGTGGCCGAAGTCCTCGGCCGCGGCTATTCGGCCGGTTTCGTCACCGAGATCGAGATGACCGGCCTGCCGCCGGGCCTCAGCGAAGAGACCGTGCGCCAGATATCGGCCATCAAGGGCGAGCCGACATGGATGACCGAATGGCGGCTGGAGGCCTATCGCCACTGGCTGACCATGCCCCGGCCCGACTGGGCCAAGCTCAATATCGACCCGATCGACTACCAGGCGATCAGCTACTACGCCGCGCCCAAGGCCGGCCCGAAATCGCTGGACGAGGTCGATCCAGCCTTGCTGGAAACCTACGAGAAGCTGGGCATTCCGCTGCACGAGCGCGCGGCACTGGCCGGCGTGGCGGTCGATGCGGTGTTCGACTCGGTCTCGGTCGGCACCACGTTCCGCAAGCAGCTGGCCGAGGCCGGCGTGCTGTTCTGCTCGATGAGCGAGGCGGTGCGCGAGTACCCGGAAATCGTGCGGAAATACCTGGGCAGCGTGGTGCCGACCGGCGACAACTTCTTCGCTGCGCTGAACTCGGCCGTATTCTCCGACGGCAGCTTCGTGTTCATCCCCAGGGGCGTGCGCTGCCCGATGGAGCTGAGCACCTATTTCCGCATCAACGCGCAGAACACCGGCCAGTTCGAACGCACCCTGATCGTGGCCGAGGAAGGCAGCCACGTGTCCTACCTCGAAGGCTGTACCGCGCCCAAGCGCGACGAGAACCAGCTGCACGCGGCGGTGGTCGAGCTGGTGGCGCTGGAGAAGGCGCAGATCAAGTACTCGACCGTGCAGAACTGGTACCCCGGCGACGAGAACGGCGTCGGCGGCATCTACAATTTCGTGACCAAGCGCGGCGACTGCCGCGGCGACGACGCCAAGATCAGCTGGACCCAGGTCGAAACCGGCTCGGCGATCACCTGGAAATACCCCAGCGTGGTGCTGCGCGGCGATCGCTCGGTGGGCGAGTTCTACTCGGTGGCGTTGACCCATCATCACCAGCAGGCCGACACCGGCACCAAGATGATCCACATCGGCAAGGGCACCAAGTCGAAGATCGTCTCCAAGGGCATCAGCGCCGGGCGCAGTTCCAACAGCTACCGCGGCCTGGTCAAGATCGAGAAGGGCGCCGAGGGCGCGCGCAACTACACCCAGTGCGACAGCCTGCTGATCGGCAAGAAGTGCGGCGCGCACACCTTCCCGTACATGGAAGTGAAGAATTCGAGCGCGATCGTCGAGCACGAGGCGACCACCTCGAAGATCTCCGACGACCAGATGTTCTATTGCCGCGCGCGCGGCATCAGCGAGGAGGACGCCGTCTCGATGATCGTCGACGGCTTCTGCAAGCAGGTGTTCCGCGAGCTGCCGATGGAGTTCGCGGTGGAGGCGAAGAAGCTGCTCGAGGTATCGCTGGAAGGCGCGGTGGGCTGATGCGCGGGCGCACCGAAGTGCGCGATGCATCGGACCATGACAAAACCCATCGCGCACACGGTGCGCTCCTACAGATTGTGTCGAGTTCAAACCATGCTGAAGATCGAAAACCTGCACGCCCGCGTCGAGGGCAAGGAAATTCTCAAGGGGCTCAGCCTCACCGTCAACGCGGGCGAGGTGCACGCGATCATGGGCCCCAACGGCGCCGGCAAGTCCACCCTGGGCAATGTGCTGTCCGGGCGTGAGGGCTACGAGGTCACCGCCGGCAGCGTGAGCTACAACGGCATCGACCTGCTGGCGCTGGAGCCGGAGGCGCGCGCCGCCGCCGGGGTGTTCCTGGCATTCCAGTACCCGGTGGAGATTCCCGGCGTCAACAACACCTACTTCCTGCGCGCGGCGGCGAATGCGCAGCGCAAGGCGCGTGGCGAGAAGGAGCTCGATTCCATGCAGTTCCTCAAGCTGGTGCGCGAGAAGCTGAAGGTGATGCAGATCTCCGACGAGCTGCTGCACCGGGCGGTCAACGAAGGGTTTTCCGGCGGCGAGAAGAAGCGCAACGAGATTTTCCAGATGGCCGTGCTGGAACCGCAGCTGGCGATTCTCGACGAGACCGACTCGGGCCTGGACATCGACGCGCTGAAGCAGGTGGCACAGGGCGTCAACATGCTGCGCTCGCCCGATCGCGCGTTCCTGATGATCACCCATTACCAGCGCCTGCTCGATTACGTGGTACCGGATTTCGTGCACGTGCTGGCCGACGGTCGCATCGTCGAAAGCGGCGACAAGTCGCTGGCGCTGAAGCTGGAGGAGCATGGCTACCGCGGCATCGGCGAGTCGCAGCCGGCCGGAGCACGCGCATGAGCCAGCCGGCATCGCTGCCGTTGATCGAGTCCCTGCTTGACACGCCGCTGCCGCCCAGCGGCATCGCCTGGCTGGATGCGGCGCGGCAGGAGAATCGTGATGCGTTCGCCGCCAGCGGCCTGCCCGATACGCGAGTGGAGGCCTGGAAATACACCGCGCTGCGCGCGCTTGGCCAGCGTCGTTTCGCCGCTGCCGACGCCGACGCGCTGACCCGCGCCGTCGACCCGGCGACGCTGGCTCTGCCCGGTGTCGACGGCGCGCGGCTGGTCTTCGTCAACGGCGTGTTCCGTGCCGATCTCTCGACACTCGACGCGCTGCCGGCGGGGCTCAGCCTGGCGCCTTTGTCGCTGGCGCTGCAGGGCGATGCGGAGCCGCTGCGTTTCGCCCTGTCGCGGCATTACCGCGAAGTGGGCGATGCCTTCGCGCGGATCAATGCGGCCCGTGCGGGTGACGGCGTGGTACTGCGTGTCGCCGCCGACGCGAAAATCGGCGAGCCGGTGCACCTGGTCTTCGTCGGCGCGGCTGCCGGAGCCGACCTGGCCTGGCATGCGCGCAATGTGATCGAGCTGGGCGAAGGTGCCGAGCTGAACCTGGTCGAGCAGCACCTCGCCAGCGGTGAACCGGTGCAGCTGGCGACCCTGGTCAGCGATATCGAATTGCGCCAGGGCGCGCGCCTGCATCACACCGTCGTGCAGAACGCCGGAACCGGCGCCAGCCTGATTCGTCGCAGCAGCCTGCGCCTGCATGCCGATGCGCAGGCGACCTCGCACCTGCTGGAACTGGGCGGCGCGCTGGTGCGTCACGACCTGCAGTCGGAGCTGATCGGCGATCATGCGCAATTCCACAGCCGCGGCGTGTTCATGCCGCACGGTCGCCAGCATATCGATACCCAGCTGGCGATCCTCCATCAGGCACTGAACACCACGTCGACCTCGACCTGGCGCGGCGTGGCCAGCGACCGTGCGCGCGGCGTGTTCCGCGGGGCCATCCTGGTGGCGACCGGAGCCGACGGCAGCGATGCCAACCTCAGCAACAAGAATTTGTTGCTGTCGCCCAGTGCCGAGATCGATACCAAGCCCGAGCTGGAGATCCATGCCGACGAGGTGAAGGCCGCGCACGGCGCCACCGTCGGCCAGCTCGACGAGCGCGCCCTGTTCTACCTGCGCTCGCGCGGCATTCCGCTGGGCGAGGCGCGCGCGCTGCTCACCGCGGCGTTCTGTCGTGCCGTGCTGGACGACCTGCCGAACGAACCGCTGCGCGAGCATCTCGCGTCCCTGCTGCTGGTCCATCTGCCCAGCACGTGATGGGTACCTTGATGCCCTCTCCCCGCCGGAGAGAGGGCAGGGGTGAGGGGCCACGCCCGAGCCGATCTCGATCGCAGCGTTCACAGGGATGGGACCACGCTCCCGTCGTACTCCATCGAAGCGAAATGAAACGATGACCACACCAGCCACCACGCCCACCGTTTTCGATGTCCAGCGCATCCGCGCGGACTTCCCGCTGCTCGCGCGCAGCGTGCACGGCAAGCCGCTGGTGTATTTCGACAACGCCAACACCAGCCAGAAGCCGGTGACGGTGATCGAGGCGATGAATACCCACTACCGCGAGCACAACGCCAACGTGTCGCGCGCGGTGCATCAGCTGGGCGAGGAGGCCACGGCAGCCTACGAGGGTGCGCGCGACAAGCTGGCGCAGTTCATCAATGCCCCGTCGCGAAACGAACTGATCCTCACTTCCGGCACCACCCAGGCGATCAACCTGGTGGCCTACAGCTATGCGTTGCCGCGACTCGCGCCGGGCGACGCGATCCTCACCACGGTGATGGAACACCACGCCAACATCGTGCCGTGGCAGCTGGTCGCCCAGCGCAGCGGGGCCATGGTGAAGGCGGCGCCGATCAACCAGCGCGGCGAGCTGATCGTCGAGCAGTATCTGGCGATGCTGACGCCGGAGGTGAAGCTGGCCTGCGTCACCCACGTGTCCAACGTGCTGGGCACGGTGAACCCGGTGCGCGAGATTGCCAGGGAATGTCGCCGGCGCGGGATCCCGCTGCTGGTCGACGGCTCGCAGGCGGTGCCGCACCGCCCGGTCGACGTGCAGGCGCTGGGCTGCGATTTCTATGCCTTCACCGGACACAAGATGCTGGCGCCCACCGGCACCGGCGGGCTGTGGGCGAAGCGCGAACATCTGGAGGCGATGCCGCCGTTCTTCGGCGGCGGCGAGATGATCCGCGAAGTGCGTTTCGACGGCACCACGTTTGCCGCGCCGCCGCACAAGTTCGAAGCCGGCACGCCGAACATCGCCGGGTTCGTGGGGCTGGCCGCCGCCATCGACTACTACCATTCGGTGGGCTTCGAGGCGATCCACGTGCACGAGCAGCAGTTGCTGGCCTATGCCACCGAGCGCCTGCGCGACGTGCCCGGCCTGCGCATCTTCGGCGAGGCGGCGGAGAAGGAGCCGGTGATCTCATTCCTGATCGAAGGTGCCCAGGCCACCGACATGGCCACCCTGCTCGATCTGCAGGGGATCGCCGTCCGCTCGGGTCATCACTGCGCGCATCCGCTGATGCAGTTCTACGGCGTGCCCGCCACGCTGCGTGCCTCGCTGGCGTTCTACAACACGCGCGAGGAGATCGACCATTTCGTCACCGCCCTGCTCAAGGTGCGCAAGCTGCTGATGTGAGCGCGTCCGACGAACGCATGGCCCCGTCATCGCCGGCGGGGCATTATCCTGCCCATCCCTCCCAACGACGACTGGTCTTCATGTTCGCCAAGCTCCCCGGCCTGATCCGTATACCGCTTGCGATGCTGCTGCTCGGCGTCAACATCGTGTTGCACGTGCTGCTGCTGTTCGTCTTTACCCTGGTCAAGGTGATCGTGCCTTTCCGCCCGATCCGACAGGCCTGTTCGCGCGTGCTGGTGGTCATCGCGGAAAGCTGGATCGGGGTCAACAACCACCTGTTCGACGGCTTCACCCGCATCCGCTGGCAGGTGGAAGGGCTGTCCGGCCTGCGTCGCGACGGCAATTACCTGGTGCTGTGCAATCACCAGAGCTGGGTGGACATCCCGGTGCTGCAGAAAGTGTTCAACCGGCGCATCCCGTTCCTGCGCTTCTTCCTCAAGCAGCAGCTGATCTGGGTGCCGTTGCTGGGGCCTGCGTGGTGGGCACTGGATTTCCCGTTCATGAAGCGCTACTCGAGGGAAACCCTGGTGCGCCACCCGGAACTGCAGGGCAAGGATCGCGAGGCGACCCGGCGCGCCTGCGAGAAGTTCCGGCACATGCCGGTGTCGGTGATGAATTTCGTCGAGGGCACCCGCTTCACCCCGGCCAAGCACAAGGCGCAGTCCTCGCCATACCGCTACCTGTTGCGGCCCAAGGCCGGTGGCCTGGCGTTCGTGCTCGATGCCATGGGCGAGGCGTTGCACGCGATCGTGGACGTCACCATCGTCTACCCGGAAGGTCCGTGCACGCTGATGGACCTGATCGCCGGCCGCGTGCACGACATCCGCGTGCATGTGCGCGAGCGTCCGATCGAGGCCACGCTGATCGGCAGTTACGACGAGGACGCGGCGTTTCGCGGGCGGGTCAAGTCCTGGGTGAATACCTTGTGGAGCGAGAAGGACGCCCAGGCGGCACGCATGCAGATGGCGGCGAAGGCCGCACCGACGGGAGAGTGAGATGCGCATCCTGATGCTTGGTGCCGGCGCCACCGGCGGTTACTTCGGCGGCCGGTTGTTGCAGCACGGTCGCGACGTGACGTTCCTGGTGCGGGCGCGGCGCGCGGCCGAACTGGCGCGCAACGGCCTGGTGATCCGCAGCCCCGCCGGCGACGCGGACCTGCCGCCGCCGCCCACCGTGCTGGCGGCGGATCTGCAGGCACCGTACGACCTGATCGTGCTCAGCTGCAAGGCCTACGGACTGCAGCAGGCGATGGCCGACATCGCCCCGGCGGTGGGCCCCCAAACGGTCATCCTGCCGCTGCTGAACGGCATGCAGCAGCTTGATCTGCTGGATCAGCGCTTCGGCGCCGGGCACGTGCTTGGGGGCCTGTGCTTCATCGCCGCCACGCTCGACGGGCAAGGCGTGGTACGGCATCTGAACGACGCGCACGGCATGACCTTCGGCGAACGCGATGGCAGCACCTCCGAGCGCATGCGGCAGATCAGCGCGATCCTGCAGGGTGCCGGTTTCGATGCCCGGCCCAGCCAGGCGATCCTGCAGGACATGTGGGACAAATGGGTATTCCTGGCATCACTGGCCGGCATCACCTGCCTGCTGCGCGGCTCGATCGGCGAGATCGTCGCCGCGCCCGGCGGACGCGCGGCGGTACTCCGCCTGCTGGAGGAATGTCGGGCGGTGGCGGCGCACGCCGGTCACGCCCCCGGCGAAAGCACCCTGCAACGCGCCCGCGGCATGCTGACCGGGAGCGGCTCGACCCTCACCGCGTCGATGTTGCGCGATCTGCAGCAGGGGTATCCGATCGAGGCCGATCATGTGATCGGCGACATGCTGGCGCGCGCGGAGCGGCAGCATGCGGCGGACTCGCTGCTGTCGGTCGTCTACGCCCACCTGAAAGTCTACGAGGCCGGCCGGCTGCGGTCGCCGCAGCCGTGATGCGGAATGATTGGCGCGGATCTGCGGCAGATCATGGTGAGCAGGCCTGAGCGGCATTATCATTTGACGATGACTGCACCGACCCCTCCCGCATTCCGCCCGGCGAGCTCCGCCGATATCGCCGCGATCGTGGCACTGGTCGAATCCGCCTACCGCGGCGAGTCCGGCCTGCGTGGCTGGACCACCGAGTCGCACCTGCTCGACGGTCAGCGCACCGATGCGGCCGATGTCGGCGCCCTGATCGGCCGTCCCGACTGCCTGGTGCTGCTGGCCGAGCAGGACGGCCAGCTCAGGGCCAGCTGCCATATCGAGCGGCAGGGCGAGACGGGCTACTTCGGCATGTTCGCGGTCGACCCGAGCGGGCAGGGCAGCGGCCTGGGCAAGCAGGTCCTGGCCGAAGCGGAACGTGTCGCCCGCGAGGAATGGCATTGCCGTTCGATGCGCATGACGGTGATCGAGCAGCGCGCGGAGCTGATCGCCTGGTACGAGCGCCGCGGCTACCGGCGCACCGGCGAGTACCAGCCGTTTCCCTACGGCGACGAGCGCTTCGGCATTCCCCGTCGCGACGATCTTCGCTTCGAAGTGCTGCTGAAGGAGTTCGGCGGAGCGGTGGCATGAACGGCTGGGTCCGGGTCGGCACGCGCAGCGAGTTCCTGCCCGGCGAATACAAGCTGGTGTGGGACGGCGACACGCCGATCGCGGTGTACAACATCGACGGCGCGCTGTACGCGGTCGAGGACACCTGCACCCACGACGGTGGCGACCTGGCCGGTGGCGAGGTCTTCGGTTTCGAGGTGGAATGCCCGCGCCATGGCGCGCGCTTCGACCTGCGCACGGGCGCGGTGACGAAGCCGCCGGCTTACGAGCCGATCGCCAGTTTTCCGGTGCGGGAGGAGGAGGGGGTTATCTGGACGCGGGATGATCGGTGAGGGGTGTTGTGTTGTTGCGTCGGCGCACACACGGCTATCTTGAGACCTCTTCAGCGCCATTTTCGCGATAACTCCGGAACCGTTTCGATCTCATCGGTAGGAGCGCACCTCGTGTGCGGTGCTCGTTGCGTTCGGCTTCAAGAATGATCGCGCACAAGGGTGCGCTCTTGTCATTTTTCCGGTTGATCGAAGTTGCTTGAATCAAGAGCTTTACGCCGGATCTCTAAAATGGGTCGGAAGCTAACACCATGTGATGAGCCTGCCACACGTCTCTTCAACAAGGACGGATGCCGACTTATCGGCGCGGATGAGCCTAGTCGAAACCCGAGCCTAAGGCGAACAAAAACAAGGACACGGCAAGCAGACCGAGCAAAACCAGCCACTCACGAGCATTGAAATCATTGAAAGGGAATGCAAATGGTTTGAACCCTGACCACCATGGCTTGCCAACCCGTCGATAGTGAGTCGCAACGAGAATATTTCCACCGATGAGCCACGAGGCGAACCCAAGACCGAAGATGACTACTTGAAGTGATGTCATGCACAAATCCCATCTGCATCCACGCAGATGCCAGCTCATAGTCTATTGGTCCAGCGTCCCCTTTGGGTCGGTCTTTGCCCTCCGCAGCTTGCGTAGTCGTCATCGCACCTGTAAGGGCTGTGATCGGCCAAGGCTAGCCATCGGTGGACGCAACCATACGTTCAATTTGGCGGCGCATCCGCCGCTTGGCGATGTACAGGATGCTTACTACCATCAACCAGGCAATCCCCAAGCCACTTATGAGGAATTTCTCCAAGGCCCAGCCTGCCAAGAGCGGGTTCGCTGCACCCTCCAGGAAAGCATCAACGACATAGCCATAGGCAACGTCCGCGAGATCCCACCCAAGCAGACTGCACGGGTGTGCCTGCGCTTCGTTGACTGAGCATCCCATCAGGGACACGAATCCCAGCATTAGGTAGTTGCCGATCACCGGAATCGCCGAGAGCAGGAAGAACCAACAGACCGGGAAAAAAAGGCTGTTGAAGGCAAGACCGACCTTCTTCAACCTGAAGCGCTGGGCGTTCACGGCTTGATCTATACGGTGGCGCCCCTCCCGCGCATCTTCGGTGTGATTCAACCGGTCCGATGTGAATCCCCGCCCCTCCAGCACGGACAACAAGGCCGAAAGTGCGTCGGGAACCAGACCGCCTCGCCGGTAACGTTCCAGCAGCAGCCTTGTGTCCATCGCGTCGAACTGTTCCTGAAGACTGCGAGGCTCTTTACGCATAGTCATTTTTGCCTGGGCTGCGCTGCATCACCATAACAGCGGTTATCGAATACCCGCAAAGACTGTCGCCAGCCTGTCTGTGGAGCATTGGGACCGAAGGGTGGCAACCGGCCAACAAGAGATGGGCAACCACCTAAGTTGCCTGCCGCGAAGCGGCCGTTCGCGGACGGCAGAAATGGGTCGGAAGCCGTTATTGCCAGGCAACGACGTCGTTCCCGACTCTCCTCCTCAGCGGTGATAGATGAAGGCGAGTGACTCGCTCCATTGGGAGGGGGAGCCGAACTGTTTTACCAGCGGGCTGTTGCCGGCGGCGCCGAGCAGGCGTCCGTAGGCCAGGGAGAGGGCGAAGCCGGTGTGTTTGCCGGTTGGCAGGAACAGGTCGTATTCGAGCGCGGCGAGCTGGCTGCCGGCGCCGGGTTGCCATGCGGGTACGTCCAGCGCGCCGGCCTGGGCGGGGCTGATGCCGAAGAAGCGGTTCATCGCGGCGCCGTTCATCGCCTGCCAGCTCAGCTGCAGCGAATGCTGCAACGGCCGGATCGAGGGCAGGTCCCATTCGGCGTAGAGCTTGAGGTAGGCGCCGGCCCCGTTGATGTCGTGGCTGAGGTTGCCGCCCAGATCGAGCCGGCGGGTGAGTTGCCACTCCAGATAGCCGCCCAGATTGATCCGCGGCGGCAATGCGGCGATCTTGCCGGCCAGCGTGCCGAGGTCGTCACGTTGGCGGCCCCACTGGTAGTTGCCATAGACGCCGCCGTGCAGGACGCCACCCTGGATCAGGTCGACCTGCAGGCCGTCCAGGGTGGAGAGGCTGCCGTGTCCGGGCAGTTCGATGTCCACGTACGGGAAGGGCTCGCTGCGCTGATCGCCCGCACCGGACCAGCTGGGCAGACGCTGCATGCCGGCACCGATCGCCAGTATGGGAGACCCGCCGGTACCGGCCATGCCGGTGATCGGCCACAGCAGGCATGCCATGAGCAGCAGGCGTGGGTGGGGCAGGGTGAGGTATCGCGCTTGGATCATGGGCAGCAGCATAGGTGTTGTCGGTGTGACGCGGTGGGCCGAAAGATGTTTCGCTCAGCCGCCGTTCGGCGAAGGGAAAGGGCGCCGAAAGACAGGCTTTCTAACCTGCAAGCCATTGTCACTTGAGTGAACTGTCGATGTCGTTGTCTGGCTGGACCATCCTGTGTGATTTTGACGGCACCATTTCCGTCGAGGACGTGATCGACTCGCTGCTCGACCGCTTCGGGCGGCCGGGCTGGGAGGTGCTGGAACAGGATTGGCGCGCCGGCCTGATCGGCTCGCGCGAGTGCATGGCCGGGCAGGTCGACCTGCTGAAGATGACCCGTGCGGAACTCGACAGCCACCTGGCCGGGCTCTGGATCGATCATGCGTTTCCGGGCTTCGTCGCCAGGGCGCGGGAGCTGAACGTGCCGATCCGCGTGGTCAGCGACGGGCTCGATGTCGCGATCCACCAGATCCTCGGTCGCTACGGCCTGGACGACCTGCCACTGGCCGCCAACCACCTGGCGCCGGCCGAGCCGCCGAAGCAGTGGCAGCTGACCTCGCCGTTCCAGGCCGACGGTTGCCGCAGCGGTACCTGCAAGTGCGCCTGTGTGGCGCAGGCCCGTACCACGGGCGCGAAGACCTTGCTGATCGGCGACGGCGCCTCGGATTTCTGCGCCGCCGACCGCGTCGATTTCGTGTTCGCCAAGCACCGCCTGATCGAGCATTGCCGCGCTGCCGGCATCGACTACGTGCCGATCACCGGCTTCGAGGATGCCCTCGAGTTCCTGCCGAAACTGCTCGACGGCAGCCTGGTCAGCCATACCCATCACGAACCGGTCACTGCCTGAGCCTGACCGGCTCTACCGCTACCCCTTCCGCAAATCCCCTCCCGGATCACAACATGAAAATCGACAAGAACGCCGCCGGCTTCATCGACGACGCGCAACTGCTCGCCGACGAGGCCAAGTACAGTTCCTTCGGCGACACCGTGCACTACGTGGACCCGCCGAAGATCTTTCGTCACGGCGAAGGCAGCTACATGTTCGACACCGCCGGCACGCCGTTCCTCGACCTGCAGATGTGGTACTCGGCGGTCAACTTCGGCTACGGAAACAAGCGCCTCAACAACGTGCTGAAAGAACAGATCGACCGGCTGCCGCAGGTGGCGAGCCAGTACCTGCACCAGACCCGCATCGAGCTGGCCAAGGCGGTGGCGCTGGATGCGAAGAAGAAGTTCGGTCTGGACGGTCGCGTGCATTTCAACGTCGGCGGCGCCCAGGCGATCGAGGATTCGCTGAAGATCGTGCGCAACGCCAGCAACGGCAAGAGCCTGATGTTCGCGTTCGAGGGCGGTTACCACGGCCGTACGCTGGGCGCCTCGTCGATCACCTCCAGCTACCGCTACCGTCGCCGCTTCGGCCACTTCGGCGAGCGCGCGATGTTCCTGCCGTTCCCGTACCCGTTTCGCCGCCCCAAGGGCATGTCGGCGGAGGAGTATTCCGACGCCTGCGTGCGCCAGTTCGAGCGCCTGTTCGAGACCGAATACAACGGCGTGTGGGACCCGAAGACGAACCAGTGCGAATACGCCGCGTTCTACGTCGAGCCGATCCAGGGCACCGGCGGTTACGTGATCCCGCCGATGGGCTTCTTCAAGGGCCTGAAGAAGGTACTCGACCAGTACGGCATCCTGATGGTGTCTGACGAGATCCAGATGGGCTTCTGGCGCACCGGCAAGCTGTGGTCGATCGAGCATTTCGGCGTGACGCCGGACATCGTGGTGTTCGGCAAGGCGCTGACCAACGGCCTGAATCCGTTGTCCGGCCTGTGGGCGCGCGAGGAGCTGATCAACCCGACCGTGTTCCCGCCGGGTTCGACCCACAGCACGTTCAACTCGAACCCGCTGGGCACCGCGCTGGGCCTGGAAGTGATCAAGATGGGTTACGAGCTGGACTACGAGCGCACCGTGCCGTTGAAGGGCGCGCATTTCCTCGAGGGGCTGCGCGACCTGCAGAAGCGGCACAAGGAAATTGGCGACGTCGATGGCCTGGGCCTGGCCCTGCGCGCGGAGATCTGCACCGACGACGGCTTCACGCCGAACAAGGCGTTGCTGGACAAGATGGTCGACATCGGCCTGGCCGGCGATCTGGAGCACAACGGCAAGAAGATCGGCCTCGTGCTCGACGTGGGCGGCTGGTACAAGAACGTGATCACGTTCGCGCCGTCACTGGAGATCACCCACGAGGAGATCGACCTGGCGATCAGCCTGCTCGACCAGTTGCTGACCAAAGCCAAGAAGGGCTGATGTCGGTCGCGCGTGGGCCACGCGCAAGAGGAACCCGGCGATCGCTCGCCGGGTTTCCTTGTTTGTCGCCGTGTGAAATGTCGTCAGGGTGCGCGCTTGAGTGCCAGCACCGCATTGAGCCCGCCGAAGGCGAACGAGTTGCTCAGCGCGGCGCGCACCGGCATCTCGCGGGCCGTGTTCGGTACGTAATCGAGGTCGCAGGCCGGATCGACCTGGTCCAGGTTCGCCGTGGGTGGCACCACGCCATCGCGCAGGGCGCCGACGACGGCGACCAGTTCCAGCGCACCGGAGGCACCCAGGGCGTGGCCGTGCATCGACTTGGTCGAGGACACCGCCAGACGGTCGGCGTGCGCACCGAAGGCGAGGCGAATCGACCGGGTCTCGGTAACGTCGTTGGCCAGTGTGCCGGTGCCGTGCGCGTTGATGTAGTCGATGTCCTCCGGCGCCAGTCCGGCGTCCGCCAGAGCCTGGCTCATCGCGGCGGATGCGCCGTCCGCACTCGGCATCACGATATCGGTGGCGTCGGCGGTCATGCCGCTGCCGGCCAGTTCGGCCAGGATGATCGCGCCGCGCGCCTGCGCATGTTCGAGCAACTCCAGCACGAAGATGCCGGCACCCTCGCCGAGCACCAGGCCGCGACGGTTCGCGCTGAACGGCCGGCAGGTGTCGTCGGCCAGCACGCGCATCGCTTCCCACGCACGCATCGCCCCGTAGGTGATGCAGGCTTCGGTGCCGCCGGTGACGGCCGCATCGGCCATGCCGTAACGGATCATCTGCGCGGCCTGGATGATCGCGTGGTTGGCCGAGGCACAGGCGCTGGCGACCGCAAAGGTCGGGCCACGCAGGCCATAGGCAATGCTGATCTGGCTGGCCGAGGCATTCGTCATCAGGCGCACGATGGAAAGGGGATGCACACGCTGCGCATTCTCCGCGTACAGCCGCCGGCTCTGTTCGTCCTGGGTGGTTTCACCGCCGACCCCGGTACCGACGACCACCGCGGTGCGCAGGCCGAGTTCGGGCCGGCTGAAGTCAATGCCGGATTGCGCGATCGCCTCGCGCGCCGCATGCAGCGCGAATTCCGAGGTGCGGTCGAGCATGGGCAACGTGCGCTCGTCGATGTTTGCCGCCGGGTTGAAGCTGGCCGGCACCTGGGCGGCGATCTTCACGCGCAGTCGATCCGCATCCGGGTGGCGCAGCGGGCCGATGCCGCTGCGGCCTTCGCGCAGGCCCTGCCACAGTGCCTCGGCACCTACGCCGAGCGGGCTGATCGCGCCCATGCCGGTGATCACGACACGGCGCTTCGAATTGGTCTGCATCAGTTCGATCCTTCACCCGCGGCAGCCTTGTCGTCGAGCGCCTTCTGCACGGCGTCGACCAGACTCTGTACCGTGTCGCTGTCGAAGTTGGCACCCTGCTGGTCCGGGAAATTGATGTTGAAATGTTCCTCGATGTCGAAGATCAGCTCGATCGCCTCCAGCGATGCGACACCCAGATCCTTCAGCGTGGACTCGGGTTTGACGGTGGCCAGGTCGATCTTGGCCTGCTTGGCGATGATCTCGAATACCTGCTGCTGGGTTGTATCGTTCATGACGAGTGGACTCCTGGCTGCACACGACAGTGTTATGCCCCATCAAGTCTAGGCAGATTTGCTTACTCATGCCTTTCATCGAACAACTGGAACCGGATGCCCTGCTCGGGGCGTTCATGCAGCATCCCCCGCTGGGTTTCGCGGTGGAGCGGTCGCCGCAGGGCATGCCCTGCTTTGTCGCACCGTTCGACCTGCTGACCACCGCGGACGAGGCGTTGCGTCGCCGGCTCACCCGCCTGCCGGGATACCGCTGGTGGGGGCGCGCGCTGCGCTGGCGTACGCGTTTCGCCGGCACCACCGTCTCCGAGTACGCGCCGCTGCCCCCGACGGTCGCGCCGGCGGCGCTGGCGCAGGGGCTGAAGCTCGCCTACGGGCGGGAATGCCGGCTGCTGATCGTCAAGGACATCGCGCAGGATTCGCCCTTGTTGGACGAGCAGGCGAACACCTATGCGCGGGAGTTCGCCAGCGCCTGCGAGGCTCAGGGCTACGTGCTGCTCGAGGGGCAGGCGCTGGCCTGGGTGCCGATCGACTTTGCCTCCGGCGACGAGTATCTGGCGCGGCTGTCCTCAGGCCGCCGGAAGAACATCCGGCGCAAGCTGCGTTCGCGTGCGCAGCTTGATATCGAGGCGGTGCCCACCGGCGATCCGCGCTTCAGCGACGAATCGACGCTGGCGACGTTCCAGGCCCTGTTCGACAACGTCTACGAGCAGAGCGAAATCCATTTCGACCGGCTGGGCGCGGCGTTTTTCCGCGCCGTGCTGCAGGACGGAAACAGCGGCGGCATCGTGTTCGTCTATCGGCATGCAGGTGAGATGATCGGCTGGAACCTGTGCTACGAGCACGCTGGCAAGCTGATCGACAAGTACGTCGGCTTCGCCTACCCGCAGGCGCGCGAACACAATCTGTATTTCGTCAGCTGGATGCACAATCTGGACTATGCGCGCCAGCGCGGACTCACCCATTACGTGGCCGGCTGGACCGATCCACAGGTCAAATCCTTTCTCGGAGCGAGCATGACCTTCACCCGCCACGCGGTATACGCCCGCAATCCGCTGCTGCGCATGTTGCTGCGCCGGCTGGGCCGTCATTTCGAGAGCGATCGCCAGTGGCAGGCGGCGGAGGCCTCCGATGAATGAGCTGGCCAACCGGCCCGTCGTGCTCGACATCGACCGTTCGGTCGGTGCGCTGCCGCGCCGGCTGGTGCTGCCGCTGGAACACTGGCAGGAGTCGATCCGCTTCGGCTGCTCGCTGGCCGTGATGCGGCGCTTCCGCCACATGCTCGACGAATTGCTGCCGGCCGAGTACGGCACGGTGTTCACCGGCAGCGGCGACTTCCACCATCTGAGCTGGCCCCTGATCGCCCGGCTGCAGACGAAGACGCCGTTCCAGGTCGTGGTGCTGGACAACCACCCCGACAACATGCGCTTTCCCTTCGGCGTGCATTGCGGCTCGTGGGTGCGCAAGGTCGCCATGCTGCCGCAGGTCAGCCACGTGCACGTGCTGGGCATCACGTCGAGCGACATCGGCGGCAGGCATGCGTGGGAGAACTACCTCACCCCGCTGTTGCGGCGGAAACTGACCTACTGGAGCATGGGCGTGGACACCGGCTGGGCGCGACCGTTCGGGCTGGCGCACGCGTTCCGCAGTTTCGATACGCCCGCGGCGCTGGTCGACGCGTTCGTCGAGTCGCAGCGCACGCAGATCCTGCCCAGCTACCTGTCGATCGACAAGGATGCGTTTGCCGCCGAGGTGGCGCATACCAACTGGGACCAGGGCCGGTTGCTGACCGGGCACGCGCTGGCACTGATCGACTGCCTGCGCCGTGGCCTGGTCGGCAGCGACATCAACGGCGAGGTGTCGCACTACCGCTACCGGAGCTGGTGGAAACGCCGGCTGTCGGCGATGGACGAACAGCCCGAGATCGATCCGGCGATGCTGGCCGACTGGCAAGCGCAGCAGCATGCGCTGAACCTCCAATTGCTGGAGGCGATTACCGCGCGCTCCGGTAGTTCCGGCGGGGCATGAAAGGTCTCCCGCGGCCACCCGCGTCGAGGGCATCCGCGGACTGTCCGCCTGCTTCATGGATTATGATCGCCCATCAGTTCGCGGTCGAAAACGCTTCGTGAGTAGCGCATGCAAGCCATGACCGCGTAGGCGGCTGGCACCCGCCACCATCTGCGTATCGGCCGTCTTCCTCGACCGTGCCGTTGCCATCGCCGCAAGGAGCCATCCCTTGGTATCGCCAAAGCCGCCTGACATGCCGCAGGATTCCATCGCCATGGCTACGCCCCGTGGGCGGGACGTGTTCGGCATCCTGCTGGGACTGTACGCACTGATCCTGTATCCGATCCTGCGCGCCGACCGGCCCTACAACGACGACCTGAAACGGGCGTTGATCGGCCGCGCCGGCTGGGACTCCAACGGGCGACCGCTCACCACCCTGCTGATGCGCGTGCTGCAGTGCTACGACCACGCGATGGTGGATATCTCGCCGCTCACCCAGATCGCTGCCATCGGCTTGCTGGCATGGATCGGCGTCCTGCTCGCGCGACGCTACGCGGTCGGTCCGGCGTGGCTGGCGGCATTGGTCGCCTTTCCGCTGGGTGCGCAGCCGTTCTTCCTGGAGAATCTTTCCTACAAGTTCGACGCCCTGAGCATGTGCCTGGCGATGCTGCTGGCCCTGCTGCCCATCCTGCGGCCGGCGACCGGACGGCGCGGCTGGTGGCTGGGCGTGCTGGCCTTGTTTGGCTGCCTCAACCTGTACCAGCCGGCCATCAATCTGTATCTGGTGTTCGTGCTGCTGGACCTGGTGCTGCTGCAGTTGCGCAACGCATCTGCCCGCGAACTGGCGGGTACGGCGGGGATGCGGCTGCTGCAGGTGGTCGTGGGCATGCTGATCTATGAACTGGTGGTGGGCATCCACATCAGCGGATGGGTGCGGCATCAGGCCGAGACGATTCACGGCTGGCGCGAGTTGCCGGTGCTGCTGCAGAATTTCGTCGATTTCTACGCTTTCGTGATCGCCGGTTTCAATGGCCACTGGTGGCTGTATTTCGGTCCGCTGCTGGTTGTGCTGGCGGCGGTTCCGGTGATCGTCGGCGTGCGCCATGCGCTGGGGCGGCGGGCGCTGGAACCGCGCTGGGTCACACCGCTGCTGGTCGTTGCCAGCGTGCTGATGCCGTTGGCGGGCATGGTCTGCGCGCTCGGCCCGATGCTGCTGCTGCGCAAGCCGGAGATCGAGCCGCGCGTGCTGATGGGCCTGGGGGCGCTGCTCAGCGCCGGGCTCGTGGTGATGCTGACGGCGCTGCGTCGCTGGCGGCGCTCCGATGGCTGGAGCCATGCGGCAGGCATCATGCTCGCCCTCGGCATGGGTGTGGTAGCCAGCGCCTATGGCAATGCCATGGGCGCGCAGAAGGCCTATGAGGAGCGTATCGCCGCGCGTCTGGTCGATGATCTGGCCGTGATGCAGGCCGGGCATCCGGTGCACAGCCTGATTGTCGACGGCTCCGCCGGCTACGCGCCGCTGGCCGCGCACGCCGGGGATCAGCTGCCCGTCGTGAGGGCGCTGACGCCGGTCTACCTGACCGACGGCAATGCGTTCGCCACCCGGGGTTTCCTGATGTATTACATGCCCGACCTGGTCGACCCCTTGCACGGAGGGCATACCGAAGCATGGGACCGCAGTGCATCCATCGTTCGCGGTGCTTGCGGGATGCCGCCTGCGGCGATCACGGCGGCGTATCGACTGTTCCTGGTAGGCGATGTGGCGGTAGTGCGGTTTCGCCCCGAGCCGTCGCCCATCTGTGGTGTTCCGCGAGGCCGTCCGGCCGGCCAGCCGGAGTCCGCCTGAATTCCGGCGCCGGCGACCCGGGGGCCGCCGATCAGGGTTCGATCGGGGTGACCGGGAACGGGGTGACCCCGCGTCGGCAACCGGCGTAGTATCTGCCGACGATCAGTATCCACACTTCATCGGAACCGCCAGCATGCCTCCAGCCGCCAGGATCACCGACATGCACGTCTGTCCGATGGTGACCGGTATCGTTCCCCACGTGGGCGGGCCCATCCTGCCGCCCGGGGCGGTCAAGGTGCTGATCGGCGGGCTGCCAGCCGCGCGGGTCAGTGACATGGCGGTGTGCGTGGGGCCGCCGGATGTGATTGCGATGGGGTCCGTCAAGGTCCTCATCGGCGGACTGCCGGCGGCCCGCATGGGTGATTCGACCGCGCACGGCGGAACCATCGTGCTCGGTTGCCCCACGGTGATCATCAGCTAGCAGCGCTCACGGAAAACCGGTCGGCGCGGGGGTGCCGGTCGGGTGGGGGAACCCGGCGTTGCAGGGGAGGGGAGATGATGGTGCAGGGCGGACGAACCATGGCTTGTCGCCGGACGCGCGCTTGAAGCGGGCCTCGTCCAGTCGCGCCCGGCGCAAGCACCATTCGGCCGGCGATGCGGCCCACGCCGTGCGCGCGCTGCTGGGCAGCGCGATCGAGGCGCATCGGGGCGGTCAGCTGGATACCGCGGAGATGCTCTACCGCAGGACGCTGCAGATGCAGGCCGGGCAGGCCGATGCCCTGCATTTTCTGGGTGTGTTGTGTCATCAGCGCAGTCGCAGCGACGAGGGCATCAGGCTGATCCGGATGGCCTTGCGGGCGACTCCGCAACATGCCGATGCGCACAACAACCTGGGCAACATCCACAAGGAAACCGGAAACCTCGTCGAGGCCGAGACCTGCTATCGCAGCGCGCTGGCGTGCAATGCGCAGCAACACGATGCCTTGAGCAACCTGGCGCTGGTGCTGGAGGCAAGGCAGCGGCCGGACGAGGCGTTCGAGGCCTATGCCGCCCTGCTGGCGCAGGCACCGCAACTGGCGCGTGCGCACTACCTGATGGGGATGTACCTGCGCAGCCACGTACGCACCATCGAGGACGTGGAGCAGGCGGTGGTGTGTTTCCGGAATGCCGTTCGCTGCGACGGCGCGAATGTGCGCGCGCTCGATGCGCTGGGCGTCGCGCTGTACATGCTCGGACGTCGCGACGAGGCGATCGGGGTCTATCGTGACTGGCTCGTGCGCGAGCCATCCAACCCGGTGCCGCGGCACATGCTCGCCGCCTGCGGCGGTGAGACGGCGCCGCCACGGGCGGACGATGACTATGTTCGCAATGTGTTCGACGGATTCGCCGAAAGTTTCGATGAGCAGCTGCTGAAGAATCTCGACTACCGTGCTCCCCGGATCCTGGTGGACGCATTGAACGCCGTACTCGATCCTCCCGCCGGTGTGCTGGACGTGCTCGATGCCGGCTGCGGGACGGGGCTGTGCGGTCCGTTGATCAGGCCGCATGCGCGGCGACTGGGCGGTGTGGATCTTTCCGGCGGCATGGTCGAGAAGGCGCGCCAGCGCGGCGGCTACGACGAGCTGGTGGTGGCCGAGCTCACCGCCTACCTGCAGGCCAATCCGGGGGCGTGGGATGTGGTGCTGTCCGCCGACACCCTGGTCTATTTCGGTGATCTGCTGCCAATATTGTCGGCCGCACATGCGACGCTGCGGCCTGGTGGCTGGGTCGCGTTCACGCTGGAGGCGATGGAGGGTGACGGGGATCGCGTCGAATTGTCATCCAGCGGACGTTATCGTCATACCCGCCGCCACGTGGAACGGGTGCTGGCCGCGGTCGGCTTCGGCCGGGTGAATATCGCGACCTCGTCGTTGCGCAAGGAGGTGGGCAAGCCGGTGGCTGGATGGGTGGTGCTGGCGCGGCGCAGGCCGCCGGGCAGTGAGTGAGGGTGGCCGCGACCGGCAAGCGGGACCGGTGCCGATCCGGCGCCGTCGATCGGTGCCGGGTTCAACGACATCGGGGCAAGGATCTGGCCACGGGAAATACTTCTCCCATGGGCGGATCGACAGCGCACAGGCGGCGAGTGGGCCTCCCGCAAGTGATGTGGATATGGTAAACAGACAGGATCGCAAGGCCGCAATCGCGGGCTCGCTGGGGAGATTTGTATGACGCATCGAATGACACTGAAGTCAGACCTCGGTGACAAACTGCTGCCCGCAAGCCTGTCGGGCAGCGAGCAGCTTGGCAGGCTGTTTTCGTACCAGCTGAAGCTGCTCAGCAAGGACGGCGAGATCAAGTTGCTCGGTCTGCTCGGCAGCTCGATGACGGTGACGTTCGAGGCAGACAACTACAAACGTCATTTCAACGGCATCGTCTCGGAAATATCGCAGACCGGATTTGACAGCTTCGGCGACCAGCGTCACGCCGAGTATTCGGTGACGCTGGTGCCCAAGGCATGGCTGTTGCTGCACAAGGTGGATTGCCGCATCTACACCAACATGTCGGTTCCCGACATCGTGAAAAGCGTACTGGCGGAAATCGGCTACGGCGACGTCAGGGTGAGTCTCAGCGGGAGCTACGCCGCGCGGGAATACTGCGTGCAGTATCGCGAGGATTATTTCAATTTCATCAGTCGCCTGATGGAACAGGAAGGCATCTACTATTTCTTCCAGCACACGGATGGCGTGCATACCATGGTGCTGGCGGACTCGCTCGGCGCGCATGCCACGACCAGCGGATTCGCCGAACTGCCCTATCGGCCCCAGACGGCGGGAAGCCGTGCGGCAACGGAAGTGGCGGTCACCGATTTCGCGTCGGCGCGTTCGGTGCAGACAACCAAGTACTCCCTGACCGACTACGACCCGCTCAAGCCGAAGACCTCCCTGCTTGGCGTCGAGACGATCAGCAACGCGGATGACAACCATCCGGTGCCCGGTCTCGAATCGTTCGACTTCCCCGGGGATCACGAGTTGAGCGATGCCGGCAAGCACTATGCGCAGGTTCGCCTCGAGGCGATCAACGTGCCGCAGTCGCAATGCTCGGGTGCGACCAATGCCAGCGGCCTGCTGACCGGTGCGCTGTTCAAGCTGGCGAAATTTCCGCGCAACGAACTGAATCAGGAATACCTGGTCACCGGGTCGACGGTGCACATCGAGAGTGCCCAGGGCACTTCCGGGCAGCAGGATGGCGAACAGTTCTTCTGCAATTTTTCGGTGATCCGGAGCCGGCAGCCGTTCCGCACCATGCCGACCGCGGTGAAGCCGATGATCGTGGGCCTGCAGACAGCCGTGGTGGCCGGCAGCGAGACCGCCGAAGACATTTCCGTGGACAAGTACGGGCGCATCCAGGTGACGTTTCACTGGAACAAGCCGGACAAGAAGAACGCGCACATTTCCTGTCCGGTCAGGGTGGCTTCCTCCTGGGCCGGCAAGAACTGGGGCGCGGTGCATATTCCCCGCGTCGGCCAGGAAGTGGTGATCAGTTTCCTCGAGGGCGATCCGGATCGGCCGCTGGTGATCGGCAGCGTCTACAACGCGGACAACATGCCGCCGTACACCCTGCCTGACAACAAGACGCAGAGCGGCATCAAGAGCCGCAGCCATGAGGGCGGTGCCGCAGAGGATTTCAACGAAATCCGCTTCGAGGACAAGAAGGGCAGCGAGGAGCTGTTCCTGCATGCGCAGAAGGACATGCGCGAGGAGGTGGAGAACGACCACTTCGTGGACATCGATCACGATGAAACGGTCAACATCAAGAACGATCAGACCGAAAACATCAAGCATGATCGCAAGCTGACCGTGGGCAACGACGACAAGCTCGACGTCACCCAGAACGCGACCAGCACGATCGGACAGAAATTCAAGCTCAGCGCCGGCACCGAGATCCAGCTGGTTACGGGAGCGTCCAGCCTCGTGATGAAGAGCGACGGCACGATCGAGATCAAGGGCGTCACCATCAAGATCAACGGCGACGCAACGATGGCGCTCAAGGCTGGCGCGACGATGGACGTCACCTCGGGTGCGCCGATGAAGGTGCATTCCGACGCCATGATGGAGGTGTCTTCCAGTGGCATGACGACGGTCAAAGGGAGCGTGCTGATGCTGAAGGGCGACGGCATGGCGCAGTTGTCCGGCGGCATCATCATGATCGGGTAGGCGGGAGAACGCGTCGATGTCAGCAATCATGCAAGCGTCAATCCAGATGGAACTGTCCGAACCGGCCAGTGCCCTGCTCAAGCCGGACATGACGGCTCAGACGGCGGTGCAGACGCTGGTCGGCGCCGGCCAGGTGCAGGACGCGCTGAAACTGCTCGCCCGGCTGCTGCCCAAGCGCTATGCGGTGGCCTGGTTGTGCCAGTGTGCGCGTGACCAGGTGCTGGATCCCGAGGACAAGGCGGGCGCCTCGCTCGCCGAAAAATGGGTGCGTGAGCCGAACGAAAGCAACCGGCGGGCAGCATTCGAGTTCGCCAGCGCGGGCGGCTACAAATCGGCAGGTGCGTGGGTCGCGGCGGCGGCGGGGTGGTCCGGGGGCAGTCTGGCGCCGGCTTCGCAGGAGACCGCCGTTCCACCCGCGGATCACCTGACCGCCTGCGCGGTGGTGGCAGCGATCAACATGCTGGCGGCCCTGGTGATTGACAAATTCGAGGCCCGGCGCGCCAGTTTCATCGAGCCGGCACTGAATCTGCTCAACGCCGGAGGTTCCGCCACGGGCGGCACCTGAGACGCTCGCAGCGGGCTTCCGCGGCTTGCCCGGCAACGGGATGGACGATACGATGGCGAGGGGTAGTTCCGGGGTGTATTGCCGAGTGGTCCGTCGGCCTCGATGTGGGATTTCGTCGTTATGGGCAGCCATGCCGAACGGCGGGCGGTTCCATCGTTCGTGAACGATCGGTCAGGCTGGAATTTTCGGGATGCCCGGCTGATTGCATGTGTAGCGGTGATTCATCCGTCACCGTCCTGGTTGGCTGATTGTTGCAAGGGGAAACAAGAGCGTGCCGATGTCGCAGACCCTGATCCTTGCAGTCGCTGGCCATCAGGCTGCCCAATTCGGCAGCCGTAGCAGCAGGAAGTTCGAGGCCGCTGGCGGAAGCATCGGTCGTTCGGAGGACTGCGACTGGGTGCTGAGCGCCTCGGGGGTGTCTCGCGTGCACGCGATGATCCGCTTCCTCAATGGCATGTATTTCATCGAGGACCGCAGTACCAACGGCATGCTTCTGAATGACGCGCCGCTGGTCAAGGGCGATCCCTCCGCGCTGAAGGATGGCGACCGCTTGCTGATCGATACCTTCGAAGTGGAGGTTCGTCTGCAGGATGCCGGTGCCGCGTCGGCGATGCCCGATCTGCTTGAGCCCGCGGCGGCAAGGGCGCCGGCAGCCGGTTCGGCCGCCATGTCGCTGGACCCGCTGGACTTCGGACTGCTTGATTCGACTCCGCGTGCCGCGCCCGGTCAGCCATCGGCTGCCATTCCGATGGACGCGGAGCTGATTCCCGACAGCATCGGCAAGAGCACCGGTAGCGAGCTCGATCCGCTGAGTTTTCTGGGGCCGGCCGGTACCTCGTCCGGACTCCTGTCCGGTGCCACCACCGGCAATGCCAGTTCCAATTGGAATCATTCGGCGAGCACGGAAGATTATTTCCGTCCGCCGATGACCATCGATCAGCGGCAGCCGGACGCCCTCCCGGAGAACTGGGACCTGACGATGGGCGACTTCTCGTCGCCACCCGCCTCGTCGAGCTCGGTGTCCGGCCAGCCGGCACAGGCTCCGGTGCCGGCACAACGACCCGTCGCGGCGTCGGCTGCGGTGGCCATCGCAGGCACCACACTGCCACCGGACGTGGACGAGATATTCCGTGTCGTGGTCGACGGGGTCATGGATGTCCTGCGTGCGCGCGCCGAGATCAAGAATACGTTCCGGTTGCCGGTCACGATCATCCAGCGTTCCGAAAACAACCCGTTGAAATTCGCACCGACACCGGACGAGGCGCTGCAGAAAATCATGGCGCCGTCGAATGGCGCTTTCATGTCCGGCACGGCGGCGTTCCAGGATGCCTTCGACGATATCCGTTGCCACCAGATGGCCATGCTTGCGGGAGTGCGGGCGGCGTTCGAATCGCTGTTGGTGCATTTCAATCCCGACCGTTTCGAGCAGGAGGCGGATGGCGGCTCGAAGCGTTCGGCCTTCGCCGGCAAGGGCAAGTACTGGGAAAGGTACCGGGAACATTTCGACGGGCTGTCACGGGATCCCGACGAATGCTTTCGCCGGCTGTTCGGTGACGAGTTCGCGCGAGCCTATGAAGAACAGTTGTCACGCCTGAAATCGGCGCGGAGAATGCAGCAGTCGAAACATCACTAGGGCGCCGGGGGGCGCTGTAGTCGCAGGAAGGAAACATCCAAGGGACGCGTTGGCAGGCCGCATGCCGTCGACGCCGGAATACCCGGCAGCGCAGCCGGATGAAATTCTCACAGGGGCGGGCGCGACGCATGACGGATAACAACAAGGTCGTCTGGAGCGAAGGACTATTCCTTCGTCCCCAGCATCTGCAACAGCAGGAACGTTACCTCGAACGTTTCGTCGAACTGCGCGCCGGCAGCCTGCGTCCCTACACCTGGGGCTTCTCGGAGCTGGAACTCGAGACCGATCTGCTGGCCATCGGCAAACTGGGCATCAAGCGCGCGCGGGGCGTGTTCCCGGATGGCACGCCTTTCTCGATGCCGGGCGACGATCCCTTGCCTCTGGCGCTGGAGGTCGACGGCAACTGGCGCGACCAGACCGTCTTTCTCACCCTGCCGTTGCGCTCGCCGGCCCAGCCCGACAGCGGTCGCCCCGACGCGCCGGCCGAGAAACTGTTTCGCTTCCGGGTACGGGAAACAGAGGTGCGCGATGCCTCCGGCAGCGTCGACGGGCTGACCCCGCTGGAAGTGGGGGGACTCAACAGCCGTCTGTTGCCGCAGTCGCAGCCGCTGGAAGGCCTGGCCCAGATTCCGCTGGCACGGATCGTCGAGTGCCGCTCCGACCGACGCGTCATCCTCGAGGAATCCTTCATGCCGACGGCGCTGAGCTGCCATGCGGCACCGCGCCTGACGACATTCCTCACCGAATTGCTGGGCCTGCTGCATCAGCGCGGCGAGGCGCTGGCCAGCCGGGTGGCAGTGACCGATCGCGGTGGCGCGGCCGAAATCGCCGATTTCCTGCTGCTGCAGGTGGTGAACCGCTACCAGCCACTGATCGCACATCTGGCTGCGGCGCCGATCCTGCATCCAGAGGATTTCTACCGGGTGCTGGCCGGCATGGCCGGCGAGTTGTCCACCTTCACCGTGGCCGGCAAGCGCCCGCCGGCGTTTCCGCCGTATCGGCACGAGGCGCTGTACGAAAGCTTCGAGCCGCTGATCGTGGCGCTGCGCAACAGCCTGAGCGCGGTGATGGAGCAGACCGCGATCCCGATCCCGCTGCAGCAGCGCAAATTCGGCGTGTGGGTTGCCGTGGTGCCGGACCTGAGCCTGATCGACACCGCTGCCTTCGTGCTGGCGGCCAAGGCCGATCTCAAGTCCGAGGACCTGCGGCGACAGTTGCCGGCGCAGTCGAAGATCGGTCCGGTGGAGAAGATCCGCGACCTGGTGAACCTGCAATTGCCGGGCATTCCGGTCACGCCGATGCCGGTGGCGCCGCGCCAGATCCCGTACAACTCCGGCTACCTGTATTTCGAGTTCGACAAGAATTCGCCGATGTGGCGGGCGCTGAAGACGTCCGGCGGCATCGCCTTCCATTTCGGTGGCGAGTTCGCCGGTCTCGACCTGCAACTGTGGGCGATCAGAGGTTGAGCGCATGAGCAGCAACGGTCCCAAGGGCCCCAACGACGACGATCCCCTGCGCGACGCGACGGTAGTCCGGCCGCGCTCCGGGGCGACACCCGCCGCACCGCCCCCGTCTGCGGCAGCCGCTCCGAAACCGGCCGTCGCGCAGCCGCGTGGCCCGGCGCCGCGTGCCGACGCCGTGCCGACGGCGGCGATCAGCGATTTTCTCGGCGGCGGATTGAACGCGCTGGTCCAGGCGGCCAGTCCATTGCTGCTGCTGGCGGTGCAGTTGCGCAACAGCGTGTCGCAGCCGGATGCCGCTCACCTGCGCGACCAGGTGATCGCACAGGTGCGCCAGTTCGAGAGCAACGCCCAGGCAGCCGGCATCGCGGCGCAGACGATCACCGCGGCGCGCTACGTGCTGTGCGCGACCCTGGACGAAGCGGTGATGAACACGCCATGGGGCGGCCAGAGCGGCTGGGCGGCGAAGACGCTGCTGGTGGTGTTCCACGGCGAGTCCTACGGCGGCGAGAAGTTCTTCGTCATCCTCGATCGCCTGTGCGCGGACTTTTCGCGCCACATCGATCTGATCGAGCTGATGTACATCTGCCTCGCCCTGGGCTTCGGCGGGCGTTATCAGATCGAGGCCGACGGCCGCGCAAAACTGGCTGATATCCAGGAGGAGCTGTATCGCCGGATCAAGGCGCAGCGTGCCCCGGCGGCGGACGAGCTGGCGCCGCACTGGAAGGGCATCGAGGACCGGCGCAACCCGCTGGTCCGCTACGTGCCGCTGTGGGTGATCGTGGCAGCCGGCGCCTGCCTGTTGCTCGGGGCCTTCCTGTATTTCTATACGCGACTGAACGAGCTTTCCTCGCCGGTCAGCGCGCAGGTCGCGCAGATCGGGCTCAAGGGCGCCGTGCCGCCGGACGAGTCGCGACTCCGGCAGGCGCAGCCGAAGGTCGAGCGCAAGAGCCTGAAGCAGCTGCTGGCTCCGCAGGAGCAGGCCGGTGCGCTGACCGTGGACGAAAAGCCGGACGGATCGGCACTGGTGCGACTCAATGCGACCGCCATGTTCGCCTCCGGCGGCACCGAGGTTTCCGCGCGCCAGATTCCGATGCTGCACGCGATTACCGCGGCGCTGAACCAGGTGCCGGGGCGGGTGATCGTGGTCGGCCATACCGACGACCAGCCGGTGCATTCGTTGCGATTCAAGGACAACTACGCATTGTCGGCCGAACGGGCGCGTGCGGTGCTGCAAATCCTGAGTCAGGGCATCGACAACCCCGGCAGGCTGGAATCCAGCGGGGCAGGAGCATCGCAACCGATCGCGCTGCCGCCCGACCTGCCGGCCAATCGCGCGCGCAACCGCCGCGTCGAAATCCTTTACAGCCCGGAGGACTGAACATCGTGGGCAAGCTTCTTGCGCTGTTCAAATCCCGCCTGTTCATCACTCTCGTCGGCCTGTTGCTGCTGTCGTTGCTGATCTGGTTTGGCGGTCCCTACCTCGGCTTCGGTGAGTCGCAGCCGCTGGCCAGTCCGATCGCACGGTTGCTGTTGATCATCGTGATCCTGGTGATCTGGGCAGTCTGGCTGCAGGTCCAGCAGATGCGGGTGCGCGGCAAGACCCGCCAGATGGCGAGCGAACTGAGCGACCAGGGCGAATCCGCCGGTGGCGGCGAGCGCAACGAGCGTTCCTCCAACGAGCGGGCCCAGTTGCAGGGGCGCTTCCAGGAAGCGGTCGAAACGCTGCGCAAGAACCGCAGCGGCGGCACCAATCTGTACGCGCTGCCGTGGTATGTGGTGATCGGCCCGCCGGGTTCCGGCAAGAGCACGCTGCTGCAGAATTCGGGCCTGAATTTTCCGCTGTCGAACAAGTTCGGCAAGGAAGCGATTCGCGGCGTCGGCGGCACCCGCAATTGCGACTGGTGGTTTACCGACGAGGCCGTGTTCCTCGACACCGCTGGTCGCTACACCACCCAGGATTCCGACCGCGGTGCCGATGCCTCGGCGTGGGAGGAATTCCTCAACCTGCTGCGCAAGTACCGCAAGCGCCGGCCCATCAATGGCGTGATCGTCGCGATGAGCCTGTCCGACCTGCTGACCCTGGACGCCAACGGCCGGCAGCAGCACATCGTCGCGATCCGCCAACGCCTGGACGAACTGGCCAAGCATCTGCGCATCGGTGTGCCGGCCTACCTGGTGTTCACCAAGTGCGACCTCGTCGCCGGCTTCACGGAATTCTTCGACGACCTCAATCCGGAATTGCGCAGCCAGGTCTGGGGCATGTCGTTCCCGGTCGACAAGACCATGGACGGCACGGCGGCGAAGCAGTTCATCGACGAATTCAACCTGCTGCTCGAGCGGCTGAATACGCGCATCCTCGATCGGCTGCATGGCGAGCGCGACCGCAGCCGGCGTGCGGCGATCCTGTCGTTCCCGCAGCAGCTCGGTGCGCTGCGCGAGATCACCCGGCAGTTCGTCGAAGGCGTGTTCACGGGGCACCAGTACGATGCGCCGCTGTTGCTGCGTGGCGCGTATTTCACCTCCGGTACGCAGGAAGGCACGCCGATCGACCGCATGATGGGGGCGGTCGCGCGCACGTTCGGTCTGGATGCCTCGCGCCTGCACGTGCCGGGGGCGCAGAGCCGCACGTTCTTCGTCGAGCGCCTGCTCAGGCACGTGCTGTTCAAGGAGTCCGGTTTTGCCGGGACCAATCCAAAACTGGAGCGGCAGAAGATCCTGCTGCAGGCGGCGTCCTACATCGGCGTGCTGCTGGTGTGCGGCCTGCTGATTTTCGGACTGGCCAGCAGTTACCGGCGCAACGGCAATTATCTGGCGCAAGTACAGGCCGCACTGCAGAAATACCCGGCGCAGAGCGACCTTTCTCTGGCGCCGAACCAGCAGGCGTATTTCGCGCTGGTGCTGCAGCGGCTGGAAGCGCTCTCCGCTGCGGTGGACGTTGCCGAACAGCACAAGGGCGATGTGCCGCTGTCGATGCGTTTTGGCCTGTATCAGGGCAATGCGGTCGGCGACGAGGTGAGCAACGCGTACTTCCGTGAGCTCAACGGCATCCTGTTGCCCGGTGTCGCCTCGCAGTTCCGTGCCGGTCTGGCCGCGAATGCCGCCGACCCGCAGATGCTGTACTACTACCTGAAGGGTTATCTGATGCTGGGCGAACCCAGGCATCTCGACCACGACGAAATCGTGGCCCTGGCCGGCATCGAATGGCGTCGGCTGTTTCCGAACGACGTGGTGCTGCAGAAAGCACTCACCAAGCACTTCGATGCACTGGTGGCGCACGAGGGGCGTCTGCGCGCGCTGACCCTGGACAGCAACCTGGTGGAGCAGGCACGCAATACGCTGCGTACCGCGGATCTGCCGACCCTGATCTACGGCAACCTCAAGCTGACCGCCGACAGCGGCGCCTATCCGCCGCTGCGACTGGACAAGGAACTCGGCCTGCTCGGCAACGTGTACCGACGCAGGAGCGGTGCGCCATTGTCCGAGCCGCTGCCGGCGCTGTTCACCCAGCCCGCGTTCAAGAACGAGGTCGACAAGGGCATCGAGCAGGCGGTGACGAAATTCGCCGCGGATGACTGGGTGTTCGGTGCGGCCAAGATCGACTCGCTGCAGAAGGCTCGCCTGGCACAGCAGGTGCTGGCGCTGTATGAGCAGGATTACATCAAGGCATGGGACGCGATTCTGGCCGATCTGGAGTTGCAGCCGATCAACAACATCCAGGATGCCAGCGCCATCGCGGCCAAGCTCGCCGGCCCGAATTCGCCGATGAAGCTGCTGTTGAAGGTGGTTCGCGACAACACCAGCGACCTGATGCGCGCGCCACCGGCCGATGGCGCGGACAAGGCCGAGGACGTGGCGAAGAAGCTGGCGCAGAAGCGGGCCACGCAGACTGCGCTGGCCCGTGCGCTGGCCCAGGCCGGCGCCGGCGATGGCTCCGGCGCGGCCGACCCGGCGACCGAGAAGCCGGGGCAGGTGATCAGCGATCACTTCGAGCAGATCAACCAGCTCAGCGAAGGTGCGCCGGGCGCGGCACCGATCGACCAGACGCTGAAGGTACTCGACGGTCTCAGCAGAACCCTGCTGACCATGGGGGATTTCAGCTCCACCGCAGGGCAACCCAACCCGCAATTGCTGATGGCGCAACAGGCGGCGGCGCAATTGCCGCCGCCGGCCTCCGGCTGGTTCGCCGCGCTTACCGGCAAGAGCCAGGCGCTGGTGGCCAGCGGTACCAAGGGGGCGCTCGACGATCAGTACCAGCAGGCAGTGGCGAAGGACTGTGCCGAGTTCACCCGCGGCCGCTACCCGTTCTCGCCGTCCAGCAACAACGAGATTCCGTTGCAGAACTTCGGTGAGATGTTCGGCTACGGCGGTCGCTTCGACAGCTTCTACACGCAGACGGTCGGCAAGCTGATCGATGCCAGCGGGCGCAACTGGCGATGGAAAGCCGGGCCCGGTGCGGTCAGCGGTTCGGCCGGCATGCTGGCGCAACTGCAGGGGGCCGACCTGATCAAGCAGATGTTCTTCCGCAGCGGCAACATGCCCGAAGTCGATTTTACCCTGCTCACGCCGGTCCTCGATCCCGCCATCGGCAAGCTGGTGATCGACGTCGATGGCCAGAAGTACGAATACCAGCCCGGCGGTCCGACCAACGTGACGATGAAGTGGCCGGGTCCGGCGCCGGGCCGCGTGTCGATTTCCGCCTATGACACGGCGGGCTCGTTGCTGACCACGTTCGACTATCGTGGTGACTGGGCGTTCTTCCGTGCGCTGCAGGCGGCCGGCCTGCAGAAGCAGTCCGACCTCCGTTTTGTCGCCAGTTTCAATTTCGGCGGGCGCGTGGCGAAGGTGACGATCCAGGCCAACAACCTGAAGAACCCCTTCCTCAGCCATGCGCTGTCGAGCTTCCGGTGCGGGGGCTGACGAATGCCGAATCCCGCCGCAGGGTTTTTCGGAAAGCTGCCCAGCGCCGGGGATTTCGTGCAGCGACGATTGCCGCCGGGTTTTGTCGATGTATGGGATCGGCATTTCGAGGGCGCCGTGGCGCAAAGCCGCCAGGCGCTGGAGGGTGCCTGGCATGAGGCCTATCGCGCCAGCCCGGTCTGGCGTTTTCTGCTTTCTCCCGGCGTTTGCGGGGAATCGGCGTGGGCAGGAATCATGGGGCCGGGCACCGATCGGGTCGGTCGCTGCTTTCCCATGGTCATCGCCGCCGCGGTGGCCGCTGATCCCGCGATCTGCTCGCAGGCATTGCTGGACGGCAGCAGCTGGTTCGATGCGGCCGAGCAGGTGCACAACGCCGCACAGAGCAACACCGCGACCAGCGTGGATGCCTTCGATGAGCAGGTGGCTGCACTGGCCGGTCCACTCGATGCCGCGCAGCCGCACGCACTGGAATTCCTGCGCGGCGTGAACTGGAGTGCGGCGAGCCACTGGCGCATGCCGCTGCCCACGCGCGCGGTGGCGGCCTCCTTTCTGGGCGGGTTGTGGACGCGCGTTGCCAGCACTCCCGGACCATGGTGCCTGTGGTGGACGAGCGGTGCCGAGCGGGTGCCGGCGAGTGTGCTGATCACCCGGGGACTGCCGCAGCCCGAGGCGTATAGCGGCTTTCTCGATGCCAGCTGCAGCGTCGCGCCCTGGCAGGCCCTCGGTGTGTTCGAGGAAGCTGCCTCGCGGCGGCAGGAGCCACCCGCGCTTGCCGCTGTCCCGCTGGGTGACCCGCCGATGGCGGCGACGGCCTGGCTGCCGGACGACCCCGAGCTGTTTTCCGATCTGGGTACCTCGCCCGAGGTGCCGGTGGCACGGCCTCAGGTCGCCGACGTCGCCGTCGACCCGCCGGCGGGTGAGGATCCGAGTGCCGACGTTGTCGTGCTGGATCGCCCGGACTGCGCATTGACTCTGGTGGCAGCCGAGGTCGGCAAGCCGGATTCCCGCCAGCAGGCAGTGGCAGCTGTCCATGCGATCGGCCGCGACATCCACGCTGGCGAACTGGCTGGCGGCATGCAAATCCTGCGCATGCGGATCATGGCGCTGAATCCCGCGCTGCGACAGGCGAGCGAGGATCTGATCGACCCGGTGCTGGAGGACTGCGCCGTGATCGCCGCGCATGTCGCCAACGGCCAGGTGGATCTGCTGAGGATAGGAACGGCGGCCGCGTGGCACTGGCGGCATGGACGGCTGCAACCATTCTTCGCCCGGAGCGACGCTCCGCCAGCCGCCGACGCCGGCAGCGACGACGATATCGCCGACCTGCTGTTCAGCAGCGTCTCGCTGGCCGCGCCGGGCCTTGGCGCGACCGCGCAGCCGACCTGTGGCGAGGTGTTCTGCGCGGTCGAAGCGGGGGATCGCCTGTTGCTCATGGCCACCCAGCAACTGGTGCAGCTTCCACCGGAAATTCTCGCCCGCAGCCTGGCCATGCCCTCCTGCGACGACGCACGTCTGCGCATCGCCACCGCGGCGGGTCTTGGCGAGGATCCGGCCCGGTGGCCCCTGACGATCATCGAGATTGACGCATGATGACTCGATACGTTTCCGCTGGCCGCACGGTGACCGGAAAGGTCCGCAAGCACAATGAAGATGCCATCCTGGTACGCGACGAGGTCGGCCTGTGGGTGGTCGCCGACGGGCTGGGCGGGCACTCGGCCGGCGACTATGCGAGCACCATGATCGTCGACCGCCTCGGTGCCCTGTCTCGCTCGGGCAGCGTCTTCGATTTCATCGAGGCGATCGAGGACACCCTGGTCCAGATCAATGCCGACTTGCTGCAGACCGCGGCCACGCGGGGTGTCGACCTGATCGGCTCGACTGTCGTGCTGCTGGTGCGCGATACGGATTTCATGTTGTGCGGCTGGGTCGGCGACAGTCGCGCCTACTGCCTCGAGGGTGGCCGCCTGCGCCAGATCACCCGCGATCACGTGCATGGCGGCGAGGATGAAGTCACCCAGTTCGGCGGCGTGGCGGCCGCACCACCGCAGGCGGGCTCTGGCGTACTCACGCGCGCGGTCGGTGCGGAGGACCAGCTGTTCGTGGACTGGGTCGTCGCCGGCAATCGGCCCGGCATGGAGTACGTGCTTTGTTCAGATGGCATCAACAAGGAAATGTCGGATGCCGAACTGCACGAACAATGCCGCAGCAACCCGGAACCGCAGGATCTCATCGCCAGCCTGTTCGATCTGGCGCTGAGCCGGGCCGGACGGGACAACATTTCGGCCGTCGCCGTAAGCATCCAAGAATGATGAAACCCCCAACGTCATGAATCCCATAGCCGAACTGGTCGCCGCCTACCAGACCGACAAACTCAAACTGCCCGCCCTGTTTGAAGCGCTGACGGCGCGCGGCGCGCTGCCCGAGACCGCGTATCGGGCCGAGGTCGACTGGCTCGAGCAGCAGCGCACCGAGGGTGCACTCGATCCGCTCATCGTCAAGGCCTTGCTGGCCAAGCTGGCGGTCGTGCAGGCTCTTCCGGCGCAGGCACCTGGCCACGGCGCGGGCGATGACGATGCCACCATGGTCAAGCCCGCCACGCAGCGGCCGTCGACACCGCCGGCGGCAGCCGATGACCCCGACGTCACCAGGGTGCAGCCGACCTCGCGGCCGCAGCCGCCGCCGGCAGACGTGGACGATGCCACGGTGGTCAAGCCGACTTCGCGGCCGCCGGCACCCTCCGCCGTGGATGACGAGGTGACGATCGTCAAGCCGGCCTCGGGTGCCTCGCGGCCGCCGGCGGACGGACAAACCGTCGGTACGACGGGCACGCAGCAAGGCATGACCGGAACCGGCTCCAGCATGAGCAGCAGCCAGTCCAGCTGGCAGCATATAGCCGATGCCGAAACGGGCGACTTCGTCGCCGTGGGTTCGTTGCTCAAGGGGCGCTTCTATCTCGAGAAGGAGATTGGCCGCGGCGGCATGGGTGTGGTGTTCAAGGCGCGCGACGAGCGCAAGGTCGAAGCGCGCGACCGCGATCCGTACGTCGCGATCAAGGTGCTGAATGACGAATTCCGCCGCCATCCCGACTCGCTGATCTCGCTGCAGCGCGAGTCGAGGCGGTCACAACAGCTCGCGCACGACAACATCGTTCGCGTGTTCGATTTCGACAAGGACCGGACCATCGTCTTCATGACGATGGAATACATCGACGGCTCCGATCTCAAGCAACTCATCCGCGAGCGCGCCTACAACGGCCTGCCGCTGGAGCAGGCGCGACCGCTGATCGAGGGCATGGCGCGGGCGCTCATCCGTGCGCATTCGGCCGGTGTGGTGCATTCGGATTTCAAGCCGGCGAACGTCATGGTCACCCGCGAGGGTGTACCCAAGGTATTCGATTTCGGTATCGCCCGCGCCGGCAAGCACATGGGCGATGCGGTAGGCGAGCAAACCGTGTTCGATGCGGGCACGCTGGGCGCGTTGACCCCGGCCTATGCCAGCCTGGAGATGATCCAGGGCAAGGACCCGGTTCCCGGCGACGATGTCTACGCGCTGGGTTGCGTGGTGTTCGAACTGCTGACCGGCAAGCACCCGTACGACAAGGCCAGCGCCGAAGTGGCAATGAAGGAGGGTCGCAAACCACCGTTGGTGAAGGGGCTGACCAAGCAGCAGTACAAGACCCTCTGCGCCAGTGTCGCCTTCACCAACGACCAGCGTCTGAAAAGCGCCAGTGAACTGATCGAGGGGTTGCGCGATGTCAGCCTGCGCGAGCGGGCGATGCCCTATCTGATCTATGGCGTGCCGGCGATCCTGGTGATTGCCGGTGGTGTGTGGGCGTGGACCAGCTACCGGCACAGCCATCAGGTGTCCGAGGTGATCGGGCGTTTCGCGATGGCGCGGCCCGATCATTATGTCAACGAGCAGCAGGCGCTGAAGGCGCTGAACACGTTGAGCGACGACGATCGCAAACGAATCGTCGTCGACCAGGGCGACCTGATCCAGAATTTCCTGCTGGGTCGCATCGACGCCTACTGGAATCCGGCCAGGGACCGCTACGACTACGCCGGTACGCAGCAGGTGTTCAAGCTGCGCGATGACCTGAAACTGTATTCGCCGGCACTGGACATCAAGCGCAGCGAGATCGAAAAGCAGAGGAACGACCTGCTCAATTCACTGGATACCCGGCTGAGCCAGCAGATTGCCGCGGATGCGATCTTCGAGAATCAGCCGGACAATGTCGTCTCGACATTGACCCATATCCGCGCGATCGACCCGGGCAGCGCCCTGCTCAAGAACGCCGAGCTTGAACTCAAGTACGACACGGCGATCGGCAAGTCGATCGACGCCGGACACATCGACGAGGCGACCAGCGAACTCAAGCTCGCCAGCCGACTGTTTCCGGATTCCAGCCGACTCAAGCAGCGTGCCGCGCAACTGGACGAGATGGGCAAGGCGCTGGCGGCCCAGCAATTGCAGGAGCAGCAGGCCAGGCAGCTGCAACAACAGCGCGAACAGAGCCTGCAGACACTGGCTGGCCTGCTGGACCACGTGAACAACGCGGACGAGTGGCGCAATCAGGCTGCGGCAGCCTATCAGGAGGCCGCCAGGCTGCTCGCCGATGATCCGCGGCTGGCCGGGCAGGCCTCCCGGCTGAAGCAGGCGCTGGTGGCGCAGGCGAAGGAAAGGCAGGCCGCGCAAGACCTGGACGGGGCCGTCGGGATTGCCGGTTTCGGCGTCAACCTGTTTCCCGGCGACCCGGCACTGGCATCGACGCGTCAGACCTTGCTGCAGCAGCAGAACGAGCTGGCGCAGAAAGCGGCGACCGAAGCGCAGCGCAATGCCCTGGCCAAGAGTCGCGTCGACGATCTGCTGGCCAATCCGCTCGGCACCGTGGTGTGGTTGCAGGACGTCAAGAGTGCGTTGAGCACGGCGCGCACGCAGATCGGTGCCGATTCGCCGACCTACGCCGCGGTGCGGCGCAACGTCGACACCGGTCTGCTGAAGCTGGCGCATGAGCGCATGGCCGCCGGTGACCTGGACGCCGCCGAACGCATCAGCCAGGCCGGCCAGCAACTCGACCCGGCCGAAGCGGGCTTCGTCCGGGCCGTGGCCCAGGTGACGGCTGCCCGCAACGCCGCCCGGCAACGCGACCTGCAACAGCAGGCGCAAGCGATCGCCGCAGCGCGCACGACCCTGGCCGGACTCAGCGCGAAGCCCGTGTTCACGCCGGATTGGCAGCATTCCGTGGCGGCGGCGATGGATACGCTGCACGCCGACACCTCGCCGGAGACCGCGCGTGTGGTCAATGGGCTGGGCGTTGCCATCGCGAACGAGGCGGCCAGGCTGGCCGACCCGCAGCATCTGCCGCAGGCCAGGCTGGAAGTGGATTTCGGTCTGAAATACGTGCCGAAATCACCGCAGCTGGTCGCGCGGAGCACCGAGCTCGATGCGCTTCAGCAGCAGCTGCAGGCCAAGGCTGCGCAGGAGAGTTCCGATGCCGAGGTGAAGTCGCGCATCGAATCCTTGAGAAGCGCGTCGGCGGCCGACGACGTCAACAAGGCCAGCCAGTCGCTGGCCCGGATCAAGGCGCTGCAGCCGGATAACCCGTTCCTGAAAACCGAGGGTCCGAAACTGCTGGCCGATGCCTATCTGGGTCTGGCCGAGGAGACATTCCAGAAGAGTCGCTACCAGAAGGCGGCCGAGGTACTCGGGCAGGGCCTCAATACGCTGGGGGGCAACGCGGCTTTGCGCGCGGCCAAGGCGCGCTACGACGTGGTCGCCGCCATCATGGCGGCGGGCAATCGTCCGCTCGCCAGCGACGATTATGCGCAGTTGAAACGGCAGCTGGACGGCATCCGCAGGACCGATGCCAAGGCACTGGCCGGGCTCGAGTCGGACATGAAGATGCGCGGGCAGCTGTCGGCCCGATCGCTGGCCGAGCAGTTGGACCGGCTCAAGCCGGCTGTGGTCACTCCACCCGGCCCCCAGGCGACGCCGGCGGTACCGGTGGCACAGGCTCCGCCGGTCACGCCGGGACGGCTGCCCGTGCTGCCCGGCAAGCAGCCGGGTGCGGAAAGGGCAACGCGGCCGACGCCGGGCACCGCCGCGGCGGCGGGGCCGGCTGGGGCGGATCCTTGCGCCAAACCCGGGCTGGCCGGCATGGGCAAGTTCTGCTCCGACAAACTGGGCGATGCGCGCGGCCCCCTGCTTGTCGTGGTGCCCGGCATCGGCGGCGGCAAGGCGTATGCCATGTCGCGTGCGGAAATATCCATCAACGAATTCAACCGTTTCTGCAGGGCGACCGGCAAATGCGCCGCCATATCCGTCAATGACCCGGACCTGAGCAACGCGCCGGCCAGCAACATCAGCCTCGATCAGGCCAAGGCCTATGCGAGATGGCTCAGCGACCTCAGTGGTGGCTATGTCTACCGTCTGCCGACCGACGCGGAATGGGTGCACGCCGCCAAGGCCGGGGGCAGTTTCCGACAGGCAGACGACAGCAATTGTGTGCCGCCATCAGCGGGCGGAGGCGACGGCAATGGCGCGGCCGTGTCGGCGCGGGGACGTTCGCGCAATCCATGGGGACTGGTCAACATGACCGGGAACGTTGCGGAGTGGGTGGTCAGCGGCGGTCAGGTGATGGTTCGCGGGGGCAGCTTCAACAGCTACTGGTCGGACTGCAGCGTCGACACCCACCGCGCCGACGCCGGCTCACCTCAGCGGGATGTCGGTTTCCGGATACTCAGGGAGCTGAAATGACCGAACGGGAACGGGCCATCAATCAGGATCTGCATGTTCTGGACGAGGCGCATCGGCTGGGCCGGATCACGCGCGCCGAGTATCGCGCCCGGCGCCGTCATGTCCTGGAATCATTGTATGACAGCAGCGGAGTGGTCACCGCGCGCAACAAGCTGGTGCCGCCGGGTGCCACTACCGCGTCGCGCGGGCGGCCTGCACATGCCCTGCCGGTCGAGGAAACACCCGGTGCTTCCGGGCACGCATTGACGGCGCTGCTGTCGATGCGTCCGAGGGTTGCCTGGAAGCCTTTGCTGGCGTTCCTGGCGGGCCTCGTGCTGCTGATTTTTCTGGTGTGCTGGTTGTTGCTGCGCGAATGAGAAACCATTGTCCGGACAACCATGGTGAAACTTTGCTGTCAGCAAGCGACGGGGGGATTTTTCATTCACGCCTTCGGGCAGGGCAATGAAGATCCGGTTATATGGAACCGATGTTCGGACAGGGGCTGATGCCTGATCTTCCGGATTGTTCCTGGGCTCCGCAAGTCGGCTGCCGTAGCGGTTTTCAGCTGTCTCCGATGACCGGGACGGAATGGAAAGGTAATCCGGACAGGCTGCTTCCAGTGGAGCGTTCTTGAGGTTGAATACTCGGATTCTTACGCATTTGAGAAGCTCTTCGGCTATTCCCATGAGTAGGTAAAGGTGTATTCTGATAGAGGTTGATACAAGCCGATCGGCAGCAATTGCCGGGGTTTTGGGGGGCTTGAAATTTCGCAGTTGGCGCGGCCTCGATGTTCGGGCGCGCTGTCATTGGAAGATGATGCGATCCAGGGGAAAATATCGTGCGAATTGTTCGTCTCGCGGCAGCGTTGGCATCGGCTTTGGCTTTGACTGGCGGCATCGTCCGTGCGCAGGACGTGGACGCCGTCCCGCCGGGTCGGGCACCCGTGAAATCGGAACCGACCGGCGGCACTCCATCGTCGCCCATGCCGTCGGCACCGCAACAGGTGCCCGGCAATATCGTCCCCCCGGTGAAGGATCGCGATACCGAGGCTGCGCAGAAAATCGCGGTGCTGGGTTTTCGGGTCACTGGCGTGGCCGATCATTCCCGTCTCGGTGTCACCCCGGCGAGCATCCAGGCACTGGCTGACGCGCAATATCGGAAATTGGCCAAGGAGACAGGCAACCCGGTGGAGCTCACCTTCGCCCAGATGGAGGGCGTGGCCGACAAGATCGTCGAGCGTTACCGGACGGCTGGTTTCATTGTCTCGAATGCCTTCCTGCCCGCTCAGACCATCGGTCCCGACCACATCGTCAGGATCGAGGTGCTGGAGGGCAAGATCGGCAAGATCATTGTCAAGGGCACCAGGCGCTATCGACCCTCCATCATTTCGGCATCGGCGGAAAAGCTTCGTGGCAAGCCGTTGTTGAAGAGCGATGTCGACACTGCATTGCTTTATGCCCGCGATCTGCCAGGCGTCACGGTCGCATCGACGTTCCAGCCCGGCGAGCATACCGGTGACACCGATCTGGTGATGATCGCCAACGAGGCGCGGCGGCCGTACAAGTTCACTCTCGGCGCCAACAACTACGGCACGGATCTGACCGGAAAATACCGCGCCCAGGCAGGCGTGGAGTGGGACAACCCGCTTCGCCTCGGCGACACCTTCAATCTCAACGTGGATTACGCGCTGGATCCGAGCGACAACGTCTATGGCGCGATGACCTATCGCACACCGCTCGGCATCACTCCCGGGTTGACTGCCGTTGTCGGCGCCTCGCGCAACGTGTTGCAGATCAACACCGGCACGTTTGCCGCGTTGGACGTCAAGGGACCCAGTTCGCTCTATTACGCCGGGGCCGACTGGAAATTCATCAACCGGGACGACTTGCAGGCTGTCGGCACCCTGCATCTGATGCGGGAGGAGTCCCGGCTCAGCAGTCTCGGCATTACTCTGTCGGATGAGAAATTCAACCTTGGCGAACTGACCTACGGCATGCTGCATACCGACCGCCGCTTTCATGGCGTCGATATCCTGCAGCTCGGTGTTCGCAAGTCGATCAACGACAACTCACTCGAACCGGATCTGGTCAGCCCGCAGCATTCGCACAGCTTTCTGGTCACCAAGCTGTCGTATACGCGATTGCAGTTCCTGACCAAGTCGCAGCGACTCTATTTCAAGTTCGTCGGGCAGTACACCCGCGATGCGCTGGTCCCGCTCGAGCAATTCGCGATGGGCGGACCCGACAGCGTCCGCGCTTACCCGATTGCCGATGCCTTGCGCGATCGTGGCTATTACGCCTCCCTCGAATATCACGTCGACGCGCCCGGCTTCGGCGACGTCGTGTCGCCGTTCTACTCGCGACCCTGGCGTGAACTGCTCGAATTCGAGGTATTCGCGGACTATGCGAAGGGCTACTCCGCGGGTGCCAACCGCCTGATCACTCCAGACAGCGCCACGCTGAGCGCCGCGGGTGCCGGCCTCATTTTCCGCGTGCCTCGATTCAAGCATTTCGAGTTTCATTTCGACGGTGCCGTACCGCTCGGTTCGCAGAAAGCCTCCGACGGCAAGGGTTTCCATATCTATTCCCGCTTCAGCTTCACGTATTGACGGATGAAGACCATGAGCAAGAGCACCCATCGGCACTCATCGGGAAAATCTGCACGTGCACCCGCGGTCTCGATACCGTCCACGACCCTGCCACTGCGCAAGACCTGGCCCATCAGCCTGTGCGTCGGCCTGGCCATCGGCTCGATCGTGTTCAGCAGCGATGCGCTGGCCGGTGGCCCCACGGGCGGCGTGGTGGTCGGTGGTTCGGGCAGCATCACGCAAAGCGGCAACCAGACGATCATCAACCAGGCTTCGAAGAAGCTGGCGCTGGACTGGCAGACCTTCAACGTGGGCGCCAACGAATCGGTGCTGTTCAACCAGCCTTCGCGCTCGGCGGTGGCGCTGAACCGCATCCTCGATCAGAACCCCAGTCAGATCTTCGGCCGCATCAATTCCAACGGTCAGATATTCCTGATCAATACCCACGGCATCATCTTTGGTGCCACCGCCCAGGTGAACGTCGGCGGCCTGCTCGCCAGCACGCTGGATCTCACTCCGAAAGATTTTCTTGCCGGAAACTACAGCCTCAATGCCACTGCCGTCGGCGCCGGTGTCGTCAACCACGGTTTGATCCAGGCGGCCAGCGGCGGGTCGGTCAGTCTGGTCGGTGGCAGCGTACTCAATGACGGACTGATTTTTGCCAACTACGGCAGCATCAACCTCGATGGCGCCGATCATGCCGTGCTCGACTTCGACGGCAACGGCCTGATCAATATCCAGATCACCGGTGAGCTGAAGCAGCGTCTGGATGCCCGTGAGGCCGCAGTCACCAACAAGGGCACCTTGAGTGCCGAAGACGGCACCGTGGTGCTGCAGGCCTCGGCGGCCAAGGACCTCTTCACCAACCTAGTCAACAACGCCGGCGTGGTCGATGCCAGCGGTATCAGTACCGACGGTGGCGTGGTGCGGCTGGTGGCGAATGGTGGCGATGTTGCCAGCGCCGGAAGCATCAAGGTGTCCGGCGTGCACGGTGGCAGTGCACAACTCCTGTCCGATCAGAACGTGAGCGTAACCGGCGGCATCGACGCCTCCGGCGACGTGGGCGGCGGCAGTATCCGCATCGGTGGCGGATATCAGGGCGGTGAAGGGTTGCAGCGGGCGGCCATCACCTATGTGGGGCCCGACGCCATCCTGAATGCAGATGCCAGGCAGTCCGGCAATGGTGGCTCGATAGTGGTGTGGTCGGATACGGCCACCGGCTTCATGGGCAATATCTTCGCCCGTGGCGGAGTGAGTGGCGGTGACGGCGGCAGCGCCGAAGTCTCCAGCCATGGCTACCTGGAATTCAATGGCAACGCGAATCTGCGTGCCGATCATGGCGTGTGGGGGACCCTGCTGCTCGATCCCAATGACGTCACCATCAGCACCAGCGCCGACAGCAACAGCCTCTTTACCGGCGGAGTCTTTTCCGCCCCCGCACCGGGTGCTGTTTCGACGATCAACACCACGACGCTTGCCACGCAGTTGAATGGAAACAGTGCGGTCAATGTCACCGCCGGCAACAATCTCACCGTGGCGAATGGCTTCAGCTACTCCGGCGCAGCCAGCACGCTGACCCTGGCGGCAAGCGGTACGTTGACGTTTTCCAATGGCGCGATCATCGCATCCACCAGCAACACGCTTTCCGGCGTGCTTAGCGGGACGACAGGCGTGATCTTCAACGGCACGTCCGCCTTCGACACCCATGGCGGTGACCTCACTATTACCTCCGGCGCGGGAGCCCAGCTCGGCGCCATCACCACGAACAATCTGACCGTGTCCGCCGCCGGTAACATCACGCAGGTTGGCGTGATCAATGCCGCCGGGTCGTCCAGCTTCACGGTGTCCGGTGGGTCGGCGCACGACATCACGCTGAATACTCAGGCCAACCAGTTCAATGGCCAGGCGGTCACGGTGAATGCCACCGGTGTCGGCAGCAGCATCGGCACCTTCAGTCTGGAAGATACCTCCAACACAGCCCTGTTCCCGACGCTGAGCGCCTTGCCCACCAATCTGGTGCTGGATTACACGGTAGCTTCCATGACGCTGCCGGCGACACTGACCCTTGGCGGCAACTTCGGCCTCACGGCGGGCGGCGGTATCCTGCTCGCCAGCGACACCACGTTGAGCAGCAGCGGCGGTGGCCTGATTGATCTGGTCTCGGCGGTGAATGGCGCTCACGCACTTGCGGTCGACACCACGGGCGTGACCACGTTCGGCGGCGGAGTGGGCAACACCACTCCGCTGACCAACCTCACGACGGATGCCGGTGGCAGCACCGTACTGAATGGCAACTTCACCACCAGCGGTGCGCAGACCTACAACGACGCGGTAACGTTGGGAGCAGACAGCACGCTTGCCAGTACCGGCAACGCAAGTATCAACCTGGGTTCGACGGTTGATGGCGCGCACGCGCTAGCCGTAAACACCACTGGCACCACCACGTTTGGCGGAGCCGTGGGGGGAGGGGCGGCATTGACCAGCCTCACCACCAATGCCGGTGGCAGCACGGCACTGAATGGCAACGTGACCACCAGTGGTGCGCAGACGTACAACGACGTGGTAACGCTGGGTGGCGATATCACTCTGGCGACGACCAACAGTGCGGTGAGCTTTGCCGGCACGGTGGACAATGCCACGGCGACAGCCCGGGCCTTGACGGTCAACGCCGGTGCCGGCGCGGTGACGCTCACTGGCGCGGTGGGCAGCAGCGTCATCAATGGCGCGCTGGGCGCGTTGATCGTGAACAGCACCGGGCAGACGACTTTCGGCAGCACGGTGGCGGCGGCCAGCATGCTCACCAATGCCGGTGGCAGCACCGCACTGAATGGCAACGTCACCACCAGCGGCACGCAGACCTACAACGATGCGCTAACGCTGGGCAGCAATATCACCCTGGCAACCACCAACAGTGCGGTGAGCTTCGGCAGCACGGTGGACAATGCCACGGCGACGGCCCGGGCCCTGACGGTCAATGCCGGTACCGGCGCGGTGACGTTCAGCGGCGCGGTGGGCAGCAGTGTCGCCAATGGCGCGCTGGGCGCATTGATCGTGAACAGCAGCGTCGGGCTGACGACTTTCGGCAGCACGGTGGCCGCGGCCAGCCTGGTCACCGACGCGGGTGGCGGCACCGCACTGTATGGCAACGTGAGCACCAGCGGCGCGCAGACCTACAACGACGCGGTCACCCTGGGTGCCGACGCGACGCTGGCCAGCAGCGGCAGCGGCACCATCGGTTTCGTGTCGACGCTTGACGGTGCGCACAACCTGACCGTGAACACCGGTGGTCTGGCCAGTTTCGCTGGCGCGGCAGGCAGCGGAGCGGCGTTGAATCAGCTGAGCGTCACCAGCGGCACGTTCAGCGCCAATGCGCTGACGGTGGGCGCGGGTGGCCTGGCGGTGACTACCAACGGCGGTGGCATTGCCCAGGGCGGCGCATTCACAATCGCCGGCACCTCGAGCTTCGATGCCGGCGTCAACGCGATCACGCTGACCGACGCGGCCAATACATTCACCGGCGCGGTGAGCCTCACCGGTGGCAACGTGAGCCTGGTCAACGACGCGGCAACCGTTCTGGACACCAGCACTGTCGGGGGCACGCTGAGTGTGGACAGCAACGGTGCCCTGACCCAGACCGGCGCGTTGACCGTGACCAACCTGGCCACGTTCACGCAGAACAGCGCCAGCGCCGGTGCCTCGCAGGACATCGACCTCGGCACACAGTTCAATGATTTCAAGGGGGGCGAGACTTTTGCCGGCACCATCAACAATCTGTCGCTGAAGAACATCGACGCGACTCCCGGTACGCTGACCTTGCCGGCCGGCGTGGCCGGCAACTTCACGCTGAATTACACCAATGCCGCAGTGACCTTGCCGGTGCTGGGTGTGGGTGGCGCGCTGGATGTGACGGCCAGCGGCGGCATCACGATCAACAGCAATGTGACCACGGGCGGATCGCAGGCGTATCACAATGCGGTGCTGCTGGGCAGTGATGTCACCCTGGCAACCACCAACAGTGCGGTGAGCTTCGGCAGCACGGTGGACAATGCTACGGCGACAGCCCGGGCCCTGACGGTCAATGCCGGTACCGGCGCGGTGACGTTCAGCGGCGCGGTGGGCAGCAGCGTCGCCAATGGCGCACTGGGCGCATTGATCGTGAACAGCACCGGGCAAACGACTTTCGGCAGCACGGTGGCCGCGGCCAGCCTGGTTACCGACGCGGGTGGTGGCACCGCACTGTATGGCAACGTGAGCACCAGCGGCGCGCAGACCTACAACGATGCGGTCACCCTGGGGGCCGACGCGACGCTGGCCAGCAGCGGCAGCGGCACCATCGGTTTCGTGTCGACGCTTGACGGTGCGCACAACCTGACCGTGAACACCGGTGGTCTAGCCAGTTTCGCTGGCGCGGCAGGCAGCGGAGCGGCGTTGAATCAGCTAAGCGTCACCAGCGGCACGTTCAGCGCCAATGCGCTGACAGTGGGCGCGGGCGGCCTGGCGGTGACTACCAACGGCGGTGGCATTGCCCAGGGCGGCGCATTCACGGTCGCCGGTACCTCGAGCTTCGATGCCGGCGCCAACGCGATCACGCTGACTGACGCCGGCAACGACTTCACCGGTGCGGTGAACCTGACCGGTGGTGCCACCCAGATCACCGACACGAATGCGCTGACCCTGGGCACGCTGAGTACCGGCGCGCTGACCGCGATCAGCACCGGCGCATTGAATCTCGGTAGCGGCAACGTGGGCGGAGCGTTGTCCGCGACCAGCAACAACGGGGCGATCAGCCAGACCGGGGCCTTGACGATCACCGGGACCAGTACGCTTGATGCGGGCACCGGCGTGCTTACGCTGGCCAATGCCAACAACGACTTTCAGGGCACAGTATCGGCGACCGGCGACGGCGTGTCGCTGGCGGACGTCAATGACCTGAGCGTGACTTCGCTGACCGACAACGCGAACGGCAACGTGAGCCTGATTGCCGGCGGCGCCTTGAGCTTGCCGGCGAGTGGCATCGCGGCCGGCAGCGGCAACCTGAGCCTGGCCGCCAACGGCGGCGTGCTGTCGACTGGCGGAGCCTTGAGTGGCACCAACGTGAGCCTGACCGGCCGCGATGGCGTGACGCTCGGTGGCAATGTATCGGCCTCGGGCACGCTGGGGCTGGCCAGCACGAATGCGGCGATCACGCAGACGGCGGGCAGCATCGCCGCGACCGGCCTGACCACGGTGAATGCGGGCAGCGGTGCGATCACGCTGACCGGTGCCGGCAACGACTTCACCGGTGCGGTGAACCTGACCGGTGGTGCCACCCAGATCACCGACACGAATGCGCTGACCTTGGGCACGCTGAGTACCGGCGCGCTGACCGCGATCAGCACCGGCGCATTGAATCTCGGTAGCGGCAACGTGGGCGGAGCGTTGTCCGCGACCAGCAACAACGGGGCGATCAGCCAGACCGGGGCCTTGACGATCACCGGGACCAGTACGCTTGATGCGGGCACCGGCGTGCTTACGCTGGCCAATGCCAACAACGACTTTCAGGGCACAGTATCGGC